>JALSJQ010000024.1 GCA_026989275.1 Albidovulum sp.
GGCGATGCGGCGCCCGCCGCTGCCGAGGCGCCGGCTCCGACGACACCGGCCGCGCCGGCCCGGCCCGCCGCGTCACCGGCCGCGCCGGCCGAGGGGGGCGGAGCGGCCGGGCGCATCTTCGCTTCGCCCCTGGCCCGGCGGCTCGCGAAGGAGCTCGGTGTCGATCTGGGCAGGGTAACGGGCTCGGGGCCGCGGGGGCGCATCGTCAAGGCCGATGTGCTGGCGGCCGCCGAGGCGCAGAAGGCCGCGCCGGCCGAAACGCCGGTCGCCGGGGCCGCCGTTGCCGCGCCGCCCGCCGCCGCCTCGCCCGCTTCGGGCGAGGATGCCGCCCGCGTCGAGGCGCTCTATGCCGACCGCCCGTTCGAGGAAGTGCCGCTCGACAACATGCGCCGCACCATTGCCCGCCGCCTCGTCGAGGCCAAGCAGACCATTCCCCATTTCTATCTGAGACGCGACATCCGTCTCGATACGCTGCTGGCGCTGCGCCGGCAGATGAACGAGGCGCTGATGCCGCGCGGGGTCAGGCTCTCGGTCAACGATTTCATCATCAAGGCCGCGGCGCTGGCCTTGCAGGATGTTCCCGATTGCAACGCCGTGTGGGCCGGTGACCGGATCCTGCGGCTCGCCCCTTCCGATGTGGCGGTGGCGGTGGCGGTCGAGGGCGGGCTCTTCACCCCCGTGATCCGCGACGCCGAGAAGAAGAGCCTGTCGCAGATCTCGGCCGAGATGAAGGATCTTGCCGAAAGGGCACGGGCCCGCCGGCTCAGGCCCGAGGAATACCAGGGCGGCAGCTTCGCGATCTCCAATCTCGGCATGTTCGGCATCGACAGTTTCGATGCCGTCATCAACCCGCCTCACGGTTCGATCCTCGCCGTCGGCGCCGGGGTGCGGAAGCCGGTGGTGAACGAGGCGGGCGAGATCGGGGTCGCGACGGTGATGTCGGTCACCCTTTCGGTGGATCATCGGGTGATCGACGGGGCGCTCGGCGCGCGCTTTCTCGCGGCGATCAAGGCGCATCTGGAGAACCCCCTCGCCATGCTCGCCTGAGGGCGGCCGTCTGCCGGGGGCGATGCGGAGCTTCCCGCAAGGGCGGAGGACCGGGAGCGCGGCGGGCGCCGCGCGCCGCGCGCCGCGCGGAGCGGGCAGCCCCTTTCGTGCGCTCCGGGAACCGCCTTCTCCTCGGGGAGTAAGGGGAGCGAGGCGCTCCGTCCAGCCGTCCCCTCCTGCGGGCTGCGAGGGGCCGAAGCGGGTGCCGCCGCCCGACCGGCGCCGGCCCCGTCCTCCGCCGCCATGCCTGCACCGGCTCTCACCCCGATGTGAGGACGGCAGCGGCGCGGATGCGGTAGAATGACGCCATGACGGGTCCGCGCCTTCTCCTTGCCACCTTGTTCCTGCCGCCGTGGCTGGCCCTCGCGGGGGCGGCAAGCGGCGGGGAGGCGGCAGCGGACCGGCCGGCGCGGCTGGCGGCGGCGCCTTCGCCCTATCTTGCGAGCCATGCCGACAATGCCGTGCGCTGGCGCCTTCCCGGCCCCCGTGCCATCGCCGAGGCCCGGGCGCGCGACGTGCCGCTCTTCCTCTCTCTCGGCTATGCCGCCTGCGCCTGGTGCCATGTGCTCGAACGCGAGAGCTTCATGGACCCCGGGATCGGCGCCTTCGTCGAGCGACATTTCGTGCCGGTGCTCGTAGATCGCGAGGTGGAACCCGATCTCGACCAGCGCCTACAGGAGGCGGCGCGGCGCCTCGGTGCACCGGGGGGTTGGCCGAACAACGTCCTGCTCACGCCCGAAGGGGCGCCCTTCGCCGCCGCCGGCTATCTGCCGAAGAAGGCGTTTCGCGCCTTTCTCGACGAGGGAGCGCGCGCATGGGGCGCCGACCGCCGCGCCGTCGAGGCGCGGGCCCGGCAGGTTCTTGCCGCTCTCGACGAGGCACCCCGAACGATGCCGGGCGCCGCGGAGCCTCCTTCGCTCGATGCGATCGCCCGGCGGGCCGCTCCCCTGCTCGGCGAGATCGACGATTTTCACGGCGGCTTCGGCACTGCGCCCAAGTTCCCCCGCGAGAGCCGGCTTCTTCTTCTCGAGACGCTTGCCCTGACGCCCCGGCTCGATCCCGCCCCTTGGGCCGAGGCGCTGGCCCTCACCCGGGCCGGCATGGCAGCCGGCGCGATCCACGATCATGTCGGCGGCGGCTTTCACCGCTACGCCACCGAACCCGACTGGTCGGCGCCGCATTTCGAGAAGATGCTCTACGATCAGGCGCTGCTCGGCCGTCTCTACGCCACTTCCTGCCGCATCGGTGGCAGCGCGGACGATTGCCGCACGCTGCGCCGGCTCGTCGCCTTCGTTCTGCGGGAGATGGTCGATCCGGCAACGGGGCTCTTTCTCGGGGCACTCGATGCCGAAAGTCCCGATCCGGTGACGGGAGCGCCGAGCGATGGGGTCTTCTATCTCTGGAGCCGGGACGAGATCGCCGCCGCACTCGGTGGAGCCGGGCCTGCCGCCCGCATGGCCACGCTCTTCGGGCTGCCGGAAAACGGCCGGCAGGCCCTGCACCTCGAGGCACCACCCCTCTTCGCCGTGGCCGAGGCCGGGTTCGACGCCGCCGCATTCGACGCCCTCCTTGCCCGCATGGCGGCGTGGCGCGCCCGCCGCCCCCTGCCGCAAGCCGACGGCAAGAGCATCGTCGCCTGGAACGCCGCCATGCTCGAGACGCTGTTCGCCGCCGGCTGGCTCTTCGAGGACGAGGGGCTCCTGCGTGCCACCGCCGCCCGGCTCGACCGGTTGCGCCTCCGTGCCCGCCTCCCGGGGGGCCGTCTCGCGCGTTTCGTCTATCGCGGGCGGCCGCGGGGCGAGGCGCTGCTCCTCGATCATGCGGCGCTCGGTCTGGCGCTGCTGGCGGCCCATGATTACGGCCCGGCCGGGGCGCGGAAGGCGCGGCTCGAGCAGGCGCTACGGCTGGCCGGGGAGATGATCGCGGCCTTCCGCCGTCCGGGGCAGCCCTGGCGGGGGCAGGCGCAGCACGCCCTCTCCCCGCTTCAGGGCGGAGCGTCGTCCGCCATCCCGCCGCTTCTCGACCGCAACCTGCCGGCGGCCAATGCCCTGGCCCTGCTCTTTCTCGACCGGCTCGCGCGGCGCCTGCCCGAGGAAGCGCCGCCGCACGAGGGGGTGCGCGATCGTGATCGCATCCGCGCCATTGCCGACGATCTTGCACGGGCGCTGGCCCCCCGGGCGCGCGATCCGCACCGTCATGCGGGGCTGCTGCGCGCGCTGGCCGAACGGGCGGGCGGGGAGACCGGTCCGGTGCGCAGCGCGGCCCGCGGCCATGTCCGGGCGAGTTTCCGGCCCCATCCGTCGGCCATGCTCTACCCGCGACCGGCACTCGCTCCGCCGGCCCGGCGCGGCCCGGGCGAAGCGGGCGGTGCCGCCGCTTCTGCCGCTTCTGCTGCCCCTCCAGCCGCTCCCACCGTCAGCACCGCGGCGGCGGCAGGAAGCCCGGCCCGCCGCGCGCTCCGCCTCGTCCTCGAGATCGCGCCCGGCTGGCATGTCAACGCTGCCGTGCCGACCGATGAGTGGCTGATCGCGACGCAGATCCGCATCGACGGGGTTCCCGTCACCCCCGAAGGCGGCTGGCCGCGGCCGGAGACGGTCGAGATCGGCCTTGCCGCCGCCCCGCTCGATGTGTTCACGGGGCGGCTCGATCTGTCGCTGCCCCGTCCCGTGCGGCCGGGTTGGCACATGATCGAGATCGATCTTCAGGCCTGCTCGGACCGTCTCTGCCTGCCGCCCGAGACCCTCGCCTGGCGCTGGCGCGAGGAGGGATGATGTCCGACGGCCCGTTCAGGCCGCGGGGAAATCCGGTGTCGTGAAACCTTCGGCCGTTCGACCTTTTCCCTGGGGCGGCCGTTCAGGAGCGAAGAACCCGGCCGGCGAACCGCCGGCAGATGAGGCCCGACGGGGCGTTCGGAGCTTCGGAGAAACCCGGCGGTTTTCGCCCTTGCCGCGGCCGGGGCGAGCGTCACCCCTTGCCCTCGTGGGCGGCCTCGATGTCGCGCAGGAGCTGGTTCATGGAACGCGAGGGCTGGTCGCAGCCGGCCTCGCCCACCACCCGCGCCGGCACGCCGGCCACGGTCTTGCGGGCCGGCACGTCGGTCAGCACCACCGAGCCCGCGGCGATGCGGGCGCAGTCGCCGATGCGGATATTGCCGAGGATGGTCGCCCCGGCGCCGATCAGCACGCCGTTGCCGACCTTGGGGTGGCGGTCGCCATGTTCCTTGCCGGTGCCGCCGAGCGTGACCCCGTGCAGCATCGACACGTTGTCCCCCACCACCGCCGTTTCGCCGATGACGATGGCATGGGCATGGTCGAGCATGCAGCCGCGGCCGATGCGGGCGGCGGGGTGAATGTCGATGGCGAATTCCTCGGACATGCGCATCTGGAGGAAATAGGCCAGATCCTTGCGCCCGTCGCGCCACAGCCAGTGGGCGACGCGGTAGGTCTGGAGCGCCAGATAGCCCTTGAAGAAGATGAGCGGCATCAGGAAACGGTCGCAGGCCGGGTCCCGATCATAGACGGCCACGAGGTCGGCCCGGGCTGCGAGGCCGATCTCGGGATCGGCGGCGAAGGCGGTATCGCAGAATTCGCGGATGAACTCGCCCGGCATCTCCCCGGAAGCGAGCTTGAGGGCCATGCGATAGCCGAGGGCCTGTTCGAGCGTGTCGTGATGCAGGATCCCGGTCTGCACCAGACCCCACAGGAGCGGTTCCGACCGGGCCACGTCCTCGGCCTCGTGGCGGATCCGGCTCCAGACCGGATCGAGGTCGCGAATCGATGCCTGTTCGACGGCCATGCGCGTCTCCCCGTTGCTCCGTCCTTCCTGTCCTGCGGGCAGGATAGCCCGGCCGGGGCCGATGTGCCAGCGCGGCGGGCCGGGCTCGGCGGATCGTGAACGCCGGGTCGCGAAGCCGCGGCGCTTCCCGTCGCGCCGGAGAGAGCCGGGCAGGTGCACGGCCGCGCGCCGCGCGGGTCTTCCCATTCGTCAGAGCACCGAATGGCTGAGGATGTAGGCCATGCCCCAGAAGGTCGTCACCAGGATCGACAGGGCCGCCAGAAGCTGCAGCGCGAGGCGATGGCGGGCGAGCAGCCGCCAGAGCTCGAACCCTTCGGGCAGCGCCCCCTCTTCCATCAGCGCGTGGAGGCGATAGGCCAGCCGCACCGACATCAGCCGGCCGACGGCGATCGGGAACAGGATGAGAAAGGCGGCCTGGGGAAACTCGAAACCGTAGCCGAAGCCGAGCATCGCCAGCACCGTCAGCCCGAAGAAGGCGCCGCCGACGGCGAAGGGTCCGGCAATGTCCATGATGGTCTTGAGACGGCGCACATGGATGCGGACGAGGGCGGCGATGTCGCCAGCGGTCCGCATGCCTTCGGCGCTCTGCCAGTTGGCCCGGCGGATCATGTCCCACGGCACGCCCATGATCCGGTGGGTCATGGCCGACCAGGCCGCCGCCAGCACGATCCAGTACCAGATCGAGGCGTAGGAGGTGAAATCGATCGTCTCGCGCAGAAAGGCCAGCCAGTTGTAGTGCATCGCCGCTCTCCCTCGCCCCTATCAATCACCCTGCGCGGATCGGCGCAAGCGTGCGGCGGGCGGAGTCAGCCGAGAAGATCGGTGCCATGCGGCCCCGGGGGCACGGCGAGCCAGCGGGCGACGGTGGCATCGACATCGACGAAACGGCACAGGCCGAGATCGGCCCTGCCGGCGCCGTGAATCAGCACCGGAGTGCGTTCGCGGGTGTGGTCGCTGCCGCGCCATGTCGGGTCGTTGCCGTGATCGGCGGTGATGACGAGAAGATCGCCCGGCCCGAGCCGCGCGAGCAGCGCCGGCAGGGCCGCATCGAACCATTCGAGATGGCGGGCGTAGCCGGCCACGTCGCGCCGGTGGCCGTATTCGCTGTCGAACTCCACCAGATTGGCGAAGACGAGGCTGCCGGGCGCCGCCCTTTCGGCGAGATCGAGCAGGATGGCGAAGAGCCCGGCATCGCCCCTGCCGGGGGCCTTGTGCTCGTGGGTGATGCCGCGATGGGCGAAGATGTCGCCGATCTTGCCCACGGCATGGGTCGTCCGACCGGCGGCAAGAGCCCGGTCGAGCAGGGTCGGCTCCGGCGGGGCGATGGCGAAGTCGCGCCGGTTGCCGGTGCGGCGGAAGCCGCTTTCGGGGGTGCCGGTGAAGGGGCGGGCGATGACGCGGCCGACCCGCATCGCATGGGCCTGCGGCGCCAGCCCGGCACAAAGCTCGAGGAGCCGCGCCAGCCCGAAGCTTTCCTCATGGGCGGCGATCTGGATGACGCTGTCGGCCGAGGTATAGACGATCGGCCGCCCGGTCTTCACATGCTCGGCCCCGAGGCGGCGGATGATCTCGGTGCCCGAGGCGTGGCAGTTGCCGAGAACGCCGTCGCTGCCCGCAAGCTCGGCGATGCGGCGGCTGATCTCCGCGGGCAGGGCCGGCACCTCGTCGGGAAAGACGTGCCAGCGCCAGGGAACGGGCACGCCGGCCAGCTCCCAATGGCCGGTCGGCGTGTCCTTGCCGGCGGAGTGTTCGGTGGCGGCGGCCCAGCTGCCCCGTTGCGGCATGTCGGGCAGGGGGCCCGGGTGGTCGCTGGCCGCCGCGAGGGCGCGGCCGAGGCCGAGCGCCGCCATGTTCGGCAGATGAAGGGGGCCGTCGCGCCCCGCCCCGGCCGTGCCCCGGGCGCAGGTTTCGGCGACATGGCCGATGGTGTTGGCGCCCTCGTCGCCGAAGAGCGCGGCATCGGGAGCGCCGCCGATGCCGACGCTGTCGAGCACGACGAGAAAGGCGCGCCGGTCAGCGGCGGGTTTCATGGCGTGCTCCTGCGGACCGGCCGGCCCGGCGGTTCATGTGATCACGAATTTCGGGGCTGGCGCCGCGATGGCGGTCGCGGCCATCGCTTCGTCGGCATTTGTTGTCACAAATCATCGCTCGCCTTTCGTGATCACAATTCGGCAAGGATCAGCGGCGGTGCGGGCAGGGGGCGCGGGCCGACGACACAGGCCTGCCGCAGCGCTTCGGCCGCAGCCATGAAGGCCGCCTCCGAGGCGGCGTGAATGGTGGCGAGCGGGGTTTCGGGGCCGACATGCTGGCCGATGCCAGCGATGTCCGACAGCCCCACCGCCGGGTCGATCCGCTCGCCTTGGCGTCGCCGCCCGCCGCCGAGCATCACCACGATCTCCCCGAGCCGGCGGGTGTCGATGGCGGTGACGAAGCCGGGTGTCGCGGGCGGCACGGGGCGGATGACGGGGGCGCGCGGCAGGATCTCGCGATAGCGTTCGAGAAGGTCCTTCGGCCCGCCCTGGGCGGCGATCATGGCGGCGAAGCGTTCGGCGGCGCGCCCCTCCTCGATCACCCTCTCGAGCCGCGCCGCGCCCGCCTTGCGGTCGGCGACCATGCCGGCCCTGGCGAGAAGGGCGCCGCCGAGGGCGAGGCTCAGATCCCACAGCCGGTTGTCGATGTCGGTCATGGTCAGCAGATCGAGCGCCCGGGCCACCTCGAGCGCGTTGCCCGCCGCCGAGGCCAGAGGTTCGTTCATGTCGGTGACGAGGGCGGCGGTCGGGCAGCCGGCCCCTTCGGCGGTCGTCTTCAGCATCCGGGCGAGCGCGCGGGCGTCCGCCTCTTTCCGCATGAAGGCTCCCGATCCGGTCTTGATGTCGAGCACGAGGGCGTCGAGTCCCTCGGCGAGTTTCTTCGAGAGGATCGAGGCGGTGATGAGGTCGGGGCTCTCGATGGTGGCGCTTTCCTCGCGCAGCGCGTAGAGCCGCCGGTCGGCCGGGGCGATGTCGGGGCCGGCGGCGGCGATCACGCAGCCGATCTCGCCGACGATCGCACCGATCCGCTCGGCCGGCAGCGCGGTCGTCACCCCCGGGATCGCCTCGAGCTTGTCGAGCGTGCCGCCGGTATGGCCGAGGCCGCGGCCCGAGATCATCGGCACCCGGACGCCGAGCGCGGCGAGGGCCGGGGCGAGGACGAGCGAGGTGCAGTCGCCCACTCCGCCGGTCGAGTGCTTGTCGAGCACCGGTGCGCCCCCGGGCCAGGCGAGGGTGCGGCCGCTTTCCTGCATGGCCCGGGTGAGGGCGACGCGTTCCTCCTCCGCAAGGCCGCGCAGGAAGACCGCCATGGCGAAGGCGGCGCCCTGGGCGTCGGTGACCGTGGCGTCGGCCAGCCCGGCGGCGAAGGCCGCGAGATCGGCTTCCTCGAGAGCGTGGCCGTCGCGCTTCCTCGCGATCACGCGCCGCGGATCGAAATCGCTCATGCGCCGCTCTCCCCGCCTTCTTCCCCGAGGTCGAGATGACGGGCCGAGGAAAAGGCCGACGGCAGCAGCGCGCCGATGGTGGTGCGCCGCCGCACCCCTTCGGGGCCGGCCATGAGAACGAGGGTGTCGGCGGTGGCGAATTCGGCGATCCGCTGGCGACAGCCGCCGCAGGGCGGCACCGGCGCCGGTGCATCCGCCAGGACCAGAATGTGGGTGATGCGTCGGCCGCCCGCGGCAACCATGGCGGCGATGGCTCCGGTCTCGGCGCAGCTGCCTTCGGGATAGGAGGCGTTCTCGACATTGCACCCCGCATGAAGCGCGCCGCTCTCGTCCCGCAGCGCCGCACCGACCGCAAAGCCCGAATAGGGCGCATGGGCGTGGAGGCGGGCCGCGGCGGCCGCGGCGAGGAGCGCCGCCTCGATGTCGGGATCTGCGGGTGGTGCGGCGGGCGCTTCGGTTCCGGTCATGGCGTTCTCCCGAAATTTGTCCGATTGGTGCGCCGAGGCGCGGGCGAGGTCAAGCCGTCCCCGCGAAGCGGCTCCGAAGGCATCCGTGCAGCGCCCTTCTCAGCCTGCCCCCTTCTTCCAGTTCTCGCGCTTGCGATAGATGGTGGAAGGGGAGATGCCGAGCACCCGCGCGGCCCGCGGGATCGAGCCGCCCTCGCGGGCGATGGTGGTCTCGATCACGATCCGCTCGATCTCGGTCAGCGGTCGGCCGACCAGATCCTCCACCAGAAGCGGCATCTCGCCCTTCTCCACCTCCTCGACGATCTCGGCCCGCACGGCCTCCTCCTCGAGATGCAGGATCTCGACCGGCAGCATGGTGCGGGTGACGCTTGCGCCGCCATGGAGCACGACGACATTGCGCAGGACGTTGAAGAGCTGGCGGACATTTCCGGGCCAGGGCAGCGAACGGAAAAGGGCCTTCACCTCGTCGTCGATGCGGGAGAAGCGCTTGCCTTCCTCGCGGGCGAGCTCGGCCAGCTTGACCTCGGCGATCTCCACCACGTCGTCCCCCCGTTCCCTGAGGGGGGGCATGCGCAGGGGAATGACGTGGAGCCGATAGAAGAGGTTTTCGAGCAGCCGGCCCGTGCGCACCGCCTCGTATGGATCGTGCCGGGAGGTGCAGACGAGGCGGATGTCGAGCTTTCGTGCCGATCCGCCATCGGGCCCCGGCAGGGCGCCGTCCTGGATGAGCTGGAGAAGACGCTGCTGGAAGGCGTGATCGGCCTCGCAGATCTCGTCGAGAAGGAGCGTGCCGCCGTCGGCCCTGGCGATCTGGTCGAGGCGCGGATCCTGCCGGGTCGCGGCCGCCTCTCCGGCGGGGCCGGCGCAGTTCAGCACGACGAAGGCTCCCCCGGCACGGGGCGAGGCGCGGTGCAGCGCCCGTGCCGCCATTTCCTTGCCCGTGCCGCTTTCGCCGGTGATGAAGACCGTGGCCATCGACGGGGCGGCGCGGCGGATCCGGCGGACGACCTTCTCCATCGCCTTGGAGGAGCCGATATGGACATCGAAGAGCGGGCCGTTCTCCACCGGGGACGGGGCGAGGGCACGGGCGGCGTTCTCGACGGCGGTCAGGAGCCGCGCCTCGTCGAAGGGCTTGACGAGGAACTCGAAGGCGCCCGAGCGGATGGCCTCGACCGCCTTGTGGATCGAGGCGTTGGCGGTGATGATGATGACCCGGGTTGCGGGCGCTGTGGCCAGCATCTCCCGCAGAAGGTCCATGCCGTCTCCGTCGGGCAGCATCAGATCGAGAAGCACGATCCCCGGCCGCTCGCGGGCGAAGATCTCCCGCCCCTCGGCCATGCTGGTCGCCCCGATCGGCACATGGCCGGCGCGGGCGAGGATGCGTTCGTAGACGAGACGCATCGAGGGGGTGTCTTCGACGACAAGAACCTGATGCATGGGTCCGAACATTTCGCGAAGGGGCGGGGGTGTCAATCGCGCCCGGCCCCGTCGGCGGCGGGCGGCCTGAAGACGGCGGCAGGGGCGGCGCCGGGGAAGGGTGCCGCAGTGCGGTGCCGGGGCGATGCGGGCGGGCAGGAAGACGCCGGGGGAGGCCGCCGGAGCCGGTGTGCGATTCGCGCCGCCTGCAGGGCTGCCAGGCCGGTTCGGTCGGGAAGGAGGTGTTTGCCGTTCGCGGAGGGGGCCGCGCGCATGGACAGGCCGTTTCGAGCCGCCTGCCCATCGCGGGCCGTCCGTCCACGCAGCCGACACCGCCCTTGCCCGGAGCGCCCGCGTCGCGCCGGAAGCGGCCCTTGTCCGCCTGTCACGCCCGGACGGCCGCGCTCATCCCGTTTCGGCGTAGATCCGCGCCAGCCGATCGACGGCGGCCTCGATGCTCAGCTCCTCGCTCTCGCCCGTGCGCCGCTCGGTGAGCTCGACCCTGCCCCGGGCGAGGCCCCGCGGCCCGACGGTGATGCGCCAGGGCAGGCCGATGAGATCCATCGTCGCGAACTTGGCACCGGCCCGCTCGTCGCGGTCGTCATAGAGCGGTTCGAGCCCGCGGGCGCGCAGGGCGGCGTAGATCTCCTCGGCCGCGGCGTCGGTGGCGGCGTCGCCCTGCTTGAGATTGACGATCCCGGCATGGAAGGGCGTCACCCCTTCGGGCCAGACGATGCCCGCCTCGTCGTGGCTGGCCTCGATGATGGCGCCGACGAGCCGGCTCACCCCGATGCCGTGGGAGCCCATGTGCACCGGCACGCGCTCGCCCTTCTCGTTGACGACGAGAGCCTTCATCGGCTCGGAATACTTCGTGCCGAAATAGAAGATCTGGCCGACCTCGATCGCGCGGCTGCTGCGGCGCCGCTCGGCGGGCACCTCGGCCTCGAACAGGGCCGGGTCGTGGGTCTCGTCGGTGCGCGCGTAGGGGGTGGTCCATTCCTCGCGGATGGCGGCGCACTGGGCGCGGTCGTCATAATCGATGGTGCGTTCGCCCAGTTTCAGATCGAGGATGGCGCTGTCGAAGAAGACCTCCGATTCACCGGTATCGGCCAGCACGAGGAATTCGTGGCTGTCGTCGCCGCCGATCGGCCCCGAATCGGCACGCATCGGGATGGCCTTGAGCCCCATGCGTTCGTAGGTGCGCAGGTAGCTCACCATGTGGCGGTTGTAGGCGTGGATGGCGCTTTCGCGGTCGATGTCGAAATTGTAGCCGTCCTTCATCAGGAACTCGCGGCCGCGCATCACGCCGAAACGGGGGCGGATCTCGTCGCGGAACTTCCACTGGATGTGGTAGAGGGTGAGCGGCAGATCCTTGTAGGAGCTGACGTTCCTGCGGAAGATGTCGGTGATGAGCTCCTCGTTGGTCGGCCCGTAGAGCATGTCGCGCTCATGCCGGTCGCGGATGCGGAGCATTTCGGGGCCGTAGGCGTCGTAACGGCCCGATTCGCGCCACAGCTCCGCCGGCTGGAGCGTGGGCATCAGCATCGGGATGTGACCGGCGCGCTGCTGCTCCTCGTGGATGATCTCCTCGAGCCGCCGGAGCACCTTGTAGCCGAGGGGCAGCCAGGCATAGATGCCGGCCGCGACCTGCCGGATCATGCCGGCGCGCAGCATCAGCCGGTGGGAGGCGATCGTCGCCTCGGCCGGGTTTTCCTTGAGAACGGGCAGGAAGTAGCGGGTCAGTCGCATCGGGTCCCTCATGGCTCGAATGGGTGTGTTGCGGCCTGATTAGGCCAAAGCCGCGCCTGGGGCAACGCATCGACAGGGCCGGCGGGGGCCGAGAGTTGCGCCGCGCGCTTCGTAGGGGCGGCGACGGGGGAGACGGGGCTGCGGCAGGACGACGGCGGTGCCGAAGGGCGCAACGGGGCGGGGCCGGGGCCATGACGGGGCGGTGATGAAGCATCGGTGACGCGGTCGGGCATGCGGCGGAGTGCGCCGGGGCGCGTGATGCCGCGGAGCGATGACGGCGTGACGACGGGCTGCGCCGGGGCGGCCGGCGCGTCAGCGGTCGAGGAATTCCACCTTCGGGGTGACGCCCAGGGCCTTGGCGAAGCTGCGGAAGCGCTGCTCGACGACTTCGCCCATGAGATCGGCCGCGTCCTGCGGCAGCTTGAGCTTGAGCGTGCCCCGCGTCGGCTTGAAGGAAAGCGCGCCCATATGGGCGACGACCGAGCCCGAGAGCATCGCCCCGAAGCGCATGCCCTTGCCGAGGGTCTCGGCGATCGCGAGCCGCTTTTCGTCGAGCAGGGCGAAGAGCGGGTCGAACCCGGTGCCCTTGCGCGAGGTCTTGTAGCGATGGAGGAGGGCGGTGCCGAGGAAGATCCGGCCCGGGTGATCGACCCCTCCGAGGTTGGCCCGGGTGATGGTCTCGAAACAGACCTCGGCGCGATAGTCCGGATGCGCCCGCCAGGAGACGTCATGCAACAGGCAGGCGGCCTTGACGAGGCGCTTCTCCTCGGGGGCGACGATCTTGAAGACCGGCTTGAGGAACCGGTAGAGCGCCTTGCCGAAACCGGGGAAGCGGGCCTGGGTGTATTCCATGTAGCTGCAGGCCTCGATCAGCGGGTCGCGGCGGCGCAGATCGGCGGGCATCCGCTCGAAAAGGAGCCCTTCGCGGATGCCGTAGCTCGAGACGGCGAACTCTTCGGGGCGGAAGATCGAGACGAGCTCCTCGAGCACCTCCCCCGCGAGAGGCACGAGGGAAAGCCGCTCGAGAGAGGTGCCCGTCAGCTGCCGGAGCCGCTTCGGATCCTCCGTTATCGTCCAGCGAATGGTGGCGATCGCTTCGGCCGGGTCCATGCGGTATTCGTGCAGCACCTTGAGCGGATAGTCGCGCCGGAGCATGTCGAGCCGGGCGATGGCCCGCCAGGAGCCCCCGACGAGGAAGATCCGCCTGTGCTCGCCCGCAAGCCGTGCCTTCATCGCCTTCAGCGTCGCCCGCACATGCTTGCGCCGGGCCTTGGGGTCGGTGATGGTGGCGAGGTTGAGCGGCCCGAGGGGCGAGCTCTGGCAGAGGCCGATCCGCCCGCTGCCGAGCTCGGCGAGCTCCATCGAGGCGCCGCCGATGTCGCAGACGAGGCCGCGGGCGTCCGGCCAGCCGACGAGCACTCCCTCGGCCGCGAGCCGCGCCTCCTGTTCCCCGCTCGCGAGGCGGATCTTCAGTCCGGTGGTCTTCTTCACCTCCCGCAGGAAGGTCTTGCCGTCCTTCGCCTCACGCACGGCGGCGGTCGCCACCCCGGTGACGGGCGCGCCCATCGCTTCGGCGAGGCGTGCGAAGCGCCTCAGCGCCCTGAGCGCCCGCTCCCGCCCTTCGGGGCTGAGCCGTCCGGTCTCGGCCACGCCCCGGCCGAGCCCCGCCATCACCTTCTCGTTGAAGAAGTAGGCCGGGGAGCGGGCGGCGCCGTCGAAGACCACGAGGCGGACCGAGTTCGAGCCGACGTCGATCACCCCGACCCGCGAGAGCGAGCGGCGCTTGGGGTCGTAGTCGAAAGGCAGATCCTTGAAGACCGCCTTGGGCAGCGGGTTCCGCGCCGCTTCTCCGGCTCCGGCATCGGGCGCGGCCCCGGGCACGGCCGAGGCGGCGCCGCTTCCGTCGGGAGGGGCAGGCGTCTGTCCGGGCTTTCGAGGCGCAAGGGGCGTTGCCGCCTCGCCTGTCGTGTCGGTGCCTTTCGCCGTCGGAGCTTCCGTCTTCGTCATCGTCCTTTTCTCCCGGTTCTCGCGAGGAGGCCTCATCCCTTCGTCGAGCGTTCGCCGGCCATCGGCCCGCCGGCACGCGGGCGGCGCGGCACGATCAGTCGCGGCACCTCGCTCGTGCCGGCCGAGCCGCGGCCCGAGAGCGACGGCGTCTTGAGGAAGTAGTCGTGGCAGGAGAACAGCGCCGCCCCTTCCGGGCGCGGGTGGCGCAGATAGCGTCCGTCGGGGCCGAGCACCCAGGACTGGGCCTCGTCGCGCAGATTGGCGGCCATGATCTGGTCGAGGATCTGGGCGTGGACGGTCTCGTTCCCGATCTCGACCAGGGTTTCCACGCGCCGGTCGAGATTGCGCTGCATCCAGTCGGCCGAGGAGATGAAGACCCGGGCCTTCGGCGAGGGCAGGCCGTGGCCGGCACCGAAGCAGACGATGCGCGAATGCTCGAGGAAGCGTCCGACGATCGACTTGACGCGGATGCGTTCCGACAGCCCCGCCACGCCGGGGCGCAGGCAGCAGATGCCGCGCACGACGAGCGAGATCTCCACCCCGGCGGCCGAGGCACGGTAGAGGGCGTCGATCACCTCGGGATCGACGAGCGCGTTCATCTTCGCCCAGATCGCCGCCGGGCGGCCGGCGCGGGCATGGTCGGCCTCGGCCTCGATCATCTCGAGCAGCCGCCGCCGCAGATCGAGCGGCGAGACGGCGAGGTTCTCCAGCCGGTCGGGCCGGGCATAGCCGGAGACGTAGTTGAACAGCCGCACCGCGTCGCGCCCGAGGGCCGGATCGCGGGTGAACAGCGAAAGGTCGGTATAGATCCGGGCCGTGTCCGGGTGGTAGTTGCCGGTGCCGAAATGGGAATAGGTGACGAGCCGTCCTCCTTCGCGGCGCACCACCACCGACACCTTGGCATGGGTCTTCAGGTCGAGGAAACCATAGACGACGTGGGCGCCGGCCCGCTCGAGCCGCCGCGCCTGGCGGATGTTGGCCGCTTCGTCGAAGCGGGCCTTGAGCTCGATCAGCGCCGTGACCGACTTGCCTTCCTCCGCCGCCTCGCACAGCGCCCGCACGATCGGGCTGTCGCGCGAGGTGCGGTAGAGCGTCTGCTTGATGGCGACCACGTCCGGATCGCGCGCGGCCTGCTCGAGGAACCGCACCACGAGATCGAAACTCTCGTAGGGGTGATGGAGCAGCATGTCCTTCTGACGGATGGCGGCGAACATGTCGCCGTCATGGTCCTGCACCCTCTCGGGCACGCGCGGGGTGAAGGGCGGCCAGAGGAGATCGGGCCGGTCGTCGAGCACCAGCTCCTTGAGATCGGCGACACCGACGAAGCCGGAAATGTCGAAGATCTCGTCCTCGCCGACGCCGAGTGCCTCCATGATCATCTGCCGGAGGGTGGCCGGCGCCCCTTTCGACATGGTGAGCCGGATCACCTCGCCGCGGCGGCGGCGCTTGAGGGCGACCTCGAATTCGCGCACGAGGTCTTCCGCCTCTTCCTCGATCTCGAGATCGCTGTCGCGCAGCACCCGGAAGATACAGCTCCCGAGCAGCCTGTGGCCGGGAAAGAGCGCATCGACCTTGAGAAGCAGGAGTTCCTCGAGGGCCAGGAAGCGGTGGACGCGCCGCCGCCCTTTCGCCCTGCCGGCATTCGCGGTCGGCAGCTCGATGAAGCGGTCGAGCCGAGAGGGGATCGGCACCAGCGCCTCGAGCCTGCGCCCGCCGGGACCTTCGAGAGCGAGGGCGAGGGAAAGCCCGGCATTGGGGATGAAGGGGAAGGGATGGGCGGGGTCGATCGCCAGGGGCGTGATGGCGGGGAAGACCTTGTCGAGAAACACCTCGTCGAGATGGGCCCGGTCCTCGGCCGAGAGGCTGTCGTGCCGAAGAAGGACGATTCCCTCCTCTGCCAGCGCGGCCCGCAATGTCTCCCAGGTGGCCTGCTGGGCCTTCTGCAGCCGCTTGGCCTCGGCGTCGATCGCCTCGAGCTGCTCGGCCGGGGTCAGCCCGTCGGGGGAAGGGGTGCGGTTGCCGGCCCGTGCCAGCTCCCGGAGCCCGGCGACGCGGACGGTGTAGAACTCGTCGAGATTGGTGGCCGAGATCGACAGGAATCGCACCCGCTCGAGAAGCGGCACCTCGGCATTGCAGGCTTCCTCGACCACCCGCCAGTTGAAGGCGAGCCAGCTGAGTTCGCGGTTGAAGAAGCGATGGGGAGAGCCGTCCGTCACGTCGGACAGGGAAACGGGGGCGGGCAGGGGCGCGTCGAGGAAATCGGCATCGACCGGGGCGTCGGTCGGCGGTGCGGGGCAGGGGGCGGCGTCCATCATCGGTTCTTCTCCTCGGCGGGCGGGTCCGATTGTGACGCGACGGCGTTCAGCTTGTCCAGAGCCCGGGCGGCCACGGCCCGCCCCACCGGCCGGCCCTCGGAAAGGGCGATGCGGTCGATCTCGGCGACGAGGGCCCGGGCGGCGGCGAAGCTGCGCTCCATGCGCGGCAAGAGCCAGCGGATGAGCCCGGGCGGCGGCGCGATCTGCCGCTCGGCGAAGAGCTTGATGAGCACGGCGGCCAGAAGGGTGTCGTCGGGCGGCGCCAGCTTGACGAGCTGGCAGGCGGCAAGCCGGCTTGCAAGGTCGGGCAGGGTGAAGGGCAGTCGTGCCGGCGGGCGGCGGGTGGTCATCAGCAGTGGCGTGCCGGCGCCGACCGCGGCGTTGAAGAGGTGGAACAGTGCCTCCTCGGCGGCGCGGTCGCCGGGGAGGCGGTCGATGTCCTCGATCACGAGTCCCGGCGCCTCGGCCGCGGCGAGCATGTCGCTTCCGGTTGCGCTCCGGGAACGGGCCTCCGGGGGGCGGGCGAGGGTTTCGGCGGCGATCACCCGGCTGCCGCGCCGCGTGGCCCAGAGTGCGGCGAGATGGCTCTTGCCCGCCCCTTCCGGGCCGCAGAGCACGAGCCGCCCTCCGGGCCACAGATGGTCGGCCTCGATCAGCGTCACCGCCTCGGCATTGGCCGGGGAGACGTGAAACTCCCCCTGCCCGGGGAGGCGGATGCCGCTGATGTCGAGCGTGAACTGTTCGCGTCTCGCGACCATGAAGCGTCTCTCCTGCCTCTCCCTGTCTCTTCGTCCGCCTGCCCTGCGCCGTGTCCGGTCCGCCGGCTGCGGGCCCGTGGTGGAGGTGAAGTGCGGCCGCGGGCTTGTCAATCCCGGCCCGGCGCGGGTGGCGGCTTCGGAGGTGGCGCCGGTCGCGCCGCCGCTCAGCCGGCCCCATCCTTGCCTGTGGGGGGCGGGGCGTCGTCCGGGGGCGGTGTGCCGTCGCCGAGATAGAGCCGGCCCGTGCGATACTGCTCGACGAGGAAGGCGATCAGCACCTTGAGGATCGCCGCCACCGGCACCGCCACCAGCATGCCGAGAAACCCGAAGAAGCGCCCGAAGGCCGAAAGGGCGAGGAGAAGCCAGACCGGGTGCAGCCCGACCGAGCGGCCGACGAGCTTCGGCGTCAGCACGTTGCCCTCGAGGAACTGGCCGGAGACGAACACCGCCGCCACCGCCGCCACCATCGCCCAGTCGCCCCAGAACTGGTTGAGCGCAAGACCGATGGCCAGAAGCCCTCCCACCGTCGCCCCGATATAGGGGATGAAGGTGATGAGCCCGGCGATCGCGCCGACGGCGATGCCGTAATCGAGCCCCAGAAGGGCCAGAAGCACCGCGTAATAGGTGCCGAGAATGGCGCAGACCGAGAGCTGGCCGCGCACGAAGGAGGCCAGCACCTGGTCGATCTCGCGGGCGAGGCGTCGGATGGTGGGGGCGTGCTGGCGTGGCAGCAGCCGGTCGATGGCGGCGGTCATGCGGTCCCAGTCGAGGAGCATGTAGAAGGCCACGACCGGCACCACCACGAGGAAGACGAAGAAGTCGATCACCGTCACCGCCGAGGAAAGCAGCCGCGCCAGAAGGGCCGTGCCCCCGGAGGTGACGGTGGCGCCGGCGCCGTTCAGCGTGGTGGCGATGAAGGGCACCTCCTTCATCAGGGTCGGCAGCCGTTCGTGCAGGAAGGCCTGCAGATGGGTGACGAGCCCGGGCAGGACCTCGATCAGTGCCATGAGCTGGCCGACGAGAAGCGGCATCACCATCAGGAGGAGAAGGAGGATGACGGCGAAGCTGAAGATCGTCACGAGAACGACCGAGAGGGTGCGGCCGAGCCCGCGGGCCTCGAGACGGTCGGCCAGGGGGTCGAGGAAATAGGCGATCGCTCCGCCCATGACGAAGGGCAGCAGCACATCGCCCAGAAGCCACAGCATCAGCACGAAGAGCGCGGCGATGCCGGCCCACCAGCGCAACTGTTCCCGAACGCTCATCCCGCCCCCTTCCGCTCCGTTTCGCCTGACGGCCCGATGATGCCGGGGCCTCTCTCCTCTCTAGACGGGGCCACTTCCCATCACAATGCGCAGGATGTCCGCAGTGCGGAGCGGCAGGGTGTCACCCGCCGCGCCCGCATGGGTCAGGACGCCGCGCCGTTTTCTCCCTCTTGCGCTGCGGTCCTTCCGGAGGCGGTGCCGGGCGTCTCGAGGGCCTCGAGAATGGCGCAGCCGGCGGTCGCTCCGCTCTCCTGCGCCGCTTCGCAGCGCTCCAGCGTGTCGGCGAGGCGCCGGGCGATGCGTTCGAGATCGCGGATCTTGCCGCGGACCGTCTCGAGATGGCGGCGGGTGATGGCGGCGACCTCGCGGCAGGGCCGGCCCCTCTCGCGCAGCGAGAGCAGTTCGCGGATCTCCTCGAGAGTGAAGCCGAGGGCCCGGGCGCGCATGATGAAGCGCAGCTGCCGCAGATGGCGCTCGTCATAGATGCGGTAGCCGTTGGCGGCCCGCGGCGGTGCGTCGAGAAGACCGATCCGCTCGTAATAGCGGATGGTCTCGCTGTTGCATCCGGTCCGACGCGCCAGCTCCTTGCGCAGGAGCCCTGCCATGGCTGCCATCGCCACGCCCTTTCCCTCTGGCGCCTCCTTCTCCCCTGCGCTCGTGCCGGGCTTGCCGCCGCGGCAATGGCGGGCCATTCTGGCAGCGGCCAGGGGGTGGCCACGGGGAGGAGCGCCATGTTCACCATCGAACACGATTTCGACGCGACCGTCATCACCCTTCTCGACGAGGGCCGCCAGCCGCTCGAGGAAGATGTCGTCATCACCATCTTCACCGATTGCGCTACCATCGAACAGTATGATCCGCGGCGCGACGAGATGTGCAAGATCACGCTGAGCCTGACGCAGATGCGCGATCTTTCGGCCGCGCTCGATCTGCCCGAAGGGATCTATCGCACCCGGATCACGCGCACGGAACCGGGAGAGGGCGGGTCCGAAGCGCCCGGGGCGGATGACGAGGGGCGGGGCTGAGGGCGCTTCCTGCGGGCACTCCCACGGGGCGGCGGTGCGGAGGTGTTCCGGAGAGCCACGGTCGGCATGATCGCGCGTCTCCCTCGGGTGACGGCCGGGATGAGGCACGGATCCATCCGCTTGTGCGGCCCGAGCGGGCTTCCCTGCGGGGCGGAGGGCGCGGGGAAAGGGCCGGTCGGTGGAAAGCCCTATTCGAGTTTCGAGAGCTTGTCCTTGAGCTCGGCCAGCTGCCGGCGGATCTCGGCGAGTTCCTCGGCGCTCGGATCGCCGCCCTGCGGCGCGTCCCCGCCGCTCCGGGCGGGGGCCTCTTCCGCCGCGCCCCGTTCGCTGCTGCCGAGTCCCATCATGCCGGCAAGGAATTCCTGTTGCTTGCGCTGCAATTCGCTCATCATGGCCAGGGGAGCCGTCAGCGGCGCGGTGAAGGGGTTGGCCGTGCCGCCGGTCATGGTCTTCATCAGCTGCTCCTGGCTCTGGCGCAGCATCTCGAAGCTCCGGGCGAGGAAATCCGGCATCACGCCCTGCAGCTGCGAGGTGTAGGCGCGGACGAGATCGGTCAGCACCGAGATCGGCAGCACGTTCTCGCCGCGTGCCTCGTGTTCGGCGATGATCTGCAGGAGATACTGCCGGGTCACGTCCTCGCCGCTCTTGAGATCGACGATCTGCACCTCCCGCCCTTCGCGGATGATGCGTGCGATGTCCTCGAGGGTGACGTAATCGGAGGTTTCGGTGTTGTAGAGCCGCCGCGAGGCATAACGCTTGATGAGGAGCGGCGGCTTGCCGTCGCGTGCCTCCTCCGCGCGGTTCGTGCCCGATCCGGTCATGCTGGTCCTCCCGATGGATGCACCCGCAGCTTAGCGCGCGCAGCGAAAAAGAAAAGGGGCGAGCCGAAGCCCGCCCCACACCAACAGGGAGGAACCGGTGTTCTTCGTGTCCGCCGCGCGGCGGGTCGGCCGCCCTTGCGGTTCAGGCGGCTTTCGAAGCGGTCTTCGCGGGCTTCGCGGTCCGTGCCGCCTTGCTGGCGACCTCGGTCACCTCGGCCGCGGCCTTCTCGGTGGCCTTGACGGCCTCCTCGCGCACCGCCTTGCCGGCTTCGAGCATCACCTCGACCGCTTCCATCTGCGCCTTGCGGGCCTGTTCGGCCAGAAGGGCGACGTTCTCGGAGGCGATGTCCACCTCTTCGGAGATCACCTCGTTGACCAGCTTGACATATTCGACCGGCTTCTCCGGGACGGTGGCGAGCTTGCCGGCCAGGCGGATGTTGGCCCTGGCCCATTTCGCCGTCACGTCCACCGTCTCCTCGGCGGCCTTGAGGCCGATCCGGGCGAAGCGTTCGTTGATCTCGCCGAAGGTGCGGAAGAATTCCCTGCCGGTCGCCGGCTCGAAGGCCGCGAACTTCTCGTAGGCTTCGTTCATGAATTTGGTCATGTCCCTGATGTCGAACATCGCTCTCTCCTGCGCGTCTGAATTTCGTGGATCCCGTCTTTTCGGGGGCATCCGCATCGAGGTGCCGGGCGCTTCCGGGCCGAAAAGCCGAAACCCGGCACCGCGCCATCCTTGCCTCCTCAATATATGCTGCGATGCAGCATTTCAAGAGGGAATTTCTGCAATGCAGCAAAAAAATTCCGCGAGACGGAGCGAGCGAACCGAAAACGGGGTGCCCGCCCCCGTTTTCCGCATGCGGCACAGAGCCGTTTCCCCGCCGCAGCGTGCCGGAGGGGCGGATGCGGCAGGGCACCTGCGAGATGATTCGCCGCGGTGCAGCGGGCGTCCGGCCGCTCAGCCGCAATCGGGGCTCATGCGCACGTAGCGGCCCGGGGCGGGTTCGAGCACCGGGTGATCGGGGCCGCCGAGAGGGCGGGCCGGGATCTTCGCGCCGGCGCGGCGTGCCAGCCAGCGCCCCCAGTCGGGCCACCAGCTGCCCTCGATTCGGGTGGCGCCGGCGCGCCATTCTTCGGGATCGCGCAGCGGGGCGCCGTCGTTGAGCCAGTGGCCGTATTTCATCCGTCCCGGCGGGTTGACGATGCCGGCGACATGGCCGCTTTCGGACAGGATGAAGCGCCGCGAGCGCGAACCGAACAGGCCGAAGCCGCGGAACACGCTCTTCCACGGGGCGATGTGATCGGCTTCGCAGGCGACGGAGCAGAGCGGCACCTTCACGTCCCCGAGCGATATCCGCCGCCCCAGAAGCTCGTATTCGCCGCGGGCAAGCCTGTTGGCCACGCACCATTCGCGCAGATACTCGTGGGCCATGCGCGCCGGCAGGTTGGTCGAATCGCCGTTCCAGTAGAGCAGGTCGAAGGCCGGGGGCTTCTCGCCGAGAAGATAGGCCCGCACCGCCGGCCCGTAGACCAGATCGCGCGGCCGCAGGAAGGAGAAGGTCCGCTGCATGAAGAACTTGTCGAGGCAGCCCTTCTCCGCCATCTCCCGGTCGAGGGCGTCGAGGAAGTCGTCCTCGAGAAACACGCCGACCTCGCCCGGCTCGGTGAAATCGGTCAGGGTGGTGAAAAAGCTCGCCGAACGCACCCAGTCGAGCTTTTCGGCGGCCATCCAGGCCAGCGTCGCCGAAAGGGTGGTGCCGGCGATGCAGTAGCCGACGAGGTTGATCCTGTCCTCGCCGGTGATGGCCCGCACCTCGCGCATGGCGGTGAGGAAGCCTTCCTCGACATAGGTGTCGATGCCGACATCGCGCCAGGAGGCGTCGGGGTTGACCCAGGAGACCATGAAGACGGTGAAGCCCCGATCGACCGCCCATTTCACGAAGCTGTTCTGCGGGCGCAGGTCGAGGATGTAGTACTTGTTGATCCAGGGGGGGAAGACGAGAAGCGGCGTCCTGTGAACCTTCCCGGTGGTCGGGGCATACTGGATGAGTTCGAACATGCGGTTGCGAAAGACGACGCCGCCGGGCGTCGCGGCCAGGTCGCGCCCGATCTCGAAGGCGTCCGGGTCCGCCAGCGTGACCACGAGTTCGCCGCGGTTGCGCTCGAGATCGCGCACGAGGTTCTCGAGCCCCTCGATCAGCGATTCGCCGTCGGTCTCGAGGGCGCGTTCCAGGGCGTCGGGGTTGGTGGCGAGGAAATTGGTCGGGCTCATGAGTTCGACGATCTGCCGCGCGAAGAAGCGCAGGCGCTGGCGCTCGGCCGCGTCGAGCCCTTCGGCCGCATCGACCGCCGCCTCGATCAGCCGGGCATTGGCCAGATACTGGTCGCGCACGAGGCGGAACCAGGGGTGGGTTTCCCACAGCGGGTTGGCAAAGCGCCGGTCGCGCGCGCCCTCGTTCGACGGCATCCGCTTTTCGCCTTCGAAAAGCGCCTCCTGAAAGGCGGCCCAGTTGCGCAGCGTCTCGCCCCAGTAGCTCATCTGGGTTTCCAGCACCTTCTCGGGACGGGTGAACATTTCGGACCAGAGCGCCAGCGCGGCCCTGGTGGTGAATTCGGAGCCGGGAGCCTGAAGGCCGGGGCGGATGATGCGCTTGCCGGCCAGCGCATCGACGAGCCGCCGGGTCAGCGCCTCGATGCGCTCGATATTGGCCTTGAGCCGCGGATCGAGCGGCGGCAGCGCCGACGCCTCCGGCCGACCCGGCGGGGAGGCGCCTCCGGCCGCCCCCCCCCCGGGGGAGGTGGGTGCCGTGCCGCTTGTCTCGCCCTGCCCCTCAGCATGCGGGCCGTGCTGCGCCTGCGCCAGCTTCTTCGACGGCGCTTCTGGCTGCGCCTGCGCCGGGGCGCGTGTTGCGGGAGCGGAAGCGCCTGCCGCGCCTGTCCTCTTCTTCCGGTCGCTCATCATCCCCTCCGATCCGGCAGCTCGTCTGTCGGTTCCCCTGCTTCGATCATAGGTGATCGTGCCGCGGGGTCGAGTCCCCGGCGGGCGGTCATTCGCGGCAGATGTTCTGGAGGATGAGCCAGTCGCGATCGTCGATCGTGACGGGAAGCGGGGGAGGAGAGACGGAGCCGGGCGCTGCGGCCGGTTCCCCCGGTTCTTCGGCGGAGATCAGCTCGAGGGCATGGATGCGGATCGCGTCGGGAGGGAGATGGCCGTCGAGGAAGAGGCGCAGCGTGGCAAGCGGCCCGGCCGCTGCGAGCAGCCGATGGAAGGGGGAAGGGCGGGTCGCCGCCTCGGCCGCGGCGAGAGCGGCGGCGAGGGCGGCGGGGCCGTCCGCCTCCTCGATGAGCCGGCGATGGACGAGGAAGATCCGCCCGGGCAGCGCCAGCGCCGCCACCGGCAGATCGGGCATGATCTCGATCCGCAGCGGCGGTGGCGCCTCGACCGTTTCCTCCGCCGCGTCCTCGCGGGGCGCCGGTGTGTTCCATACCGTGGCCAGCGTGCGGGTGAGCGCCGCGAGTACCGGTCGGCTTTCGATCCCGTCGCAAGGGGGGCCGAGCCGCGCCGCGATCACCCGCAGCATGGCCTCACCGGTCTGTCGCCTGCTCACGGCCGGAACGATGCGCGCGGCCTGATCGACGAGAAGCGGCGGGCCGAGGGCCGGCCCGGCAGCGAGCAGCGCGAGCAGCGCGAACGCAGCGAGCAGGCGCCGCAGCCGACCGCGCCGCCGCCGCGCCCGGCCGAGGCGCCGCTGAAGCTCCTCGATGGCCGCGATCATCAGCGGCTCGTCGATCTCGAGCGTCTCGGTCTCGAACCCCCGCGGCCCGTAGATCGCCGGCACCGCCCCCGCCGGGCTCAGACGGGCGACATCGGCCAGCGCCCAGTGCACGAGGGGCGTGTCGGTCATGTCCGCCAGGATGAGGCTTTCATGGCCGAGCCGCACCAGCACCTCGCGCCGCTGGCCCTCGCCTGCCGGGCGCCAGAGGCCGGAACATTCGAGCCTTTCGAAATTTTCGAGTGCCGTTGTCATCCGGTAGCCGTCATCCGGTCGGGATCACCCCTTTCACGCCACCTTTCATGTCACCTTTCACGCCGCCTTGCACGCCCGGGGTTACAGAACCGGGGAACGCGACCCCCGTCGCCCCCCGTGTCCGCACGGGCAACGCGAGGCGCGGCGATCTTCCCGGCATTTTCGTCCGCATCGGGAGGTTTATCGCCGATTTCGCCCGAATGAACCTGAAATCGCCCCAATTGTGCCCTGTGGTCGCGCCAATTACACGCTAGGGATATGTGCATCAGAAAACAATGTGTGGTGTCGGGCGGAGCGTTCCTGTGGGTTGAGTGACGAGTGGCGGTCGTGTCCTCCGCCCTGGCTTCGGCCAGGATACACCGTTCGCATGCCCCGGGGAATCGCCCCCGGGGCATGTTCGCCATCCGCGTTCCCGTTGCCGCAACCGGGCCGATCGGCCCCGCTCAGAGGGTCTTCGCCGCTTCCCGCAGCACGAATTTCTGGATCTTGCCGGTCGATGTCTTGGGCAGCTCCCGGAACACGACCTTCTTGGGCGTCTTGAAGCCCGCCAGCCGCTGGCGGCAGAAGGCGATCAGATCCTCCTCGGTGGCCTCCTGCCCTTCCTTGAGCTCGACGAAGGCGCAGGGCACCTCGCCCCATTTCTCGTCGGGCCTGGCGACCACCGCGGCCAGCAGCACCGCCGGGTGCTTCATCAGCACGCCCTCGACCTCGATCGAGGAGATGTTCTCGCCGCCCGAGATGATGATGTCCTTCGAGCGGTCGGTGATCTTGATGTAGCCGTCGGGGTGACGGAAGGCAACATCGCCCGAATGGAACCAGCCGCCGCGGAAGGCTTCCTCGGTGGCTTCCGGGTTCTTGTAATACCCCTTCATCACCGTGTTGCCCCGCATCATCACCTCGCCGAGGCTCGCCCCGTCGGCCGGCACCTCCTCGAGGGTCTTCGGGTCGAGCACGGTCACTTCCTCGATCATCGGCATGGCGACGCCGGTGCGCGCCTTGATCTCGGCCCGTTCCTCCTGGGGCAGATCGCCCCAGAGCTCCTCCTTCCAGACACATTCGACCACATGGCCGTATGTCTCGGTCAGGCCGTAGACCTGGGTGACGTTGAAGCCGAGCGGCTCGATCGCGGCCAGCACCGCGGCCGGGGGCGGCGCCCCGGCGGTGAAGACCTCGACGACATGGTCGAAGGGCCGCCGCTCCTCCTCCCTGGCGTTGATGATGGTCTGCAGCACGATCGGCGCACCGCCGAAATGGGTCACCTTGTGATCGGCGATGGCATCGTAGATCGCCCCTGCCCGGATCTCGCGAATGCCGATGGCCGTGCCGCCGTTGACGGTGACGGCCCAGGCATGGCCCCAGCCGTTGCAGTGAAAGAGCGGCACGATCTGCAGGAGCCGCGGCCAGTGCCCCAGCGGCCAGGCGGCAGCGGTGCCGAGGGCGATCAGATGGGCGCCCCGGTGCGAATAGACCACCCCCTTCGGCCGGCCGGTGGTGCCGGAAGTGTAGTTGAGGGCGAGGCTCTCCCACTCGTCCTCTGGCAGGACGAAGGGCGCTTCCGGGTCGCCGCCCGCGAGGAATTCCTCGTAGGTCGTGTGCCGGCCGGTGGGGGTGAAGCCGGCGGCCTCGTCCACCACCTCGATGATCTCGGGGCCCTCTCCCTTCCCCTCGGCGGCCATCAGCTTCTTCGCCGCCTCGGCCAGCGGCACGAACTGGGTGTCGGCCAGCACCAGCCTCGATTCGCCGTGGCCGAGGATGTAGGCGACGGTATCGACATTGAGCCGGGTGTTGATGGTGTTGAGCACCGCCCCGGCGCCGGGCACGCCCCAGCTGGCCTCGAAATGGGCGGGAATGTTGGGCAGAAGGGTCGAGACCACGTCGCCCGGCGCCACCCCGCGCGCCGCGAGCGCCGAGGCAAGCTGGCGGATCCGGCCGACATAGTCGGCATAGCTGAAGCGCTGGTCGCCATAGATGAGCGCCTCGCGCTCGGGCCAGATCTTCCCGGCCCGCTCGAGAAAGGTCAGCGGCGTGAGCGGAGCGTGATTGGCCTTGCGCTTCCCGAGCCCGGTTTCGTCCTTCATCCACCCCATGGCGTCCTCCCTCGCGATTGCCCCTCTCGGGGGCAGGGCGTGCTTGCCGTTCGCGCCCGTTTCTGAAAAAGCCCGATTCGGGGCGGGGTGCAAGATGCGGCATGACGGCGACCGGGCATGACGGCGACCGGGCATGACGGCGACCGGGCAGCGAAGATGAACGCGCGGCTGAGGGAGTGGCAGGCATGAAGCGGGTGGTGGTGCTGGTGATCCTGGCGATGGCGGCTCTCGCCCTCGGCGACAATTTCCTCCGCGCCCGTTCGGGGAGCTTCGGCGTCTGGCAGTTCATGGCGCTGAGGGCGCTGTTCACCGTGCCGCTGGTGCTGCTCCTCGCGCGGCTGGCCGGCCGGCCGACGCGGCCCCGTTCGCTCTTCTGGGTGGCGCTGCGCTCCTTCCTTCTGGCGCTGGCTCTGGCGCTCTACTTCGCCGCGCTCGGGGTGATGACGGTGCCGATGGTGGTCGCCGGCTTCTACACCGCCCCGCTCTTCGTGCTCCTTTTCGGTCGCCTGTCCGGTTTCGAACGGATCGACGGTCTGCGGGCCTTCGCCGCGGTCATCGGCTTTGCCGGGGTGTTGATCGCCCTCCGGCCCGGTGGCGCGGGCGGCGCCGCGGCGCTTCTGCCGGTGGGGGGCGGGCTGTTCTACGGTCTTGCCAACCTTCTTGCGCGCCATCGCTGTGCCCGCGAAGGGGTCGAGGTGCTGCTGGCGGGCTTCTTCCTCGCCCTTGCCCTCATCGGGCTTGCGGGGCTCGGCGTGATCGCGGCACTCGGTATCGAGGCCCCGGCGGGGCAGGCCGGCTTCGCGCTGCGCGGCTGGGTGCCGGTGACGGGTGAGATCCTCGGCGTGACCTTCGTGCACGGCCTCGTTGCCATCTTCGCCATGATCCTCCTGACGCGGGCCTATCTCGCGGCGCCGACGACGCTGGTCGCCCCGCTCGAATACGCCATGCTGCCCCTCTCGGCGCTCTTCGGCCTCGTCTTCGGCGATCCCCCGCCCGACGGGCTCGCGCTCCTCGGCATGGCGATGATCGTCGTGGCCGGCATCCTCGTCGTGCGCGGCGGTGACAGGGGCGGGGCGAAGCGATAGGCTCGTGCCATGATCATCTCGCCGGGCCGCCGCTACGTCTTCGTCCACATCCCCAAGACCGGGGGGACGGCCCTGGCGCTCGCGCTCGAGGCGCGGGCGATGAAGGACGACATCCTCATCGGCGACACGCCGAAGGCGAAACGCCGCCGCCGCCGGCTGCGGGCGCTGGCGCCGAAGGCGCGGGGGCGATTGTGGAAGCATGCCACCCTCGCCGACATCGACGGGCTCGTCAGCGAGGCGGAACTGGCCCGGATGCGGGTTTTCACCATCGTTCGCAATCCCTGGGAGCGGATGGCGAGCTACTGGTTCTGGCTGCGGGCGCAGCGCTTCGAACACGAGGCCGTCCGTCTCGCGAAGACGCTTCCGTTCCATGCCTTCATCCGTCATCCGGCGATCGCGGGCCCGTTCGCCGCCTGGCCGGCCGCGGCGCATGTGACGACGGCGGCAGGCGAGGAGAGATGCGATCTCTTCCTGCGTCACGAGCGGCTCGCGGCCGATGCCGAGCGGCTGGGGGAGCTCCTGGGGCTGCGCCTGCCGCCCTTGCCGGTGGTCAACCGTTCCGACCGGCCCGCGGACTGGCGCCGCCTCTACCGGGCGGAGGATGTCGATCACCTTGCGCGACTCGCCGCGGCCGACATCGCCCGTTTCGGCCATGTCTTCGAGTAGCGGCCGGGGCGGGGCCCGCCGCCGTCTTCGCCCTCGTTTCCGGTCACGCGCGTTCACGTTGCCGGGAGACGACAGAAAAGTAGTATCCAATATGTTTCTTTTCGGGCCGTGCTGGTGCATGTCCCCTTCGCCGACCGGGCGGCAGAACGGCGCTGCCCGGAACGAAAACTAAGGAGAGTTGAAGAATGAGAAGATCTTTCGGGGCCCTTGCCCTTGTCACGACGCTGACCCCCGCCGCCCTGTGGGCCGGAGACATGCCGGGGAGGCATTTCATCGAGAACTGGGATCTGAACGGGGATGGTGCCGTCACCCTCGAGGAGCTGGTCGAGCGCCGCGGCGACGTGTTCGCCGCCTTCGATGCCAATGATGACGGCCGGCTCGATGCCGAGGATTACGCTACCTTCGACGAGGCGCGGGCCAATGACATGGCCGACAACGCCGGCGCCGGTGGCAAAGGCGAGGGGCGGGTCCAGAAGGGCATGACCCTCGCCTTCAACGACATCGACGGGGACGGGGTGGTGACGCGGGAGGAGTTCCTTTCGCGGGCCGCTGCCTGGATGGCGATGATCGACCGCAATGGCGACGGCCGGATCACCCCGGCAGATTTCGGCAGGAAGTGAACGGGCGCCGCGCGCGCCGTTGCGTGCGCCTGTCCGAGCCTGGAAGGGCGGTGCCGGGCACCGCCCTTCCCGCATGCATGTGCCTTTCTGCCGAACGCGGCGGCCCCCGGCTTCCGGGCGGGCGCGGCGGCGGGGTCAGCGCTGCCCGGCCGTCCCCTCTGCGGAGCGGATCGGCGGGATTTCCTTGAGGTAGGTGGCGATTGCCTGCAGGTCGGCCTCGGGCAGCTTCGAGAGGTTTTCCACCACCTCGGCCATGTCGCCGCCGACCGTGTCGAAATCGGGAGTGAAGCCGGTCCTGAGATAGGCGACGATATCGGCCTTCGACCATTTCAGCGCCGCCGGGGTGATGTTGGGGATGCGGCCGCGGCCGGTCGGGTTCGGGGCACCGGAAAGCCAGCGGTCGTAGAGCGGCTGGCCGAGCCGGCCGCGCGGCGTGTGGCATTCGCCGCAATGGCCGAGCCCCTCGACGATGGCCCTGCCGCGTCGTCCTTCCTCGGACAGCGCCTCGTTCGGCACCACCCAGCCGTCGCGCACGAAGAGCCGCTTCCACAACCCGATCGGCCGGCGCCAGGAAAAAGGGAAGGGCACGTCGTGGCCGGGGGGGGCCGCGGCCACGGGCGGCAGGGTCTTCAGATAGGCGAAAAGATCGACCATGTCGTCGATCTTTGCGCGGGTGTAGGAGGTCCAGGGAAAGGCCGGGTAGTAATGGGTTCCGGTGGGCGAAGTGCCGAGCTTCATCGCGTTGACGAGATCGGACGCGCGCCAGGCGCCGATGCCGGCCACCGGGTCGGGAGAGATGTTGGGGGCGACGAAGGTGCCGAAGGGCGTGGAAAAGCGTCTTCCGCCCGCCAGTTTCAGCCGCGCCGCCCCCTCGGCGCCGGGGGCGGCATGGCAGGAAGCGCACCCGCCCATGGCGAAGAGCCGTTCGCCGCGGGCCGCATTGCCCGCCTGCGCGTCGATCCTCTCGGCGATTTCGGGCGGCAGGGCGACCGGTCTGGTGAAATACCAGAACAGGAGCGCGGCCACGAGCAGGATGCCCGGCAGGCGGCGAAGAAGGTTTCGGACGATGCGGCGCATGGATACCTCAGGGCAGGGATTCGGGAACCGGGATCGGAACGGTGCGGGCGATCCGGGGCCGCTTCGGGCGCGGCGGGGGCCCGCTTGTCACCCGGCCGCTTGTCGTTCAGCCGGAAGACCGGAGGCTTGCCGGAGCGGCGGGACCCCGGAGCGGTGACGGGCGACTTCGGGGCGCTGCTGCCGGCCCGGAGGGCGGGCAGGCCATTCCCCTGCTGCCGCTTCGGATGCCGCCTGTCAACCGGGATGGGACGGCCACGGGGCTGTCCGCCGCGTTTCCACCGGGTGGGGCATGCGAGAGCGGCCTGTCGGCCGAGACGCGGCGGCCGGGGGGGCGATGCCGGTCGTCGCGTTTTAGCGGGCTGCGGGGAAATCGCGTCCTGCATGTCGGGGCCACATGCCTTCTGCCGCGCCTCGTGCAAGCCTTCCTGCCCGGTGAAGGGGGCGGTTCGCGGCCGGGGACGCCCAAGGGCGAAGGACGGTTCGGCCTGCCTGCGCGCTTTCGCCACGAGGGCGTCGGCAAACGCCCCCTGAGTGCGCTGCGGGCTGACGCGCCGCTCGGGATTCCCGCCCCGGCGGGCGACTGCGCCGCCGTGCGTCCCCCCATCTCGGGTGCGTCAGGCACGCGGCCCTCCCGCACAAGGGCCGGCTTCGACGAGGATCTTTCGCCCCGCTGCCGGGTTCATCGGAACGGGGCGGAGCGATGTTCGCCGAGGCCGGACGGGCATTTTCCGGGGCGTTCCCGGCCCGGATTCCCCTGACGGCGGCCAGCGCGTCCGCACCCTGTCTTCTGCGGATGCCGCATCGCCCCGGCCGCGGCGCCGGAAAGGGCGCGGGCCGACGCCCGCTCCCTATTGCTCCGGTTCGCGATACTGCTTGTGGCAGGCCGAGCAGGTCTGTCCGACCTTGCCGACGGCCGGGCGCAGCGCGTCGAGCCCCTGCCCGGCGACGGCCGCAAGTTCCATGATCGCCGCGCCGTTCGCCTTGCCCTTGGCGACGAAGTCGGGAAGGTTGTCCCAGATCTCGGGCTTGGCACGGGTGCCGTCGATCGAGAAGCTGTCCGAGCCCCGGGGCCACATGCGCGAGCGGTCGAGCGCGAGCATGGCCTTGAGGCTGTCGGCTGCCTTCTGCGCCTTTCCGGCGTCATAGGGAATGGCCCCCTTGGCCATGCCGCCCAGAAGGGCGAGGTAGTGCACGCGCAGCCGCATGTCGGCCTGACGGGCCTTGACCGCATCCTCGGCCGACTGGGCGAGTGCCGGTGCGCCCGCCGCCCCCAGCACCGCAGCCGCGAACAATGCCGCGAGGGTTCCTTTCGTCATCGTCTTCATGTCGTCTCCGTTCCCAGGTCCGTTCCGGTTCGCCAATCCGCACGATCGGCTCGTGCGGGGCATCTTATCGTCGCTTGGCTGCGCGGGAAGCAGACAATGAATGCCCCTCCCTCACAATGACGTGAAAATGGGCCGAGGAGAGAGGAACCGGCGGCCCTCCGGGGCAGCGGATGGCCGCCCGAGCGGGCACGCCGAAGAAACCGGAGGAAGGAAGGCCGAAGGAAGGGCGTGCGGCTCTCGGGTCGGCCCCCTCGCTGGCTGCATCGCCGGGGGACGCGCCACCTCGGCGCCGTGCGACCTATTCCGCCTGTTCTTGCTGTTTGCCCCGTTCGCCTGGTGCGGCATCGCGCGTGGCGGGAGCGGCTTCCTCCTTCTGCCGGATCAGCCGGCCGATCTTGCCGGGGCGGATGCGCTCGGCCGTCATCCATTCGGGCCAGCCGACCCATTTTTCGATCGCGGCAACGGCCAGAAGCGCGGTCAGAAGGGCGAGGACGAATTTCACCATCCGCCAGGAAGGGGGGCGATGGGCCCATCGGGCCATGCGGATGAGGAGCCGCTCGATCATGGCCCCGCCCCGTCGCCTGCCGTGTCCGTTCCCCGCTCGCGGAAGACGACCTTGCCGATATGGGGCAGGTTGCGGTTGCGCTGGGCGTAGTCGATGCCGTAGCCGACGACGAATTCGTCCGGGATCTCGAAGCCGATCCAGTCGGCCCGGATCTCCACCTCGCGTCGCGAGGGCTTGTCGAGCAGGGCAATGGTCGCAAGTCGCCGCGGCTTGCGGGCGCGCAGCATCTTCACCACCTGCGAAAGCGTGTGTCCGGTATCGACGATATCCTCCACGAGGAGCACGTCGCGCCCCTCGATCGGGGCCCTGAGATCCTTGAGGATCCGCACCTCGCGCGTGCTTTCCATCGCGTTGCCGTAGGACGACGCCTCGATGAAATCGACCTCGACCGGCAACCGCAGCTCGCGCACGAGATCGGCGATGAAGATGAAGGACCCCCTCAGAAGCCCGACCACCACCAGAAGCTCGGTATCGGCGAAGGTGCGTTCGATCTCCTTGGCCAGCGCCTCGACGCGCGCGGCGATCGCCTTGGCCGAGATCATCGGCTCGACGATGTAGGCGCCGTGATCGGGCTGATCGGCGTCCGCCGCCCCGTTTGTCTGCGCCTGCCCGGTTTCGTCCTCTTGCGTCATGGTGTCGCCTCGCTGCGCTCGTGGTGCCCGGTCTTCACACTGCATACCGCGCCGCCCCTTGCCGGGGCCAGCCCGAAGATGCGCCGGCGGCCCGGGGAGCCCTTCCTTGTGGCGGCCGACTTGCAATTTCACGCCGGGGGCGGCATGAGGCGGCGACCTCTCAACGAAGATGCCATGCCGACTCACAGCGAAAAACGCCAGCTTCCCTGGAGCGCACGCCAGATCTACGATCTCGTCGCCGATGTCGCCGCCTATCCCGAGTTCCTGCCCTGGGTGGCGGCGGCGCGGATCCGCCGCCGGGTGCCGCTCGAGGAGGGGGGCGAGCTGATGGAGGCCGATCTCGTCGTCTCCTTCAAGGTGTTCCGCGAGCGCTTCGGCTCCCGCGTCCGGCTCGACCCGGACAGGCTGACGATCGACGTCGAATACATCGACGGCCCCTTTCGCCATCTCGACAACCACTGGCGTTTCACCGACCTGCCCGAAGGGGCCTGCGAGGTCGATTTCTTCGTCGATTTCGAGTTTCGTTCGCCGCTCCTGCAGAAGGTGATCGGTCTCGTGTTCAACGAGGCCATGCAGCGCATCGTCCGCGCCTTCGAGGCCCGGGCCGAGCAGGTCCACGGCCGGCCGACGGGCTGAGGCGGGGGCGCCGCTCTCCCGCCACCCGTGAGCGGGTTCCTTGGCGCGGCACCCGCTTCATGGCAGCCTTTCCCGTGCCCCGCCGCTGCCGTGGGCGGGGCTGGTGGTGCGATACGCGATGAAGATGCTCCCGCTCCTCGTCCTTCTCGCCCTCGCAGCCACGCCCTTCGCCCCTTCACCGCTTTCCACCATCTGCGCCTGGTCCTCACCCTCCCCGAGGAAATGCGCGCCGGGGCAGGGCCGTTCGCGACCGGATATGTTGCCGGTTGGCTGGCGCTGGTGCTGCTGCTGCTGACGATGGTGACGGCGCTCTGCGCCCCCAGCGGCGCCGAGGCCCCGGCGGCCTGACCGTTCTTTCCGCCGCGCAGCGGGGCGGGTTCCCTCGGGAGGGATTTTCCTTGTTTGCGGCGCTCTGCTTCGTCATGGTTGATTGGCTCCATGCTCCTCAATCAGGGGATGCGGAGCATGGTGCGACGATGAACGAGAACAATCGACACGGAGAGGGACATGACGACCGGCTGGAAACTGCTGATGCATGCGCTGCGGATGATATTTGCCAACCTGCCTGCGGCGCTGCGCATCTCATGGCTGCCGTTCCTGCTGACAGTGGCAGTGAACTGGTATCTTGCGCAATACATGCAGGGGGTGCGCGTGGCGACACCCCAGGGCCCGCGCATAGACCCGTCGCGCCTCGGTGAATATAGCGCGGTCATGCTCGGTTATGTCATCCTGACGGGGGTGCTCTTCGCCTAGATCGCCGTCGGCTGGCATCGCTACATCCTGCTCGGGGAACGGCCCGGTGTCGTCGCCAAGCCACCTGCCGGCCGGGTGCTGTCCTATTTCGGGCGCAGCATCCTGCTGGCCCTCCTCACGGCCATTCCGTCCATACTTGTCGGGAGCGTTCTCGGCGCCGTGATCGGCATGCTGCTGGTGGCGACGGGCTCCGTGTTCTCTCCGGCGGCGGGACAGGCTCTCGGCGTGTTCGTCGGCCTTGCGACCTTGTTTGTCGGCATGCTTTTCTTCTACCGTTTCGGCATCGTCCTGCCGGCCACGGCCCTCGGCCGGCCGTTCGGCTTCGGCGAGGCGTGGCGGGCCACGCGCGGCACGCTCGGGGCGGTCCTGCTTCTGACGCTGATCACGACCGTGGCCGAAACGCTGGGCTCCTTCCTCATCACCGGGCAGGCCGGGTTCGGCGCGCCGCCCCTGGTGCGCTCGCCGCTTTCCTTCGCGTTCGCGTTCGTGCAGCTCTGGGCCTGGTTCGTGACCATGATCGGCGTGAGTCTCCTCACGGCGCTTTACGGCCATTACGTCGAGAAACGCGAACTGGCTGTCTGAGCCACCGACCCGCGCGGGGCGACTGCTCGCGCGACGGAACCGGTCGGGCGAAATCGGGGCGGTGGCCCCGGTTTCGCCCCTGCCGATTCGCCGGAACGGGGCGACAATGCCCGATTCCGGCCTTGCTTCCGCCCGGATTCCGGCAACCGCAGCGTGAATCACCGGTTCGACACCGGAAAAAATGCTTCCCGACTGTTTCTGCGGCTGTGCGGGAAAGGCCGGAGTATCGTTTCCACCTGGTTGACAATCGTGCCGGGGAGATCGCCGGACGGGGCGGCGGAGTTGCGGGGGCGAAACAGGACATCCGCAAGAAGTCATTGATATGTCGGGAAGACTCTCAGCTCCTCCGCCTGTTCCCCTCAGCGTTGTTTTGCTTTGCCTTAAATGACCGGTTGCCCGTTTTCGGGCATCAACCATTGTGGTGGAAATGTGGCGGAGAAACGATATTCTTGGGAATATCCATTTGCAAATGCTATCAATGACAGGTGGCGCCGTGCGCGCCGACCGCATATGCGGGTTGCGCATGGCCGGGTGGGGGACCCGGGCCGCTTTTCGGGACGGGGTGGAGTCCGACTGATTGCCGGACGAACAGGTTGCCGGACCGGCGGCACGCTGCATGAGGAGTTGTGGAATGAGTGATTTCAATCTGGACTGGACGGCGATCGGCGCCGACGGGGCGATCACGCTCGATTCGGGGGGCAGGTCCGTCGGAGTGACAGTGACGACGACGACCAATGCGGAAGGCAAGTCCTTTGGCTATACCGGGCTGGAGGACGGCGTGCTGACGGCGGGAGGAGTCCACGAGCCGGTGTCGGCGGACGTAACCTTCGACACGCCGGTTTCCAATCTCACCTTCGAACTTCTCGACGTGGACTCGCTGCCGGGGGCCTGGGACGACAAGGTCACCGTTCTGGCCCATGATCCCGACGGCAACCTCCTTCCGGTCACCTTCTCGAACACCAGCGGCCATCACGCCGTTTCCGGCAATACCGTCGAGGCCGAGGGCAATGCCTCGCCGGGCGTCGAGGGTTACGGCGCGCCCGACAGCGTGACGGTTTCGGTGGACGGGCCGGTGGCTTCGCTCTCGATCATTCTCGACAACGGTGCCGACGCGGCCAGCTCCGGCACCGTGCGCATCGGCGATCTGTCCTTCGATGCCTATCATGGCGACGAAACCGATACGGATGCGGATCATTCGGGTGGTGATGCCGGGGATGCCGGCATGGTCGATTCGGGGTCGGGCCATGCGGGCACGGAAGATGGGGGCGAGCCGGACCATTCGGACGGTGACGGCGGCGCGGCCGCGGCGGTGCCGGCCGGCAGCGGCGGTCCGGCCTCCGGTGGCGGAGGCAGCGCCTCGGGCTCCGGTGGTGGCGGCGGTTCGCTCGATTACATCGTCGAGGGCACGGCGGGCAACGACGTGATCGACTACGACTACACCGGCGACCCGGAGGGCGACCGGGTCGATCACAACGACAATGCCGCCGGCAACAATGACGACGTGATCGAGGCCTATGGCGGCGACGACCGGATCCGCGCCGGCGACGGCAACGACACGGTCTATGCCGGCGACGGCGACGACTACGCCTCGGGCGGCAAGGGCGACGACACGCTCTTCCTCGGCGACGGGGACGACAAGGGTTCCGGCGACGACGGCGACGACACCATCTATGCCGGTGCGGGAGACGACCTCCTTTACGGCGGCAAGGGCGACGACACGCTCTGGGGTGGTGCCGGCAACGATAGGCTCAGGGGCGGTTCGGGCGACGACACGCTCAACACCTGCGGCGACGGCGAGGCCGACAAGGCGGATGGCGGCAAGGATGCCGACACGTTCCATGCCGGTGCGGGCGATGTCGTCAATGGCGGTCATTCGGGCCACGATTTCGACACGCTCATGGTCGAGGGACCGATCACCGTCACCCTCGACGGTGGCGGTGTCTACAACCTGAATGTCGGCGATACGCTCGATTTCGGATCCGGTGCCAATGTCAGCGGCACGGTCACCGGCCCCGGCCTTTCGGCCCCGGTGCGGTTCAGGGAGATCGAACGGATCGAGGCCACCAATACCTGCCCCGTGCCCTGCTTCACGAACGGCACGCTGATCGCCACCCCCTATGGCGAGGTGCCGATCGAGACCCTGGAAGTGGGGGACCGTGTCATCACCCGCGACAACGGGGTGCAGCGCATTCGCTGGATCGGGGAGCGCGTGGTCGGTGGCGACGAGCTCGGACGCATGCCTTCGCTGCGGCCGATCCTGATCGAGGCCGGCGCCCTCGGAAACGGGCTGCCCGAGCGCGACCTTCTCGTTTCGCCCAACCACCGGATGCTGGTGACCGGCCAGGCCGATCTTCTCTATGGCGAAGCGGAAGTGCTGGTGGCGGCCAAGCATCTGACCCATCTGCCGGGGGTGCGGCAGGTCGATGTCGAGAATGTTACCTATTTCCATATCCTCTTCGACCGTCACGAGATCGTGCTCTCGAACGGCACCTGGTCCGAAAGCTTCCGCCCCGGCGATGTCGGCATGGATGCGCTCGAGGACGATCAGCGCCGCGAGATCCTTGCGCTCTTCCCCGAGCTCGCGCAGGAGACGGCGCGGGTGATCGACTTCCCGGCCGCGCGGCGCATCCTCAAGCGTCACGAGGCCGAGGCGCTCGGCTGAGGGGAGGCCGAACGGGGGCGGTTCGCAGCGGTCGTCTCCGGCCCCGGGCCGCGGCCGTGCTCCTCGGGATCGGGTCGGGCCGCCCGTGACGGGGGTGCGGGGTGCAGGGTGTGTTCCCGAGGGCCGGCAAGGCCGCGCATGATCGGGAGCCGCCGGGGGCGGGCGGCGCCGCGGGATCTTCCGCCCGGGATGTGTGGCACAAGGCGGGCTCCGTGTTCCTCCGGGTTCGTTCGGGGCTCGTGCCGCCATGTTTTCGTGTCCGCACCCCGTTTCGTCATGCCCTCCTGCCGCCGGACCGTGAAGCGGATCGGTCTTTGCCGAGTCGTGCCGGGTTTCCTCCGGGTGGCGGCGGTTCGGCGGCTTCGAGCGCCCGCATGCACCCGGGATGGCGCCGACGCATTTCCGCATGCCCGGCGCTTCCGGACTCTCGCATCGACCGCATGACGGCCCGTCCTGCCCGCCGTCTTTTCGCCCGCTCGTCGCCTTGTCCGCCGCCGCCGGGGCGGCTAGTCAGGCGGGGAGGGTGCGAGGGGGTGGTGGTGCAGGCAACGGAGCCGAGGCGATACGCGGAGGGGGAGGTGGTCGGCGTGCTGCCGCTGCGCCAGCCGGCCGTGCCCTTCGACTATCTCGTGCCTGCGGGCGGCGTGACCGAGGGCGCCTTCGTCGAGGTGCCGCTGGGTCGGGCCGCCGCCTTCGGCGTGGTCTGGGGGCCGGGCGGCGGCGACGTGCCGCGGGAGCGGCTGAGGCCCGTCACCCGCATCCTCGATCTGCCGCCGCTGACGCCGGTCCTGCGTCGTTTCGTGATGCGGATGGCCGATTACGTCATGGCTTCCGACGGGGCGGTGCTGCGGCTCACGACCCGTGCTCCGGGCCTTTTCGACGGGCCCGGCACGCGCAGGCTGTGGCGCTGGAGCGGCGCGGAACCCCCCCGGCTGACCCCGGCGCGCCGTCGCGTGCTCGCGCTGTTCGCCGCGGCCGGCCCCGAGGCGGCGATGACCGCCGCCGACATCGCCCGTGCCGCGGGCGTTTCCTCCGCCGTCGTGCAGGGGTTGGCCAGGCTCGGCGTGCTCGTCCCCGTCGAGATGCCGCGCGACATGCCTTTCGAGCGGCTCGATCATGCCCGCCCCGGCAGGACGCTTTCGCCCGATCAGGCCCGGGCCGCGGCGCGGCTGCGCGAGAAGGTCGCGACGGGCGGCTACGGCGCCACGCTGCTTTTCGGGGTGACCGGGTCGGGCAAGACCGAGGTCTATCTCGAGGCGGTGGCCGAATGCCTCGCTCGCGGGCGGCAGGCTCTCGTCCTTCTGCCCGAAATCGCCCTGACCTCTGCCTTCGTCGCCCGGGTCGAAGCCCGTTTCGGGGCCCGGCCGGCCGAGTGGCATTCCGGGGTGAGCGGCGCGGCGCGGCGCCGGGTCTGGCGCATGGTCGCCGAAGGGGGCGCGGAACTCGTCGTCGGTGCGCGTTCGGCACTGTTCCTGCCCTTCCGCGATCTCGGGCTGATCGTCGTCGACGAGGAGCACGACCCCTCCTACAAGCAGGAGGAGGGGGTGATCTATCACGCCCGCGACATGGCGGTGTTGCGGGCTTCGCTCGAGGGGGCGCAGATCGTGCTGGCCTCGGCAACGCCGTCGCTCGAAAGCTGGGTCAATGCCGAGGCGGGGAAATACGAACGGCTGGATCTGCCCCGTCGCTTCGGGGCGGCGGTGCTGCCGCGGATGCAGGTCGTGGACATGCGACGCGAGGCGCTGCCGGCCACGCGCTGGATCTCGCCGACGCTGGCAGGGGCGGTGGAAGAGCGGCTCGCGGCCGGCGAACAGGCGCTGCTCTTTCTCAACCGGCGCGGCTATGCCCCCCTCACCCTGTGTCGCGCCTGCGGTCACCAGATCGGCTGCCCCCATTGTGACGCGCGCATGGTCGCGCACCGGCTGCGCGGCGAGATGATGTGTCACCAGTGCGGCTACACCCTGCCCCTGCCCACCGCCTGCCCCGCCTGCGGGGAGGAAGACCGGCTCGCCCCGATCGGCCCCGGCATCGAGCGGCTCGCCGAGGAGGCCGCCGCGCTCTTTCCCGAGGCGCGGATCGCGCTCCTCTCCTCCGACATGGCGCTCTCGCCCACGGCGCTCGAGGCCGAGATCGAGCGGATCGCCCGCGGCGAGGCCGACATCGTCATCGGCACGCAGATGGTCGCCAAGGGGCACAATTTCCCGCTGCTCACGCTGATCGGGATCATCGACGTCGATCTCGGGCTCGAAGGGGGCGACCTTCGGGCCGCCGAACGCAGCTTCCAGCTGGTGCGGCAGGTGGCAGGGCGTGCCGGGCGGGCCGAGCGGCCGGGGCTGGCGCTGATCCAGACCCATCAGCCGGCCCATCCGGTGGTGCGGGCCATGCTGGCCGACGACCCGGAGACCTTCTGGCGCGCCGAGGCCGATCAGCGCCGCGCGGCGGGGATGCCCCCTTTCGGCCGGCTCGCCGGCATCATCCTCTCGGGGCCGGATGCCGGGGAGGTGATGGCGGCGGGGCGGGCGCTGGCCGCCGCCGCCGGGCCCCTGCGCGCTGCCGGGATCGCACTTTACGGCCCCGCCCCGGCGCCGATCGCCCGGATCCGCGGTCGCCACCGGGTGCGGCTTCTCGTGCAGGCTCCGCGCAAGGTGCGGCTCCAGCCCCATCTGCGCCGCTGGCTTGCCGGCGTGCGCCGCCCGGCCTCGGTGCGCCTCGTGGTCGATATCGACCCCCAGAGCTTTCTCTGAGGGCGCGGCGCTCCTCTGGAGGCGCGATCGGCGTCTGGCAAAGCGGGGACGGGAGGGCTAAGAGAGACGGCGAAAGGCGCAGGAGCGAGGCGAAGGGATGGACCAGCGGAAGCGGCGGCCGATCATGCCGAAGGCGGGGATCCTCGACATCACCCCCTATGAGGGCGGCGAGAGCGGCCTCGGGGCGGGGCGCGAGGTCATCAAGCTTTCCTCGAACGAAAGCCCCTGGGGCCCCTCGGAAGCGGCCCTGGCCGCCTATCGCGCCGCCGGGGAACGGCTGGCCCTCTATCCCGACGGCAGCCACCGCGCGCTACGCCGGGCGATCGCCGAGGTGCACGGGCTCGACGCCGGCCGCATCGTCTGCGGCGCGGGTTCCGACGAGCTTCTAGGGCTTCTCTGCCATGCCTATGCCGGGCCGGGCGACGAGGTGATCCGCACCGAACACGGTTTCGCCATGTACGAGATCTACGCCCGGGGCGCCGGGGCGACGCCGGTGGTGGCGCCGGAGCGCGCGCGCATGGTCGATGTCGATGCCATTCTCGACAAGGTCACCGCCCGCACGCGGCTGGTCTTCATCGCCAACCCGGCCAACCCGACCGGAACCATGATTTCCGAGGAAGAGGTGGTGCGTCTTGCCGGCAGCCTGCCCGGGCATGTGCTGCTCGTGCTCGACGGGGCCTATGCCGAATTCGTCGAGGGGTTCGACGGCGGTGCCTCCCTTGTCGATGCCCGTGACAACGTGGTGATGACGCGCACCTTCTCGAAGATTCACGGCCTCGGCGGGCTTCGCGTCGGCTGGGCCTACGGCCCCGATCATGTGATCGACGTTCTCGATCGGCTGCGCAGCCCGTTCAATGTCAGTGCGCCGGCACTGGCGGCGGCGGCCGCGGCGGTGCGCGACACCAACCGCGTCGCCTGGCTCCGGGCCGAGAATGCCCGCCTGCGGGCATGGATGACCGAGCGTCTCGTCGCGCTCGGCATCGCCATCGACCCGTCCTTCGCCAATTTCATCCTCGCCCGCTTCGACAGCCCGCAGACGGCCGCGGCCGCCGATGCGGCGCTGAGGGAACGGGGGATCATCGTTCGCAAGGTCGCGGGCTACGGCCTGCCCGAAGGGCTGAGGATCACCGTCGGCACCGAGGAGCAATGCCGCAAGGTGGTGGCGGCGCTCGAGGATTTCATGGCCGGCCGGGCCGCTCCCGGCGGGGAGGGCGCCGATGGCTGAGCAGAGGCGCCCGTCCACTTCCGCTTCCGCGCGGGGCGCCGCGGAGGCGCTGCCGCGTGCGGAGGGCGACCGTGCCGCCGCCGCATCTGCATCCGCAACACCGGCGCCGGGAGAGACGGGCGGCGCGGGCGGACCGCTCTACCGCCATGTCGCCTTCATCGGGCTCGGGCTCATCGCCTCCTCGCTGGGGCAGGCGATGAAGGCCCTCGGTCTTGCGGAACGCATCACCGGCCATGCGCGCTCGGAGCGAACCCGGGCCGAGGCGCGCGAGGTCGGTTTCGTGGACGAGGTTTTCGCTTCGCCCGAAGAGGCGGTGGCGGGGGCCGATCTCGTCATTCTCGCGACCCCCGTGCGGGCCATGGGCGAGATTGCCCGCCGCATCGGCCCCCGTCTCGCGCCGGGGGCGACGGTGAGCGATGTCGGCTCGGTCAAGGGCTTCGTCGTCGAGACGGTGCGGCCCCATCTGCCCGAAGGGGTGCACTTCATCCCGGCCCATCCGATCGCCGGCACCGAGCATTCGGGGCCGAAGGCGGGTTTCCCAGAGCTCTTTCGCGGACGCTGGTGCATCTTCACGCCGCTCGAGGGCACGGACGGGGCGGCGCTTGCGCGCTACCGGCGGCTGTGGGAGGCGGTCGGCTCCAGGGTGGACGAGATGGACCCGGAGCACCACGATCTGGTGCTTGCGGTCACCTCGCATGCGCCCCATCTCATCGCCTATACCATGGTCGGGGTGGCCGACGATCTCGGTCGGGTCACCGATTCGGAGGTGATCCAGTATTCGGCCGCCGGGTTTCGCGACTTCACCCGCATCGCCGCTTCCGATCCGACCATGTGGCGCGACGTGTTCCTGACCAACAAGGATGCGACGCTCGAGATCCTCGGTCGCTTCACCGAGGAGCTGTTCGCGCTCCAGCGGGCGATCCGCATGGGCGACGGGGATTTCCTCCATGCCTATTTTACCCGGACAAGGACGATCCGCCGTGGTATTCTCGAAGCGGGGCAGGATGTGCCGCTGCCCGATTTCGGCCGTGCCGTCCTGCCGAAGGTGATCGGGGCCGAAACGGGCGCGGGCAGGGCCGCCGAGGCGGGAGAGAGCCCGTCCGGAAAGACCGGAGGAGATGCGGGAGGCGGAAGCGATGCCGCAGCCGGGCCGGGAGGCGGAGCAGGCGAGAGCGGGCAGGCGGCAGCGCCGAAGGGGTGAGGCGGCCGGTGCATGCGCATGTGCGGCCCGGCCGGCCGGGTGGGGGCAACGCCCCCGTCCGGGAGTGGCTTCCCGCGGTGGAGGGGGGCGTGCGGCCGCGCTCCCGGCAGACCGGGCGTCGGGGAGGCCGGGGCTCCTGCTGGCCGCCCCGCTCTGCCGTCTGGCGGCGTTTTTCTGGATCGGCCTTGTCCTTGCGGCCTTTCTGGCCCTGATTGCCGACGGGGCTGGGGCGGGGGAGCTGCGCCCGCGCCCGCGGCCCTGGCCCGCTCCGCCCGCACCCTCGTCCGATCTGCGCCTTGCCCCGATCCTCTACCCGCCGGCCCCTGCGCCCACGGCCCCGCCACCGGTCCGTTTCCATCCCGATCTGCGTCCGCGCCCGCGGCCTGCCCGCGCCGCCTTCCTTCCCGTTCGCCCCGTGCCGCTGGCCCTCGCGCGGGTGCCGGTCTTCTTCCGATGGGATCTGCGGCCGGCGCCTCGCCCCGTTCTGCGTCCGGGTGGGGGGGGCGTCGGGTCGATCGCCCTCGCGGCGCCTGCGCCGGTCAAGGTGGTGTTCCTGCCCGAGGAGCTGAAGAAAGTCGCCACACGCTCCGCCGCGGCTGCGCCGCCGCTCGCGGCCATGACGCTTGCGGCACGGCCGGCGCTGCGCCCTGGACCTCTCCCCGCCCCCGCCGCCTTCGACCCGGCCGAGAGGGCGGTGTGCGGCGACCCGGCGATCCGCGGCGTGCCCGTTCCGCCCCTGACCGGCCGCTTGCGCGGCTGCGGCATCGCGCGCCCCGTCAAGGTGACCCGGATCGACGGGCTGCGCCTCACCGCGCCCGCCACTGTCAACTGCGCCACGGCAAGGGCGCTCAAGCGCTGGATCCGCGGCGGGGTGAAACCGGCGGTCGGGCGCATGGGCGGGGGACCGGTGGCCCTCCGGGTGATCGCCAGCTATTCGTGCCGCACCCGCAATTCCCGCCCCGGGGCGAAGCTTTCGGAACATGCGAAGGGCAATGCGGTCGATGTGGCGGCGATCATCCTCGCCGACGGTCGCGCGATCTCCGTGCGGGAGGACTGGGGCCGCGGGCGCAAGGGGCGGCTGCTCGCCCGTCTGCACCGGGCCGCCTGCGGGCCGTTCGGAACCGTGCTCGGCCCCCGTTCGGACCGCTACCATCGCGATCATTTCCACCTCGACGTCGCCCGCTATCGCTCCGGCCCCTACTGCCGTTGAAGGACCGAGGGCGGAGGCGGAGGGGCGGTCGCTCTCCCGAACCGGCGGGCAGGAAAGGAGGGCCGATCAGAACGGCACGCTGAGCCCGACGACGAATCCCCTGGGCGGCGTGCGCCCCTTGCCGAGCCGGCCGGACTTGTAATCGGAGACGATCTTCGCCTTCACGCGCCCGATCTCCCGGCTGGCGATGCGTTGCAGCTTCCGGCGATCTTCCTTCAGCTGCCTGCCGATCCGCTTCATTTCCTTTCTCAGACGGATTATTTCTTTCAAGTTTTTGTTCATTTCCTCGATCAATTTTCTGTAACGTCGGCCGTATTCCTTGACGCTCTTTATGAGTTGGTTCTTGTATTCGATCTCATCTTCATAGAATTCGCGCATTTTCTTGGGAAGCTTCCGATTCCCGAAGATATGTTCATCGAGGAAGCTCCTGCCTCCCAGATCCGACCACGCTCTTTCAGCGTTATAGAGAATGTCATCTTCTTCCTGTTCTAGGCGTGACAATTTGCGCTTCAGCTGGTCGAGCCTGTCCCGGATCTCCTTCAGCCGCTTGCGGTTGCGCTCGATCCGGCTGCGGATCCGTTCGGCCTGGTTGCGCGGGCCGCGGCTGACGCTTTCCGCCTTGCGCTGTGCGGCGGCGAGGGCTTTCGCCACTTCCGCCTTCGGTTTGCCGGCGTTCTCCCTGCGATAGGAGGCCGTGAGCAAGGCGGCCTGCTTCTTCGCTGTCTGACCCACCCGGCGATAGACCTGTGCGTCCCGGAGGAGTTCCGCCGGGGCGGGGGCCGGGATTTCGCCGGGCGCGGGAATGTCGAGCTGCTCCGACGGGACGGGAGGCGGCACTAGCATGTTGGTGAAGGGCGTGGGGATGGACCGCATGGCGGCGCGGGTGGCGATCAATTCCTTCGTGCCGGGAATCAGGCTGGCACGGGTGATCTTGAACAACAGGTCCATGAGAAGGAAGAGACCGATCAACAAGGCAAGATCGTCCATCAGGGCAGTAGTGGAACGGCCCCTGCGGTATTTCCGTTTCGCTACGAGTGGCGTGGTGTAGCCGCCGCTCTCGCAGGCTTCGCCGCAGGCCGTTGCCGGTCGGGGCATCAGGCCCACGGCTGCGGCGCCGGCAAGGGCGGTTGTCGTCAACAGGAATGCGCGCCTTTCCATCATCGCCTCTCCCTCCCGTGTCGTGTCCTCGATGTTCCTGTTCTTCGCACGGTGCCGGACACGCCATGCGTTGCGCCTCGCGGGGCGAACGGAGACGACTTCGGGACGGGCCAGCCGGCAGGACCGATGCCATTCCCGATCGCACGCCCTTGACGCAACGTCACATTGAAACATAGCACATTCCCTCGATTTCTCAACTTTCGGCATGCCGGGCCCGCCCATCCGCTCCCTTGCCTTTGCCGGGCGGCTCGGGCACCTTGCGGGCGGCGGTCGGGAGCGGTGGAGGGAGCGGGAGAAAGGCGGATGGCAGGGCAGGCGGTGAGGAAACACGGAGGGCGCCGACGGCGGATCCATTTCGCCGCCTCGAACGCGCCCGAGGCGCAGGCGGCGCTCGACGAGCTCGTTCGCCGCTACGGCCAGACGCCGCTCGAGGAGGCCGAGGTGATCGTCGCTCTCGGTGGCGACGGTTTCATGCTCGACACGCTCCACGCCACCCGCGATCTGGAGATCCCCGTCTACGGGATGAACCGCGGTTCGGTCGGCTTCCTGATGAACGAATATCACCCCGACGATCTGCTCGCGCGGCTCGCGGCGGCGGAGGAGACCGTCATCAACCCCTTGCGGATGCGGGCGGAGGATATCGAGGGGCGGATCCGCGAGGCGCTGGCGATCAACGAGGTGTCGCTGCTCAGGGCCGGTCCCCAGGCCGCCAAGCTCCGCATCTCCGTCGATGGCAAGGTGCGGATGCCCGAGCTCGTGGCCGACGGGGTGCTGGTCGCCACCCCGGCCGGATCGACCGCCTACAACTATTCCGCCCACGGGCCGATCCTGCCGATCGCCTCGGATGTCCTGGCCCTGACGGCCATGGCCCCCTTCCGTCCGCGGCGCTGGCGCGGCGCGATCCTGCCCAAGAGCGCGAAGGTGCGGATCGACATTCTCGAGCCGGGGAAGCGGCCGGTGATGGTCGATGCCGACGGCAGGGGCGCCTGGCGGGTGAAGTGGGTCGAGGTCGAGAGCGACCCGTCGATCCGGCATCATCTGCTGTTCGATCCGGGCCACGGCCTCGAGGAACGACTGATCCGGGAACAGTTCGTCTGAAGGCTGTTGCGGCGGCAGGGCGCGTCCCGCAGGGATGCGCGACAGGGGGCGGCCCGCAGATCGGGGGGCAGGAGCGGGCCCGTGCCGTTCTTGCATCCGTGGCTGCTCTGTTCCGCGGATCGGGAGCGGCCCTTGCCAGCGGCCGTGCTTGTGATCACAATGGCGCCATGCAGGATCGACGCTCCAACCCGCCCGTCGCCACGCCTTCCTCCGCCCGTGGCGCCGACGGTCCGCCGGCCCATGAGAGGATCTATCGCGACCTGCGCTCGCGCATCATGCATGGCGAGCTGATGCCGGGCGAGCATCTCACCTTGCGCGGCCTTGCCGAGGAATACGGCCTGTCGATGACGCCGGTGCGCGAGGCGGTCCGCCGGCTCTCCACCGAGGGAGCCCTCGCGCTCACGGCCACCGGCCGCATCACCACGCCCGAGCTCGACGCCGCCCGAATCGAGGAGCTGGCGGTGCTGCGTTCGCTGATCGAACCGGAGCTGGCGGCCCGGGCGTTGCCACGGGCCCATTTCGCCCTTATCGACCGGATGAACGCCATCAACTCCTCGATCGCCGAGGCGGCGGTGAAGGGCGACGCCTGCCGCTACATCCGCCACAACCTCGAATTCCATCGCGCGCTCTATCTGCGGGCGCAGGCGCCGGCGATGCTGGCGGTGATCGAGACCGTGTGGCTGCAGCTCGGTCCGACCATGCGGCGGCTTTACGAGGATCTCCCGCGCCAGGTGCCGCCCCGGGCCCATCGGGTGATGCTGGCGGCGCTGAAGGCGGGCGACGAGCCGGCGCTGCGCCTCGCGGTGAAGACCGACGTGACCCGCGGGCTGCGCCACCTTCTTGGGCAGGAGGGGGGCGGGTGAACCTCGCCGCCCGGCTCGAGGCGGTGCTGGGGGCGCGGGTGACGGCGACGGTGCCGCTCTCCTCCGGCTACGGGCTCGAGGTGATGCGGGTCGATCTGGCCGATGGCCGGCGGCTCGTCGTCAAGCACGGGCCGGGTCCGCGGCCGGGGCATCTGCCGCTCGAAGGGTGGATGCTGGAGCGGCTCGAGGGCGTGTTGCCCGCGCCGCGGGTCCATCACGCCGCCGAGGATCTCCTGGTGATGGACCATGTCGCGGGCGGGCCGCCGGGGCCGGCCTGCGAGGTGGACATGGCGCGTCACCTCGCCCGGCTTCACGGCCGGAAGCAACCCTTCTTCGGCCTCGAGCGCGACACTTCGATCGGCCCCCTGCCGCAACCGAACCCGCCGACCGGGCGATGGCTCGACTTCTTCCGCGACCATCGGCTCCTGTTCATGGCCCGTCTGGCGGCAGCCGAAGGGCGGATCGGGCCGCGGCTTCTCGAGCGGCTCGAGCGGCTGGCGGCGGATCTGGTCCGCCATGTCGCGGAACCGGCCTGGCCGGCCCTTCTTCACGGCGATGTCTGGGGCGGCAACGTGCTCTGCCGCGCCGGTCGGGTGACCGGGTTCATCGACCCGGCGCTGCAATACGGCCATCCCGAGCTCGAACTGGCGTTCATGACCATGTTCGGCACGGCCGGCGATCGTTTCTTCGCCGCCTATGGCGAGATGCGCCCCGAATTCGATCCGCAGGGGTTTGCCGAGCGGCGCGAGATCTGGCTGATCTGGCCCCATCTCACCCATGTGCTGATCGAAGGGCCGTCCTATGCCGGTTTCATCGACCGGGTGCTGGCAGAGCGCGGCTATTGAGCCGCGGCGACGCGGCAGGGCAGCATGCTCCGGGTCCGGTGCGGGGCGGCAGGCCCCGGAAGGCGGACCGGTCGCCACGACCCCGCGTGGCGGAACGCCGCGGAAAGGAAACACGCAAGCTCACCGATGCCGACCGGGGCGCCGCCTGCGCCGCGGAACGCCGCACCGCCGCCTCGGGCGAGGGCCGGGCCGGCGCACGCCCCGTGGCGGATGGGTCCCGAGGGGCGCCCGCCTCAGGCGTGGATCGGGCCCTGGCCGCAGGCGAGCGCCGCCTCGCGCACCGCCTCCGAGAAGGTCGGATGCGCGTGGCAGGTCAGGGCGATGTCCTCGGCCGCGGCGCCGAATTCCATCGCCACCGCGATCTCGTGGATCATCTCGCCGGCCACGGGGCCGAGGATGTGGGCGCCGAGCAGCCGGTCGGTCTCGGCGTCTGCGAGGATCTTCACGAAGCCCTCGGCCGCGAGCGAGGCCTTGGCGCGGCCGTTGCCCATGAAGTTGAACTTCCCGACCTTGTAGGCCCGGCCGCTCTCCTTCAGCGCTTCCTCGGTCGCCCCGATGCCGGCAGCTTCGGGGGCGGTATAGACCACCGAGGGGATGAGATCGTGATCGACATGGGCCGCGCGACCGGCGAGAAGGTCCGCCACGGCCACGCCCTCCTCCTCGGCCTTGTGGGCGAGCATCGGCCCCGGCACCACATCGCCGATGGCATGGATGCCGGGCACCGAGGTCTGCCAGCGGTCATCGACCTCGATCTGGCCGCGGCCGGTCATCCGGACCCCCAGCTCCTCGAGGCCGAGCCCTTCGGTGAAGGGCTTGCGGCCGGTGGCGACCAGCACCACATCGGCCGCGACAGCGCCGCTCTTGCCGTTCTTGCGCTGGGTGTAGGCGACCGAAAGCCCCCCCTTCTCCTGTGCGACGCTCTCGACCGCGGCGCCGAGCACGAATTTCATCCCCTGTTTCCTGAGCGCCCGCACGAGGCCCCGGGCGAGCTCCCCGTCGAGGGCGGGAGCGGCCCGGTCGAGATATTCGATCACCGTCACTTCGGTGCCGAGACGGGCATAGACCGAGCCGAGTTCGAGACCGATCACCCCGGCCCCGATCACCACCATTCTTCCGGGCACCCTGGCGAGGGAGAGGGCGCCGGTGGAGGAGACGATCTTCTTCTCGTCGATCTCGACCCCCGGCAGCGACGCCGGCACCGAGCCGGTGGCGATGACGATGTTCTTCGCCCGGATCTCGCGCCCCTCGACCGCCACCGTCCCCGGCGCGACGATGCGGCCCCAGCCGGTGATGCGCTCGATGCCGTTCTTGCGGAAGAGGAAGTCGATCCCCTTGACGTTCTGGGCCACCACCTCGTCCTTGAATGCCTGCATCGCCTTCCAGTCCACCTTCGGCTTGTTCACCTTGATGCCGAGGGTGGCGAAGTCGTGGCTCGCGACATGGAATTCGTGGGAGGCGTGCAGGAGGGCCTTCGAGGGGATGCAGCCGACATTGAGGCAGGTGCCCCCCAGCGTCTCGCGCCCCTCGATCACCACCACCTTGAGGCCGTTCTGGGCGGCGCGGATGGCACAGACATAGCCGCCCGGCCCGGCGCCGATGACGGCAAGGTCGTAGAGGGCTTCTTCGTTCTTTCCGGTGTTCTCGGTCATGGAGCTGTCTCCGATGGGCCCCGGAGCCGCCGGGGCGTGTCGTTCTCGGGCCTGCGGGGCGGTGGAGTGCGGCGGGGGCGGGGCGGCGCGGTGCACCGCCCCGCTCTGCGGCATCTCAGAGATCGAGCACGAGACGGCTCGGATCCTCGATCAGCTCCTTCACCCGCACGAGGAAGGTGACGGCGCCCTTGCCGTCGACGATGCGGTGATCGTAGCTCAGCGCGAGATACATCATCGGCCGGATCACCACCTCGCCGTCGATGGCCACGGGGCGTTCCTGGATCTTGTGCATGCCGAGAATGCCCGACTGGGGCGGATTGAGGATCGGCGTCGAGAACAGCGAGCCGTAGACGCCGCCATTGGAGATGGTGAAGGTGCCGCCCTGCATCTCCGCGAGCGAGAGCCTGCCCTCGCGTGCCCGCTTCGAGAGATCGGCCAGGCGCTTCTCGATCTCGGCGAAGGACAGATCCTGCACGTCGCGGATCACCGGCACCACCAGCCCCTGGGGCGTGCCCACGGCGATGCCCATGTGGACATAGTGCTTGTAGATGATCGTGTCGCCGTCGATCTCGGCGTTGATCTCGGGAATTTCCATCAGCGCCTGGGCGCAGGCCCTGGCGAAGAAGGACATGAAGCCGAGCTTCACGCCGTGCTTCTTGAGGAACAGCTCCTTGTAGCGGTTGCGCAGCGCCATCACGGCCGACATGTCCACCTCGTTGAAGGTGGTGAGCATGGCGGCGGTGTTCTGGGCGTCCTTGAGCCGGCGGGCGATGGTCTGTCGCAGCCGCGTCATCCGCACGCGCTCCTCGCGGGCCGCGTCCTCGGCCGGCACCGGCGCGCGCTTCGTGGCGGGCGGGGTGGCGGGGCCGGGGGCCGGCTGCGGGGCGGCAGGTGCCGCGTCCGCCGGGGCCGCTTCCCGGTCGGCAACGGCCCTGAGCACGTCCTCCTTCAGCACCCGGCCGCCCTTGCCCGTGGGGGTGACGGCGGTGCGGTCGATGCCCTGCTCCTCCATCAGCCGCCGGGCCGACGGGGCGTCCTTCGCTCCGCTCTGCGAAGAGCCGGCTGCCACCGTTCTTGCGGGGGCGGCGGGCGCGGCCGCGGCGCCCTCTCCGGTCACGATCTCGGCGAGCGGCGCGCCGACCTCGACCGTCGTTCCCTCGGGGGCGAGGATGCGCGCGAGCGTGCCCGCGGCCGGTGCCGGCACCTCGAGCGACACCTTGTCGGTCTCGAGCTCGCACAGCACCTCGTCGCGGCCCACGGTCTCGCCCTCCTTGCGGAACCAGCCGGCGACGGTGGCCTCGGTGACGCTTTCGCCCAGGGTGGGGACGGTGACCGTCACCACTTCGCCTTCACCGGCGGCGCCCTGCCCGGCCGGGGCGGCCGTTTCCGCCGCCTCGGCTGCGGGTGCGGGCGCGGCCTCGTCCGCCGGTGCGGCTGCGGCGGGCGCCGGAGAATGCGCCGGTGCCTCGCCCGCCGCCTCGGCCTCCTCGATCAGCGCCAGCGGGGCGCCGACCTGCACCGTCGTTCCCTCGGGGGCGAGGATCTCCTTCAGCACCCCCGCCGCCGGCGCCGGCACCTCGACCGTCACCTTGTCGGTCTCGAGCTCGCACAGCATCTCGTCCGCCGCGACCCTGTCGCCCGGCTTCCTGAACCAGGTGGCGACGGTGGCCTCGGTGACGCTCTCGCCCAGCGCGGGAACGGTTACCTCGATGGTCATCGTGTCATTCCTTCTCGATGGTCAGCGCCTCGTTGACGAGGGCCTGCTGTTGCTTGAGATGTTCCTTCATCAGCCCGGTGGCCGGGGAGGCGGAGGCCGGCCGGCCGACATAGCGCGGCCGCGTGTGTTCGGCCCCGATCCGGGTCAGGACCCATTCGAGATTGGGTTCCATGAAGAACCACGCCCCCTGGTTCTTCGGTTCTTCCTGGCACCAGACGATCTCCGCATGTCCGAAGCGTTCGAGCTCCTTCATCAGGCTCATGGCCGGGAAGGGATAGAACTGCTCGACGCGCAGCAGATAGACGTCGTCGATACCGCGCTTCTCGCGCTCCTCGAGCAGGTCGTAATAGACCTTGCCCGAACACAGCACCACCCGGCGGATCCTCTCGTCGGGTTGCAGCTTCGTGGTGGAGCGGCCGCGCTCGGCATCGTCCCACAGCACCCGGTGGAAGGAGGAACCGGCCATGAATTCCCCCTTGTCCGACAGGGCCCGCTTGTGCCGCAGGAGCGATTTCGGCGTCATCATGATGAGCGGCTTGCGGAAGTCGCGGTGCAGCTGCCGGCGCAGGATGTGGAAATAGTTGGCCGGCGTGGTGCAGTTGGCGACGATCCAGTTGTCTTCGGCCGAGAGCTGCAGGAAGCGCTCGAGCCGGGCCGAGCTGTGCTCGGGGCCCTGCCCCTCGAAGCCGTGGGGCAGCAGGCAGACGAGGCCCGACATGCGGAGCCATTTGCGCTCGCCCGAGGAGATGAACTGGTCGAACATGATCTGCGCCCCGTTGGCGAAGTCGCCGAACTGGGCCTCCCAGGCGACGAGCGCGTTCGGCTCGGCCAGCGAATAGCCGTATTCGAAGCCGCAGACGGCGTATTCGGACAGGGGCGAGTCGATCACCTCGAAGCGCGGCTGGCCGGGCCGGATGTGCTGGAGCGGGAACCAGCGCTCTTCCGTCTCCTGATCGACGAAGGCGGCATGGCGCTGGGAGAAGGTGCCGCGGACCGAATCCTGACCGGCGAGGCGGATCGGATAGCCCTCGACGATCAGCGAACCGAAGGCGAGCTGCTCGGCCGTCGCCCAGTCCACCCCCTCGCCGGTCTCGATCATCCTGCGCCGGTTGGCGATCACCCGCTCGAGGGTGCGGTGCAGCCTGAAGCCGTCGGGAATGGTGACGAGGGCGCGGCCGACCTCCTCCCACACCTCCTCTGTAATGGCCGTGTCGCCGCGCTGATATTCGCTGTCGGGGCGGCGCAGATGCTTCCAGCGGCCGTCCAGCCAGTCGGCCTTTTCGGGGCGATAGGCCTTGCCGGCCTCGAATTCGGCGTTGAGGAAGGCCTGGAACTCGGCCTTCATCGCCTCGACCTCCTCGGGCGAGATCAACCCCTGCCGCACCAGCCGCTCTGCATAGAGCTGCACCACCGTCGGATGCTGGCGGATGAGCTTGTACATCCGCGGCTGGGTGAACATCGGCTCGTCGCCCTCGTTGTGCCCGAAGCGGCGATAGCACCACATGTCGATCACCACGTCCTTTCCGAACTTCTGGCGGAACTCGGTGGCGACCTTGGCGGCATGGACCACCGCTTCGGGATCGTCGCCGTTGACGTGGAAGATCGGCGCCTCGACGGTCAGGGCCAGATCGGTCGGGTAGGGCGAGGAGCGCGAATGATGGGGCGCGGTGGTGAAGCCGATCTGGTTGTTGACGACGAAATGCACCGTGCCGCCGGTGCGGTAGCCCTGGGTGCCGGAGATGGCGAAGCACTCGGCCACCACGCCCTGGCCGGCGAAGGCCGCGTCGCCGTGGAGCAACAGCGGGATCACCCGGCGCCTCTCCCTGTCCTCGTGCTGGTCCTGCTTGGCGCGGGACTTGCCGAGCACCACCGGATCGACCGCCTCGAGATGGGACGGGTTGGCGGTGAGCGAGAGATGGACCCTGTTGCCGTCGAATTCGCGGTCGGAGGAGGCGCCGAGATGGTATTTCACGTCGCCCGAACCCTCGACGTCGTCGGGCTTGAACGAACCGCCCTGGAACTCGTGAAAGATCGCCCGGAAGGGCTTGCCCATCACGTTCGCAAGCACGTTGAGCCGGCCGCGATGGGGCATGCCGATGACGATCTCCTTCGTGCCGAGATGGCCGCCGCGCTTGATGACCTGTTCCATCGCCGGCACGAGGCTCTCGGCGCCGTCGAGGCCGAAGCGCTTGGTGCCGGTATACTTGACATGGAGGAACTTCTCGAACCCCTCGGCCTCGATCAGCTTGCGCAGGATGGCGAGGCGCCCTTCGCGGGTGAAGTGGATCTCCTTGCCGTAGCCCTCGATCCGCTCCTTGAGCCATTGCGACTGTTCGGGGTCGGAGATGTGCATGAACTGGAGGGCGAAGGTGCCGCAATAGGTGCGCTTGAGGATGGCGAGGATCTCGCGCAGCGTGGCGATCTCGAGCCCGAGCACGTTGTCGATGAAGATCGGCCGGTCCATGTCGGCCTCGGTGAAGCCGTAGGTGGCCGGGTCGAGCTCGGGGAGCGGCCCCGGATCGCGCATGCCGAGCGGGTCGAGATCGGCGGCAAGGTGGCCGCGGATGCGATAGGCCCGGATCAGCATCAGCGCCCGGACCGAATCGAGCACCGCCTGCCGCACCTCGGGGTCGGAGATCGAGATGCCGCGCCGCTCGGCCTCGCCGCGCAGCTTCTCCTCGATCGCCTCGGGCCGCGGCGTGTCCTCGGGCCATTCACCGGTCAGCGCCGCGGTGGTCTCGTCCTGCGGGATCGGCGGCCAGTCGGGGCGGCCCCAGGCGGCGCCGCGGGCCTCCTGCTTCACGTCGAGCGGCGCGTCGCCGAGCCGGCGGAAGTATTCCCGCCAGCTCTCGTCGACCGAGGAAGGATCCTCGGCGTAGCGGGCATAGAGCTGCTCGACATATTCGGCATTCGTCCCCTGAAGGAAGGAGGACTGGTGGAAGAGATCGTTCGAGGGCTGCTTGGTCATCGCTCTGTCGGTGCGCACACCGCTCCCTGGGGGTGAGGATACGGGGCGGCGCCGGCCGTCGCCCCGCCCTGGTCGTCGCGTGTCAGGCCGGCACCTTGCGGCCCATGGCCTCGAGCACAGCCTCGCCCATGCGGGCCGGGCTCTCGGCCATGACGATGCCGGCATCCTGCATCGCCCGGATCTTCGATTCGGCGTCGCCCTTGCCGCCCGAAACGATGGCGCCGGCATGGCCCATGCGCCGGCCCGGCGGGGCGGTGCGCCCGGCGATGAAGCCGGCCACGGGCTTCGCGCGGCCCTTCTTCGCCTCGGCCCGGAGGAATTCGGCCGCCTCCTCCTCGGCGGTGCCGCCGATCTCGCCGATCATGATGATCGCTTCGGTCTCCGGGTCGTCGAGGAACATGTCGAGCACCTCGATGAATTCGGTGCCCTTGATCGGGTCGCCGCCGATGCCGACGGCGGTGGACTGGCCGAGGCCGACATCGGAAGTCTGCTTGACGGCCTCGTAGGTCAGCGTGCCGGAGCGCGAGACGACGCCGACCGAGCCGCGCTTGAAGATGTTGCCGGGCATGATGCCGATCTTGCATTCGTCAGGGGTCATCACCCCGGGGCAGTTGGGGCCGATGAGCCGCGAGGCCGAGCCCTCGAGCGCCCGCTTGACGCGCATCATGTCGAGCACCGGAATCCCCTCGGTGATGGTGACGATCAGGGGCATTTCGGCGTCGATGGCCTCGAGAATGGCATCGGCGGCGAAGGGCGGCGGCACGTAGATGACGGTGGCGTTGGCCTCGGTGGCGGCCTTCGCCTCGGCCACCGTGTCGAAGACCGGCAGGCCGAGATGGGTGCTGCCCCCCTTGCCCGGCGTCACCCCGCCGACCATCTGCGTGCCGTAGGCGATGGCCTGTTCGGTGTGGAAGGTGCCCTGGGCGCCGGTGATCCCCTGGCAGATGACGCGGGTGTTCCTGTCAACGAGAATGCTCATCTGGGTTCCTGTTCGTGGTTGATGCTGTGGTCATGAAAGCGGTCGGCGGGCGCTGCCCTTCTCCCCCGCACGAGGGAAGAGCAGCGCGTTGATGTTGTCGTCGAAGGGCAGCCGGATCGGCCGGTCGGCCGCGCAGGCGGGGCAGGGGCGCCGCACGGCGGGGGAGCCGGGGCCGCCTGCATCGACGGCTGGTTCGTGTTGCGGCGCCGTCTGCATCTTTCAGTAATCTCCGAACGGGTTGCGGACCACGATCACCTCGACGGCGGCGGAGCGGCCGAGATAATCGACGCCGCTGTCGGAATAGGCCTTCACATGGGCCGAGCGCCCCCGGTAGCGGCCGCGCCAGTGGGCGATGGTATGGCCGGCGTTGCGGGCGCGCCGCCCGAGGCCGAGAGCGCCCGCCACCGACCGGGCCATGGCGGTTGCCTCGCGCCGGCCGAGATTGCGGATGCCGACGATGCAGCCGCTCGACCGGATGCCGAGCACGATCGCCTTGTCGTCACGGGCATAGAGCAGATAGCCCTCCTCCTGCCCCGAGGGGCGCAGCCCGCGCTTCTCCAGCCAGCGCTTTGTCGGCCGCAGGCGCGGCGCGTTGCGGGCGCAGATCACCAGCGCCTGGCGCCCGGTCGCCTTGAGAGCCGCCGGCGCCGCCGCGACGGGGCGGGGCGCCACGACGAGCCCGGCGCCGAGCGCAAGTACCAGCACGGCAGCGGGAAAGAGGCCGGGGCGCATCCTGTCCTTCATGCTCTTCATGTCCTGCATGGCATCCCCCCTTCAATGAGGCATGATGAAATGACGAGTGGGACGAATGATGACGGGAAAGACATTGCCGGTGAATGAAGCCGGTGAATGAATCGTTCGAAAAAACGCCCCGCGCGCGACGGGGCACACCCCCGACCGGGCGCCCCGTTCCCCCGGAACGCGGGGAGGGCGGGACATCCGGGGCGCGGGCGGGCAGATGCGGCGGCGACGACGGAGACGGGGCGCCACGACAGGGCGGCCCGCCCGGCCCGTTCCCCGCTCCGGGCCGCGCCCTGTCGCCATCCGTCCTTCCGCCGCACACCGCATGCCCGTGCCTTTCGCCTTCGCCCCGCCGCTCTGGGGGGGCGGGTTCTCACGCGGCCGCGCGTTCCCTGACCGCGGCGACGATCTTCTGCGCCGCATCGTCGAGATCGTCGGCCGGGATCACGTCGAGGCCCGATTCGCGCAGGATCTCCTTGCCCTTCTCGACATTGGTGCCCTCGAGCCGCACCACGAGCGGCACTTCGAGCCCCACCTCCCGCACCGCCGCGACCACCCCGTCGGCGATGATGTCGCAGCGCATGATGCCGCCGAAGATGTTGACGAGAATGCCCTCGACCTTCGGGTCCGAGGTGATGATCTTGAAGGCCGCCGCCACCTTCTCCCTGGTGGCGCCGCCGCCGACGTCGAGGAAGTTCGCCGGCTCGCCGCCGTAAAGCTTGATGATGTCCATGGTCGCCATGGCCAGGCCGGCGCCGTTGACCATGCAGCCGATGTTGCCGTCGAGGGCGATGTAGTTGAGATCGTGCTCGGCCGCCTCGCGCTCCTTCGGGTCCTCCTCGGTCTCGTCGCGCAGCGCGGCGATGTCGGGATGACGGAAGAGGGCGTTGTCGTCGAAGCCCATCTTGGCGTCGAGGCAGCGCAGGTCGCCGTCGGGGGTCACGATCAGGGGGTTGATCTCGACGAGTTCGGCATCCTTCTCGACGAAGAGCCGGTAGAGCGCGCCGGCGAGCTTCACCATCTGCTTCACCTGCGCTCCTTCGAGTTCGAGGGCGAAGGCGATGCGCCGGCCGTGAAAGGGCATGTAGCCCGTGGCCGGATCCACGGTGATCGTCAGGATCTTCTCGGGGGTCTTCGCCGCGACCTCCTCGATGTCCATGCCGCCTTCGGTCGAGGCGACGAAGGAGATGCGGCCCGACTTGCGGTCGATGAGGACGGCAAGATAGAGCTCGCGGGCGATGTCGGCCCCGGCCTCGAGATAGACCCGGTTCACCACCTTGCCCTCGGGGCCGGTCTGGTGGGTGACGAGGGTGCGGCCGAGCATCCGGCGCGCCTCCTCGGCGGCCTCCTCGGGCGAGCGGGCAAGGCGCACGCCGCCCTTTTCACCGGCTTCGGGCTCCTTGAAGCGGCCCTTGCCGCGGCCGCCGGCATGGATCTGGGCCTTGACGACGATCAGCGGTGCGTCGAGTTCGGCGGCCCTTGCGGCGGCCTCGCCGGGGTTCGTGATCACACGGCCCTCGCCCACCGGCGCCCCGTAGGCGCGCAGAAGCTCCTTGGCCTGGTATTCATGAATGTTCATGGTGGCTGTCCGTCCTCGTTGGTCATTGCGATCGATCCGGCCGCCGGATCCACGGCCCGGCCTGCGACAACTTTACGCAGTCGGGCGGACTATGAGCCAGGGGGCGGGGCATGGGAAGGCACGGATGCGTGAAAAGGGCGGGGATCGTCGAATTGCCCGGTGTTTGTGATCACAGTCAGAAAATGTGTGATCACAAAACCGGTGTCAGGCATTTTCCCCTGTCGCAGCGGATGATCGCCGGCCGCCGCCGGGCGATTCCGTTCCCGGGACGGGCGGGGGCGGAAGGCGCGGGAGAGGGCTCCTTCGGCCCTAGGGAAAGGGGGCCGCGAGGGCGACGCGAAGGCGCCCTTCCCGGCACGGAAAAGGCGGCCCGCCCTGCGGCGCGCCGCCTTCCGTCTTTTCCGAAACCGGCTCCCGAGGCGGCCCGGCCCGGTGGCTCAGCCGAGCGCCGGGTCGATCTTGCGGCAGGCCGCGATCAGCCCCTTCACCGCATCGACCGATTTCTGGAACATCGCCTGCTCCTTCTCGTCGAGCGCGATCTCGACGATCCGCTCGACGCCGCCGGCGCCGATCACCACCGGCACGCCGACGAAGAGCCCGTCGAGCCCGTAGGCGCCGTCCACATGGGCGGCGCAGGGCAGCACGCGCTTGTGGTCCTTGAGATAGGCCTCGGCCATGGCGATGGCGGAGGTCGCCGGGGCGTAGAAGGCCGATCCGGTCTTGAGCAGGCCGACGATCTCCGCCCCGCCGTCGCGGGTGCGCTGCACGATCTCGTCGAGCTTCTCCTGCGTGATCCAGCCCATCTCGACGAGGTCGGGCAAGGGAATGCCGGCGACGGTGGAGTAGCGCACGAGCGGCACCATCGTGTCGCCATGGCCGCCGAGCACGAAGCCGGTCACGTCGCGCTGGGAGACGCCGAGCGCCTCGGCGACGAAATGGCGGAAACGGGCCGAATCGAGAACACCGGCCATGCCGCAGATCATGTTGTGGGGCAGGCCGGCATATTCGCGCAGCGCCCACACCATCGCGTCGAGCGGGTTGGTGATGCAGATGACGAAGGCGTTCGGCGCGTGGGTCCTGATGCCTTCGCCGACCGCCCGCATCACCTTGAGATTGATCCCGAGAAGGTCGTCGCGGCTCATGCCAGGCTTGCGCGGCACGCCGGCGGTGACGATACAGACATCGGCCCCGGCGATGTCGGCATAGTCCTGGGTGCCCTTGAGGCGGATGTCGAAACCGGCCACCGGCCCGGCCTCGGCGATGTCGAGCGCCTTGCCCTGCGGGATGCCCTCGGCGATGTCGAAGAGGACCACGTCCCCCAGCTCCTTGATGGCGGCGAGATGGGCCAGCGTCCCGCCGATCTGACCTGCGCCGATGAGCGCGATCTTGCGTCGTGTCATGTTCACTCTCCGAAGCTGCTGCAATGCGGCATCTGCCTAGCGTTTCGGGGCTGCCGACGCAAGGCAAGGAGCGGCAGCCTGTCGCACCCGACCGGCTTTCGGCGCGGCGCCGCGCAACTTTCTTGCGCGAAGGGCGATGCTGCACTTGCAAAATGGCGCGACCCGTGCTCATTTCCCGGCAGACCGGTCTGGCGTGGCAAGGAGGGAGGGCATCATGGCCGCCGACGATCTTCATGCAGGGCGCCCGTTCCGCAGCGTCCTCTACATTCCGGGTTCGAAGGGGCGGGCGCTCGAGAAGGCGCGCAGCCTCGCGGCCGACGCCATCATATTCGATCTCGAGGATGCCGTCGCGCCGGCAGAGAAGGACAATGCCCGGGCGGCGGTGGCCGCGGCGCTCGCCGAGGGCGGCTACGGGCGGCGCACGCTGATCGTGCGCGTGAACGGGCTCGAGACTCCCTGGGGGGCGGCGGACCTTGCGGCCGCGGCCGCCATGAAGGCCGATGCGGTGCTGCTGCCCAAGGTCGATGCTCCCGACGACGTGCACGCCGCCGAGGCCCTGCTCGAGCGCGCCGGGGCGCCGGCCGATCTGGCGCTCTGGGCGATGATGGAGACGCCGGCGGGCATTCTGCGGGCGCCGCAGATCGCCGCCGCCTCACCGCGCCTTGCCGGTTTCGTCATGGGCACGAACGATCTCCTGAAGGAAATCGGCGGGCGCTTCCGACCCGACCGACTGCCGCTTTCGGCCGCGCTGGCCCTGGCGATCCTCGCCGCCCGCGCCGAGGGGCTGGTCTGCGTCGATGGCGTCTACAATGCCTTCCGCGACACCGAGGGGCTGCGCCGCGAATGCGAGGACGGGCGCGACCGCGGCTTCGACGGCAAGACGCTGATCCACCCCGTGCAGATTCCGATCGCCAACGAGGTCTTCGGCCCTTCCGAGGAGGAGATCGCGGAAGCCCGGCGCATCATCGCCGCCTTCGAGGAAGCGGAACGGGCAGGGCAGGGGGTGGCCGTGCTCGACGGGCGGATCATCGAGAACCTGCATGTCGAGAGCGCCCGACGGCTTCTGGCGCGCGCAGAAGCGATCGCCGCGATGGCGGCGGCGGAAGGCAAGGACGGCTGAGGGGGGCGAGGCCGCCTTCCTTGCGGCATCGGCGGCCCATGCGTGGCTGCGCAGCCGCGCTCGCGGTGCCGGGTCGGGAAGACGAGGGCGGACAGGGGAGGAGACCGGCGCCGGAAATGGCGCGGTGTCGCCGGAGAGTTGCGGAGGAAACGGGATGGCGGAGCTGGCTGCGGGCGTGATCTTCTGGTGGGTCGGGCATCTGTGGGGGCGTCTTGCGCCCCGGGCCCGGCTGCGGGCCGGCGCGGCGGCGCGGGGCATTTCGGCGGCGATCATCGCCCTGGGGCTGGTTCTGATGATCCTGGGGTACCGGAGCGCGGAAAGCGTGCTTTTGTGGCAGCCGCCCGTCTGGGGGCAGCATGTCAACAACGGCTTGATGCTGCTGGCGATGATCGCCCTGGCGCTCGCCCACTCCAGGGGGGCGGTGGCGGCCCGGCTCGCCCATCCGATGCTGCTGGCCACCATGCTGTGGTCCCTCGCCCACCTTCTGGTGCGGGGAGACGGTGCGGCGCTGGTCCTGTTCGGCGGAATCGGCCTGTGGGCCGTGGTCGAACGGGTGCTGCTGCGCGGGCGGGGGATCACGGCTAGGGGCGGGATGCGCCGCGACGCGATCGGTTTCGTTGTCGGTCTCATCCTTTACGGGATTGTCGGATATGTGCATGGAATCGTCGGCCCGACCCCGTTTCCCGGCGGGTGATCGATTCATGAGTGCAACATATTCGCGAGAGAAGAAACCGGGGACAACGCAGGAGGACAGGAGGGAAGGCATGGCCAAGACCAATCCGGGCCGCTTCTTCGAGGATTACCGCGTCGGCGAGATCATTCGCCATGCGGTTCCGCGCACGCTGTCGGGCGGCGAGCGGGCGCTCTATCATGCGCTCTATCCCGAACGGCATGCGCTCTTCTCCTCCGACGAGTTCGCCCGTGCCCATGGTCTGCCGGCCGCGCCTTTCCATGACCTGATCGTCTTTCACACCGTCTTCGGCAAGAGCGTGCCCGACATCTCGCTCAATGCCGTCGCCAATCTCGGCTATGCCGAGGGTCGTTTCCGCGCTCCGGTCTTCCCCGGCGACACGCTGCGGGCCGAGAGCGAGATCATCGGGCTGCGGCAGACATCGAGCGGCAAGGCCGGGATCGTCTGGGTCCGCACCCGCGGCTTCAATCAGGACGATGCGCTCGTGCTCGACTATGTGCGCTGGGTTCTGGTGCGAAAGAAGGATCGCGAGGCGCCGGCGCCGGTTCCGGTCGTGCCCGAGCTCGATGCCGTCGTGCCGCCCGAAAGCCTCGTCGTGCCGGCCGGGCTCGATTACGCCGATTACGATTTCGCACTCGCGGGCGAGCCCCATCGCTGGGGCGATTACGCGATCGGGGAGCGGATCGACCATGTGGACGGGGTGACGGTGGAAGAGGCCGAGCACATGCTGGCCACGCGGCTGTGGCAGAACACCGCGAAGGTCCATTTCGACGCGGACAGCCGCCCCGACCGAAGGCGGCTGATCTATGGCGGCCACGTGATCTCGCTGGCCCGGGCGCTCAGTTTCAACGGTCTGGCCAACGCTCAGCCGATCCTGGCGATCAACGGCGGCACCCATGCCAACCCCTGCTTCGCCGGCGACACGATCCATGCCTGGTCGGAAGTGCTCGACAAGGCGCCGCTCGCTGCGCCGGGCATGGGGGCGCTGCGGCTGCGGCTCGTGGCAGTGAAGGGGCCTGCCGCGGAGTTTCCCCTCGAGGATGGGGCCGGCAGATACCGCCCCGAAGTGCTGCTCGATCTCGATTACTGGGCGGCGATGCCGTTGTGATCGTCGGGCGGTGCGCGCCGGGAATTGTGATCACAGACGTGCCCTCGGGGCGGCGCCGTGGCCCGCCCACGTTCCCGCGCCCGTGCGTTGCCGCCATCCCGCTGATTTCGTGTCGCCTTCCGCTTGCGTGATTGCAGGGCAGGGGATGCTTTCGGTCGACTCGGGTCAGGTCGCGTCTCCGCCGTCCGAAGACGCAGCGTTTTTTGTGATCACTATTTCCCCTTGTGTGATCACAATGCCCCGGCCAGGCGGTTTTCTCTCCGCCCCGCGGCAAAAAGGACTGGAAACGGTTCGTCTCTCCTGCAATGGATGAGATGCATGCCGGCCGCCGGCCCGAGCGGCGGCGTGCCGACCCGAGCGCAGCCCCGCCCCCTGTGTGCCGCAGGCGCCGGGCGGGGCAGCACGGCCCTGCGGCCGTTGTCGGCAACCAACCCAAGAGGCCGCCCTCCGCCGTCGGCCGGAGGGCGCAGGAAGCGAGGTGTTCGATGGTCACCAGCGAAGAACGCGAGCCCCGGCGGCCGCTTTCTCCCCATCTCCAGATCTATCGCCTGCCGCTCACGGCGAAGCTGTCCATCACCCACCGGCTGACCGGCGTTGCTCTCGGCGGCGGTCTGCTGCTGGTGCTGTGGTGGTTCACCGCGCTGGCGATCTCGCCGCGCTATTTCGCCTTGGTGGACGGGATCCTGAGCTCCACCTTCGGCGGGCTCGTGCTGCTCGCGGCGGTGTGGGCCTTCTGGTTCCACTTCCTCAACGGGCTGCGTCATCTCGTCTGGGATACGGGCCGCGGCATCGAGAACCGGGCCGCCGAGCGCAGCGCCTGGGCGGTGATCGCCCTGTCGCTGCTCCTGACCCTCGTCACCGCCCTTGTCGCCTGAGGAGAGCGCCATGCCCCGTTTCGTCACCGATCGCAAGAAGGTTCACGGTCTCGGCTCGGCCCGCTCGGGCACGTCGCACTGGTGGCAGCAGCGGCTGACGGCGCTGGCGCTCGCCGTTCTCGGGCCGATCTTCATCCTGCTCTTCGCCCGGGCCCTCGGCGCCGGCCCCGATGCGGCGCTGGCCACCTTCCGCCACAGCGCCTTCGGAGCCTTCGTCGCCTTCGTGACCCTGCCGGTGGTCATCTGGCATCTCAAGCTCGGCCTGCAGGTGGTGATCGAGGACTATGTGCATGCGCCGGTTCTGCGCACCACGCTGCTCGTCCTCAACACGCTGGGCAGCGTCGGGCTGATCTTCTACGCCATTCTCATCGTCTGAAGCGCCTTGCGGAAAGGGGCCCGGCCCCGTTCCCTTCGCTCCATCGACCGGAGGTTCCATGTCGGACTATCAGATCCATCATCACCATCACGACGTGGTCGTGGTCGGCGCGGGTGGCGCCGGGCTCAGGGCCACGCTCGGCATGGCCGAGCAGGGGCTGAGAACCGCCTGCGTCACCAAGGTCTTCCCGACCCGCTCCCACACCGTCGCCGCCCAGGGCGGCGCCGCGGCGGCGCTCGGGAACATGGGGCCCGACAACTGGCAGTGGCACATGTATGACACCGTCAAGGGTTCCGACTGGCTCGGCGACATCGACACGATCGAATACGTCACCCGGCACGCGCCCGAGGCCATCGTCGAGCTCGAACATTACGGCGTGCCCTTCTCGCGCACCGAGGACGGCAAGATCTACCAGCGGCCCTTCGGCGGCATGACCTCCGAATTCGGCAAGGGGCCGCCCGTTGCCCGCACCTGCGCCGCGGCCGACCGCACCGGTCATGCCATGCTGCACACGCTCTATGGCCAGGCGCTGAAGCAGAAGGCCGAATTCTTCATCGAGTATTTCGCCATCGACCTGCTGATGGACGAGGACGGCGCCTGCCGCGGCATCCTCGCCTGGAAGCTCGACGACGGCACCATGCACGCCTTCCATGCCAAGATGACCGTCCTGGCCACGGGGGGCTACGGCCGGGTCTATTTCTCGGCCACCTCGGCCCATACCTGCACCGGCGACGGCAACGGCATGGTCGCACGGGCCGGGCTGCCGCTGCAGGACATGGAATTCGTCCAGTTCCACCCGACGGGGATCTACGGCGCCGGCGTGCTCATCACCGAGGGGGTGCGCGGCGAGGGCGGCTATCTCACCAACTCCGAGGGCGAGCGCTTCATGGAGCGCTATGCCCCGACCTACAAGGACCTCGCCTCCCGCGACGTGGTGTCGCGCTGCATGACGATCGAGATCCGCGAAGGCCGCGGTGTCGGCCCCAACAAGGATCACATCCATCTCAATCTCAGCCATCTGCCGCCCGAGGTGATCCACGAGCGCCTGCCGGGGATCGCCGAGAGCGCGCGCATCTTCGCCGGCGTCGATGTCACCAGGGAGCCGATCCCGGTCATCCCGACGGCCCATTACAACATGGGCGGCATCCCGACCAATTATCACGGCGAGGTCATCAACCCGACCGCGGACGATCCCGATCGCGTGGTGCCCGGTCTGATGGCGGTGGGCGAGGCGGCCTGTGCCTCGTTGCACGGGGCGAACCGGCTCGGCTCGAACTCGCTGACCGACCTCGTGGTGCTGGGGCGGGCCGCGTCACTGCGCGCGGCCGAGGTGGTCGAGAGGGGCGCCGTGCCCGAAGCGCCGCAGGGGGAGATCGACAAGGCGCTGGCCCGCTTCGACAAGCTGCGCCATGCCGATGGCGGGACGCGCACGGCCGCGCTGCGGCTCGAGATGCAGAAGACCATGCAGAACCATGCGGCGGTCTTCCGCGACGAGGAGACGCTGCAGGAAGGCTGCCGGAAGATCTCGGAGCTCTGGAACGGGCTCGAGGATCTCTCCGTCTCGGACCGGTCGCTGGTGTGGAACTCCGATCTGATGGAGACGCTCGAGCTTGCCAACCTCATGGCCAATGCCATCGTCACCGTTCATTCGGCCGAAGCACGCAAGGAGAGCCGCGGCGCCCATGCCCGCGAGGACTATCCCGAGCGCGACGACGCCAACTGGCGCAAGCACACGGTCAGCTGGGTGGAGGCTTCCGGCAAGGTCCGTCTCGATTATCGCCCGGTCCATACCGAACCGCTCACGCCGCCCGAGGCGGGCGGCATCGATCCGAAGGTGATCGCGCCGCAAGAACGGGTCTATTGACGCGCATTCCTGCGTGGCGACCGCCCGGGGCCCGTCTCCGGGCGGTTTTCTCTTGGGGGCCGGCGGCCGGCGCTGCTAGAGTGCCCCGGAAGGCGACGCGCCGGCACAGGGCGCGCACGAGACAGGAATGAGGCAGGCATGCGCAAATGGCAGATCCGCCAGTTGCAGGAACTGGCGAGCGAGATCGTCCTCAGACTGCCCGAAACGAGCCCGCTGCGCTGTGCGGGGGAAGGGGGAGCCGAACTTTCCCTGGGCATCGACCGGTCGATCTTTCCCCATGTGGTGCGGCATTTCGAATGGCAGCTGGCCGATCAGGCCGCCGCCATGGCCACGCTGCCGGCGGAGGGAAACTGGCATCTGATCGACATCGGTGCCAATGTCGGCCTGTTCACCCGCCAGATGATGGCGCGGTTCCCGGCGGTGGCGTCGGCCAGCTGTTTCGAGCCGGCGCCCGACAATCTGCGCCATCTGCGCCGCAACCTCGCGCCCCTGCCCGCGGCCGACATCCACGGCTTCGGGCTCCATGCCGAGGAAGGGACGCTGACCTTCTATCTCGATCACGGCAATGCCGGCAATTGCTCCTTCAACCCGGCGGCGGTGGCCGGGCGGCCCCATTCGGTGGTCGAGGTGCCGATCCGGCGGCTCGACGACGAGCTGCTCGACGGGCTGATGCGCCCGGAACAGAAGGCCCGCCGGCTGATCTGGAAGTCCGACACCCAGGGGCTCGACGAGCTTCTGATGACGCAGATGAGCGACGATTTCTGGTCCCGGGTCGATCTCGTCTTCTTCGAGGGCTGGCGGGTGGAAAAGCCGGCCTGGGACCGCGACCGGCTGGCGGCGATCATCGCGGCCTTCCCTCACGCCTATCAGAAGCCGCGCGGCGGTGCGGTGGCGGAGGTGGAGGCGGCCGAGATCATCGACTATCTCGGGGCCACGGATCGCCGCTGGAGCGACTTTCTCCTCACCCGTGCGCCGCTGGCGCAGGCCGAGGCCGCCTGAGGGGCACACGCCGGCCTGCCCGGCCCGCGACGCCCTATCGGGGGGCAGGATCAGAAATCGAACCTGTCGCTGTCCCAGCGGGCGAAGAGCACGTCGCAATCGGCCGCATCGGGCCGCAGCGGCTTGAGGAAGTCGTAGATCTCGAAGCCGTTGCGCCCCAGCTCGGCGATGAGTTCGGAAAAGCGGTAGCCGCCCTTGTAGCGGCGCTTGACCGAAGCCTCGGCGATGACGAATTCGGTCTTCTTCAGCGCCTTGCGGGCGCCGCGGAGCACTTCGAGCTCGTAGCCCTCGGTATCGATCTTGATCCCGAAGGGCGCCGTGCGGCCCCGGGCGATCTGGTCGAGGGTCCTGACCGGCACCTCGCGGCTCTCCCAGGCGCTGAACTGGGCGGCGTTGCGCGGCTCGAAGTCGAGGGCGCTGGCGCGGCTGTGGCGCACCTTCGCCTCGGTGGACGGAATGCGGAGCGTGACCTTGCCGGGTTTCGCGCCGACGGCGCAGCATTCGAAGCTGAAATCGATCTTTCCTTCCCAGCGTCGGATCTTGTCCGCGCATTCCTCGAGCGGGTCGATCAGCACGAAATGGGCGTCGGGAAAGGCCTCGTAGATCAGCGGCGTGCCCTGATCGACCCCGATGTCGAACACGGTCGCCGGAGCAAAGCCGTAAGCGGCCAGCACCTCGGGCCGGGGGCGGGAATATTCGACGGAGATGCCCTTGCGCTCGAGGCGGCGCAGGAGGCGGCGGGGGCGGTGGGCGAGCGTTTCCCCGGCGCCTTCCCGGGGGGCGAGTTCCACCCCCATCATCCTGAGCAGCCTCACGAAATCCTTGGGACGTGCACGCGACATGAATCAGACTCCAGCAGTTTGAACGGGAGGAGATGCATCGGCCGCCAATTCCTCGAGCAGCCGGCCGAGCTGCCGGCCGATGTTCTCGGGAGCCAGCTCCCGGGCGCGCGCGAAGGCGGCCGCGCGCAGGACCTCGAGGGTGGTTGCGGGCATGTCGATCGCCCGGATCATGCTGCGGATGAGGCCGCGGGGGCTCGCCGGGTCGTAAAGAAGGCTGTGGCAGGGTGGCGGCAGCACTTCGGTCAGCGCCGGGATCGCCGGGCCGATCACCGGCAGGCCGAAGGTGAGGGCCAGATGAACGGTGCCCGAGGTGAGGATTCCCCGTGCCGGCAGGAGCAGGAAATGAGCCGTGGAGAAGAGCGGCGGGATTTCCTCGTCGGGGATGCGCTCGCCGATGAAGGTGATGCGGGGGTTGAGGCCGGCACGGCGCCGAAGCCGCCGCTGGGAGGCGAAGGCCTTGCCGGCGATGGTCAGCCGGTAGGGATGGTCCCGCCGGGTGAGCTTGCGGGCCGTGGCGACGATCTCCTGCACGCCCTTGTTTCCCCGCAGCATGCCGAAGAACAGGAAATGCCGCTCCCCGGGCGGGGGCATGGCGCGGCCGAGGGTCGCCTCGGCGGGCTCGTAAGCGCCGAGATAGCTCGGATGGGGGATGTGGCGGATCCTGTCGGCCGGCACGCCATAGGCTGTCCCGACGTGACGGGCGGCCTCGCGGCTGTGCACATGCACGCGGTCGGCCAGCGCGGCGATGCGGGCCCGGGCGGTGCGGAAGCCGGCCTCGTCGACGATCCTGTGGGGCAGGCGGTTGTGCACCGTCCAGAGGATGCGGCCGCCCGCGGCGCGGAAGCGGGCGAGGATCGCGAGCTTCTCCTCGGTGTCGCGGGCATTGGCGGCCGGGTCGGGCGTGCGGGCGAAGAGGCGGTCGTCCCAGTGCAGATGCAGAAGGCGCGGTGCCGCAGGGTCGAGGAGCCGTTGCCAGTCGCCGCGTCCGAGCGGCAGCGGGCGAAAGCCGCTTTTGCGGTAGATCAGCGCCTGATAGGGGTTGCCGCCGGCATGGGGCAGGTTGAGAACCGGGCGCGGCGCCATCTCTTCTTCCGTGTTCCTGGGGGCCATGCGCATGCGGGCCTCGAGCTCGGGGCGGGCTTGTCGCCGTTGCGGTCGTCTCGGCGGTGCAGACGGCCGCCTCGGCCCTTGTGCCGGATCGGCTGCGTTTTCTCAAGCGTTTCGCGCGGTGGGCAGGGCGAGGCGGCTGCGCGGCAAGGCAGGGCGCGGAAAGGCGAGGGGCAGGAGCGGCGCAAGAACGGCAGGGCACAGCCGCGCCCGCCGGTTCGTTCGGCGGGGAGGGGGCCCGTCGCTCCTTGCCGGTAGCGGAGGGGGCCGCTCACCCGTGATGGACCGCATCCGGGATGGTCCCGACGGGGGCCACGGCACATGCCTGGATCCGTAGGAGGCTGGCTGGGGTGGCAGGATTCGAACCTGCGATCACGGGACCAAAACCCGCTGCCTTACCGCTTGGCTACACCCCATCGGTGCCGCGTATTTAGCGCCCCGCCGCAGGGGCTTCAAGCGGGAAATTCGGCCCGCGGGCCCCTTGGCGGTGCTGCGGCGAACTCATCAAGGGGCTTGACGGTGCGGCCCGGGGGAACCGGAACCGGAGCCCCTTGCGCGGCGCCGCGGCGCACCCTTCGGGAATAGGGTATGCGGGGAGGACGCGGGGCCCTGCGACCTCTCGGGATGTCGCCATTCCCGGCGATCCCGGCCTGCCCGGGGGCGGCGCATTCGCGGCCGAGGCGAAACGGCGGCTCCTGTCCGCGGTGCGGCAGCTGCTGGATGCCGGCGGACGGAGCGGGAGATACGCCCCTGTCCCTGTTGGCCGCCGGAAAATTCACCGCTTCTTGCGCCGGTCGGAAGGGGTGTCGGCAAGGGGCGTTCCGGCGCGTTCCCGAGACCGGCCATCGAACCGGCACCCGATTCCGCCGTTCCCGAAGCCGCGTCCGGGAAAGCGGTGGCCACGAGAGCGGCATCCCCGGTTTCGTGAACAGGTCCCGGAAAACTCACTCCACGAACCCGGCCTCCGCATCCGGCTTCGTGAAGCCGGCGCCTCCGATCCGCACTGCCGCCCCGGCGTCCACCAACCCGCCGTCCGGGAAACTGCGCCACAAGAACGGTGCCCATGATCCGGTGTCCGGGCAACCGGTGCCTTCGAACCTGCCTCAAGCAGAGCCGGCAGGCGCTGCCGCTTGCCGGGGCTGCCGGGCGCCGCCCCGCTCAGATCGTCTGGTCATAGGCGCCGACGAGGGGTTCGCTGCGGATGACGGCGTCGAGGTCGCGGAAGATCGCCTTCATGTGATCGGCGCTCCGGACGCTCTCGCAGACGACCACGAGATTCGGCGTGTTCGAGGAGGCGCGGACCAGCGCCCAGCTACCGTCCTCGAGGCTGACGCGGGCGCCGTTCACCGTGTTGACCCCGACAATGACCGTACCGCCGAGCGTGCCGCCCTCGGCCGCGAGGGTTTCGAGCTTCTCCACCAGCCGGCCGAGCACGGCGTATTTCTCGGTGTCGGGGCAGGCGGGGGACATGGTGGGCGTGATCCATGTACGGGGCAGCGCGGCGGCAAGATCGGACAGCGACTGCCGGGGGTGGCGGTCGAGCAGCTTGCAGATCTCGAGGGCGACGCGCAACCCGTCGTCATAGCCGCGGCCGATCGGTTCGGCGAGGAAGTAGTGCCCCGACTTCTCGAAGCCGGCCAGGGCCCCCATCTCCTTCACCCGCCGCTTCATGTAGCTGTGCCCCGTCTTCCAGTAATCGGCTCGGGCGCCATGGCGCCTGAGCTCCGGGTCGGAGGCGAACAGGCCGGTGGACTTGACATCGGCGACGAAGACGCTTCCGGGGTGAAGCCGTGCCCAGTCGCGGGCGAGGATCACCCCCATCTTGTCGGCGAAGATTTCCGCGCCCCGGTCATCGACCACGCCGCAGCGGTCGCCGTCGCCGTCGAAGCCGAGGGCGAGATCGGCGCCGGTTTCGCGCAGGCAGGCGGCCATGTCCTCGAGCATTTCCACCGCCTCGGGGTTGGGGTTGTAATGGGGGAAGGTGTAGTCGGGCGTGCAATGCCGCTCGACGACCTCGGCGCCGATCCGCCGCAGCATCTCGGGGGCGAAGGCCGAGGCCGTGCCGTTGCCGCAGGCGCAGACCACCCTGAGCGGGCGGGTGAGGCGGAAATCGCCCACGAGATCGTCGAGATAGGCTTCGCGGATCCCCGCGACGCGCTTGCGCCCGCCGCCCGGCCGGTCCGCCGTCTCGTTCCGAAGGACAATGTCCCGCAGCCGCGCCATCTCGTCGGGCCCGTGGGTGAGGGGGCGCTCGAAGCCGATCT
>JALSJQ010000025.1 GCA_026989275.1 Albidovulum sp.
CATGAACCGCCGCGCCTTGACGTGGCGCAGGTAGCCACTGGCCAGGATGGAGGCGAGCTCCGAGACGATCTCCCGGGGCGTCATCAGGCGAGGGTCGCATTGCTGCATGTGGTTCCTCCTCCGCGGGAGCCGCGGGGGAGGAACTGCGTGGGCGTCGCCGGCGGAAGCGGGGCTCACACCGCGGTAAGGACCGATGCAGGTCGCTTGCGGACCTGCCCACAGGCAGGCCTGGCGACACCCACAACGGTCTCCGCTTCGCGGCCGTCCCGCCGTCTGGTGGTTAGCGTCACGCCGGGCCGCCGGTCGCGGCGCCGGCCTTCGCTGGGTTACCTACCGGAGGGGAGTTCGAAACGTCGGGTGGGTACCCCGCCTGCAACCTGGCTGTTAAACAAGATGGGCTGTGAAACGGAGAATCGGAGAGTTCGAAGAGGATATGCATGGGTTGCGCCTGCAACCGTGGAGGTTGCGCTTGGACCCCACGCGCTTCATCTCGAACCGGAGAATCAAGGGGGATGTACGCGGGGCCGTAAGTCCGCGTGAATCAAGGAGAAAAGCAAAGACTCCGAAGGGCTCACCCGACGGGGTCTCGCGTTAACCAAGAACCGCCTTAAGTTGGCGGATTGAAATCTGGCTCCGGCGGTAGGATTCGAACCTACGACCAAGAGATTAACAGTCTCCTGCTCTACCACTGAGCTACGCCGGATCCGGGCGGGGATATAGCAATCGATTCCCGCTTCGTCCAGAGGCAGGGGGTGCTGCGGCACAGATTTTTTCGTGCCTGCCCTGCCCGGCAAGGCGGCACCGGGAATGACCGAGAGGCGGATTGCCCGAGGGCTGCGGCCCCGCCTCGCGGAGCGCCCCCCGCCCGTGCCCCGGCGACTCACTTTCCGAGCGCGAAACTCCCCTGCGCCGACAGCTGCCCGACCGGCGCCACCTCTCCTTCCTCGATCATCGCCAGCAGATGGGCCAGCACGTTGCGCTCCGCCATCGGCAGGAGCCGCGGATCGAGATCGACATAGACGGCACGGGTGATCTCGGCGGCCGTTCTCGGCCCTGTGGCAAGGGCGGCGCGGATCTGTTCGCTGCGCTCGGCGCGGTGAGCGCGGATCCAGTCGATCACCTCACGGGGATTGCGGACCACATCGCCATGCCCCGGCAGGTAGAGCGATTCGGAGCGGGTGCGGAGCTTGTCGAGCGATGCGAGAAATGCCGCGAGATCCCCGTCGGGGGGGGAGACGAGTGTTGTCGCCCAGCCCATCACATGGTCACCGGAGAAGAGCGCCTCGCCGAGGGCGAAGGAGAGGTGCTCGGCCATGTGGCCCGGCGTCTCGACCACCTCGATCCGCCACCCCTCTCCTCTCACGACATCGCCCTCGCCGAGCACCTCGTCGGGAGCAAAGCCCGTATCGACCCCTTCCCCACCGCCGATCGCGCCGCTTTCCGCCAATTGCCGCATCAGCGCCGAGCGGCCGCTGCCGGCCGGCCCGCAGCCAAGGATCGGCGCCCCGGTCAGCCGGGAAAGACGCGCCGCCCCGGCCGAATGATCGACATGGGGATGGGTGACGAGGATCCGCTCGATCCGCCGCGGCCCGCCGGCCGCATCGACGAGAGCCGCGAGATGCGCCGGGTCGTCGGGGCCCGGATCGATCACCGTCACCCGCTCACCGGCGCCCCCGCCCACGAGCCAGCTGTTGGTGCCGGTGAAGGTCATCGGCGAAGGGTTGGGAGCCGTCAGCCGGCGAATGCCGGGCAGGACTTCCACCACCACGCCATGTTCGGGCGTGAAATCGAGGCTGAAAGGGGGCTTCGCCATTGTCCTGCGCTCCGTCATGCCACCCTCCAGCCATGCAGGGCCGCCGCCGGCTTGGCAAGCCCCGGCGCAAGGTGCGTGCAGGCCCGACCGCCGCTCTTGTGCCGCCTCTGCCGCCCCCCTACCCTCGGCGGCATGTTTCGCTGGCTGAAGAAATACATGCCCCGCAGTCTCTATGGCCGGGCGGCGGCCATTCTCATGCTGCCGGTGGTGGTGGTGCAGATCACGGTGGCGGTGGTCTTCGTCCAGCGTCATTTCGAGGGCGTGACCCGGCAGATGACCAATGGCCTCGTCAGCGAGCTGCGCCTTGTCGAGCAGATCGCCGACGAGGCCCCCGACCGGCAGACGGCCCTGGCGCGTCTTGCCCCGGTTGCCGAGACGCTCGGCTTCGAGGTGGAGATCGTCCCTCCCGACGCACCGGCGCTGCCCGAGGGCCGCACCCTGTTCGATTTCACCGGCAGCGCCTTCATCGAATGGCTGCGCGAGATCGCTCCCGAGGTCAGCGAGGTGGACCTCACGCGGGCCGACTGGGTGCGGCTGCGCCTGCCGAGCCGCCACGGCCTTCTCGAGATCACCTTCAACCGCGCCCGGGTCTCGGCCTCGAATCCGCATCAGCTCCTCGTCCTCATGGTGACGATCGCGCTTCTCGTGACGACCGTCGCCTTCATCTTCCTGCGAAACCAGCTGCGGCCGATCCGCCGGCTCGCCCGGGCCGCCGAAGCCTATGGCCGCGGCGAGAAGATCCCCTATTCCCCTTCCGGGGCGACCGAGGTGCGGGCCGCGGGGCGCGCCTTTCTCGACATGCGCGAACGGATCGAGCGGCAGATCGAGCAACGGACCCTCATGCTCTCGGGCATCAGCCACGACCTGCGCACGCCGATCGCGCGGCTGCGACTGTCGCTGGAGATGCTCGGGGCCGACCCCGAGGAAAGCGCAGCCATGCGGCGCGACCTCGACGAGATGCAGCAGATGCTCGACGAGTTTCTCGACTATGTGCGCGGCGGCGCCGGCGAAAGCAGCCAGCCGGCCGACCTCGCGGCCCTGCTCGAGGAAGTCCATGCCGATGCCGCGCGCAGCGGGGCCGACATCACGCTCGATCTGCCGGCCGCTCGCCCGATCCTGCCGTTGCGCCGGCAGGCGATGCGCCGGGCGATCGACAATCTCGTTGCCAACGCCATGCGCCACGGCCGGCGCATCCGCCTCTCCCTCGAACGCGCCCCGGACAGCGGGCAGGGCGGGCGCACGCTCCATGTCGTCGTCGAGGATGACGGCCCCGGCATCCCCGCCGCCGATCGCCGCCGGGCGCTGCGCCCCTTCACCCGGCTCGACGACGCCCGCTCGCGCAACGCCGCCTCGGGGGCGGGGCTCGGCCTGGCGATCTCGGCCGACATCGCCCGGCTGCATGGCGGACGGCTCGAACTCGGGGAGAGCCGACGCCTCGGCGGCCTCGAGGCCCGGATCATCCTGCCGCTCCCCAAAACGGATAACACCTGAACCGGGAGCCTCGGCCCCCTCCCCGGCAGGGGCACCGTCCGTATCCGCATGCCCGACAATATCCCGACATTCCCCGGATCATTTCGGAGCGGGAGCCGGACACGCGCAATGGATGTCCCATGCAACAAATCATGAGGGAATCGTCATCTTCCTGAACCGACCCTGCCCAGAAATCGTCATCAGCGGCTGCTTGAAACGGTCTGGCCGGGCGGGGGCTCGTGAACGGCACGGCACAGCGGCACCAGGCAGACCGCACAGGCGATGGGTCAGGCCGAAGGTGCCGACCATGCTGCAAAGGAGGCGAGGAGATGATTTCGAGAGCCCATTCGGCCCAGTCCGCCCGGGCCCAGGTCAATGCCGTGATCGCCCGCCTGCCGCGGATGAGCCGGCACAAGCTGCGCGAATGGCAGCGGAAGGTCGAACGGATCCTGGCCCGCCGCCCCGACGACGGCGAGGCGATCCGGCTGCTCGAAGCCATCAGGGCCGAAAAGGCGCGCCGCCCCGAGAGCGAGCGGCGCATCGTCACCGGCCTCATCGCCTGGGAGCCTCACGCACCAGGGCGGCGCCGTTTCCACGGCTGGGCCGGCACGCGCAAGGTCGCCGTGATTCTCAAGCTCGCCAATCATGGAGCGGCCCGCCGGGCGGTCTATGCTCTCGAGATCGAGGGGGAACGCCACCCCTCCACCTTCGACCGTATCGACAGTGCCCGCGCCGCGGGAGAGCGTCTCTTCGCCGCCCGGCATGGAAGCCGCCTCTCGCCCCCCGAAGATGCCGCGAGGGAACGGCCGAACCTGCCCGTGACCGCAGGCTGAAAGCGCACGAACCTGCCGGCCTCCCGCGCTCTCTTGCGGTCGAGCCGCACAGGCCGGCCCGATCCGCCGGCCGCTTCGGCATGCATGCGTGCGGTGCGGATCCGGCAGCGCACCTGCAAGCGCAGCCTCGGTCGTCATCCGAGCGAGTGGCCCGTCGAGTGCGGCCCGGCCCTCGAGCACCCACGCCGCACCATCCCCGGCCCGCTCCATGCCTGCGCTCCTTTCATGGGACAACTCGCTCATGGACAGCTTCATGGAGAATCGCATGGGGAAAGGGCTTCAGCACCGCTCGCGGCGCCGAAGCCCCGGTCTGCATGCAGTGATGCACCGTCCCGCCCCGGGAGCGGGCCGGCGGCAGATCACTTCATGTGGATGGCATCGGTCGTGAAGAGGTAGTCACCCCCCGGTGCCCCCGAATGGCAGGCAATGCACCCCTTGTCGGCCCCCTTGGCGACCCGGCCGGCAAGCATCATGCCCTTCGGATTGGTCATGACCGAACCGTCCGGGGCATATTTCACCCAGAACCAGTCCTGGTTGTCCGGGTCGAACCCCTTCTCGCGACGGAACATGACGGTGATCGCGCCAAGATGCTTGTCGGGCGCCATCATCACCTCCGAGGCCTCGACTCCGGCCGGCCCGTAATTGCGCTTGACGACGAGAACCCCCTCATGCCCGTCGACGCTCGCCTTGCTGTAGAAGGTTTCGAGCATCATGCCGTGGGGCTCGGTGCCCTCATAGGGGATGGTATGGATCGCCCCCGGCCCGACCAGCCCGGCCGCCTCCATCTGCTTCCAGAGCTTCGCGGCATAATCGACATCTTCCCTGCTGCCGAAAGGCGCCGCCATGGCCGCCCCCGCCAGGCCGAGCACGGTCATCAGGGTTGCGGTGAATTTCATTGTCCCCTGCATCGTCATCACTCCCTGTCAATTCGGTTCCGGTAATCCGATCTCCCGACGGGGGACGCCTGCCCTCCACCGGAAGGTGCACATGAAGCTGCGCGCCACATGGGGCGGCAACATCCGAAGGATACGGCAAGGAGCGCCCTTGCGGGGTTCACCTTGGCTGAAACTTTCGTGAGCGGCCGTGTCCTTTCGTGTGATCTCCTTCATCATGGCCCCGATGGAAGCGGCCGCGAGGACCCTCCTGCGGCCCATGAACGACCACACGAACCCGAACGAAAGGATGCGTCCCATGCCGTTTCATTCTCCACACTTCGTTCGTGCTGCCCCCCTCCGGCGACACGGCCTGAGGGCGGGGAGCGGCCTGCTCCTTCTCGGCATCTTCCTCCTCGCCCGGGGGGCCGGCGCGCTCGCGGGCGGCATGCCGCCGCCGGAAAGCCCGCCGCTTCCCGCCTGCGTCGTCAACGGCACCGACAACCGGCTGATCCTGCTTCTGGTCACGCCTGCGGGCGGCAGGCTCGTGCAGGAGACGGCGCCGGGCGCGGCTCTGTGCATGACGAGCGTCGAGCCGGTCATTGCCATGTCCTTCGGCTCGGCCGACGCGCTCGAGGGGTGCAGCGTGAAGCTCGCACCGGGAGAGAGCGTCACCCTCCTTGCCCATGAGGATTTCGACCGCTGCCGCTGGGCGCCCCCCATGCCCACCCCGCGGCACTGAACGGCGCGGGGGGAAGCCGTCTTTCCCTGCCCGGAGATTCGCGGGCATCACCCGGCCGCATCACGGCCCGTCGTCTTCCCGCCACGGGCGGAGAGCCGCAGCCGATCGAAAGACCTTCCCTCCGCCCCTTCGACTGACTAGAGATCGCCGAAGAGCGGGCAGCATCGCTCATGGCCGGGAGTGCAGGCAGGATGAACGAGGATCCGCAGGAAAGGCCGACCGCGGCACAAGCGGAGGGCACGGGGACCGTCAAGGTGGTCTTCACCCCCTCGGGGCGGCGCGGCGAGATCGAACGGGGCACGAGCGTCCTCGCGGCAGCGCGCATGCTGGGGGTCGATCTCGATTCGGTCTGCGGCGGACGGGGGATCTGCGGCCGGTGCCGGGTGCGGCTTGCCGAAGGGACCCATCCGAAGGAAGGGTTTCACGTCGCCGCCGAGGCACTGAGCCCCCCGAACGAGGTGGAGGCGCGTTACGACCGGGTGCGCGGCCTCGGGAAAGGTTTTCGCCTCGGCTGTCAGGCGCGGATCCTCGCCCCGGCCGTGATCGACGTGCCACCCGAAAGCCAGGTGCACCGCCAGGTGGTGCGCAAGGACGCCGATGCCCGCCCCGTGCCGATGGCGCCGGCAACGCGCATCCGCCTCGTCGAGGTGCCGCCGGCCACGCTCGAGGCGCCCGCCGGTGCCGCCGAGCGGATCCGCACCGCCTTCGCCGCAAGCTGGGGGGAGGAATATCCCGCCGCCGCCAAGCTCGTCATTCCCCCGGCGCTGCTGCCGGCGCTCCAACCGGCCCTTGCAGCCGGCAAGGGAACGGTCAGCCTCGCCATCCATGCCGACCCGCCATCGGCGCCGCCCGTGCTCGTCGCTCTCTGGCCCGGTTTTCGCAAAGAACCCGTCTTCGGCATCGCGGTCGATGTCGGTTCGACCACCATCGCCCTGCATCTGGCGGATCTTGCCACCGGCGAGGTGGTCGCCTCGAGCGGGCGGATGAACCCGCAGATCCGCTTCGGCGAAGACCTGATGAGCCGGGTTTCGCACGCGATGATGCATCCCGGGGGCACCGCCGAAATGACCGCGGCCGTTCGCGAGGCGATCGATGCGCTCATCGGCGAAGCCGGTACGGAGGCGGGCATCCGGGCCGGCGACATTCTCGAAGCGGTGTTCGTCGGCAATCCGGTGATGCACCACCTTCTTCTCGGCATCGACCCCTCCCCCCTCGGCCAGGCGCCCTTCGCGCTGACGACCAATGGCGCCCTGCGACTCACGGCCCGCGATCTCGGCCTTGGGGCCCTGCCGGGCGAGGCACGGATCTATCTGCCACCGCTCATTGCCGGCCATGTGGGCGCCGATGCGGCGGCGGTGATCCTCGCCGAAGCCCCGCACCAGGCCGAGGAGCTGACGCTGATCGTCGATGTCGGCACCAATGCCGAGATCATCCTCGGCGACAGGAACGGTCTTCTCGCCTGTTCCTCGCCGACCGGTCCGGCCTTCGAGGGCGCGCAGATCTCCGCCGGCCAGCGCGCGGCGCCCGGGGCGATCGAGCGCGTGCGCATCGACCCGGTGACGAAGGAGCCGCGCTTCAAGGTGATCGGGGTCGCGCCCTGGTCGGATGAGGAAGGGTTCACCGAGGCGGTCGCCGAGGTCGGCATCACCGGCATCTGCGGTTCGGGGATCATCGAGGCGGTGGCCGAGATGCGCATGGCCGGCATCCTCGATGCGGCCGGGCTCATCGGCGCGCCCGAGGCGGTTGGCAGCGCGCGGATCGTCACCGAAGGGCGGACCCATGCCTATGTGTTGCACGATGCCCGCCGCGAAGGCGGACCGCGCATCGCCATCACCCAGAACGACGTGCGCGCCATCCAGCTGGCCAAGTCGGCGCTTCATGCCGGGGCGCGGCTGCTGATGGACGAACGGGGGGTCGAGCGGGTGGACCGGATCGTGCTGGCCGGAGCCTTCGGCGCCCATATCTCGCCGCTTCATGCGATGGTGCTCGGCATGATCCCCGACGCACCGCTCGAGAAGGTCGTCTCGGCCGGCAATGCCGCCGGCACGGGGGCGCGACTCGCTCTCGCTTCCTGCGAGGCCCGGGCCGAGATCGAGGAGGTGGTCCGCCATATCCGCAAGGTCGAAACCGCCATCGCACCCCGCTTTCAGGAACATTTCGTGGCGGCCAACGCCATTCCCCACGCGCACGAACCCTATACGGAGCTGCGCAAGGTGGTCGATCTGCCCGAGATCGACTTCAACGCCGCCCGCAGGGCCGCCCGTGATGCCGAAGGAGGGGGGCGTCGCCGCCGGCGCCGGCGTTCGTGACGGCGAGGAAACGGCTCGTGCAACGGTTCGGGAGACAGCCGGGCAGGCGGCCGGAGCGCGAGAGCAGGAGGGGCGGCCGGGCCGCCCCTCTCGTCGCGCCTCGAAAGCGGGCCGGATCCTATTCGCCGATCCGTTCGACCTCCTTCCAGTTGCCGTTCTCGATCACCGAGACGACGATCACGTCGCCGCCCTGATGGTCGTTCGGCCCGTAGTCGATCGGCACACCGGCGATCTTGTCGAAATAGCTCAGGCTTTCCATCGCGCCGATGAAGCTGTCGGTGTCGAGATCGCGACCGGCCTTCTCGAGAGCGCGCACCATCAGTTCGGCGGCCGAGCGGCCGAGAAGGGCGCCGGTGCCGGGAAATTCGCCGAATGCCTGCTGGTATTCCTCCACCCAGGCCTTCACCTCCGGGTCGTCCATGCGCGCCACGAGGTCGGACCAGCCGGCGGCGGCATAGAAGCCCTCGGTGATGCCGCCCGGCACCCTGGCCACGGCGGTATGGAAGGCGGCGGAAGAGCCGATGAAGTTGACGTCCTTCCAGCCCATCTTCTTGGCGGTGGCGACGGTGACGATCACCTGCCGCACGCCGAGGGCAAGGGCGATGGTGTCACAGCCGGCCCCCTTGAGCTTGGTGAGCGAGCCGACGAAATCCTGCTCGTCGGGCTTGTGGGTGGTTTCGGCGACATAGTCGAGTCCGAGCGCCTTCGCCTCGTCCACCGCGCCTTCCTTGATCTCCTTGCCGAAGTCGGACGGCAGATACATGGCGCAGATCTTCTTCGCCCCCTTCTTCCGGGCAAGGTGGCGGATGCCGGCACGGATCTGGTCATAATAGCTCGAGAAGCCGGTGAACTTGAGGCGCGACGGCGGCTCGATCATCTGCCGGGCGGCCGAAAGGGGCGAAATGTTGGGAATGCCCCTGGCCTCGAGCAGCGGGAAGGAGGCCACGTTCATCGGCGTGCCCAGCTGCAGGAGCATGGCGAAGATCCTGTCGGAATTGACCAGCTTGTTGAGGCCCTGCATCGCCTTGGGCATCTGGTAGCCGTGATCCTCGACGACGAAGACGATCTTGCGCCCGTGAACCCCGCCGGCGGCGTTCACCTTGTCGAAATATTGCCGGGCCGCCTTCACCGCCGGCGCGCCGAAGGCGGCGAAGATGCCGGAAAGGTCGCTGTTCGAACCGATCCGGACCTCGGTATCCGTCACCCCCTGCCCGGCATGGGCGACGGCGGCAAGGCCGAGGCCGAGCCCCGCCATCGCCAGCAATCCCTTCAGTTTCGGCATGTCTGTCCTCCCTGGTTGCACATGTTGTCGTTGACCCGTTCCGCTGGGAACGGCGCTGCGAGATCTCACCATAGCACAGGATCGCCCTGCCGCGCTCAGCGATACATCTCGTCGATCAGCGCCTTGTATTTCCGTTCGATCACCGCCCGCTTGAGCTTCATGGTGGCGGTCAGCTCCTCGTCCTCCGCATCGAGCAGCACGTCGATCAGGCGGAAATCCTTGATCTGCTCGACGCGGGCGAAGTCGCGATTGACCGCCTCGATCACCCCGGCGATCAGCTGGCGCACTTCGGGAGCGCGGGTGAGCGATGCGAAATCCGAGAAGGGAATGCGGTTGTCCTGGGCGAACTTCTCGACATTCTCCCGGTCGATCATCACCAGGCATGTGAGGTATTTCCGCCGATCGCCGATCACCACCGCATCGGAGACATAGGGCGAGAACTTGATCCGGTTCTCGATCTCGGCCGGGGTGATGTTCTTGCCGCCGGCGGTGATGATGATGTCCTTGAGGCGGCCGGTAATGGCGAGGAAACCGTCCTCGTCGATGCGGCCGACATCGCCGGTCCTGAGCCAGCCGTCCTCGGTGTAGGCCTCGGCGGTCTTTTCGGGCTTGCGCCAGTAGCCGAGGAAACAGTTGCCGCCGCGGTATTGCACCTCGCCCCCTTCCCCGATGCGGGCCTGCGCGCCGGGGATGACGGGGCCGACCGTGCCGAGGCGGTTGCGCGCGAGGGTGTTGACCGAGATCAGCCCGGCCGATTCGGTCATGCCGTATCCCTCGAGAATGAGCACGCCGATGGCGCGATACCACTTGAGAAGCTCCGGGGCGATCGGGGCCGCGCCCGACGTGCCGCGCCTGAGGCGGTCCATGCCGAGCATCCGCCGCACGTTCCTCAGGGCGACGATGTCCCACAAACGCCATTCCAGCTCGACGAGGGGCGGCACGGGCCGCCCGGCATAGAGCGCCTCGGCCCGCCTGAGGCCGACCTCGAGGGCGCGGTTCCACACCCATCGCCCGAGGCGGGTGGCGTCATCGGCCATCAGCGACACCCGCGAATGGATCTTCTCCCATACCCGCGGCACAGCGGTGAAGACCGTGGGGCTGACCTCGCGCATGTTGTCGAACACCGTCTCGGGGCTTTCGGCGAAATTGACGGTGGATTTCGCGGCGATCGGCGTGAAGACCGAGATCAGCCGCTCGAGAATGTGGCAGAGCGGCAGGAAGCAGATCTGCTCGTCGTCGGGGAAGACCGGAAGTGCCTCGATGCCGGCCGAGATCGAGAACATGATGTTCTCGTGGGTGATCATGGCGCCCTTGGGCGGGCCGGTGGTGCCGGATGTATAGACCAGGATCGCCACGTCCCCGGGGCGCACCGCGTCGATCGCGGCCTCGAAGGCGTCGGGGTGCTCCCGATGCTCCAGATCGCCGAGAACGTAGAGATCTTCGAGGAACATCACCTGTTCATCGCGAAAGTCGTGCAGCCCCTCCGGGTCGATGACGACAACCTTCTCGAGCCCGGGCATCTCGTCGCGCTTCACGAGGAACTTGTCGAGCTGCTCCTCGTTCTCGACGACGAGAAAGCGGCTTCGCGAATCGTTGACGAGATAGGCCACCTGGGCCGGAGCGTCGGTCGTGTAGATGCCCGAGGCGATGCCGCCCACCGACTGGATGCCGAGATCGGCCCAGATCCATTCCTTGCGGTCTTCCGAGAGGATCGAGACCACTTCGCCGCGCTTCAGACCGAGCCGCCTGAGGCCGAGGCCGATCTGCCGGGCCCTCTCGTAGAATTCAGCCCAGGAATGGGGCTGCCAGATGCCGAGCTCCTTTTCCCGATGGGCCACCCTGTCCGCAAGCTCGCGGCACCGGCGGCGGAAGAGGGCGACGAGCGTGTCGCAGCCATCGACGAACCACGGACCCTGCGAAAGGTCACGGTTGATCGACACCCCGTTGACGATCCGCTGCGGCGGGATCGCCGTTTTTTCCGGGATGTGCGGAGCGACCCTTTCCATTGTCATCGCCCTGCCTTCATCGCCATGTCTTCCGCGCCTTCCAGCGCCGCCGGCCGCGCGGGCTTTCCTCCTTCATGCCGAGGTAGAATTCCTGGATGTCCTTCGAGGCGGCGAGCCGCCCGGCCGGCCCGTCCATGACGATGCGGCCGAGCTCGAGCACATAGCCGTAATCGGCCGTGGCGAGGGCGGTGCGGGCGTTCTGTTCGACGATAAGCATCGTGACCTCCTGCTCGTTGTTGAGGCGGCGGAGAATAGCGAAGATCTCCTTGACCAGAATCGGGCTGAGGCCGAGCGAGGGTTCGTCGAGCAGCATCAGCCGCGGCCGCGCCATCAGCCCCCGGCCGATGGCCAGCATCTGCTGCTGGCCGCCCGAGAGCGTGCCGGCCTCCTGATCGAGCCGCTCGGCCAGGGCGGGGAAATAGCCGCAGACCATCTCCATGTCGGTGGCGATGCCGGCCTTGTCGGTGCGGGTGAAGGCGCCCATCAGAAGGTTCTCGCGCACGCTCATCAGCGGAAAGATCTCGCGGCCCTCGGGCACATGCACCACCTTGCGGCGGACGATCTCGTCGGGTTCGCGGGCGGTGATGTCCGCGCCTTCGAGAAGCACCCGGCCCTTTTCGGGTTCGAGCACGCCGGAAATGGTGCGCATGAGCGTGGTCTTGCCGGCGCCGTTGGCTCCGAGAACGACGACGATCTGCCCCCGGCGCACCGCGAGGCTCACCCCGCGCAGGGCCACGATCGGCCCGTAATAGGTTTCGAGATTGCGCACTTCGAGAAGCGGGGATGCGTTCATGCCACCTCCTCCCCGGGGCCGAGATAGGCCTCGATGACGCGCGGATCGGTCTGCACCTCGCGGGGTGTGCCGACGGCCAGCACGCGCCCGTCGGCGAGGGCCAGCACCCGGTCGGAGACGTCGCGCACGAGATTCATGTCGTGCTCGACCATCACCACGGTGATGCCCATCAGCTTGCGCATGTCCTCGATCCAGAAGGCGATGTCCCGCGTCTCCTCGACCGAGAGTCCCGATGCCGGTTCGTCGAGGAGGATCAGCCGCGGTTCCATCGCCAGCGCTCGGCCCATCTCGACCATCTTGCGCACCCCGTAGGGCAGCCCCTGGATGTATTTCTCGCGATAGGGTTCGAGCTCCAGGAATTCGATCACCTTCTCGACGGCGATGCGATGGCGCAGCTCCTCGCGACGCACGAAGGGGGTGAAGAGGATATCCTGCCACAGGCGCGAGCGCCGGTGGCGGTGCCGGCCGACGAGCAGGTTCTGCAGCACCGTCGCCTGTTCGAACAGCTCGACATTCTGGAAGGTGCGGGCGATACCGAGATCGGCGATGTCCTCGGGAGCGAGATCGAGGATCGAACGCCCATCGAAGCTGATGTCCCCTTCCTGCGGCGTATAGAAGCGGGAGATCAGGTTGAAGATGGTGGACTTGCCCGCCCCATTCGGCCCGACGAGGGCGAACACCTCGCCTTCCTCGACGGCGAAGGACACCCGGTCCACCGCCTTCACCCCGCCGAAGGAAAGGGTGACGTCGTCGAGTTCGAGTAGGCTCATCGCATCCGCTCCGTCTTCAGGTAGCTGCGCTGGCGGCGGAACATGTCGCGTCGGTAGAAGGGAAAGAGTTCGAACCAGGTGCGGATCACGATCCAGCGGCCGTAGATGCCGCGGGGTTCGAACAGCAGGAAGGCGGCAAGAATCGCGCCGAAGACCGCCGTCTCGAGCCCCGGAATGGTGATCGAGCCGACCCCGAGCGCACCGGCGAGCGCGCTGCGCAGAAGGGCGATGGCCTGGGGCAGGAAGCCGATCACGAGCGCCCCGAGGAAGGCGCCATGGATCGCGCCGAGCCCGCCGATCACGATCATCATCAGGAGATAGATCGAGATGACGATGTTGAAGGTCTCGTTGTTGAAGACGCCGGCCATGTGCCCCATCAGCGCGCCGGCGATGGCGGTGACGGCCGCCGAAAGCGCGAAGGCGAGGGTCTTCGTCCGGGCCACATGCACCCCCATCGCCCGGGCCGAGACCTCCGAATCGCGCACCGCGACGAAGGCCCGCCCCGTCGGGGCGCGCAGGAGGTTGGCATAGCCGAGGGTGACGAGCACGGTGATCGCCAGCACCAGCCAGTAGAGCCCGTGGGGATTGGCATAGCGATTGAAATTGACGCCGAAGATCTCGATGTCGGGGGCGAAGAGGCCCGAAACGCCTCCCGTCCAGGGTTCGGCCAGGATGATGATGTCCTCGGTCAGCACCGAGAGGGCGAGCGTGGCGATGGCGAGATAGATGCCGTGCAGCCGCATGATCGGCAAGGTGACGAGGGCGGCGACGAGCCCGGAGATCACCGCCGCGAGCGGCAGAGAGAGCAGAAAGGGCATCCCCGCCTTCGTCTGCAGAAGGGTATTGGCATAGGCTCCGAGGGCGAGCCACGCCGCATGGCCGAGCGAAGCCTGGCCCGCATGACCGACGAGCAGCATCAGCCCCATGCCGGCAATCGCCCAGACGAGCACGTTCGTCGCCTCGCCGAGCATGAAATCGTCGAGAAGGAGCGGCAGCGCCGCCGCCAGGGCGAGCAGGAGAAGATACCACGAGAGCTGCATGCCATGCTTCCACAGGCGGATGTCGGCGTCATGGGAGGTCTTGAAGACGATGCGCATGGTTCAGACCTTCTTCTGCCGCACCTGGGCGAGGATGCCGTCGGGCCGGAAGACGAGGATCAGGAGCAGGATCAGATAGGGCATGATCTGCGAGAAGCCGGCGGCGATGTAGCGGGCCGCGAAAGGCTCGACGAGGCCGACGATCAAGCCGCCGAGCAGCGCACCGGGAAGCGACCCGAAGCCGCCGATCACCGCCGCGGCGAAAGCCTTGATGCCGAGAAGGCCGCTGTTCGGGTCGATCGCGCCCTTGGTGGCGAAGAGAATGCCGGCGATGGCCGCCATGGCACCGGCGAGCGCCCAGGTCAGCGAATGGATCCGCTTGACGGGAATGCCCATGTAATAGGCGGCAAGCTGGTTCTGCGAGGTGGCCTGCATGGCAAGGCCGAGCCGCGTGCGTGCGAAGAAGAGCCACAGCACCCCCGTCAGCAGAAGGGTGACGATGATCACGGCGATCTCGTCGAGCCCGAGCACGATGCCGCCGATCCGCAGGTCCATGCCGGCGATCGGGCTCTCGAGCGATTGCGGCTCGTGCCCCCAGATCACCCCGGCGACGAAGCGGAGGATGAAGCCGAGCGCGATCGTCAGGATGACGACAGCGATCTGCGACTGGCCGAACATCCGCCGCAGGAGGAGGGCATCGAGCAGATAGCCGAGAGCGGCCATGCCGGCGATGGCGACGGGCACCGACACCCAGAACGGCAGCCCCATCCAGGCCTCGTTGTTGAGCCCGAGGGTAAGGAAGGCGCCGAGCATCATCATGTCGCCCTGGGCGAAGTTGACCGCCTCGGTCGCCTTGTAGATCAGCACGAAGCCGAGAGCGATCAGCCCGTAGATGCAGCCATTCGCCAACCCGCTCACGAGGAGCTGGAGTGCGTCCATGAAATCCTCCCTGTCGGCCCTCTCGCGGGGCTCTCGGGGGATTAACGCATGGAAATGGGTGTCAGGCAACGGTCTTGTCGCCTGCCGCCGCGTCTTCCCGGGCTGCGGAGGGCTCGGAAGGGCGCCGCGTCAGTCGCCGGTTTCGCCGCGCAGGATTTCCCAGAAGGCATCGGCCAGTCGCTCGGCGCGACGCGGCCCCAGCATTTCCTCGAGACGGGCGCGGCTTGCCGGCGGCCGGGCGGCGATACGGGCGACGAGGGCCGGCGGGCAGAAGACCGGCCGGTCGGTGCCGTGCGGCCCGCGCTCGAGGGCGCGGGCAGTCTCGAGCAGCCGGTCGTGCAGCGTGGCGGCCTGCGTGCCGGCGAGTTTCATCCGCCGCGCCGGGGGCCGCATGGCCGGGGTGCCGGTGATGACCTCGAGAAAGGCGGGGCCGTATTTCCCGAGCTTCACCGCGCCCACCCCGGGGATCCGGGCAAGCGCGTCGAGATCGGCCGGCCGCGTCTCGGCCATGGCGATCAGCGTGCGATCGTTGAAGATCATGTAGGCCGGAATGCCCGCTTCCTGCGCCAGCTTCCTGCGCAGCGCGCGGAGCGCGGCAAAGAGCGGCGCATCCTCTTCCGCAACGAGCGCGGCTGCCCGCGGGGTGCGCTCGGTGCGACGGATCGTGTCTTCCCGCAGCCGGAGCCTCCGTTCGCCCCTGAGCACGGCCCGCCCCTTCCCGGAGAGGACGAGCGCGCCATGGCGGCTCGGCTCGGGCCGCAGAAGATCGTGCGCCATCAGCTGGCGGAAGATTCCCTGCCAGCGGGCGCGGTCGAACTCGCGGCCGACGCCGAAGGTCGGGAGGCGGTCATGGCCGAGGCGGCGGATGCGTTCGGTGGCGGTTCCGGTGAGAATGTCGATCAGATGCCCGGCGCCGAAACGCTCTCCGCTGCGCACCGCCGCGGAGAGCGCCTTTTGCGCCGCTTCGGTGCCGTCGAAGGTTTCGGGCGGTGCGGCGCACAGATCGCAGTTGCCGCAAGGGGCGCTTTCCTCGCCGAAATAGCGCAGGAGCGGCACCCGGCGGCAGCCGGTGGCCTCGGCAATGGCGAGAAGGGCGTTGAGACGGGCATGATCGAGCGCCTTGCGGGCATCGGGCGCGGTGCTCTCGTCGATCTGCATCCGGCGCAGGCGGATGTCGTCGGGGCCGTAGAGGGTGAGGGTCTCGGCCGGCAGCCCGTCGCGCCCGGCGCGGCCGATCTCCTGATACCATGCCTCGACGCTCTTCGGCAGATCGGCATGGAGCACCCAGCGGATGTCGGGCCGGTCGATGCCCATTCCGAAGGCGACGGTGGCGACCACGATCAGCGCCTCCTCCCCGGCGAAGCGCCGCTCGACCTCCCGGCGCGCCTCCGTCTCCAGCCCGGCATGATAGGCGACGGCCGGGTGGCCTTCGGCGGCGAGGGCGGCGGCCAGCGTCTCGGTGCGGGCCCGCGAGGCGCAATAGACGATGCCGCTCTCGCCCCGGTGGCGGTGCACGAAATCGAGCACCTGCCGGCGGGGCCTGTCCTTGACGGCGAAGGCGAGATGAAGGTTGGGGCGGTCGAAACCGTGCACGAAGAGCCGCGGCGTCCGCCCCCCGAAGAGCCGGGCCACGATCTCCTCGCGCGTCGCCGGGTCGGCGGTGGCGGTGAAGGCGGCGAGCGGCAGGCCGAGCGCGGCGCGCAGCCGGCCGATCTCGAGATAGTCGGGGCGGAAGTCGTGCCCCCACTGGCTGACGCAATGCGCCTCGTCCACGGCAATGAAGCGAAGCGGCGCCTTGCGCAAAAGGCGGGTCGTGGAAAGCATGCCGAGCCGCTCCGGGGCCATGTAGAGGAGATCGAGCCGGCCGGCGACGAGATCGGCCTCGATGGCGGCATTCTCCCCGGGCCCGTTGGCCGAGTTGAGCGCGGCGGCGGCGATGCCGTTCTCCCGGAGCGCCCGCACCTGGTCGTTCATCAGCGCGATCAGGGGCGAGATGACGAGGGCCGTGCCCGGCGCCGCCACCGCCGGCAGCTGATAGCACAGCGACTTGCCGCTGCCCGTCGGCATGATGGCGAGCACGTCCTCGCCGCCGCTCACGGCGCGGACGATCTCCTCCTGCCCGGGGCGGAATTCCGACAGGCCGAAATGCCGCGCGAGAGCGGTTTCGAGATCGAGCGGGTCACTCATCACCCATCCCTTCATGGCGCAGCCAGGTGATCCATGTGTCGCCATATCGTCTCTGGTCGAGGGGGGCGAACCCCGGGGGCGGCGACATCGGCCCGGCCTCTTCCCACATCACCAGGGCACCGGGGGCGATCCAGCCGCCCTGCGCGGCGGCCCGCAGCGCCACCGCTCCGAGGCCGAGGCCGTAGGGCGGGTCGAGAAGGACGAGATCATGCGCCGCGGGCGCCGGTGCCGGCAGGCGGGTGGCGTCGAAGCGCAGCAGCTCGACCGAGGGATCGTCCGCAAGGCCGAGCCGTTCGAGATTGCGCCGGATGAGGGCGCGGCCCCGTCGCCCCTTCTCGACCAGGCGCACCTTGCCGGCGCCGCGCGAGAGCGCCTCGAGACCGAGGGCGCCGGTGCCGGCAAAGAGGTCGAGCACGGTGCTGCCGGCGAGGGAAAGGCCGAAGCGGCCGCTCTCGATCGCCGAGAAGAGCGCCTCGCGCACCCGATCGGTGGTGGGGCGCAGATGGGCCCTCTCGTCCCCCTTGCCGACCGGGGCGAGAGCGTGGCCGCGGAACCTGCCGGCTATGATCCGCATGTCACCCCCGCAGCAGCGCCATCAGGTTGACGGCGGGGTCGGCGATCGCCGCCGGGTCGGGGTTGCGGCCCGCCTCGAGCAGCCGCTTGCCGACCATGTAGGCCCTCGGGTCGTTGATGGCATCGACGGCAAGCAGCTCGCCGCCCCGGAAATACCAGTGCGAACGCCCCGCCTCGCTCTCGCGCACGACGATGCGGTCATGGCCGTGGCCGAGTCCGGCGATCTGGAGCTTCACCTCGGCCTGGTCGGACCAGAACCACGGCACGGGATCGTAGGGTGCGCCGTTGCCGAGCATGTCGCGCGCCACCGCCTCGGCCTGGTCGATGGCGTTCTGCACGCTCTCGAGGCGGATCCGTCGCCCGCGCCAGGGAAAGACGGTGCAGTCGCCCGCGGCCCAGATGCGCGGTGCGGATGTGCGGCCGCATTCATCGACGAGGATGCCCCGGTCGACCGCAAGCCCCGCCGTTTCCGCAAGGCCGGTTTCGGGATCGACCCCGATGCCGACGAGCACGAGATCCGCATCGACGGTCCTGCCGTCCGCCAGCGTCACGCGACCGACCCGCTCCCGCCCGGAGATCCCGGTGATCCCGGCGTCGGTAATGATGGTGACGCCGCGACCGCGATGAAAGGCAGTGAACCATTCGGCGGTTTCGGCACAGGCGACACGGGCGAGGATGCGCGGCGCCGCTTCGATCAGCGTCACCTCGAGCCCCCGATCACGGGCGACGGCAGCCGCCTCGAGCCCGATATAGCCGCCGCCGACGATGACGAGGCGCCGCCCGGCCGTCATTTCGGGGCCGAGGGCGTCGGCATCGGCCAGCGTCCGCAGGACATGCACCCCGGCGGGGGGGCGCCCTGCCTCGAAGAGGGCGCCGGGCAGCATGCGGGGACGGGCGCCGGTGACGAGAGCGAGCTTGTCGAAGGCCAGAGTCTCGCCGCTCTCGAGCGTCACCTCGCACCTCTCGGCATCGAGCCGCACCGCCTTCGTGCCGAGACACAGGGAGATGTCCTGTTCCTCGTAGAAGCTTCCGGGGCGCAGGAAGAGCCGCTCCTGTGGCCATTCTCCGAGAAGGTATTTCTTGGAGAGCGGCGGGCGTTGATAGGGCGGCACGCCCTCGGCGCCGATGAGGGTGATGGCGCCGGCGAAGCCGTCTTCGCGCAACCTGGCCGCAAGGGCCGCCGCCGCCTGTCCGCCGCCGATGATGCCGATCCGTTCCATGCCCCGCCCTCCGATCGCCGCTCCGTCCGCCGTCCTCTTCTGCCCGATGGAAGGGCAGGTCTCAAGCGCCCTTGCCGTCATCCGTTCGCCAGGGACGGGGCGGCAGATCGTAGGGCAGATAGAGCGGATGGCGGGGGTGGCCGTTTCGCGTCAGCCCCAGATGGTGCAGGCGAATGCCCGCTTCGCGCAGCATCCGGGCCACCGCCGGGCCGCGTCCGCGATGGGCGCCATGCACGCCCCAGGCGCACAGCACGAGATCGGCCGCGCGCGCGGCCTCGACGAGCACGGCATCGTTCATCGGGCCGACCGGATCGGCAACCCGCTTCAGCCGGGCGGGTGCGGTTTCGCGCCAGGCGAAGATGTTGCAGACGACGAAGCCGCCGAAGCCCAGCCGCTCCGCCCGCCGCGCGCAGCGGGCGACGGTCGGGTCGTCGCCGGCCTCGGTGGCGGTCGAGGGGTTGAGCATGATGTAGAGAAGCGTGCCGCGCCCGCCCCGCCGGTGCCGCTCGAGGCGGTAACGGTAGTTCATGCAGGGGGAATAGAGCGCGCGGCTGCGGATTCCGTCCGCTTCATGGGTCCGCAACACGAGCGACATGCCCGCCGGACCTCAGTTGCGGATGATGCGCTGGGGAAAGACCCGCGTCGGGTGAATCTCGCCGCTCCTGTAGGTGCCGATGGCCACCGCCTCGCCGCCGAGAGAGGCCCAGGCCTCCTCGCCGTATTCGGCCTCCGTGGCGATGACGGGGGCGGGGTTGCCGTGCCGCAGCTTCGCCGCCGCTTCGGGCGTCACCCGCGCCTCGGGAAGCTCGCCGAGCCCCGCCTCGAGCGGCAGCAGAAGATCGTCGATCTCCGGTGTGCCGGCCCGGGCCTCCACCTCGGCGAGCGGTACCATGTCGGCTTCGTCGAAGGGCCCGGCCCAGATGCGCCGCAACGCCGAGACATGGCCGAGACAGCCGAGCTTCTCGCCAAGGTCGCGGGCGACGGCGCGCACATAGCCCCCCTTGCCACAGATCATCTCGAGTTCGACATGGTCCGCGTCGGGCCGGCCGATCATCTCGAGCGATTCGACGTAGAGCGGCCGCGCCTCGAGGGCGACATCCTCGCCGGCCCGGGCCCGCTTGTAGGCCCTTTCGCCGTCGATCTTCACGGCCGAGAATGCCGGGGGCACCTGCATGATCTCGCCGACGAATTCGGGCAGCGCAGCGCGGATCTCCTCGTCGGACGGCCGCAGGTCCGAAGTGGCGATCACCTCGCCCTCGGCGTCGTCGGTATTGGTCGCCGCACCGAGCCGCACCGTGAAACGGTAGGCCTTGAGGGCATCGGTGACATAGGGCACGGTCTTCGTGGCTTCGCCGAAGGCGATGGCGAGAAGCCCGGTGGCCAGCGGGTCGAGCGTGCCGGCATGGCCGGCCTTGCGGACGTCGAAGGCCCGCTTGACGGCATTGACCACGGCGGTCGAGGTCATGCCCTCGGGCTTGTCGATGATCAGCCAGCCGCTGACATTGCGACCCGTCTTGCGCCTTCTACCCATCGTTCTCCGCCTGCCATTGTCGGAAACATCCATCGGCCGGGGCCGTGATCGGGGGGCGATAGACCGGATGAAGCGCCAGATCAAGCGCGGATGTCCTTCCGGCCCGCGGCCTCGTGCCGGCGGCCGCAGCCGCGCTGCACACGCGGCCGCCGCTCAGCCCTCCCCGCATTCTCTGCCCTCGGCACCGCCATGCCCTCCTTCCGCTCCCTCTTCCGGGGTGTCCGTCCCGACATCGCGTCGGAGCTTCTCGTCGGCAAAGAGGGTGCGGGCATGGTCAAGATGGTCGAACACCGGGTCGGGCCGGAAGCGGAAATCGGGCGGATATTTCACCCGCAGATCCTTTGCGACGAGCCGGCGGATCGCGGGCCGGTTGCGGGCAAGGGCCTCGATGGCGCTTTCGACCCCTTCTCCGCCCAGAGGCTGCACATAGGCGGTGGCGATGCGCAGATCGGGCGACATCTTCACCCCGCCTACCGTGATCGACATGGCGTTGAGTTCCGGGTCGTGCACCTCGCCGCGCATCAGGATTTCGGCGAGGCGGCGGCGCACCAGTTCGCCCATTCTCAGCTGTCGGGTCGAGGGCCCCTTGTCACGGGAACGTTTCTTCATCCGTCCTGTCCTTTCGCCTGCGCTCCACATAGGGGCGGGGGCGGGCCCGTGCAAGCGCGACCTTTCGCGCAGGCTGGCGAGGCGCTATGAGAGCGCAGATCGCGCGACCACGGACAGGGCGCGAAGGGAGGACGCCATGAACCAGGAGAAGATGCCGATCGCCGTCATGGGGGCTTCGGGCCGCATGGGGCGGATGCTGATCGAGGTGGTGGACGAAAGCGACAGGGCCGAACTCGTCGGCGCGACCGAGCGACCGGGCCATCCCTGGGTGGGGAAGGATCTCGGAGAATGCCTCGGCGGCGCGCCGCGCGGGCTCGTCGTCACCGACGATCCGCTCGAGGCCATCGCGCCGGCCCGCGGCGTGCTCGACTTCACCGCCCCGGCCGCGACGCTGGCCCATGCGGAGATTGCGGCGCAGGCACGGGCGGTTCATGTCATCGGCACGACGGGGTTTGCCACCGAGGACCTGGAGAAGATCGCCGCCGCGGCGCGCCATGCCACCATCATCCGCGCCGGCAACATGAGCCTCGGGGTCAACCTCCTGACGGTGCTGGTCGAGCAGGTGGCGCGGGCGCTCGACGCCGATTTCGACATCGAGATCGTCGAGGCCCATCACCGGCACAAGGTCGATGCACCCTCGGGCACGGCGCTGATGCTGGGGGAGGCGGCCGCCTCGGGGCGCGGGGTCGATCTCGAGCAGGTGGCCGACCGGGCCCGCGACGGCATCACCGGGCCGCGCGAGCGCGGGCATATCGGCTTTGCGGTCATCCGTGGCGGCGACATCGTCGGCGAGCACGAGGTGCTCTTTGCCGGCGAGGGCGAACGGATCTCGCTCAGGCACATCGCCACCGACCGGCGCATCTTCGCCCGTGGCGCGCTCAAGGCAGCGCTCTGGGGGCGCGACAAGGGGCCGGGGGAATTCACCATGCGCGACGTGCTCGGGCTGGGCGGCACGTGAGGCCCGCCGCCCTTCGGCGAACCACATCGGAAATCGGCGAGATCAGAAATCGGAAATGATGCCGTTCTTCTCCCAGTCGCCGTAACGGGTGGGCTCGGGGCCGTCGCGGCCGCCGAGCTCCTTCGGCATCTGCCGGGCTTTTGCATGCCGTCGCCGCTCCTCGGCTTCGGCCAGCGCCCGGCGTGCCGCTGGCGGCAGGGGGCGGACACCGTGCCTTGGCCCGGCGGTTGCAGGCGGATCGGTGGCGGAAGATTCGGGCCGCGATGTCTCGGCCATGGCGGGCTCCTTCTGGCATTTCCCCGGCGCGGTGCCCATGTTAGCGCCGAAACCGCGGAAAGCGCAACGGCAGGCGCGATCGGAGGCGGCGAATGAATGCGGCAGACGGAATGCGGACACGGCAGCGCGCGGCGCGGCTGATCGACCGGGCGGTGATCGAGGGATTGCCTCTCGAGGAAGGGGCCGCGGCGCTTGCCGGTCTTGCGCCCTCCGAGCGGGCCGAGGCGCTGCGCCTTGCCCGCAGCACCCTGCGGCATCTGGGTCGGGCCGATGCGGTGCTCGACGAGATGCTGCGCAAGAAGCCGCCCGCCCCCGTCAGGAACCTGCTTCGCCTCGGCACGACCGAGATCCTGGCCGAAGGCGGCGCGCCCCACGGCGTCTGCAATGCCATGGTCGGGATCGCCCGGAGCGGCGGCCGACGGACGGCACCCTATGCGGAGCTGGTCAACGCCGTCATGCGGAAGGTGCCCGCAGCGCGGCCGACATGGGAGAAGGCGGGGCCGACGCGGTTGCCCCCCTGGCTGTCGGGGAAGGTACGCAAGGCCTTCGGGCGCGCCGCCGTCCGCCGCATCGAGGCCGCCCATGAGCGGGGGGCGCCGATCGACATCACCCCCCATCCGCACGAGGACGCATCGGCGCTCGCGGAAACCCTCGGGGGCGAGTTGCTGCCGACCGGATCGATCCGGCTTCGGCGAAAGGGCCGCATCACCGCTCTGCCGGGCCACGATGCGGGGCGTTGGTGGGTGCAGGACGCGGCCGCCGCCCTTCCGGCGCGGCTCGGCGGGGAGGTCGCCGGCCGGCGGGTGCTCGATCTGTGCGCCGCTCCCGGGGGCAAGACCATGCAGCTGGCCGCGGCCGGGGCCGATGTCACGGCGGTGGACATCTCCGCGCGGCGGCTCGAGCGACTGGCCGAAAATCTCGCCCGCATCGGCTCAAGGGCCGAGATCGTCGCGACCGATGCGCTCGACTTCACGACCGAAACCCCCTTCGACATGGTCCTGCTCGACGCGCCCTGCACCGCGACCGGCACCATCCGCCGCCACCCGGAACTGCCCTTCGTGCGCCGGGAGGCGGATGTGGCACCGCTCGTCGATCTGCAACGCCGCCTTGGCCGCCATGCCGCTTCGCTGGTGGCCCCGGGGGGGCGGCTCGTGCTCGCCACCTGCTCGCTTCTGCCGGAGGAGGGCGAAGCATGGGCCGAAGCCTTCGGCGCCGAATTCCCCGACTGGCGACCCGTTCCCCTCGACATGCCGGCCCTCGGTCTCGACCCCGCCTGGTCGCCCGCCGAGGGGCAGATCCGCCTGCGGCCCGACTACTGGCCCGAGCGCGGCGGCATGGACGGTTTCTTCGTCGCCGTCTTCGAGAAGCCTGCTTCCTGAGCCGCGCCTTCCGTGGCGGCGGCCGAGGCGGTGACAGGGCTGCGCCGATCGGCTAGGGTGGCGGCAACGAGAACGACGGTGGCGAGGCAGGCATGAGCGACATGGGCGGGGCGACGCCCGCTTCCTTCTTCCGCCGGCTCGGCCGGATGAAGGCGGATGCGGGCGACAGGCTGGCCGCGCGGCTGACCGCCTTCGGGCCGCCGGCGCGGGCCTTCGTTACCATGCCCGAACCTTTCACGCCGGGTTCGCTCGCGCGCGGGCGTCAACTCCTCGCGGGCAATTTCCGCCGGGGAGGCACACTGGTCGCCGCCCCCGACATGTCGCCCTGGGAGATCACCGAGGCGCCCCCGTCCTTCCTTGCCGAGCTGCACGGCCTAGCCTGGCTGGACGATCTCGCGGCCCTCGGCACCGCCGAGGCGCGGCGCACGATGCGGGCATGGAGCTTCGAGTGGATCGCCCGCTTCGGCCGCGGCTCCGGGCCGGGCTGGCAGCCGGCTCTGGCCGGGCGGCGGATCACGCGCTGGATCAGCCATGCGATCGTGCTGCTGCACGGGGTCGAGCGTGCCCGCTCCGCCGCCTTCTTCGCCGCGCTGGGTCATCATGCGCGCTTTCTGGCCCGAAGATGGAAGACGGCGCCGGCAGGGCTGCCCCGCATCGAGGCCTTGAGCGGCCTTCTCCAGGCGGCCCTGGCCCTCGAGGGGATGGAACGCTTCGCCCGGCCGGCCCTTGCCGGGCTCGTGCGCGAGGCACGGAGCATCACCCGCCGGCACGGCGTGCCGAGCCGCAACCCGGAGGAGCTGCTCGAGGTGTTCTTCCGTTTCATCTGGGGTGGCCGGGCACTCGCGGCCGCCGACCGACCGGTGCCTCCCGAGCTGAGCGAGGCGGTGGACGAGATCGCCCGGATCCTGCGGGGCCTGCGCCATCGTGACGGCTCCCTGCCGGCATTTCACGGCGGCGGACCGGCGAAGGGAAGGCTCGATCAGGCCCTCGTGGCCTCGGGCAGTCGCGCCATGCCGGGGCAGGCTGTGCTCATGGGGTATGCCCATGTTCATGCCGGAAAGCTCTCGCTCGTGATGGATGCGGGCCCGCCCCCACACGGTCCCCGGGGCGCCGCCAGCGCCCTTGCCTTCGAGCTGGTGCACGGGTTCGACCCGATCATTCTCAATGCGGGTCCGGGGCATCTCTTCGGCCCCGAGGCGGATGCCCGGTCCCGATCGACCGCCGCCCATTCCACGGTCGAGATCGGCGGGCGCTCCTGGGGGCGGTTCGTCACGCGGCCGGGGCGCGGCGGTGGTCGCACGAGCGTGTTCGACCCCGGCCCCATGACCGCCCGGCTCAGCCAGATGGTCACGGCCGGGGGCGTCCGCCTTCTCGCGGTGCATGACGGCTACCGCGCCACCACCGGGCTCACGCACATGCGCCGGCTCGATATCGCAGCCGACGGCAGCGCCCTTGCCGGCGAGGACACGGTGGCGGCCGTTTCCGAGGAAGACCGCATCCGGCTCGAGGAGGCGCTGGCCGAAGCGCCGGGGGCGGCCGTTCCCTGCCGGGCGCTGTTCCATCTCGCCCCCGGCATCCGCGCCGAGGTGGACATGGCCGGCGCCGCCGTATCGCTGCTCCTGCCCGATGGCGGGCTGTGGCTTCTGCGGCCCGATCCGGCGGTGCGCGTGCGGCTTCTCAAGGGGGTTCATTACGTCCCCGAGCGGCTGCATCCGCGCGAACGGCTCGCGATCGAGCTGCGCTGGGACGTGATCGACCATGCATCGCAGATCGCTTGGCGTTTCGAGCGGATCGAGGAAGGCCGCCATGCCCGCCGCGGCATCGACGCCCTTGCCGCCGCCCCGCAAAAGCCGCAAAGAGGGTCCTGAACGCGGCCGGCCCGGCGCATGGCCGCGCAGGGTGGCAAGGGTATCGATCGAATGGACGGAAAGAGATGAGCACGGATCTGGTGAAGCTCCGGCGGGCGCTCCTGTCGGTTTCGGACAAGACGGGGCTGGTGGAGCTCGGGCGGGCACTGGCCGAACGCGGTGTCGAACTCGTATCGACCGGCGGCACGGCCCGCAGCTTGCGCGAGGCCGGCCTCACGGTGACGGACGTGGCGGAACTCACGGGGTTCCCCGAAATGATGGACGGGCGCGTCAAGACGCTGCATCCGGCGGTGCATGGCGGCCTTCTCGCCCTGCGCGACGACCCGGCGCATGTCGCGGCGATGGAGGCGCACGGCATCCGGCCGATCGATCTCCTTGTCGTCAACCTCTATCCGTTCGAGGCGACCGTGGCCCGCGGCGCCGACCCGGCCGACTGCATCGAGAACATCGACATCGGCGGGCCGGCGATGATCCGGGCCGGAGCCAAGAACCATGCGCATGTGACGGTGATCGTCGATCCCGAAGACTACGAAGCCCTTCTCGGGGAGCTTGCGCATCACGACGGGGCGACGTGCGGCGCCTTCCGCCGGCGCATGGCGATGGAGGCCTTCGCCCGCACCGCGGCCTACGATGCGGCGGTGAGCGGATGGATGGCCGGGATGATCGGCGTCGAGGCGCCCCGGCGCCGGGCGGCGGCCGGCACGCTGCGGCAGAAGCTGCGCTATGGCGAGAACCCGCATCAACGGGCGGCCTTCTATGTCGATGGCAACGAGGCGCCGGGGGTGGCCACGGCCCGCCAGCTTCAGGGCAAGGAGCTGAGCTACAACAACATCAACGACACCGACGCCGCCTTCTCCCTCGTGGCTGAGTTCGCTCCCGAGGAAGGGCCGGCCTGCGTCATCGTCAAGCATGCCAACCCCTGTGGCGTCGCCCGCGGCGAGAGCCTGCGGGCGGCCTGGCAGAAGGCCTATGATTGCGACCGCGTATCGGCCTTCGGGGGCATTGTCGCCTTCAACCGGCCGCTCGACGGGGAAACCGCCGAGGAGATCGCCGCGATCTTCACCGAGGTCGTGATCGCTCCCGAGATCCCGGAAGAGGCGCGAAGGGTCTTCGCCCGCAAGAAGAATGTCCGCCTGCTGGAGACCGGCGGGCTGCCCGATCCGCTGGCTCCGGGCCTTGCCTGGCGGCAGGTGACGGGCGGCTGGCTCGTGCAGGACCGCGACAACGGCACGGTGCGTGCGAAGGATCTGAAGGTCGTGACCGAGCGTGCGCCCACCGAGAACGAGCTGCGGGACATGCTCTTTGCCTGGAAGGTGGCCAAGCATGTCAAGTCGAACGCCATCGTCTATGCGAAGGAGCTGGCCACCGTCGGCATCGGGGCGGGGCAGATGAGCCGGGTGGATTCGACCCGCATCGCCGCCCGCAAGGCCCGGGACATGGCCGAGGCCCTGGGGCTTGCGGAGCCGCCGACCGTGGGTTCGGTGGTCGCCTCCGACGCCTTCTTCCCCTTCCCAGACGGCCTTCTGGCCGCGGCCGAGGCCGGGGCGACCGCCGTCATCCAGCCCGGCGGCTCGATCCGCGACGAGGACGTCATCCGGGCCGCGAACGAGGCGGGGCTGGCGATGGTCTTCACCGGCATGCGCCATTTCCGCCACTGAATGCGGAGCCTCTCCGATGCGCCTCGCGCTTTCCGCCGCCCTTCTTGCGCTTCTCGCCGATCAGATGGCCAAGTGGTGGGTGCTGACGCGCTATGACCTTGCCCATGTCGGCCGGGTGGAAGTGTGGCCGCCCTGGGTCGCCTTCCACATCGGCTGGAACCGGGGGATCAATTTCGGCCTCTTCGGCACTGGCGGCGCGGCGCAGCGCTGGTTTCTCGTCCTGCTGGCCCTGGCCGTCGGCGTCGGGGTGCTGGTCTGGGCCGCCCGGTCGCTGCCCCGGGCATTCGACCGGGTGTTCGCCGGCTTCCTGGCCGGCGGGGCCTTCGCCAATGCTCTCGACCGGCTGCAATACGGTGCCGTGCTCGATTTCCTCAACGTCTCCTGCTGCGGTTTTCACAATCCCTACGCCTTCAACCCGGCCGATGTGTTCATCTTCCTGGGGGCGGCGGGGCTTGCGCTTTTGGCCGTGACGGGTGACAAGAAGAAAGGGGCCGCGTAGGGGCCGGAGGGGCGAGAGATGCGAATGACGAGGTTTGCGTTCATGGCTGCCGGCATGGCCGTGCTCGCGGCATGCTCGCAGGGAGAGCCGCGGCTGATGAACCTGCGCTCTGCCACCCCCGACGAGTTTGCCGTCCTGCCCTACAGGAAACCCGAGATCCCGCGGAACATCGACAGGCTTGCCGCCGAGCTGCCACCACCCGAGCCGGGGGGACGCAACCGGGTGGATGTCGTTCCCGAGGAGGATGCCCGGATCGCCCTTGGCGGTCGCCCGGCCGACCGCAGCCCGGGCCGCATTCCGGCCGCGGATGGAGCGCTCGTGAAGGCCGTGGCGCGTTACGGCATCGACCCCGGCATTCGCGACAGGCTTGCCGCCGAGGATCTCGAATGGCGCAAGGCCCATCGCGGCCGGCCGCTGGAGCGGCTCTTCGGCGTCAATGTCTATTTCAAGGCCTACGAGCCGATGGCCCTCGATCCCTGGCAGGAGATCGAGCGTCTGCGCCGTGCCGGCATCTGGACGCCGACCGCTCCCCCGAAGCCCGCGAACTGAACCTGCCCGCCGACGCCCATCAAGATCGGGTGAGGCGGCCGCCGGGGGGGGTGGCGGCCCGTTCCGCATCCTGCCATCAAGCGGTCAGGGAAGGGCGGTGGAGAGCGACATGACGCATGGCACGAGGATCCGATGCGGGAAGAGATGGCGCTTCGACCGCGCAAACCTTCCGCCCGGGCTGTGGGCGCTTCTGCTGGCAACTCTTCTCTTTCTCCTCGGCGGCACACTCGCGGGCCGGGCCGCGACCGGCGACGTCACCCGCTTCACCCTGAAGAACGGACTCGAGGTGGTGGTGGTCGAAAATCACCGTGCCCCGGTGGTCGTGCACATGGTGTGGTATCGCGTGGGCGCGGCCGACGAGCCACCGGGCAAGTCGGGCATCGCCCATCTCTTCGAGCACCTGATGTTCAAGGGCACCGAGCGCTTCCCCGAAGGGGCCTTCTCGCGGCTTGTGGAGGCCGAAGGGGGCAACGACAACGCCTTCACCACCCATGACTATACCGCCTATTTCCAGCGGATCGCCGCCGACCGGCTCCCCCTCGTCATGGAGCTCGAAGCCGACCGGATGCGCAATTTGCGGCTGACCGCCGAGGATGTGGCCACCGAGAAGAAGGTGGTGCTCGAGGAGCGCAGCCAGCGCACCGACAGCGACCCGGGCGCGCTCTTTCGCGAGCAGCGCATGGCGGCGCAATATCTCAACCACCCCTATGGCCGCCCGGTCATCGGCTGGCGCCACGAGGTGGCGGCGCTCACGCGCGAGGATGCGTTGCGTTTCTACCGCACCTACTACGCCCCCGACAACGCGGTGGTTGTCGTGGTCGGGGATGTCGATCCGGCGCAGGTGAAGGCGCTGGCCGAGAGATATTACGGCCCCCTGCCGCGGAGCGCCGACCTGCCGCCGCGGCTGCGCCCCCAGGAGCCGCCCCAGCTGGCGGAACGACGGCTCGTGATGGAAGATCCCCGCGTTGCCCGGCCCTACGTCATCCGCACCTATTACCTGCCGCCCGAGATGGTGCGGGACCGGCGCAAGGCGGCGGCGCTCGTGATGTTCGCCGAACTTCTGGGAGGCGGACAGACCTCGCGTCTCGTGCGCGCGTTGACCGTCGAACGCAAGCTGGCGCTCTCGGCCGCCGCCTTTGCCTCGGTGGACGGGCTCGACGGCGGGCTCTTCACCCTTTACGTGGTGCCGGCTCCCGGCGTCTCCCTCGCCGATGTGGAAGCGGCGCTGGACGAGGAGGTGACGGCCTTTCTGAAAGAGGGCGTCCGGGCGGACGACCTTGCCCGCATCCGCAAGAGCGTGCGTGCCGGGGTGATCTACGCACGCGACAGCATGATGGCCGAAGCGCGCGAATACGGCGCGGCGCTCGTGCGCGGTCGCAGCCTCGAGGACGTGCGCCGCTGGCCCGATCTTCTGGTGGCGGTCACCCCCGAGGAGATCCGCGCGGCCGGAGCGGCGGCGCTCGAGATGCGCCGCGCCGTCACCGGCTGGCTGATGCCCTCGGCAGTCGGCGGAACGGTCGCGAAGGCGGCTGCCGCGAAGCCCGCGGATCCGAAGCGTGAAGGAGGCATGCGATGAACCGGCCCCTTTCCCGTATGCCGATGCCGGCAAGGCGTCTCCTCCGCTCGCTGCGCAACGTCGTCTTCGGCGTTCTGCTCGCTCTTGCGGCGCTTGTGCCGGCCCGGGCCGGGGTCGAGATCGCCGAGGTGACGAGCCCCGGCGGCATCACCGCCTGGCTCGTCGAGGATCACACCCTGCCCTTTGTCAGCTTCGAGATCCGCTTTCGGGGCGGCGCCGCACTCGACCGGCCCGGCAAGGAAGGCGAGACGATGTTCATGGCCGGCCTTCTCGAGGAGGGGGCCGGGGAGATGGATTCGCGCGCCTTTGCCAGGGAGGTGGAGCGGCTCGGCGCCGATTTCGCCTTCGATGCCGACCTTGTCGGCGTCAATGTCTCGGCGAAGATGCTCACCGAGGATCTCGCCGATGCCGCGGATCTTCTCCGTCTGGCCCTCACCAGGCCGCGCTTCGACCCGTCGGCCATCGACCGTGTGCGCGGTCAGGTTCTCGCCTATATCGACAGCCGCGAGAAGGACCCGGAAGCCATTGCGTCACGGATGCTGATGGCGCGTCTCTTCGCCGGGCACCCCTTCGGCCGGCCGCCCGAGGGTACGCGCGCGAGCGTCGAGAGGATCGGCCGGGACGATCTGCTGCAGGCCCACCGGCGGGCGCTCAGTCGCGATCATCTGGTGATCGGCGTGGCCGGGGACATCACCCCCGAGGCGCTGGCGCCGCTGCTCGACCGCATCTTCGCCGATCTGCCCGCCCGAGGGGCGCCGCTGCCGCCGCGCACGGTGCCGAAGGTCGCCGGTGCTGTCGAGACGCAGCCCTTCCCTTCGCCGCAATCGGTCATTCTCTTCGCCCAGAGAGGTATCGACCGCACCGACCCGGACTTCTTCGCCGCCCATGTGCTCAACCAGATCATCGGTGGCGGCTTCAACGCCCGGCTCATGCAGGAGCTGCGCGAGAAGCGCGGGCTGACCTATGGAATCGGCACCTGGCTCGCGGATCTCGGCCCGGCGGAATACTGGGGCGGGCAGACCCGCACCGTCAACGCCACGGCGGGGCAGGCCGTCGCCCTCATCCGCAAGGTCTGGGCTGATGTGGCCGCCGGCAACATCACCGAGGATGAGCTGCAGGCCGCGAAGCGCTACATGACGGGTTCCTACCCCCTGCGCTTCGACAGCAACGGCCGCATCGCCGCCATTCTCGCCGGGATGCAGATCGCCGGCTTTCCGCGCGACTACCCCAACTTCCGCAACGCGCGCATCGAGGCCGTCACGCTCGCCGATCTCAAGCGGGTGGCGCGGCGGCTGATGACCCCCGACAGGCTCGAATTCGTTGTCGTCGGTCGGCCCGAGGGGCTCTGAGCTCCCCGGTCCTGCGGCGCCGTCACAGCCCCGGCGCGGCCCCGATTGGCATGGCCGAATCCGACGGACCATGCTAGAGATTGTGGAATGAACCGGATGGCAGACAAGATACGGGAACCGGCGTCGCGCCGACCGATCCGCCCGCTCGACGAGGCCGCGATCAACCGCATCGCCGCCGGCGAGGTGGTGGAGCGGCCCGCCTCGGCCGTGAAGGAGCTGGTCGAAAATGCGCTCGACGCCGGGGCGCGCCGGATCGAGATCGACATTTCGCGGGGCGGCAAGAGCCTCGTCCGCGTGCGCGACGACGGCTGCGGCATTCCCGCCGAAGAGCTGCCTCTGGCCGTCTCCCGCCACGCCACATCGAAGATCGACGGGTCCGATCTCGTCCATATCGCGAGCTTCGGCTTTCGCGGCGAGGCGTTGCCGTCGCTGGGGGCGGTGGGGCGGCTGAGGATCGTGTCGCGGCCGCCGGAAGCGCCGGAAGGAGCGGCGATCACCGTCGAAGGTGGGCGCGTGGGGGCGGTGCGGCCTGCGGCGGCCCGGCCCGGAACGCTGGTGGAGCTGCGGGACATCTTCTTCGCCACGCCCGCCCGTCTCAAGTTCATGCGCTCCGACCGCGCGGAGATGCAGGCGGTGATCGACGTGGTGCGGCGGCTGGCGCTGGCCGAACCCCATGTCGGCTTCGTGCTGCGCGATCTGGGCGAGGACGGGGGCCGGGTGCGCGAGCTCTTCCGGGCAGACCCGGAGAGCGGCGATCTGTTCGCGGCATTGGCGGCACGGGTGCGGCGGGTTCTGGGAAAGGAATTCGTCGACAATGCCGTGCCGATCGAGGCCGAGCGCGCGGGAATCGGCCTCAGGGGCCATGCCGCCCTGCCGGTCTATTCCCGGGCGGCGGCAAGCCAGCAGTATTTCTCCGTCAACGGCCGGCCGGTTCGCGACCGGCTGCTTCATGGCGCGCTGCGGGCGGCCTATGCCGACCTGCTGCCACGCGACAGGCAGCCTGCGGCGGTGCTCGATGTCGTCTGCCCGCCGGAGCTGGTCGATGTGAACGTGCACCCGGCCAAGGCCGAGGTGCGCTTTCGCGACCCCGGCATCGTCCGCGGGCTGATCGTTTCGGCCATCCGCCACGCCCTGGCCGCCGAAGGGGTGCGGAACGTCACCACCATGACCGATGCCGCCCTCGGCGCCTTCCGCCCCAGGAGCTCGGCACGGCCGCATGCGCCGCAGGGCTTTTCCGAGCAACCTCCGGCCGGGGCGCGACAGGCGGCATGGCAGATGCAGGCGCCGCTCGGCGAGGCGCTGGAAGCCCCTTCGGCGCGGGCCGAGACACCCGCCGCGGAAGAGGACGGCGCCCTGCTCGATCACCCTCTCGGCGCGGCGCGGGCGCAGATCCACGAAAACTACATCATCGCCCAGACCCGCGACGGCATGGTGATCGTCGATCAGCATGCGGCCCATGAGCGGCTGGTCTACGAGAAGCTGAAGGCCGAAATGGCCGCGAAGGGAATTGCCCGGCAGGCGCTGCTCGTGCCCGAAATCGTGCATCTCGAGGCCGACGAGAAGGCGCGGCTCCTCGATGCGGCCGAGGATCTGGCGCGGCTCGGCCTCGTGATCGAACCTTTCGGCCCCGGTGCCGTTGCCGTACGCGAGACGCCGGCGCTTCTCGGCGAGGTGGATGTGGCGGCGCTTCTGGCCGACATTCTCGACGCCTTCGAGGAAGGCTCCGGTGCCGAGCTGCTCGAAGCGCGGCTTCATGCGGTGCTCTCGCGCATGGCCTGCCACGGTTCGGTGCGCTCGGGCCGGCGCATGACGGTGACCGAGATGAACGCTCTCCTGCGGGAGATGGAGGCGACGCCCGCCGCGGGGCAATGCAATCACGGTCGCCCCACCTTCGTTTCGATCCCGCTCGAGGACATCGAGCGGCTCTTCGGCCGCAGATAGCCGCCTGGAAGCGAAGCCGGGGCAAGGAATGGCGGAATGACGATGAGTCTGCAGGCGATGCTGGAGCAGCTGCGAAACTGGGCCATGGCCAATCCGGCGCCGGCCGCGCTCCTGGCCGGGGGGGCGCTTCTCGTTGCGGTGGTGCTCTTGCTTCGGCGCCGCGGCCGTGCGGAGAAAACCGTCGAGGTCATTGCCGATACCCTCGCCATGCTGGCCGAGGAGACGCGGCGACTGTCGGAAGCGCAGCAGCGCCTCGAAGGCGGTCTGCAGCACGTCTCCGAAGCGCAGGCCCGCAGTCAGGCACGGATGGTCGAAGCCATGGAGCGGCGGCTCGAGGCCGTGCAGAAGGCGGTCGGGGAAACGCTCCAGGGGACGGCCCAGCGCACGGCCCGCTCGCTCGGCGAATTGCAGCAGCGGCTCGAGACCATCGACCGCGCCCAGGCCAAGATCGAGAAGCTTTCGGGGGATGTGCTTTCCCTGCAGGACATCCTGTCGAACAAGCAGGCCCGCGGTGCTTTCGGCGAGATCCAGCTGCAGGACATCGTGACCAAAGCGCTGCCTCCGGACAGCTACAAGTTCCAGGCGGCGCTTTCGAATGGCCGGCGCCCCGATTGCCTCGTCCATCTGCCCAATCCGCCGGGCCCGATCGTGATCGACGCCAAGTTTCCGCTCGAAGCCTATGAACAGTTGCGGGCGGCGGCGAACGAGGCGGAGATGCGCCTTGCGGCGCGAGCCTTCCGCGAGGCGGTCCGCAGGCATATCGCGAAGATCCGCGAGAGCTACATCATCGAGGGAGAAACGGCCGACGGCGCCATCATGTTCCTGCCTTCCGAAGCCGTCTATGCCGAGCTGCATGCGAATTTCGGCGACGTGGTGCGCGAGGGTTTCGAGGCCCGGGTGTGGATCGTCTCCCCGACGACCTGCATGGCCACCCTCAACACCATGCGTGCCATCCTGAAGGATGCCCGCATGCGGGAGCAGGCGCATCTGATCCGGCGCGAGCTGGGACTGCTCGGCAAGGATCTCGAGCGACTGGGAAAGCGGGTGGAGAGCCTCGACCGGCATTTCTCCCTGGCGGCGAAGGATATCGACGATATCCGCATTTCGGCCCAGAAGGCCGGGAAACGGGCCCATGCGCTCGAGCGGTTCGAGTTCGAGGAGCCGCCCGTGCTCGAGGTGACGGCTCCGGCGCCTGAAGGTGCGGGGGGCGGGGCGCCGGCCCGTCGGGGGCCTTCTTCGGTGCCGCCTCCGGTTTCCGAGGGCGGTTGAGCGCGCCTTCGGCCAGCCCGCTCACGCCGCGGCAAGGCGAGGCGATTCGCTCCGCATCCGCCATTCGAACGGTCGGGAGGCGGGGCCGCCATGTGCTGTCTCCCGGCGGAGCCGGGCCAGCTTGATGAGCACGCGCAGCTTCTGCGCGTGTTTCAGGATGACCTGTCAACCACAACCCGACGCGGACCGAACGGTTCACCGAGAGCGATTCGCGGGATGCATGCGTTCGCAACCTTGCGGGGTGTCAAGATGCTGGAATATCTGGAAAAATTTTTCGAGACAGTTTGCAGGGCAACAGTGGAAATGGCAACGGTCTGATAATCTATGATCTTTTCCGCTCTTTCGACAATTTTCGGCAATGATGAAAAAAATTCTTGCGACAAAATGACTTGCCTTTAAGAAGGATCTGCATCGCTCCGGCAGCGTGTGACGCGGGCAGCATTCTGCCGGAAGATGCGGCGGCGCGGCTTCATGCGTGCCTGTGCATGAACCCGGGCCCTGTCCGACAGGCAGAGGAACGAAAACCTGCCCGCATCGGGGAACGCAAGGAGACTTCCCATGGACCGCAGAACATTCCTGGCCGTTTCGGCCGCAACCGCTGCCGGCACGCTTCCCGGCATCTCGATGGTGAAGGCCGCAAGCCCGGTCGATATCCAGTGGTGGCATGCCATGGGCGGCAAGCTCGGCGAGGTCGTCAACGAGATCTCGACCCGCTTCAATGCCTCTCAGGACGCCGAAAGGATCACGCCGGTCTACAAGGGCGGCTACGAGGACACGCTGACCGCCACCATCGCCGCCTTCCGCGCCGGAGAGCATCCGAACATTTCGCAGGTGTTCGACGCCGGCGCCGCCACCATCATCGCCGCCAGGGGGGCCGTGGTCGCGGCCGAGGATCTGCTCGCCGATGCCGGCGTCGCCTTCGACCCGAACGACTACATCGAGGGCGTGCGCTACTTCTACGCCGACTCGAACGGCAAGATGATCGGCATGCCGTTCAATTCCTCGACCCCGATCATGTATTACAACGAGGAGGCGCTGAAGAAGGCCGGCGTCACGCCGCCGAAGACCTGGGAGGAGTTCGAGGAGGTCACGGCGCCGGCGCTCAAGAAGGCCGGCTATGTCCCGATGTGCCAGTCGCACCTGCCGTGGATCTTCACCGAGAACTTCCATTCGCGCCACAACCTCCAGTTCGCCACCAACAACAACGGGTTCGACGGGGTGAAGGGCACGAAGATCCTCGTCAACAACCCGCACATGCGGATGCACTTCAGCCGCTTCAAGAACTGGATCAACAACGGTCTCTTCGGCTATTACGGCACCGGCTGGGGCGACAACCAGTCGGCCTTCGAGAAGGGCGAGGCGGCAATGTGGCTCGGCTCGTCGGGCTCCTTCGGCGGCCTCCTGAAGTCCACCAACTTCCCGTTCTCGGCGACCTTCCTGCCCTACTGGAAGAAGGTGACCGAAAAGCCCTACCGCACCTTCATCGGCGGCGCGGCGCTCTTCGCCCTTTCGCGCAAGCCGGCCGAGGAGAACAAGGCGACGGCCGATTTCTTCAAGTTCCTCTCCTCGCCGGAAATCCAGTACTACTGGCACAAGGAAACCGGCTATGTGCCGATCACCAACGCGGCCTACGAGCTGGCGAAGAAGGACGGCCATTACGAGCGCTTCCCGGCGGCCGAGATCGGCATCAAGCAGCTCAACGACCGGCCCGGCAAGTGGACCCGCGGCTATCGCCTCGGCTACTATGTCCAGATCCGCGACGTGATGAACCGCGAATACGGGCGGATCATCTCGGGCGAGACCGATGTCGATACCGCCTTCGCCACCATCGAGAAGGAAGCCAACGCCCTTCTCGACAAGTTCGCCCGCACCGTCGGCGGCTGAACCCTTGCCAAAGAGGAGGAACCGGGGGATGCTGTCCCCCGGTTCTTCTTGCCCGACGGGTTTTTCGCGGGGCCAACCCGGCTCGGTCTTCAGCGGAGCACAGCCACCATGCAGTCGTCGCGCTTCGACTCGCCGCTCACCCCCTATTTCCTGCTTCTGCCGCAGATGGCGATCATCGCCGTCTTCTTCCTGTGGCCGGCGGCGGAGGCGATCTGGTCCTCCTTCTTTCTCGAGGATCCCTTCTTCGGCACCCGCACCTTCGTCGGGTTCGAGAACTATGTCGAGGCGCTGAGCTCGGCCGATTATCGCCGGGCCGCCTGGTTCACCGCGATCTTCACGCTGATCGTGGCGCTCGGCTCGCTGGCGCTCGGGATGTGGCTCGCGGTGGCGGCGGACAACGTGCTGCGCGGCCGGTCGGCCTACAAGACCATCCTGATGTGGGTCTATGCCATCGCGCCGCCGGTGGCAGGGCTCATCGGCGTGATGCTGTTCGACCAGCACATCGGGCCGCTGGTGGATTTCGTCGGTCTCTTCGGGCACGAGATGAAGGTCGGTGTCAACTGGTGGGACACGGCGATCGCCATGATGATCGTCGCCACCTGGAAGCAGATACCCTACAATTTCATCTTCGTGCTTTCGGGGCTCCAGTCGATTCCCAATTCGGTGCGCGAGGCCGCGGCGATCGACTGCCGTTCCTCGGTGCGCCGCTTCTGGACGGTGATCTTCCCGCTTCTCGCGCCGACGACCTTCTTCCTGCTCGTCATCAACATCACCTACGCCCTGTTCGAGACCTTCGGCATCATCGACCTGATGGTGAAGGGCGAACCCGGCAACAACCCGAAGACGCTGGTCTACAAGGTCTTCCTCGACGGTTTCCGCGGCAACGATCTCGGCGGCTCCTCGGCCCAGTCGGTGATCCTGATGATCCTCGTTCTGGTGCTGACCATCGCCCAGTTCCGCCTGCTCGAGCGGCGGATCCATTACAAGTGAACCTTGCGAAACGAGGATGTGAGGCATGTATCGCGACCGCCTGAGGGATCATCTGGTGCTGATCGTCGGCGTCATCGTCATGATGGGGCCGATCCTCGTGGCCATCACCACCTCGAGCTATGACCGGGTCTATATCCACAATCACGGCATGCAGATCGGCTGGGGCGGCAATTTCCTCGAGACCTATCGCAACGTCCTGTTCTACAAGGGCGGGTTCTCGGGCGAGGTGACGGGGGCGCTGATGGCGATGAACTCGGCCATCCTCGGCATCGGTTTCGCCGTCGGCAAGATCGTGGTGTCGATGCTGGCGGCCTATGCCATCGTCTATTTCCGTTTCCCGCTCGGCACCTTCTTCTTCTGGGTGATCTTCTCGACACTGCTTCTGCCCCTAGAGGTTCGGATCCTGCCCTCCTACGAGGTGGTCCAGCAGATGGGGCTGCTCAACTCCTATACCGGCCTGATCCTGCCGCTCATCGCCTCGGCGACCGGCACCTTCTATTTCCGGCAGTTCTTCCGCTCGGTGCCGGACGAGCTGGTGGAGGCGGCCCGCATAGACGGGGCCGGACCCTTCCGCTTCTTCATCGACATTCTCGTGCCGCTATCGAAAACGATGATGGCGGCGATCTTCATCATCATGTTCGTCGTCGGCTGGAACCAGTATCTCTGGCCGATCCTGATCACGACCGACGAGCACTACTTCACCCTCGTGCGCGGCATCAAGCAGGTGCTGCAGGTCTATATCGGCGCCGACATTCCCGAATACAACGAGGCGCTGGCCATGGCGATTCTGGCCATGCTGCCGCCGGGGCTCGTCATCGTCGTCTTCCAGCGCATGTTCATCAAGGGACTGGTGGAAACCGAAAAATGAAGACACTCGACATCCGCAACGTGGTCAAGCGCTACCCCAACGGCACCCTCGCGGTGAAAGGGGTCAATGTCGCCGTCGAGGAAGGGGAGCTGGTTGTCTTCGTCGGCCCGTCGGGGTGCGGCAAGTCCACGCTCCTGCGGATGATCGCCGGGCTCGAGGACGTGACGGAAGGCGAGATCGAGCTTGCCGGGCGCGTGGTCAACGATATCGAACCGGCCGAGCGCAACATCGCCATGGTGTTCCAGAACTACGCGCTCTATCCGCACATGACGGTGCGCGGCAATCTTTCCTACGGGCTGCGGAATCGCGGTCTGCCGAAGGACGAGATCGCCCGCAAGGTGGCCGAGGCCGCGCGCATCCTCCAGATCGAGGAATATCTCGACCGCAAGCCGCGCCAGCTTTCGGGCGGCCAGCGCCAGCGCGTCGCCATGGGCCGTGCCATCGTGCGCGATCCGGCGATTTTCCTGTTCGACGAGCCGCTTTCCAACCTCGACGCCAAGCTGCGCAACCAGATGCGTCTCGAGCTCAAGCAGCTGCAGAGGCGGCTCCGCACGGCGGCGATCTACGTCACCCACGACCAGGTCGAGGCGATGACGCTGGCAGATCGCATCGTCGTGCTCAATGCCGGAGAGGTCGAGCAGATCGGAACGCCCGAGGAGGTCTATGAAAGCCCGGCCTCGACCTTCGTCGCCGGTTTCATCGGCGCCCCGCCGATGAACCTGCTGGAAGTGGTCGTCGAAGGGGGAGTGGCGCTGGTCGGCGGGGAACGGGTCGCGGTCGCCTCCCGCCATGCCGGCCCGGCGATCCTCGGTATTCGCCCCGAGCGCGTGCAGATCGACCCCGAGGGGGCCCACGAGATGGAGGTCGAAGCCGTCGAGGAGCTGGGGGCGACCCGCCTCGTCCATGCCCGTCTCGGCAACCAGCCCTTCACCATCACCCAGGATGCCCGCGAAGCCCGCCCCGGCGACCGCTTCCGCGTGACGATCCCGCCCGGGGAGGTGAGCCTGTTCGACCGCGGAACCGGCCGGCGGATCTGACCCTCCGGCGAGGGAAGCTGCGACAGACGGCTTGTCGTCCGCCATTGACAGGGGCGCACGGAGGATGGACCTTGTGCGCATGAGTGACTCGATCACGCCGAGGGAATGGATGGAGTCGACAGCCACCCTGGCCGTATCGTCATGGGGGATATGGCTCTTCGCCTTCGACCACGACCCTTCCGCGACGGCCTCCCTGCGCTGGGGGGCGCTTGCCGGGGCGCTGCTGACCCTGCTCCTCGCGGGGGTGACGGTGCGCTCCCTTCTGCAGAGAGGAAGGGCCGGTCCGATCATCGGTGCCTTTCTCGTCGGGGGCGTGGTGTTCACGCCGGCGGTGTTCGGCATGATGTTCATGGTGGCGATGGCAGGTTTCTTCCTCGTCGGCATGACGGGGGTGAGCGAATCGCAAGGCGGTTTCGTGATCGGTCTGGTGCTGCTCGGTCTTTTCCTCGCCGCCGGGGTCGTGGTGATGACCGCCCTTCTTTCCCTGGCCTTCGGGGTGGTCCTCGGCCGCATCGGCCCGTTCCGGCCTTTTGGAGTCCTCGCGCTGGCCCGTATCCAGCTTCTGACCCTCTCTGCCGTTGTTCACGCGATGGTCATCGCCAACGCGTTTTTCGACGCCCGGCTCGTGCTCTGAGCCGCACCTTCGGGGAAGGACCGGCCCCGGGCGGGGCGGATGCCGTCATCACGGCGGATGGAAGGCGCGCATGTGGAAGGCGGCCTGTGCCTCCGGCCGGCCGGAAGCGCGCGAGAACGGACAGGCGGCGCGCACGCGGCAGCCTCCGCTCAGACAGGGCCGGCCTTCGTCGCGGTCGAGCCATTCATGGCAACGGGCGACATCATGGCCCGCACCAGACAACGCCCCGGCAGGACAGGCCGGGAGACAGGGGCGAGCCGTGCAATCGGCGCAGGGGGAAGGTGTCGGTGACGGCAGGGGGACGCGCTTCTTCAGGAGAAGGGCGCCTCTGAGGGAAAACCACAACCCCGCCGCACGATCGACGAGAAGGCCCACGGGCGAGGAATGCACCCGCCCCGTGGCCAGCGCCCAGCGGATGAAGGGCGGCGCCGGATCGTCGAAGGGAAAGCACGCGCCGGCGCCATGGGCGGCGGCGATGGTGCCGATGACCCGGTGCGACCAGCGATCGAGCGGGTCGGGAAGGCCGTCGCCCGCTTCGGGAGCAGCAGAGAAAACCGGCCAGAACCGCGCTTCGTCGGGTGCGACGAGCAGGATCGTGGCGGCAGTACCGACATGGGCCGTGTCGCCCGGTCCGGCGTGCAGCCCCCCGGCAAGCCGCAGGCCGGCGGCGGCGAGATCCTGCACCAGTGGCGCAAGCGCAGCGGTCATTCCTTCGGAGCGCTGCGGATGAGCGAGCCCGCGCCATGTTCGGTGAAAAGCTCGAGCAGCACCGCATTCGGCATTCGCCCGTCGAGGATCACCACCGCCCGCACCCCGCCCTCGAGCGCGGCCAGGGCCGTTTCCACCTTCGGAATCATGCCGCCGCTGATGGTGCCGTCGGCGATCATGGCCCGAACCTGTTCGGGAGAAAGCTGGGTGACGATCTCGCCGCCGGCATCCTTCACGCCGGGCACGTCGGTGAGGAGCAGCAGCCGGTCGGCCGCGAGGGCGGCGGCGATCGCCCCGGCGGCGGTGTCGCCGTTGACGTTGAACGTCTCCCCGTTCCTGCCGCTACCGATCGGTGCCACCACGGGGATGAAATCCGCCCCGGCAAGGCAGCGCAGCACCTCGGGGTCGATCTCCTCCGGTTCGCCGACGAATCCGAGATCGGGATCGACCTGCCGGCAGATCATCAGGTTGGCATCCTTGCCCGAAAGGCCGACCGCCTTGCCGCCCTGGCCGTTGATCGCCTGGACGATGCGCTTGTTGATCCGCCCTGCCAGCACCATTTCGACCACCTCGACGGTGGCCGCGTCGGTGATCCGCCGGCCGTTGACGAAATCGGTGCGAATGCCGAGACGGCCGAGCATGTCGGAGATCATCGGCCCGCCGCCATGCACGATCACCGGATTGACCCCGACCTGCTTCATCAGCACGATATCGCGGGCGAACTGGTCCATGGCCGCGTCATCGCCCATGGCGTTTCCGCCGAACTTGATGACGATCACCGCGCCCTCGTAACGCTGGAGATAGGGCAGGGCTTCGGACAGGGTGCGGGCAGTGGCGATCCAGTCGCGTTTCATCGGACGTTTCCTCATGGCGGCTCTCCGCTTCCGCTCTTGTGCGGCGTCGGGGAGGTGATACCCTTTTCGCCGGTCGCCGGAAAGAGCGAACGGGAATGACAGGGAGAGGAAGATGCCCGACAGGAAGACGCTGCTCCTGACGGGGGCGAGCCGCGGGATCGGCCATGCCACCGTCAAGAAGTTCTCGGCCGAGGGCTGGCGGGTGCTGACGGTATCGCGCCAGCCCTTCGATCCGCGTTGCCCGTGGCCGGGCGGCGAGGAGAATCACATTCGGCTCGATCTCTCCGACCCCGAACAGGTGATGGCGGCGCTGCCGGCGATCCGGGAAAAGCTGCCTGGCGGGCGGCTCGACGCCCTCGTCAACAATGCCGGCATCTCCCCCAAGGGCCCGAACGGAGAGCGGCTCAACACCCTCGACACCGACCTCAGGACCTGGGGGCAGGTCTTCCACGTCAACTTCTTCGCGCCGATCGTGCTGGCCCGCGGCCTGAGGGAGGAACTTGCCGCCGCCAGGGGGGCGGTGGTCAACGTCACCTCCATCGCCGGCTCGCGTGTTCATCCCTATGCCGGTGCGGCCTACGCCACCTCCAAGGCCGCGCTTGCCGCGCTCACGCGGGAGATGGCCCATGATTTCGGCCCGATGGGCGTGCGGGTGAATGCGATTGCGCCGGGCGAGATCGAAACGGCGATCCTGTCGCCGGGGACGGAGAAGCTCGCCGAGAAGATCCCCCTGCGCCGCCTCGGCCAGCCCGAGGAAGTGGCGAACGTGATCTGGTTCCTCTGCACCGAAGGCGCGTCCTACGTTTCCGGAACCGAGATCGAGATCAACGGTGCCCAGCATGTGTGAGCGGTGGCCGGGCGGGGAAAACGGCCGCCCTTCTCAGCGCGTCGGCACCGGCTCCTCGCCGCGATAGTCGTAGAAGCCGCGCCCGGTCTTGCGCCCATACCACCCGGCCTCGACATATTTCACCAGCAACGGGCAGGGGCGATACTTGGTGTCGGCCAGCCCGTCATGGAGCACGTTCATGATGGCGAGGCAGGTGTCGAGACCGATGAAGTCGGCAAGCTCCAGCGGGCCCATCGGGTGGTTGGCGCCGAGCTTCATCGCCGTGTCGATCGACCGCACCGAGCCGACGCCTTCATAAAGGGCATAGACCGCCTCGTTGATCATCGGGATCAGGATCCGGTTGACGATGAAGGCGGGGTAGTCCTCGGCGGTGACCGGCGTCTTGCCGAGGCGGAGAACGGCGGTCCTGACCGTCTCGAAGGTCTCGTCGGAGGTGGCGATGCCGCGGATGAGCTCGACCAGCTTCATCACCGGCACCGGGTTCATGAAGTGCAGCCCCATGAACATCTCCGGCCTGTCGGTGCGCGAGGCAAGGCGGGTGATCGAGATCGAGGAGGTGTTGGTGGTGAGGATGGTGTGCTTCCGCAGATGGGGCGTCAGATCCTCGAAGATGGCGGTCTTGATCGATTCGCGCTCGGTCGCAGCCTCGATCACGAGATCGGCCTTGCCGATGGCGGGCAGCTCGAGCGTCGGGTGGATGCGGGAGAGAGCCGCCTGCCTGTCGTCCTCGGTGATGCGCTCCTTGCTCACCTGACGCGCAAGGTGGCGCTCGATGTTGGCCAGAGCCCGGTCGAGCGCCTCGCGCGAGATGTCCTGCAGGGTGACCTCGAAGCCGCTCTGGGCGAAGATCTGGGCAATGCCGTGGCCCATCTGGCCGGCACCGATCACGCCGACGGTGGTAATGTCCCGCTCGCTCATGGCTGCCTCCGTTGCTGCGGCGGCACAATAGGCGCGGCGGCGCTCCCTGTTCAAGCCTCTTCGGGCCGTGAAAAATGCCGAGGATTTTATCCGTTAGCTCTTTGGTAAGACCCGTGCGCTATGCCGGATCCCGTGCCTGCGCGGCGAAAGGCGCCTGCCGCGCGGCACGTGCGGCAACTGGCGAAATCTGCAATCGGCGAAAGGGCGAGAGCTTGCGCGCATGGCTCGAAAAGGCGGTGGGGATCTGGCGGGAGTCGGTCCCGGTCGATGAAGAGCGGACCTTCCGGCTCGGCAGCGGGCGGCTGACATTCCGCGGCGAAGCGCCCGACCCGGCGCGGCCCTGGATCCTCTGTCTCGGCGGAAGCGAGAGCCGGGGCCGCGGCGGGGTGGTGCCCTGGCCGCTTCTTCTGGCCCGGGAGAGCGGGTTGCAGGTCGTCAATCTGGCCTATCCCAATGCCGGTCTCGATCTGGTGCTGCGCGATCCCGAGCGCCTCGCCTTGTGCCGGCCGGCGCGGGCGCTGATCATCCAGATCACCGGCGCGCATCTTCTCTCGAACCGTTTCTACCGCGTGCATCCATGGCGCAACGACCGCTTCCTCGACGCATCCGCGGCGCTCCGCAAGCTCTATGCCGAGGTCGATTTCACCGAGTTCGCCTTCGTTCGCCACATGCTGCAGCGGCTCCATGCCGTCGATCCGCAGCGTTTTCGCGTGGTTGCGGACGAGCTTTCCGCCGCCTGGCTCGCGCGCATGCGCCAGCTGATGGCCGAAGCCACGGGGCCGGTCTTCGGCTTCTGGTTCGCGCCCCTTGCTCCGCCCGGGAAACCGGCGCGGCTGATGGCGCCGGATGACGGGACGAGCCCGCTTTTCGTCGATCGCGCCCGGCTTGCCCTCCTTGCGAGCGAGGGGCTCAAGCTTGTCGAGCTTGCATGGGGGCGCTCCTCTCCGGCCGACACGGCCTTCCCCTTCCCTTCCCGAGCGACCGGGCGCAAACGCTGGCCGGACCAGGCCGATCAGGACAGGGCGGCATCGGTGCTCCTGGACATGCTTGCCGAAACCGGGGTCGTCGCGCCCGGAAAGTCCCGAGGTGCCGCCCGTTGAGCGTGCTGGCATGGCCGCATGGGCGGGCCGGCCGTAGCAGCACGCCGTCCGGCATCGGTTCGGCTCCTCGAGTGCCCCGCGCGGGTCTGCGGCCACGAAGGCCCCGCGGGCGCAGGCCGGGGCACGGCAGGCAGAGCACAGCAGACGGGCACAAGGGTTCCTGCAGGGCCAGACCAGAGCCCAGGGGCGCGGCAGGTGACACGGGTCGGTAGAGGGCGAAAGGGGCACCACAAGCTGGTCCGAATTGGCAGAGGTTGGCAGAGGAAGGCGTGCGGCCGTGGACTTTCGGCCTGGTGGGCATTCAATCCGGCGGGCGTTCGACCCGGTGCGCATTCTGCCTGGTGTGGATTCGGCCCCCTTCGGCCCCAAGGGGTGGTCGCATCCCCGGCCTGCCGCCCCCCTCGGGAAGGATCGGGGACACCGCGCTCGCCGTCGCGCTTCCGGCCCAGCCCTGCCGCGTTCCCGGTCCGACCGCGTTCCGGCTCGGCTTCGCTCTGTCCCGGCTGCCCCCCGCCCAACCTTGCCCCGGCCGAAGCTGCCACGCGCTCCGGCTCGGCCTTGTGCCCCCGGCTCGTCACCGGTCCCCGGTCCGGTCTCGCCCCGGTTCGAACCTGCCACGCGCCACGCCCTGACCTCACCCCGTCCCGGCTGTCCTCCGGCCCGGTCCCGCCTCGCGCGGGGGCGCCCACTCATTGCATCTGCATCGGGCTGTGGGTAAGCCTCTCCTGATCCGGACAAGGAGGACGCCATGACCGATGCACGCACACCGCTTCGCCCGAAGGACGCTCCCGATCTGGGCGCTTTCGACTGGGCCGACCCGCTGCGGCTCGACGAACGGCTCACGGAAGAGCAACGCATGATCCGGGATGCCGCCCGGGCCTATGCGACCGACCGGCTGATGCCGCGGGTGCTCGAGGCCTTCCGCGACGAGAAGACCGACCCCGCCATCTTTCGCGAAATGGGCGAAATGGGCCTTCTCGGCATCACCCTGCCCGAGAAATGGGGCGGCAGCGATGCCGGCTATGTCGCCTACGGCCTCGTCGCGCGCGAGATCGAGCGGGTCGATTCGGGCTACCGGTCCATGATGAGCGTGCAGTCCTCGCTGGTGATCTACCCCATCCATGCCTATGGTTCCGAAGAGCAGCGCGCGCGTTTTCTCCCCGGTCTCGCTTCGGGAAGGCTGATCGGCTGTTTCGGGCTGACGGAACCGGATTCGGGGTCCGATCCGGGGTCGATGAAGACCCGGGCCGAAAAGACCGCCGACGGCTACCGGCTGACCGGCACCAAGATGTGGATCTCGAATGCGCCGATCGCCGATGTGTTCGTGGTCTGGGCAAGGTCCGAGGCGCATGGCGGACGGATCCGCGGCTTCCTTCTCGAAAAGGGGATGAAGGGGCTGTCCGCACCGAAGATCGAGGGCAAGATGAGCCTGCGCACCTCCATCACCGGCGAGATCGTGATGGAAGGGGTCGAGGTGGGGGAAGAGGCGTTGCTGCCCCATGGGGAAGGGCTCAAGGCGCCCTTCGGCTGTCTCAACCGGGCCCGTTACGGCATCGGTTGGGGGGCCATGGGCGCTGCCGAGTTCTGCTGGCATGCGGCCCGGCAATACGGGCTCGACCGCAGCCAGTTCGGGCGCCCGCTCGCGGCAACGCAGCTTTTCCAGAAGAAGCTCGCCGACATGCAGACCGAGATCGCCCTCGGCCTCGAGGCGGCGCTTCGGGTCGGGCAGCTGATGGACGAGGCCCGGGCCGCTCCCGAAATGATCTCGCTCCTCAAGCGCAACAATGTCGGCAAGGCGCTCGAAATCGCCCGCATGGCCCGCGACATGCACGGGGGCAACGGCATCTCGCTGGACTTCCATGTCATCCGCCATCTGCTCAATCTCGAGACCGTCAACACCTACGAGGGCACGCACGACATTCACGCCCTCATTCTCGGTCGTGCCCAGACCGGCCTGCAGGCCTTCACCTGCTGAGGCGGACGGACCGGGAGCGGCCGTCTTTCGCGTCGCGTTCGAACGGCTTGTCGGCGACGCCCGGTTCTGCTGTCGTCGGCCGGGTGATTGCAAAGGGGGAGGACGCCATGCCCGAAGAACGACTCGACGCCTTGTGGCGGCGGTTCCTCGAGCGGGTCGAAAGCGGGGACCTGCCGCCGCGCCCTCCGGGGCTGCGGCCGGTACCGGAGGATTTCGCCACACTCGGCCCGGTACTCTTTCGCGCGCAGCTCCTTTCGCGGCTTCTCGACATCCTGGCCCGCCGGCTTCAGCCGGAGGGACGGGTCTTCTACACCATCGCCTCGGCCGGCCATGAAGGCACCGCCGCCCTTGCCGCGCCGCTGAAGACGGGCGACATGGCGTTTCTCCATTATCGCGACGGAGCCTTTCTCGTCGCTCGGGCGCTCCTTGCCGAGGCCCGCGGAGAGCCCGCACCGGACGATATCGTGCGCGACATGGCCCTCTCCTTCACCGCCGCGAAGGACGACCCGGTTTCGGGCGGCCGCCACAAGGTGCTGGGCACGGCCGCGCTTCTCGTCCCGCCCCAGACATCGACCATCGCGTCCCACCTGCCGAAGGCGCTCGGGGCCGCTTTCTCGATCCCGTTGGCGCGGCGGCTCGCACCCGAGGGCCGCGTGCTGGCCGATGACGGGATCGCGCTCGCTTCCTTCGGGGACGCCTCCGCCAATCATTCGACGGCCCAGGGAGCCTTCAACGCCGCCCAGTGGATCCGCCATCGCGGCCTGCCCTTGCCGCTCCTTTTCGTCTGCGAGGACAACGAGCTCGGCATTTCGGTGCCGACACCGCGGGGCTGGATCGAAGCCGCCTTCGCGGCGCGGCCCCATCTCTTCTACATACGGGCCGACGGGGCCGATCTGGCCGACAGCCTTGCCGCGGCCCGCGATGCCGTGGCCCGGGTGCGCCGTGGTCGGCCGGTCTTCCTGCACCTCGCGACCGTGCGGCTCGGCGGCCATGCCGGCTCCGATGTCGAGAGTGCCTATCTGCCGCGCGCCGAAATCGCCGCCCAGGATGAGCGCGACCCGCTTCTGCACTCGGCGCGGCTCCTGATTGAGGAAGGGGGACTCGCCCGGAGCGAGATCGTCGCGATGGCCCGGGCGGCCGAGGAGGAAGTGACGGCGAAGATGCTGGCGGCGACGCGGCGGCCGCCCCTTGAGACGGCGGAGGAGGTGATGGCGTCGATTCCGCCCTTCCCGCCCGCTGCCCGCGGGGAGAAGACCGGCGGCCGGCCGGCGACCCTGCCCGCCGGAGAGGGAGAGCGGCTGACACTGGCCCGTGCGCTCAATCTCACCCTTGCCGAGGCGCTCTCCGAGCGGCCCGAGATCGTGCTTCTGGGCGAGGATGTCGGTCGCAAGGGCGGCGTCTATGGCATCACCCGCGGGCTTCAGGCGCGTTTCGGCCAGAGCCGGGTGATGGACACACTTCTCGACGAACAGACCATCCTCGGAACCGCCATCGGCCTCGCCCATAACGGTTTCCTGCCCGTGCCCGAGATCCAGTTCCTTGCCTACTTCCATAACGCGGAGGACCAGATCCGGGGTGAGGCGGCGACGCTCTCCTTCTTCTCGAACCGGGCTTTCGCCAATCCGATGGTCGTGCGGATCGCCGGTCTCGGCTACCAGAAGGGGTTCGGCGGCCATTTCCACAACGACAACTCCATCGCCGTGCTGCGGGACATTCCCGGCATCGTCCTTGCCTGCCCGTCCCGGGCGGACGAAGCGGCGGCGATGCTGCGCGAGGCGCTGCGACTGGCGCGGGAGGAGCGGCGGGTGGTGATCCTTCTCGAGCCGATCGCCCTTTACAACGAGCGTGATCTGCTCGTGCCGGGTGACGGCGGCTGGAGCTTTCCGCTGCCCCCGGCCGGCGCGCGCATCGCGCTCGGCGCGATCGGCGTGCATGATCCCGGGCCGGTGGGGGCGACGGAGAAGGCGGCCGGGGCCTTCGACATCGCCCTTGTCGGCTACGGCAACGGGCACCGGCTCTGCCGGCAGGTGCAGCACGACCTTGCCGAGAGCGGGGTGCGGGCTCGGGTGATCGATCTGCGCTGGCTGGCGCCGCTTCCCGTGCAGGCGGTGGTGGATGCCGCCGCGCCCTGCCGCGAGGTGCTGGTGGTGGACGAATGCCGCCCCGCGGGCAATGTCGCCGAGGGGCTGGTGACGGGGTTCGCCGAGAAGGCCGGACGTTGCATCCACCGGCTCTCGGCGGCCGACAGCTTCATCGCCACCGGCCCGGCCCATGCCGCCACGCTGCCTTCGCGCGAACGGATACGCGCTCGTGCGCTGGCGTTGCTCGGAAGCTGAGAAGGATGGCATGCCTTGCCCCGGGATGCGGTGCGGATACCGGGAGGCATGCGGCATGCACCGGACAGGAACGGGGAAGACAGAACGAACCGGTCTGTCTTCGCGGCGCGGCAGGGGCCTTCCGCCCCGCGGCTTCTTCGGACTGCCTTCAGCTCCTGCCGTCTTCGAGCAGCCGGGATTGGTAACCGTAATCCTCGGGCGCGGCGAGAATGTCGCTCACGGTCGTCCTGTCGTCGTCGAATTCGAGTTCATAGACCGCGATCTGCTTGTCCGCGTCATACCTGCCGCCGACGATCTTCACGCTTGGCACGGCCTTGAGGGACTGGGCCACGGTAAAGGGGCAGGAGGAGCAGTAGAGCCCCGACACCTCGATCCGGAGCTGGCGGATCTCCGCAAGGGCAGGCAGGCTCGTCAGCAGGAAGAGAAGGGCGGCGAGCAGGGCACGGGCGGGTTTCGTCATGGTGATCTCCATCGCTTTCACGGAAGGGGCGCCGCAGAAAATTCTCAGCCGAAAGGATCGAGGAATGTCGGTGCGATCCAGTAGGTGAAAAGCTGGGTGAAGACGACGATGGCCAGCGCCACCCAGAGCACGATGCGCGTCAGGCGCCGTCTTCCGGGCACGGCACAGCCGCCCGGGCAGCCGTCGGCGGGGAGGGGGCAGTAGGCGCGCCAGAACCCCCATGCGAGCGAGAGCGCGGCAAAGCCGAGCAACCAGGGCTGATAGACCTTGAGCTGGCTCAGCGTGCCAATGAAGGTGCCCGTCACCCCCATCATCGCAAGACCGAGCGGCAGGATGCAGCAGCTCGTCATCCCGAGCGCGGCCAGAAGGCTGGACCAGCCGGCGAGCCGCGCCCCCTTGTCCTCGTCGGGCATGGCGCCTGTGCCGGCAGCGCCGGGCGCGGCATCCGGCAGGGTAAATTCGACTTCCTGGGGCATGGCGGATCCCGTCTTTTGCGTCTTCTTCATGCAATGCCTTCCCGTGCGGCGGCCGGCATACGATCAGGCACGGCCCGACCGGCACGACCGACCGATGCTCCGCATCTGCCGGAACGGGGCGGCGGGCGACCTCCATCTTCGGGCTGTAGCAGATACAGCCTCAAGCCTCGCCCCTTCACGAGCGCGTGAGGAAGTGCCGCCGGGGCCGGTCAGGCCGCTTGCGTGGGTTTGCGGACGGTGAAGAAGAAGCCGGGCGGCAGGCTGTCGAGCCGCTCGACGAGCTCGTCGGGGACGACTTCGGGGCCGGAGAGGAACACCGCCGAGCCGAAGATGCCGAGATGGCGCGACAGCTTCTCCATGCGCGGCGAGGTCAGCTCCCGGTAGAAGGCGGCATAATCGGGCCGGGTCTTGAGCTCGGCGATCTTCTCGCGATGCTTCCGGACGCAATATTCGTGCGCGGCCCGGATTTCCGGATCGGCCAGGAGGGTGGCGAATTCGCGCTCGAGCGCCGGCAGCATGCGCTGGATCGACCGGTCCTCCTCGGCGTTGTGGTTCATGCGGAACCAGTAGTTGAGGCCCTGGTCGCGATCGACATGGTTCACCCGCCCCCGGTCGCGCTTGACGAGAAAGCTCTCGGCCGAACGGACCGCGTAGTGGTTGAGCGTGACGAGGTCGTAGCCCACGCTGGAGAGGGTCGATCGCCAGGCGTTGCGGATCATCTGCGGCGGCATCGGCCGCCCCGACCCATTGACCCAGCGCACCTCGTCATGCAGGTCGGGACGCAGGCCCTTGGGGCGGTGCACACCGAGCTTCTTGAAGATGCCGATGTTGCGGAACAGCGTCTTGAACCCCCAAGCCTGATGCGGTTTGCGGACCATTTCCGGGGCGCATCGGGTGAACTGGCGGATGATGAAATCATCCCGGTATTCGTGAATGTCGCTGTTGCCGAACAGGCGCCAGGTGAGGGAGATCATGTTGGCATCGCCGATGGCCGCGAACAGGTCGTGCAGTCGCCCTTCGCCGACATGGATGTTGATGAATTCGTCCACATCCATGCAGATGATCCAGCCCGCGTCACGGATCACCGGTTCCTTCTCGGCCGCCTGAAGCGCGGCATGCTGGGGCTTGAGACCGGTCCTGCGGAAGGGGTTGTCGCGGTGCCGGACGATCCCCTTCTTCTCCAGAAGATCGAGCAGTTCGTCGGTGCCGTCCGTGCAGTCATTGGTATAGACGAGGAAATTCCTGACACCGATCATCCGGTGATAGGCGATCCATTCGAGGATGAACGGCCCCTCGTTCTTCATGGTGGTGACGATCGTCACATCCTCCCGTCGCGGCTCGCGCACGGCATTGCGCGGCTGGCGCACGGGTTTGTAGGCGAAGACGCTCCGCGCAAGGCGGAGAAGGTCCGCGTCCTCGATCAGGGATGTCTTGGGCACGAGCTCGGAGGCGGTGGCCTCGGGATGGCGCAGGGCCATGAAGCGCCAGAAACGGCCGATCCGCGCCGGATCGGGATGGATGTTGCCGATCCGCGCCAGACGCCAGACGGCCCTGTCCCGGGTGCGGGCGACATCGATACACCAGCGGCGATTGCGGGATGCGCTGTCGAACTGGCGGCAGACGTGATCGGCGTAATGGGGAAAGGCGCCCTTGCGGACCCGCCACGGATAGACCCGTCTTCCGGAGAGCTGGATCACCCCGGTCGTGGACGCGAGCGCGAGATCGAAGACGGTCGGTGGCGCATCGTCCTGCGTCTTTCCGCCATGCGCCGGCGGGGCGGTGCCCCTCTCCGCCCGGCTCGCTCCGGCCGGCATTCCGTCGCCGTGTTCGGCCCTGGCGACCGTTGCCGCGTCGAGCCCCCGAACAAGCCCTCCGCCGCTGCCGGTCCAGCCGGAGGACGAGGGACGAACCTTCTCCTCCGGGTGATCCGCCGCGGCGGAGCGCATCTGCCGATCGGTCGGCCGGGTGCACGAAGAGCCGGCGCCCTCCCCCTTTTCGAGTGCATCGAACGTCGTGGCGGGCAGAACGAGAAGATCGGAAAGGTCGATATTGGCGACGGCGCGGGCCTTCTCGAGGAAGCGCCAGCGCACCAGCTCCCACAGATTGCCCTCTCCGAGAGGCGCGGTCCACGGGTCGGGAGGAGGCAGCGCCATCCGGTCCTTGCCCGGCGCGTCGGGGGCATTGAACGGATGGGAGGCGGGAGGCAGATCGTCCCGGCCGACGGCGATCGGGCAATCGAGCACCACGACCGGCATGGCACCGCCGGCAGCCACGGCATGCCCGATGCGCCGTGCGGCCTCGTCGCCGTTCCCGTCCGTGCGGGATGCCGCCGGACCGGCCCCGACGGCCTCCTCGCGATCGGCCTCGCCCCGCCGACCGCCTTCGCCGCCTGCGGTCGCGTCGGCCACATCCCCTTCTCCGAGGAGGGGCGCCCGCAGCCTGTCGGCCAGCATGGCGGCGAAATCCGCGCCCGCACCGTCGGGGCCGAGACGGTTGACGATGACGGCCCCCGTCATGCCGTGAAAACGGGCATGATAGCGCAGCCAGTCGGCCGCCTCTTCGGCCCGCTCTCCCTCGCGCAGCGCCACAAGCACGTCGCGGCCGGCGAAAAGGGGCCATTCGGGCGTTGTCACGGGCGGGGCGAAGCCACCGGCCAGACGCAACGGCGCATCGGGCGGCAGGCGTAGCGCGATGACGGGGCTTCCCTGCAGGCTCAACCGTCTTTCGAGAAGCGCAGGCGCGGCCGGGCGCAGGGCCTCCGGTGCTCCCCGGGCGCTGCCGAAAAGGAGGATGCGGTCGGGCGCGCCCTCCCCCATCGGCCATCGCACCGCCTCGAGAAGGCGCAACGTGCCCTCGGGGGTGGCCGTCTCGACGGCGTTCATGCGGCGATGGAGAACGACGACGTCCGTGCCTGTCTCCGCGACCAGCCGAGGCGTATGTCTCTGCCCGCCGCGGCGCTTCATGCGTCTTCCCTCCCCCCGGCTTCCACAGCGGCCAGATAGAGCCTGGCGAGGCGTTGCCCCTCCTCGAAGGAAAGCACCCGGCTGTCGCCGGAAAGGAGCAGCCGCCCGTAAAGCCGCACCTCGTCGGGATCGCGCAGCAGCTCCTCGAGCCGCCGCCGTGCCCAGAGATGGGCTTTCTCCTCGAGTTCGGCCAGACCGGGCAAGGCCCTCAGGCGGGCGAGCTCGGCGCGCATTTCGGGCAGATGCTCCAGGATCGACACCTCCTCGACAGCGTTGAAGTTGCGCTCCACCCAATAGGCGAGATCGACGGCCTTGCCCTGCCGGTTCGGCAGGCCGCGATCCCGTTTTATCATGAATTCGGCGACCGAGCGCAGGCAATAATGGTTGAGTGCGACGGCCGAAGCCCCGTGGCCGGGCAGGAGAATGCGGCCATCGGTGCGCGCGAAACTCTCGGGCAGGGGGCGCAGGTCGCCATCGACCCAGCGCGGCAGGCCGCCGGCCGCGCGCCTCGGGCGATGCACGCCGAGCGAGGCGAAGGGGGCGTCGAGGCGGAACAGCGTCTTGAAGCTCGCCGCCGAGAGCGGATAGCCGATCGGCAGCGGCGCGGCATGCAGGAAGCGGCTCAGCGTCGCTTCGCGCGAAAGATGCACATGGCCCGAAGAGCCGAAGATCCGCCAGGGCAAAGCGATGGCGTCGGCCCCGGCCGCCGCCGCTATGAGGCCGGGCAGATCGCGCGCGATGCGGGGATTGACGAATTCGTCGGCGTCGATGGCGAGGGCCCAGTCGCAGGCATCGACCAGAGGGTGATCCCAGGCGGCCTTCAGCATGGCCCATTGCGGAGAGCGGCCCGGCGGCACCTCGTTGTGCAGATGGGTGACGAGGCCCGCGGCGGCAAGCCGCTCGAGCATGGTGTCGGTGCCGTCCGCACAGTCGTTGGTGGCGATCAGGAAGTCGGTGACGCCGATGGCGCGGTGATGCGCCAGCCATTCGAGGAGGTGCATCCCCTCGTTGCGCATGGTGCTGATGGCAAGGATCCGCATGGTGCCGTTTCCTTTGCTCCCTCTCCGCCCGGCCGCTCGTCGCACCCACGGTTGCCCTTGTCGATGCGGCGGGCGGCGGGGCGAGACGGAAAGCTTCGCAGCGGGTGCCGGCGGCCTTCCTGGCGCATTTCCCGCTCAGGCTGCGCGTTCCGCCGCCCCTTGATCTGCCGATCGACCGAGCCCCATGGTGGCCATGGCGGCGAATTTCAGCGCCTTGAATTCCGGCACGCCCCGCAGCCGCCGTGCCTTCCAGCGATGCCAGCGCACCGACTTGCGGTGCAGGAAGTGCAGCTTCTCGTCGGCATGAAGGCGCGCGAGCCACTCGGCCACCCGCGCGTCATAGCGGCGGATCGAAACATCCTCGACATCGTTGTGGTTGAAGCGGTTCCAGTAGTCGAGACCGATCGTGTGGTTCATGTGGTTTGCACGGCCGCGGTCGCGCTTGATGAGGAAGCTCTCGAGCGAGCGCAGGGCGTAATGGTTGACTTGGGCGTGGGCCCAGCTCGGCCCTTCGGCCACATGCACGCCGCCGACGATGTAGTCCTCCCCTCCGGGCAGGACGAATTTCGCCCGCGGCACGTCCTCGTCATGGAGCACGGGCAGGTGCAGCCCCATGCGTTTCACCCGGTCGGGACGGCGGAACAGCGACTTGACGAACTTGCCCGCCGCCGGATTTGCGGGCCAGGGCTTTTCGGCCATGGTGAACTGGCGGGTGACGAGCCGGTCGCGAAAGAGGGTGATGCCGTTCGGCCCGAAGATGCGCCACGGCACGCAGACAGCCCAGGTGTCGTCGTGATGCACCGCGGCCTCGACGAGGGCCCGCACCGAGCCGTCGCCGACGTGGATGTTGAGAAACTCGTCCACATCGCAGACGAACACCCACTCGGCTTCCCGCACCACCGGCTTGCGCCAGGCCTGCCGCAGCGCCGAGCGGTGGATGCCGCCACGGCCGATGCGGGTGGCGTGATGGTGCACGAGAGCGAGTTCCTCGAGGCGCTTGAGGATCTGCACCGTCGTGTCTTCGCAATCATTGGTGCACACGACGATATCGTCGAAGCCGAGCGCCTTGTAATGGGCGACCCATTCGAGAATGTAGGGCCCCTCGTTCTTCATGGTCGAGACGACCGTGTAACGCCCGTTGCCCATGTCTGCCTGCCCCTCGTCCTGTCCTGTTGTCCTGCCTTCGCCCGCCGAAGGCGCCAGGCAGGGAGATCGTGCCGTTTCTGACGGCCAATCTTGACCAGAAAATGGCAACCGCACGGCAATTGTCGCCCATGAGGCATCATTTGTCGTCGTGTGGCGGCACTATGGCATTTCCCGAAACCGTATCTGCCGCTAGAATGCCTTCCGATCAGCCGGCCGCAGAGCCGGGCCAAGGGAATGGATGAGGCAGGCATGGCAACGCTACCGGGAATCGGCACACTGTGGATCGGCAAGGAGCTTTCATGGCTCGAGCAGCTGTGCCTGCAATCCTTTCTCGACGCCGGGCACAAGGTCACGCTCTTCGTCTATGACGATGTCGAGGGCGTGCCCGACGGGGTGCGGATCGCCGATGCCAACGACCACCTGCCGGCCGGCGAATTCATCCGCCATGCCCGCACCGGCTCTCCGGCCTACCATGCCGATGTGTTCCGCCTGCGGATGATCCGCGACACGAAACTCGTCTGGGCCGACACCGACGCCTATTGCCTGCGCCCCTTCCGGGTGCCGCGTTCGGGCCATCTGCATGGCTGGATTTCCGATGCGGGCGCCGAGCAGATCAACAACGGCGTGCTGCGGCTGCCGAAGAACTCGAAGACGCTCCGGGCGATGCTCGACTTCACCTCCGACGAATATCCGATCCCGCCCTGGCTGACGGCCGAGAAGCGCGAGGAGCTCGCCCGGCGCAAGGCGGAAGGGCGCGGCGTTCATGTCTCGCTTCTGCCCTGGGGGGTATGGGGGCCGGACGCGCTCACCTGGTTTCTCCAGGAAACGGGCGAGGCGCGCCATGCCCGGCCACCCCATGTGCTCTATCCGGTGCCGTTCTCCCACAAGCAGGCGCTCCTGCGGCCGGCACGACGCCACAAGGTGGAAGGCTGGGTCAAGGAGGACACGATGTCGATCCATTTCTGGGGGCGCCGCTTCCGCGCCGCCGCCGCGCGCTGGGGCGGGGTGCCGCCCGAGGGGTCCTATGTCGCCGACCTGTTGAAGAAGCACGGCATCGACCCGAGGCCGACCGCCCGTCTGATGCAGCCGGTCCGCCCTCCCGCAGCCGCGATGCCGGCCGTCGAGGAGATCGACACCTCGATGCTCGACGATCACGACATCGCCAATCTGGCACTGCAACGATCGTCCGGGCTGCCGGACCAGAAGGTGGTGCGCGCCTGGACGCAGGGCGACCCGGCACCGCTTCTCGAGGAGGCCCGCACCCACCGGGCCGCCATCGTCCGCACCGCCTTCGAGGAGTTGTGGCGGAGCTTCGTGCGCATCCGCGATGCCCTTCTGCCGATGAAACCGCGCCGCGTGGCCGACATCGGCTCGGGCTACGCCTTTCTCGATCTCTTTCTCTACCGGGCCTTCGGCTGCGACCTCGTGCTGATCGACATCGAGGAAAGCGAGAACCGCCATTTCGGCTTTGCCGAGGAAGGCGCGGGCTATGCCTCGCTGGCCAAGGCCCGGGCCTTTCTCGAGGCCAACGGCGTGCCGGCCGACCGCATCGTCACCCTCAACCCGCGCAAGGAACCGCTCGAGAAGGCCGGTGCGGTCGATCTGGCGGTGAGCCTCATTTCCTGCGGGTTTCACTATCCGGCCCGAACCTATGACGGGTTCTTTCGCGAGCAGGTCAAACCCGACGGGCTGATCGCTCTCGACATCCGCAAGGGGTCGGGGGGCATTCCCTATCTCAAGACGTTCGGACGCACGCGGATTCTCGAGAAGGACAGGAAGCGCGCGCTGGTGCTGGTGGACAAGGCCGCAGTGTGATGCACCGGGGAGGGGGAAGGCTTCCATGAGCGGCGCACCGCGGCTCTCGATCGACGAATGGCGCTCCCGCCTCAGGGAGATCGACCGCGAGAGCGTCGCGCGGTTGGCCGATCTTTCGGGGGCCGATCCGGCGCTGGCCGTCGCCGCGCACGAGAAGTTCGGTTGCCCGATCGATCTCGTCGCCATCGGCCGCTCCGGCGACATCGGCCCCGAACATGCGCCGCCGCTCGAGGCCGCACGGGCCATCATCACCGGAGCCGGCGTGCCGAAGACGGCGGTGCGGATCGTCACCCGCGAGCAGGATCTGGAGCGCTACGACCTCATCGCCGCGCTCGAGAGCTTTTCCTGCCGCCATCGCGTCAGGCCGATCGGCCGCTTCCTCAGGCGCCACGGCCACGAGACGAGCCGGCTTCTGATCGACATTCGCAAGGGGTCGGGCGGCTTTCCCTTCCTCAAGCGCTTCGGCAACCCCGTGCCCTTCGAAACCTGGAAGGACGGGGAACGGCCGGTCCATCGCACCCTCGTCATCTTCGAGCCGAAAGCGCCCGCCGGCTCGGCCGGAGCCTGGGCTGCGCTGGCCGAAAGGCTGATCGGGGAGAGCGGTTTCCACCGTCAGAACGAGCGCCACGCCTTCACCTTCATCCCCCGCTCGGCCGACACCCTCGTCGTGACCTTCGACAATCTCGACATCGCCATGGAGAAACGGGCCGACCGCCGCCCCTGGGGCTACGCCTTCATCGAGCGGCAGGGCTGGTCGATGCTCGGCGTGATGGCGGCGGGCTGGACCTGGTATCGCGACCCCTGGGTGAGCGACGAATTCGACCGCCTTGCCGCCGAAGGTTTCTTCGACCGCTTCGCGCGCGTCGTGTTCTATGGCGCCTCGATGGGCGGCTACGGGGCGCTGGCCTTCGCCCCGGCGGCGGGGGGGCGGGCCGACGTGGTGGCGATGAGCCCGCAAACCGTGCTCGACAAGGAAAAGGTGCCGTGGGAGACGCGCTATCGCGTCGCCTGGGAGGCGGACTGGTCGGGCCGATATGCCGATGCGGCCGAGACGGTGCGCGCCGCCCGGCGCGTCAATCTCTTCTACGATCCCTATTCGCCGCTCGATGCGGCGCATGTCGCCCGGCTCGAAGGAGACAACATCGTTCGTTATCGCTGCCCCTTCCTCGGCCACCGCCTCGGCTCCGCCCTGCAGCAGATGGGAATCCTCCAGCCGCTGGTGAAGGCGGCGATCGAAGGGCGGCTCGATCTGCCGACCTTCCGCCGCACGCTGCGGGCCCGGCGCAACTTCCGCCGCTACCGGCGGGAAATCCTCGATCTGGCAATCGACCGGGGGCATGTGAGGCTGGCCCGCCGGCTCGCGCGGCGCTTTCTGGCCGAAGGGGACGACCGACATTTCCGCGCCGTTCTCGCCCGGCTCGAGACCGCCGAAGAAGACGCGCCCTGAATCTCCCGGATCCGCCTCCCGGTTCGCGAGGCTCGGCCGCTTCCGACCTTCGGCGATTTTCGCGGCGCGATTCACCTGCTCTTAACCCTTGCCGCACCATCCTGCACGAAACCGCAGGAGAGGACCGGTGCGCCGATTCTACTTCACCCCTTACGAGACCCGTCAGCCGCCCGCCCCCGTCGCATGGTCGCCGGCCGGGAGTTCCTGTTCCAGCTCCTTGCCAGCTGCGCCATCGGCCTCGGGCTCTGGTACCTGATCTGGCGCTGGGGAGCGGGCATCAACCTCGAGGCCCCGCTTTATTCGGCGATCGTCGCCGCGGCCGAGACGGCGGCCTGGATCGGCCTCGTGCTCTTCACCTTCAATCTCTGGGCCGATCGACCGGTGAAGGTGCAACCCCTGCCGCGCGCGAGGCGCGAGCTGCATCTCGAGGGGGAAGGGCCGATCTCGGTGGATGTCTTCGTCACCACCTGCGACGAGGAACCCGAGCTAGTGCGCCTGTCGTTGCGCGATGCGCGGCGCCTGCGCCGGCCTGCCGGGGTGCGCGTTCGGGTGCATTGCCTCGACGACGGCAACCGCCCCGCCATGGCCCGTGTGGCCCGTGAGGAAGGTGCCGGTTACATCACCCGGACCGACAATGCCGGTTTCAAGGCCGGCAACATCAAGAACGCCCTGTTGCGCACCACCGGCGATTTCGTCGTCATCTGCGACGCCGACACCCGCCTTTTCCCTTCCTTCCTCGAACATACGCTCGGCCATTTCCGCGATCCGCGACTGGCCTTCGTGCAGACGCCGCACTGGTTCTACGACATTCCGCCCGATCGGCCGCTGGAGGAGCGACTTGCCGAATCGTTCCCTCGGCTCGGAAGGGCCGTGCGGCACCTGCCGGCCCGGCTGCGCCGCTGGCGCGGCGGCGGCGATCCTTTCGGGGTCGATGGCGGCATGTTCTCCGACGTGATCCTGCGGCAGCGCAACCGCCACGGCGCGGCCTTCTGCTGCGGCGCGGCCTCGATCCACCGCCGCCGCGCCCTGCTCGAGGGCGCCTTCGCCGCCTGCCGCAACGAGGCCGGGCGGGTGCTGGCCGGCTTGCCGCTCACGCGCCCCGGCCGCGCGCTGCGACACCGGGGCCGGCTCCTGTGCCTGCGCCCCCTCGAGCCCTTCCGCTTCCACGTGTCGGAAGACATCTTCAGTTCGATCGATCTCCACGAAACCGGGTGGCGGTCGTTGCTCCATCCCTGGATCGAAAGCCGGATGCTCTCGCCACAGGAGTTGGCGAGCTGGGCGGCGCAGCGGCGAAAATATGCCGGCGGTTCGATGGATATCGCCATCAACGATCGTCCGCTCGGAAGGTACGGGCTACCGCTCTGGCACAAGCTGCACTATGCGAGCACCTTCTGGTCCTACTTCCTGGCGCCGGCCACGCTCGTGTTGCTGATGGCACCGGTCTTCACCCTGACAACCGGCATCTCGCCCGTCGGTGTCGACGCGCGGGTGTTTCTCCTCCATCTTCTGCCCTTCCTGCTCGTGAACGAAGCGGCGCTTCTCGTCGGCAGCTGGGGGCACAATGCCTGGGCCGGGCGGCTTCTCAACATCGCCTGCGCGCCGATCAATCTCGGTGCCATCGTCAAGGCGCTGAGAAAGCGGCGGACGCGCTTCGTGCCGACGCCGAAACTGCCGGTCGGGGGGAGATCCACGAGGGTGCTGCGGCCCCATGCGGCAATGGCGGCCGCCCTTGCCCTGGCCTTTCTCCCCGCCCTCCTCCGCCTGTGGCAGACGCCGCTGCCCGAGGCGAAATCGGCCCTCGTCCTCAACGGCTTCTGGGCCCTCTCGAACCTTGTCGCTCTCGGATTCGCCCTGCGGATGGGACGAATCCGCCCGCCCGAGGTGCCGACGGATGACCGGCGCATGCCGCCACCGCGCCCGCATGACACGCGCGCCCCGCAGAAGCGCCAACCCGTTCGCACTGCCTGAGGAACCGCCCCCCTATTCGCAGCGTCGCTGCCCTGCCCGATGGAGAGAAGATGCACATCACCGAAACCCCATCGCAGCGTCCTGGTCCGTTGCCCATGCGCCGCGTTCCCTTGCGCGAGGGGCTCTGGCGCGCCCGCGGGGCGATCGCCTTCGCGGTGGGGCTGCTCATGGCCGGCGTCGTCGCCATGCAGCTCGACCGTCAGATGCTGCGCGACGGCCGGGCCGCCCTTCTCGATGCCGGCGCCGTGGTCAACAGGTCGTCGAGCCCCCGGCCGCTCACGGCCGAGGAGCTGGCCATGGCCCGCACCGCCTGGGCCTATTTCGCGACCCACACCCGGCCCGAAACGGGCTGGCCCGATTCGGTCGGCGGCTTTCCCTCGACCACCATGTGGGATCTGTCCTCCTATCTTCTGGCCCTTCCGGCGGCGCACCGGCTCGGCCTGATCGATCGGGGCAGCTTTCTCGCGCGGGCCGGGAAGGCGTTGCGGTCGCTGGCCGACATTCCTCTCTTCGAGGGGCGATTGCCGAACAAGTCCTACGACACGATCACCCTCGGGATGACGGATTACGACGGCAATCCCACGGCGGAAGGCATCGGCTGGTCCGCGCTCGACATCGCCCGTCTTCTCATCGCTCTCGCAACGCTCGAGCGCACGGCGCCGGAGCTGGCGCCCCTCACGGCCCGGATTCGCCGGCGTTTCGATCTGCGGGCACTGACGGAGGAGGGTTATCTCGTCGGCGCGATCCATGATCCCGCAAGCGGCGCGACCTATCATCTGCAGGAAGGGCGGACGGGCTACGAGGAATATGCCGCCCGCGGCGCGGCACTGGCGGGGCTCGATGTGATGGCGGCGCTCAGGGTCGAGGATCACGGTGTGCTGCAGCGGCTTTACGGCATCCCCGTCCTGACGGATGACCGCCGCGGGAAGGCGGGCGATGCGCAAAGCACCACGCTCTCGGAACCCTATCTGCTGACGGCTTTCGAACTCGGGCTCGACACCGTCGCCAGGGCCGCGGCCGACCGGCTCTACCGGGTGCAGAAGGCCCGTTTCGAGCGCACCGGCATTCTCACGAGCTTGAGCGAGGATCACCTCGACCGGGCGCCGTTCTTTCTCTACGGCACCGTGATCGGCAATGGCATTCCCTGGGCGGTGCTCGACGAGGACGGCAATGACTACCCCGCGCTGCGCACCTTCTCGGCCAAGGCGGCTCTCGGCTGGAGCCTGCTCTACGAGGATGCCGACCCCGAGCATGCCCGCAGGCTGCGCGCCGCTCTTGCGCCGCTCGCGACCGATCAGGGCTGGTATGCCGGCATCTACGAGCGGACGGGAGAGCCCAACCGGGCATTGACGGCGAACACCAACGGCGTGATCCTCGAGGCACTGCACTATCGCGCCTTCGGCCCGCTTCTCCTGGCAGGGACAGGGCAATGAGCGGGGCGTTTCTTCCGTTGCACTGCGGAACGGGCAAGATCCGCCTCCGCCACCGAAGGGGCGCTGCCGGAGGATGCCCGCATCTCTCCGCAAGGGGCAGGGCCACTCGGTTCTCCGGCCGCGGAGGGCTCCGTCGCGGGCCGGGATGCCCTCTTGCCACCGGGGCGGGGTGGTGAGAGAAGGCATGAGACAATGCGCCGCAGCGGCGAACAGGCAGCAGGGAGAACACCGCGATGAAATTCTTCGTCGATACCGCCGATGTCGACATGATCCGGGAACTGGCCGAGCTCGGCATGGTGGACGGGGTGACGACCAACCCTTCCCTCATTCGCAAGTCGGGGCGGGACATCAGGGCCGTCACCCGCGAGATCTGCGCCATGATCGACGGGCCGGTTTCGGCAGAGGTGGTGGCGACCGACGCCGAAGGAATGATCGCCGAAGGGCGGCATCTGGCCGAGATCGCCCCGAACATCGCCATCAAGGTGCCGCTCACCTGGGCCGGCCTCAGGGCCTGTCGCGTGCTGACGGAGGAAGGCAAGATGGTGAATGTCACCCTCTGCTTTTCCGCGGCGCAGGCGCTCCTCGCGGCCAAGGCCGGCGCGACCTTCGTCTCGCCCTTCATCGGCCGGCTCGACGACATCAATCTCGACGGCATGGCGCTCATCGCCGAGATCCGCGAGATCTATGACAACTACGATTTCCCGACCGAGATTCTCGCCGCATCGATCCGATCGGTGAACCATGTGGTCGCGGCGGCGCGCATCGGGGCGGATATCGCCACCATCCCGCCCCAGGTGCTGCGCAAGCTGGCCGACCACCCGCTGACCGAGAAGGGGCTGGCCGCCTTTCTTGCCGACTGGCGCGAGACCGGGCAGAGCATTCTCTAGGCGCCGCATTCCCGGGTGGCGTGAAGCGCCGCTCCCGTCGCAATCCGCAGCTGGCGCCTGCGCCGGCAGAGCGCTCTCCGGCGATGGCGGAAAGCCGACCCTTCCCGCGTTTCCAGGCGCTTGTCGAAGCGCCTGAACCCGCAGTGCGGTGGCCGGCGACCAGCGCTGCCCGGGCCGCCACTGACTGCCGCGATCGATGCCCATGCGGAGGGCGCGCCTCTTGCGCCGGACGCCGCCGTCATGCACGGCGGGGCGGGCCCGCAAACGGACCGGCTTGTGCTGCGGCATCGAACGGCCACGGCGCCGGCATTCGGGTCCGGGGCGGGCGAAAATCGCGAAGCCGATACCCGAACGGAACAACAATTCCGCCTGGCCGGGCATTTCCCCGCGGCAGGCAACGACCCGCCCGGTGCCCCTCCCGGGCGACGATCTGCCGATCCGGCACGACCTTCGGCCCCGCCTCCCTCCTCGGCCGTTTCTGCTGTGCCGGGCCGCCTTGCGCCCGCATCCGCATCGCTCGCGGTATGCGCACCGCCACCCCCGGCCGTCCCGCAATGGCACCCCGCAACCGCACCGGCGAAGGCGTGAAAGGACGAGGGGGATGCCGACGGTTCGCGAACGCCGGGCCGACGACACGAAGGCCTGCCCCGAACGGGCATGCCACGATGCCGGATCGTCCCGTGCCGAACAGCGCAGGCATCGATTCCCGGATGGATGAAGGCTCGCATGGTCCGATCCGCTGTTCGTGTCGGATTGCATATCGAAACGGGAAACGATCTGCTAGACTCTCGTTACAGGAGAGCCGAATCGCGACCGGACAACGTCACCTCGAGGAGAAGGACATGAAAACCGACATTGCGCTCGTGGCCCTTGCATCGTTCGTTCTTGCCGGCTGCGTGTCGCAGCCGATGATGGTCAGGCCCGGCATCGAATACGCGGCTTACGAGCGCGACAGGACAGAGTGTGCCGCGAGGGCGACGCAATCGATCCCGAGCAACACCCAATTCGGGTGGGCTCCCTATGTCGGCATCTATTCGGTCGACACGAATGCCGGCATCAAGCGGAAGTTCTTCGAGCAGTGCATGAGGTCCAGAGGATATTCCCGCCACGAGCTGCCCATGTGTGACGGGAAAACCATCTCGGCGGCCCTGAAGGCCGTCAGGACGGATGCCATCATGAAGACGAAAATCGCGCGCACTGGCGAGCTGTGCTGGTTCCGTGATCCGCGCACCGGCGACACGGTGATTTTCGCGAAAAGCGAAGGCGGTTGAGCCGGACCGATCACGATATGGATCACGCAGGGGCCGGTCCATGATCCCGCGCTCCGCCCGGCAGCCGCCATTGTCCGGCAGCCGGCCGCATCGACGTGCACCGGCTGAAACAGGGAACCTCGTCTGGTGCCCGGGCGGGGCAGGATCGAGCGCACCCGCCCTGCGGTGGCACGCCGGGCGAGGATCGGAAGCCCCGGATATGCCGCACGCACTCTTCCCGGGTCTGTGGAGATACAATCCCGGGGGGATTTCCGCTGCCGATAACAGAAAAAGGTTGCAAGGCGAGCGAGGTCCGTTCAGATATGAACGCAGGCAATGCCGCAAGGGTGACGCAAGGGGGTGCATGTGGACGGAGGCGTGATGACGGGTCGGATGGGGGGCGAACGCTGGTTTCTGGCGCAAGGTGAATTCGACCCACGGGGTCACGCGGCTGGTCTCCTTCGACGGCGCACCGCAGCCCGTCCCGGACGATCTCGTCTCCGCGCTCAGGGCACGGTGTGATGGAGAGGAGCTGCTGCACCCCGAAGGCGTGCCGCAGCCGGGGGAGCGGGTCAGGCTCGTCGGGGGGCCCTTTGCCGGCTTCGTCGCCGAGGTGGAGAAGATCGCTCCGGACAGGCGGGTCTGGCTGCTCCTGGAGATGATGGGCGGCCATTCGCGGCTGCTGGCCGCACCCGAGCAGCTCCGGGCGGTGTAGGCGTTCCGTGGCCGGTGCCTCCCTTCCCCTGCCGCCTCTTGGGGCGGACCCGGGATCGGCTTTTTCGGAAGGAGGGGAAGGAATTGGCCCCTTCAGGTGCAGCCGCGAAGATCAACACCGTTGGCTGGATCGGTGAGCGGCAAAATCGTCTCGTCTTTCATGTGGCATATCCTTGTTCTCTGCGAGAAGCGCGGCGTGTGAACACCGCCATCATATGCCACCCGATCAACCCATCACCAACTTTCGGGAATTGCTCTTATCGCACTCCAGATGATCATCGGCAGGATGACAAGCAAGGACCAGCCTGTCGCTGCCAGCATGCTCAGGCGCAAGGCTCTCCACAAGGGCATGGATGGATGGTTGCGTCGCAGCAGGAAACGCATGATGGGCACATGCAGCAGCAGGATGAGACCCGGCAGATAGGTCATGCTGCCGAATACCATCACGATCATCAGTAAAAGGCTACCGAAGCCGGAAGGGCCGAACTGCATGCCGAAATAGGCTATGGCCAGGGTGGCAATGGTGATGAGGATGTCGCTGAGGATGCCCAGAATCAGCAGTATGCCAAGCTCCAGCTTGTGCCAGTAGAGCCATTGCTGCCAGCGCCCTGCACGTTGGAATTGCACCCATCGCCAAGCGTACCATCCAGTCAGGAAAGCGACCATCGACAGTGGCAGGAGCAGCTTGCGCAGGCCGAATGCCCATTGCTCAGTGTTGGTCAGATAAAGCAGCGTATATGGCCAGGCAATGGACAACAGCCCACCAAGCATCAGAGCCTCGGTAACATCATCCAGGAGGCCCGGCACTTCCTTGCTCACATCCTTGTCCGATGCCGGACCATTTCTTCTGTCAGTCATGCCTGCCATGATTTCTGCATGCAGTCGTCTGTTCGTCAGTGGACAGGTAGCAACGTGACTGCGTTGAACGCTGAGGACTGGTTGGAAGGGGGCAGCGCAGCGTGACCCGCCCCCTCGAAGGCGATCAGGAGCAGAGCCTGTTTCCCCATTCCTTCGCCCTCCGCTGCATTCGGCGTTGCATCCGGGTTTCCTGCCGTTCGTCGCCACGCCGTTGGCGCTGCCGCTCGCCTTTGGTGAACCCCTACCCCCGACCGCGATAGGGGGGAACGTCCTGCGCGGGGATCCAGACGCCTTCGGGCGCAGGGCCGGTCTGCCAGAAGACGTCGATCGGCATGCCGCCGCGCGGGTACCAGTAGCCCCCGATCCGCAGCCAGCGCGGCGCGAGGAGAGCCACGAGATCCTTGCCGATGCGCACCGTGCAGTCCTCGTGGAAGGCGCCGTGATTGCGGAAGGAGCCGAGGTAGAGCTTGAGCGATTTCGACTCGACCAGCCACTTGTCGGGAATGAAGTCGATGACGAGATGGGCGAAATCGGGCTGCCCCGTCACCGGGCAGATCGAGGTGAATTCGGGCTGGGTGAAGCGCACCAGATAATCGGTGTCGGCATGGGGGTTGGGGACGCGTTCGAGCTCGGCCTCGTCGGGCGAAGCCGGCAGGCGGCTGTCCCGGCCCAGCTGGGTGAGGCGGTATTCCTGTTCGCTCATGTCTCTTCTCCTCGAAGAGCCGCCCCGGCGGCGGCCGGGCGCGGCTCCGGCCGGTCAGGCAGGGGTAAAGCCGAGGCGCTCGTCGCGGCGGCGCAGCCAGAGGATGAACGGGATCGAGAGAACCACCATCCATGCCTTGCCCACCACCTGACCGGCCAGATAGTCGAGTGAACCGAAGGCCAGCTGCAGGAAGATGGCGCTGTCGATCACGAGGCCGACCAGCCCCGAAAGCACCACCGCCGCCACGAGGCGTCGCTTCTGGAGCGGCGTATAGACGGCGAGGTCCGCGAGTTCGGAAAGAAGAAACGCCGCCACCGAGGCCAGCGCCAGCGCCGGCGGCGCGACGAGCCACGAAATCAGCCCGCCGACGAGAATGGCGGCAATGGCCCATCCCACCCCGAGGCGCCGCTGCACGAGGTCGCGCAGCACCAGCGCGAGCCCGATCATGAGCACGCCACTCGGAGCCATGAGGCCGGGTGCCACGGGGATGAGGCAGGGTGCATCGGGCGGGCAGACCATGCCGACATGGCCGAGCATCCAGTTGGCAAGGGGAATGGTGGCAATGAACGCCACGAAAAAGACAAGGCCCTCGAGGCCCTGCCGGGTCGGGAAACGGTCCATCTGATCCTCCACGCTCTCAGGCTGAACATGCCTGCGCAGGCCGCGAGATAGGCGAAGCGGCCGGATTTGGCAAGCGATGTGCGCGGACAGGCGCAGCGGCTGTGCGCCCGGGCCATCCTCCTCACCAGGGGGCGCACGAGGCCTTCTGCACGAGCGCCATTGACAGCTTCTTGCCCCTCGGCCATCGGAAGGGGGAGTGAAGAGAAGGAAGGCCCCGTGCATGACCCGACTCGTTGACGACACCCCCTCCGCCCTGCCGCTCCACCTCGTGCCCGAGGCCGGGCATGAAAGCTGGAAGGCCGACCTGCCCGAAACGATGCGCGGCTGGGTCGAGAATTGCGGTTTTGTCGGCAAGCTCGGGCAATGGCTGCTCATGCCCGACGCAGAAGGGCGCGTCGCCGGTGCCGCCTTCGGCTGGGGAACGAGCGAGATGCGCGCGCGCCGGATCTTCAACCTTGCCGCGGTGGCCCGCCGACTGCCCGAGGGGCCGTGGCGGATCGTCTCCCGGCCCGAAGGGCTCGATCCGCTGATCGAGAGTCTCGGCTGGCTGCTCGAGGGCTACCGTTTCGACCGCTATCGCGACAGACATCGGCCCACCGCCGCGCTCGTCACCCCCGCCGGCGCGGACCGCGCTTTCGTCGAGCGGCTCTCCAGAGCGGAATTTCTCGCCCGCGATCTCGTCAACACTCCGGCCAGCGACCTCGGCCCCGCCGCGCTCGAGGCCGCGGCAGCCGATCTTGCAGCGGCTCACGGCGCCCGTTTCCGGGCGGTGCGCGCAAACGATCTTCTCGAGGAGAACCTGCCGTTGATCCATGCCGTCGGCCGCGCCGCCGGCACGCCGCGGCTGATCGACATGTCCTGGGGCGAGAGAGGGCCGCGCATCACCATCGCCGGCAAGGGGGTGTGTTTCGACACCGGCGGCCTCGACCTCAAGCCCTCCTCGGCCATGAACCTGATGAAGAAGGACATGGGGGGCGCCGCCGCAGCGCTCGCCACGGCGCAGCTCGTCATGGAAAGCGGCCTTCCGGTGCGCCTGCGGGTGCTGATCCCGGCGGTGGAGAACGCCGTTGCGGGCAATGCCTTCCGCCCCGGCGACATCCTGAAGGCCCGCAACGGCCGGACGATCGAGGTCAACAATACCGATGCCGAAGGCCGCCTCGTCCTGGCCGACGCCCTTGCCCTCGGCGCGGAGGACAAGCCCGATTTCATGGTCTCTCTCGCCACGCTGACGGGGGCGGCCCGCATTGCCCTCGGCCCCGATCTGCCGCCGCTCTATTGCGACGAGGACGATCTCGCCGGGCAGATACTCGCTCAGGGCCGGCGCCTCGCGGACCCGCTCTGGCGCATGCCGCTCTGGCCGCCATACGAGAAGATGATCGAACCCGAAAGCGCCGATCTCGACAACGCCCCCAGGGGCGGCATGGCCGGCTCGATCACCGCTGCCCTCTTCCTGCGCCGTTTCGCCGAGGGCACACGGCGCTACGCCCATCTCGACATCTATGCCTGGTCGCCCGAACCGCGACCGGGCCTTGCCAGAGGCGGCCTCGGCCAGGGCAGCCGCGCCCTCTTCGGCACCATCGAGGAGCTGGCCCGTGGCTGAGGCGGGCGCATCGCCGCCAGCCGATCGGCGGCGCCTCGCCTTCAGCGGCCGCGTGGCCCATGCGAGCCTGAAAGGGAAGATCGCCGCCGAAGTCTTCAGCGAAGGCGAAAGGTGCCGCATCGTCGTGCCCGTCGCCGATCTGCTGTCGAGCCCGGAGGGCGGGCTCGAGAAACAGCTCCTTCTCGGAGAACCCGTCACCCTGATCGACCGGCAGTCCGGCCACGGTTTCGTCATCGCGGAAGACGGCCATGTCGGCTGGGTGGCGCAAGGCGCGCTCGGGCCGGCCGGCGCGGCGCCTTCCCACATGGTGCGGGCCCGGCAAAGCCACATCTACCCGGCACCGGACATCAAGACCCGGCCGCGCGCGGCGATCTCGATCGGCAGCCGGCTCGGCGGCAGGGTGGTTCGGGGAAAAAACGCCGATTTCCTCGCCCTCGACGCGGGCGGCTTCGTGCCCCTTGTCCATCTCGGGCCGATGCCGACGGCCGAGGCGCTCCCTTCCGCCGCGGCGCGACAGGGCTTTCTCGACCATGCCCGCACCCTCATCGGCACGCCCTATCTGTGGGGCGGCAACAGCGCCTTCGGCATCGACTGTTCGGGCCTCGTGCAGCTGGCGCTGCGCCTTGTCGGCATCCATGCGCCGCGCGACAGCGACATGCAGGAGCGCGAGACCGGTACGCCACTCGGGGAAGGCGCCGTTCCCGGCCCCGGCGATCTCGTCTTCTGGCGGGGGCATGTCGGCATCCTGCTCGACACGAGGACGCTGCTTCACGCCAATGCCCATCACATGGCCGTGGCGGTCGAGCCGCTTGCCGCGGCCCGTGCCCGCATCCGCGCCGGCGGCGGAGGCGATCCGACGCTCATCAAGCGGCTCTTCCCCGCCCCCTGACGGGAGTGCCGCTTCAGTCGAGCGTCCTGAGAAGCTTGCGGCGCAGCACCTCGAGCACCGACGCCAGATCGTGGCCGCGCCTGAGAATGCGGCCATCCATGCCGACCACGGCGTATTGCCCCTGCCGTCGCCGCAGGGAGGGCCGCTTGACGATGCGGTAGAGCGGGTGCTCCGCCGCCCGGCGGAAAACGGCAAAGGCGACATGGTCGGCCCCGCGTTCGATGCCGTAATCGCGCCATTCGCCGGCCGCCACCATGCGCCCGTAGAGATCGAGGATGAGGAAAAGTTCGCAGCGATCGAAGAACACGGGATCCCCCGCCATCCTTCCCCGCACGCGCGTCGCCTCTTCGGCCTTGTCCTGCACCATGGCGCGATCCTGACACGGCCGCGCCACCAGGGCAACGGTCCCATGCAGACGCCGCCGGCATACAGGGATGGATCAGAAAAACTCCATCCAATTGCCACGAGATCATGATGATGCAGCCCTCTTTCCGCCATCTTCTCGGGGGAAACAGGGCCTGTAGCGAGCGCAAGCTCACCCGGCACCGCAGCATGTTCAGCCCCCACCCGGCTGCGGTGCCGGGGCTACGTTTCCGAAAAAACGCGTTCCCCGAAAAGTCGAGCTTCCGAAGGCCGGGCTCGAGCCTTCGGGCCGTTCCCGGAAAGGCCATGCCGCAGCTCGCGTCTCCTGCCGAGGCCCTGCAGGTCGTCCACAGGCACCGGCTTCTCGCTTCGCCTGCCCTCTCTTCCGCCCTTGGCAGAGGCTGTCACGGGTTCTAACCTTGCCGGGCACGAGCAAGGAGGGCGAGATGCGCGACTTTCACCTGCCGGGACGTTCCCCCGTGCTGTCCACCACCGCGATGTGTGCCACCTCGCACCCGCTGGCCTCGCTCGCGGCCATCCGGCTGCTCGAAGCGGGAGGCAATGCGGTCGATGCGGCCATCGCCGCAGCGGTTCTGCTCGGGATCTGCGAGCCGCAGATGACGGGGCTCGGCGGCGACTGCTTCGTGCTCCTCAAACCACCCGGCGGCGAAGAGATCGTCGCTCTCAACGGCTCGGGTCGCGCCCCGAAGGCGCTCGAAGGGGCGGCGCTGCGCGCCAGGGGCTGGCATGCCATTCCCGACAACTCGGTGCACAGTGTCACCGTGCCGGGCGCCGTCGATGCCTTCTGCCGCCTTTCGGCCGACTGGGGCCGCCTCGGCATCGCCGCCTCGCTGGCTCCCGCCATCCGCGCCGCCCGCGAGGGCGTTCCCGTCGCGCCCCGCACCGCCTTCGACTGGCGCCGGGCCGCAAACCGGCTCCAGGGCGCCGCCCGCCGTTTCTATCTCGCGGACGACGCCCCGCTCGAGACCCGCGACGTATTCCGTCATCCGCGGCAGGGCGAAGTGCTCGAGAAGATCGCCCGTGAAGGCCGCGAAGGCTTCTATGCCGGCGAAGTGGCCGAAGACATGGTCGCCTCGCTCCGGGCTCTGGGCGGATTGCACACCCTCGAGGACTTCGCCGAGACGCGGGCCGATTACGGCGTGCCGATCTCGGGGCGCTACGGGGATTTCGAGCTCGTCGAGCATCCTCCCAACGGCCAGGGGGCGACGGCCATCCTGATGGCCGGGATCCTGTCGCATTTCGACCTCGCCGCGCTGCCCCCCTTCGGCGCCGAGAGGGCCCATCTCGAGGCCGAGGCGGCCCGGCTGGCCTACGATGCGCGCAACCGCTTCCTCGCCGATCCGGCCGTGCCCGGGGCACAAGAGGCGCTCGCGCACATGCTTTCGGACGAGACGGCCGCCCGCCTCGCCGCCCTCATCGACCCGGACCGGGCCATGGCCGACCCGGCCTCCGCGGCCGATCCGGTCCATGCCCGTTTCACGAGCGCCCCGCACAAGGACACGGTCTGCCTGTCGGTGGTCGATGGCGAGGGCATGGCCGTGTCGCTGATCTACTCGATCTATCACCCCTTCGGTTCGGGCATCGCCTCCGAGCGATACGGCATCCTGTTCCAGAACCGCGGCGCCGGCTTCACCCTCGCTCCCGGTCATCCGAACGAGGCGATGGGCGGCAAGCGGCCGATGCATACCATCATTCCGGCCATGCTGCGGCGCGACGGGAAGGTGATCGCGGCCTTCGGAGTGATGGGCGGCCCGTATCAGCCGGCCGGCCATGTGCGTTTCCTGACCAATATTGCCGATTACGGCATGGAGCCGCAGGAAGCGATCGACGGCCCGCGCAGCTTTCCCGACGAGGGCGCTCTCCAGCTCGAACGGGGCTACAGACCCGAAGTGCATGACGCCCTCGCCGCCATGGGGCACCGGGTGACGATCCCCGAGGCACCGCTCGGCGGGGCGCAGGCCGTGTTCATCCATCATGACCGCGGCGTGCTCGAGGGCGCTTCCGATCCGCGCAAGGACGGCTGCGCGCTCGGCTTCTGATCGCCGCCCGCCACACCGGCGATGTCCCACGGGCCGGGAGCGGCGCACCCGGCCGATCGCCACCCGCAGGAAGACAAACCTCTCAGGCCACCAGCCGCCGGGCTGCCCGGGGAGAACGGATCACGGAAAGACCATGCGGCGCAGGGCACACTGGCCGGTGACGGCCATGCTCAGTTCATCTGCACTTCCATCCGGTAGCGACCGTCTCGCAGATAGCTGAAAAGGCTGGGAATGTCCGGATGATCGACCGGTTCTCCCGAAGCATCGAGTTCGAGATTCTGCTCCGAGACATAGGCAGTGTAGTAGGTCTCGCCGTTCTCGGCCAGCAGATGGTAGAAGGGCTGGTCCTTCCGCGGCCGGATCTCTTCGGGGATCGACAGCCACCATTCCTCGGTATTGCTGAATACCGGGTCGATGTCGAAAACCACGCCGCGGAAACCGAACTTGCGGTGCCGCACGATCTGCCCTATCGAATATTTCGCTCTTGCCTTCAGCATTTCCGCCCCCATCTCCTGCGAAGGATACCTCTCCCGCAACAACATGTCCATGCAGGGAGCGCGTGGGACGGCGACTCGCGACGGAAACAGCGAATGAACATTGTTCTCGAGGTTCTGACGGTCGTCGCCCCGGTCTTCCTGCTCGCTGCCATCGGCTGGGGCTGGACACGCACCCGCGCTCCCTACCCGATCGACTTCGTCACCCGGCTGACGATGAACATCTCGATCCCGGCCCTGATCTTCACCGCACTGATGCGCACGAAGATCGATCCGGCCGCGCTCAGGGAGCTGGCCGGCGCCGCGCTCCTTGCCTATGGCCTTCTCGGGCTCCTCGCCTTCCTCCTCCTGGCGCTGGCGCGGCTGCCTCTGCGAACCTGGCTCGCCCCCTTCGTTTTCGGCAATACCGGCAATCTCGGTCTGCCGCTGGCGCTTTTCGCCTATGGCGAGATCGGCCTGCAGAACGCGGTCGTCGTGTTCGCGATCATGGCGATCCTGTCCTACACTTTCGGGGTCTGGCTGGTTTCCGGGGCGGGATCGCCCGTCGCCCTCGTGCGCGAGCCGATCGTGGCCGGCACGGTTCTCGGCGGGCTCTTTCTCTGGCGGGGATGGTCGCTGCCTCCCTGGCTGATGAATGCGCTCGATCTTCTCGGGCAGATGGCGATTCCGCTGATGCTCATCACCCTCGGCGTCGCCATCTCGCGACTCGAGGCTCGGGGCATGGGCCGGGCCTTCCTGCTCTCGGTGGCGAAATACCTGCTCGCGGCCGGTGCGGCAGGGCTCGCCGGATGGGTCTTCGGTCTCGGGGGAGCCGCCTTCGCGATTCTCGTGCTGCAGCTGACCACGCCCGTTGCCGTCTCGAACTACTTTCTTGCCGTGAAATACGATGCCGGGCCGGCGGATGTCGCCGGTTTCGTCGTGATCTCGACCCTGGTCGCCATCGTCGCCCTGCCCGCGACGCTCGCGCTTCTGTTCCGCTTCCTCTGACTTGCCCGGCCCTTGCCCGAGAGGGGGAGCACCCTTGACACGACCAAGCGGGAGGCAACAGCAAGTCGTGGCTTGATCTCCCCTCCGGTAGGCGCTTCCCCCGGCCGGTGAGAGGGGTGGTCCGGCCCTTCTTCCCCCCGACCATCTAGCAACCCGTGCATCATGGGCGGGGCTCCCGCCGGTCATGGAGAGATCTTCCCGAAGGCAGAAGGGGAGAACGGGGAAGGCAGCGGCGGAGCTACGCGTCAGAGAGAGGCGGCAAGCCGCACGCCCTGATCGATCGCGCGCTTGGCATCGAGCTCGGCGGCGACATCGGCGCCACCGATCACATGCACCGGCACACCGGCCGTCTCGAGCCGTTCCGCCAGACGGCGCTCGGAAAGCTGGCCGGTGCACAGCACGACATTGTCCGCCTCGATCAGCATCGGGTTCTCCCGCGCTTCTCCGAAGCTGACATGGACGCCCTTCTCGTCGATCCGCTCGTAGTGGACACCGGCCAGCATCTTCACGCCCTTCATCCGCAAGGTGAGGCGGTGGATCCAGCCGGTGGTCTTGCCGAGGCGCCGGCCGACCTTGCCGGGACTGCGCTGCATCATCACCACCCGGCGCGGCGATGGAAGCGGATGGGGTCCCGACGGGTCGAGCCCTCCGCGGGCGATCTCCGGGTCGGCCACGCCCCATTCCTTCAGCCACAAGTCGAGATCGCAGCTCGGGCTCTCGCCGGCATGGGTGAGGAACTCCGCGACATCGAAGCCGATGCCCCCTGCGCCGATGATCGCCACCCTTTCGCCGACCTCGGCACCGCCGGCCAGCACATCGACATAGGAAAGCACATGGGGCATGTCCTCCCCCTCGATTCCGGGCCGACGGGGCACGACGCCGGTGGCGACCACCACCTCGTCGAAATCGGCGAGCATATCGGGCGTGGCCCCGGTCCCGAGCCTGAGATCGACATCGGTGACCCTCAGCATGGTGGCGAACCAGTCGATCAGGCCGTCGAACTCCTCCTTGCCGGGGATGCGCCGGGCCATCTGCAACTGCCCGCCGATGGCATCTGCCTTCTCGAACAGCGTCACGGCGTGGCCACGCTCGGCCGCGGTGATCGCGGCAGAGAGCCCCGCCGGCCCCGCACCGACGACGGCAATGCGTTTCGGCGAAGCGGCCGGCCGGATCTCCAGCAGGGTTTCATTGCCGGCCCGCGGGTTGACGAGACAGCTCGTCAGGCGGCCCGAGAAGGTATGGTCGAGGCAGGCCTGATTGCAGGCGATGCAGGGAGCAATTTCCCGGGCCCGCCCCGTCGCCGCCTTCGCGACGAAGGCCGGGTCGGCGAGAAAGGGACGGGCCATCGACACCATGTCGGCATGGCCTTCCGCCAGCACCTTCTCGGCCACTTCGGGCGTGTTGATCCGGTTCGAGGTGACCAGCGGCACACCCACCTTGCCCCGGAGCTTGGCGGTCACCCAGGTGAAGGCCGCCCGGGGAACCGAAGTCGCGATGGTCGGGATCCGGGCCTCGTGCCAGCCGATGCCGGTATTGATGATGTCCACCCCTTCGACCTCGAGTGCCCTTGCAAGCTGCACCACCTCGTCGAAGGTGGAACCTTCTGGCACGAGATCGATCATCGACAGGCGGAAGATGACGATGAAATCCCGGCCCACCGCCTGCCGCACCCGCCGCACCACCTCGAGCGGGAAGCGCATGCGGTTTTCGTAGCTGCCGCCCCAGCGGTCGGTGCGCCTGTTGGTATGGGTGACGAGGAATTCGTTGATCAGATAGCCCTCGGAGCCCATGATCTCGACCCCGTCATAGCCGGCCTCGCGGGCACGGGCCGCCGCGGTGGCGAAATCGGCGATCTGCTTCTCGATCCCGGCCTCGTCGAGCTCCTTCGGCGCGAAGGGCGAGATCGGCGACTTGATCGGCGAGGGGGCGACGCATTGCGGATTGTAGGCGTAGCGCCCCGCATGCAGGATCTGCATGGCGATCCGCCCCCCGGCCTCGTGCACCGCCTGCGTGACCTTGCGATGATTGGCGATGTCCTCCGCCCCGAAGAGCCCGGCCGCGCCGGGGAAGACGGCCCCTTCCGCATTGGGCGCCATGCCTCCGGTAACGATCAGCCCCGCCCCTCCCCGGGCACGCTCGGCATAGAAGCGGGCCACGCGGCCCCAGTCGCCGGTTTCCTCCAGATTGGTGTGCATCGAGCCCATCAGCACCCTGTTGGGCAGGGTGACGAAGCCGAGATCGAGCGGTGCGAGAAGATGCGGATAGGGAGAGGAGGGCATGCTGTCTTCTCCGGTTGCCGGGTTGACTCGCCCCGGAAGATGACGCCCGGCGCTCCCCTTGTCCATGCCGACGCGGCGTCAGCGCGGCCCGCCTCAGCCCTCGCCGCTCTCGCGCAGATGGCGCCGGAGCGCCCGCTTCACCAGCTCGAGCTCGGCGCGCAGCAGTTCGAGCTCGGCGCGGATGTCGGGCGCCAGCGGCGCTCCGGCAAGGATCGAGAAGCTGGCAAGCGGCGCCGTCCTTCCATCGCGCTCGATGGTGAAGGTCCGAAGCCCTTCCTCGATCAGCGCGGCCGGGATCTCGACCTCGAGCCGCCACAGGCCCGATTCCCCGCCCGGCGCGACATGGACCGGCGCCACCTTCTCCCCGGCGAGGACAAGGGCGATCTCGGCCTCTCCGAAGGAAGGGTCGTCAGTGCGGACATGCCCGCTCCAGCGCCCTCCCTGCACCCGGCCGGTTTCCAGAACGATCTCGCTCATGGCTCTCCCTAGAATTTCGCCCGCGGGTAGCGCATCAGGGTCACGTCTCCGAGGCGGATGTGGTTCCAGGCCGGACTCTCGAAGATGATGTCGACCCAGAAATGATCGAGCAGCGTTTCGTCGAATTTCGCGCTGCCGAGATCGAATTCGGAAGCGATCTTGCCCTTCGTGCCATCGAAATCCTGCACGATCTGGGTGACATTCACCCCGTGGCGCAGGTTGAGACGGGTGAAGATCTCCACCGGCGCCTCGAGTTCGAGCAGGATCTCGAGACGGAGGATGTGGTTGCGGGTGAGCCCCTCGAGCCCCTTCTCCGGCCCCTCCACCGTCACGGAAAGATAGCTGCCATCGAAGCCGAACACGTCGATCACCGCGGCATAGGGCGCCAGATCCCCGACCCTGCGGCTACGCTCCTGCCGAAAGGCGATCTCCGGTCGCAGGCAGTCGTGATGCAGGGCGACCCCTCGGGCCACATGGGTTCCGGCCCTGACCGCCGTCCGCCCCCGGGGGGTGACGGGCCGGAGCCAGAGTTCGGGCCGCCAGGCCCAGTCGGTGCGTGGCGGCTTGTGGAAGACATTGCAGCCGAGGCGTGGCCGGGCAAGCCGGGCCTCGGCCGCATGGCGGAACTCGGTGAGCGGCGCATGGAGACGGTCGGCCCGCCGCCGCCATGCCTCGAGCCGCCCGATCGGCATGGTATCGGCTTCCGATGCAAGACGGCGCCACATCCTTCGCGCCAGCCGATCGATCACCAGAGCCGTCGTCCTCAACCTGCCCATCCGGTCCTCTGCCACGCCTTTCCGACCGTTTCGCCCCGCCTCTCGCAGATTACATGAAGAGCCGGCGGAAGATACCGATTTTCTTCAGGGGCTGACGTTCGCGGGGCCGCATGCCCGGCATCTCTACGGAACCGGAAACGGGCGTCGCTGCGGCGCCGGTGGTCCAGGGGCGGGGCCGGGGCCGCAGGGGCAGGACTCCGTTTCCGGCACGGGCCGGCGAGGAGGTGGCCGCCGGGCCGGTCGCCGCCACCGAGGCGGCACGAAAGTCCCGCAGGAGCGCCAGCCCCTCGTCGCGGTCGAGCGGCTTGCGTTCGAAGCCTGTGATCGAGGCCGAGACGACATTGGCGCCGAGATCGAAATAGCTCCGCCAGTAGGTGGCATCCGCGCCGGGCACGGCCGGCGGCGAACGATCCTTGATGCGGACGTAATAGGCGCCGTCCTCGGCAAGGCTCTCGAGCACATCCACGCTCTCGGCCCGGCCGTCGCGCGAGAGGACGGCGCGCCCCTTCCCGGAGCGCAGAAAGCCGTCCACCGCGCTCATGGTCGCCCCGATCGCCGCCTCGGGAGCCGACAACCGCGCCACCGAGGCCGTCAGCAGCGCCGGCTTCTTCGGCTGTTCCGAGAAGGGATTGCCGGAAATGGCCGCACAATTTCCGAACACGACCACCGCCGGATCGGCATTCACGTCCGAGGAGCGGGAATCGACGCAGAAGCCGCGCGGCCCGGCGAGCGTCACCCCGTGAAGGGGCAGCCGCTCTTCCTTCCGGATCGGAACCGGGCTCGGCCCGCGGCCCGCCCCGGAGCAGGCAGCGAGCACGATCAGCACACCAAGCCAGCGGAAGGGGCTGCGCAAGCGCGTCACCGTCAGAGATCCATGTAGACGTGCCGCTCGGCCTTCGCCCCTTCATGGGTGACGGCCCCGTACCTGGTCGGCCCGACGAGCCGGGCGTATTTCGCCAGCGCACCGGTGGTGTAGATGGTCGGCCGCGGCCCCTTCCATTCGGCCTTGCGGCGGGCCAGTTCCTCGTCCGACAGATCGACCGAGAGCTCGCCGGTAACGGCGTTGATGGTGATCATGTCGCCATCCCGCAACAGGGCGATAGGCCCGCCATGGGCCGCCTCGGGCCCGACATGGCCGACGCAGAACCCCCGCGTCGCCCCGGAGAAGCGGCCATCGGTGATGAGGGCGACCTTCTTGCCCATCCCCTGCCCCGAGAGCGCCGCAGTGGTGGCGAGCATCTCGCGCATTCCCGGGCCGCCGGCAGGCCCCTCGTTGCGGATCACGATCACGTCGCCCTCCTCGTAGGCGCGGTTCTTCACCGCCTCGAAAGCGTCCTCCTCGCATTCGAACACCCGGGCCGGGCCGGTGAAGACGAGCTGGTCCGGGTCCATCCCCGCCACTTTCACGATCGCGCCGTCCGGGGCGAGGTTTCCCTTGAGACCGACCACCCCGCCCGTGGGCGAGATCGGCATCTCGACCGGATGGATGACCCGACCGTCGGCCTCGCGTTCGACGATATCGAGCTCCTCGCCGATGGTGCGGCCGGTGACGGTCAGGCAATCCTCGTGAATGAGGCCGGCCTTGCGCAGTTCCTTCATGATGACCGGCACACCGCCGGCCTCGTAGAGATCCTTGGCGACGTAGCGGCCGCCGGGCTTGAGATCGACGAAATAGGGGGTGTCGCGGAAGATCTCGCACACATCGTCGAGATCGAAGTCGATGCCGGCCTCGTTGGCGATCGCCGGCAGGTGCAGTCCGGCATTGGTGCTGCCGCCGGTGCAGGCCACGACACGGGCCGCGTTCTCGAGCGACTTGCGGGTGACGATGTCGCGGGCGCGGATGTTCTTCTCGATCAGCCTCATCACCGCGCGGCCGGCGGCCTCGCAATACTGGTCCCGGCTCTCGTAGGGGGCAGGCACGGCGGAGGAATTCGGCAGGGCAAGGCCGATCGCCTCCGAGACGCAGGCCATGGTGTTGGCGGTGAACTGGCCGCCGCATGCCCCGGCCGAGGGACAGGCGATGCGCTCGAGAATGGCAAGCTCGGCATCGGACATCTTGCCCGCCTGATGCTCGCCGACGGCCTCGAACACGTCCTGCACCGTCACGTCCTTGCCGTTGAGCCGCCCCGGCAGGATCGAGCCGCCGTAGATGAAGACGCTCGGCACGTTGAGCCGCACCATCGCCATCATCATACCCGGCAGCGACTTGTCGCAGCCGGCAAGGCCGACAAGCGCGTCATAGCAATGGCCCCGCATCGTCAGCTCGACCGAATCGGCGATCACCTCACGCGAGACGAGGGAGGAACGCATGCCCTCGTGCCCCATGGCGATCCCGTCGGTCACGGTGATGGTGGTGAACTCCCGCGGGGTGCCGCCCTCGGCCTTCACGCCGAGCTTGACCGCCTGCGCCTGCCGGCCAAGCGCGATGTTGCAGGGCGCGGCCTCGTTCCAGCAGGTGGCGATGCCGACGAAGGGCTGGTGAATGTCGTCGCCGGTCAGCCCCATCGCGTAGAAATAGGAACGATGAGGTGCCCGCTCGGGCCCCTCGGTCACGTGACGGCTCGGCAGGCGCGACTTGTCGAAACGGATGTTCTTCATCTCTTTCCTCCGGCGTTCCTCTCGCCTAGTGCATAATGGGGCGGCGGTAGGGGGGCAAGCGCCCTTGCGGACCGGTGGCAGGGCAGGAACGGGAAAGGCGGTCGTCTTGAAAGCGTGGCAACACCTCACATGCATGATGGTCCCACAACCCGGTGCGGCGCCGTGCCCGCCGGGAGATGATGCCCGTCATGCTCTAAAACCCCGCCTCCGGGCTGCGGAAGCCCGGGGGCAGGGCCCCGGAAACGCTCCCCTCATCCCCTCGGCAAACGGGCCGGGCACACGACGGAAGGTGCTGTCCTCCCCGACAGGAGCGCCCCCCATGAATGATTCCCTCCCTTCACAGCCAGTTTCGAGGCAGGCATGACGGACACGCATTCCTCACCCTGGTCCGCCGGCGCCACGCCGCCGCCCGTGCCGCCCCATGACGGGCCGTTCCGGCCGCTGAGGGAGTATGCCGAGCTTGCCCTGCCGCGGGTGGCGCTGTGGCACACGGCGCTCGGCCTCGCGGTGATGGCGCTGAGTTTCCTCGTGCTGTCTGTGGCCTACGCGCTCTTCGTCGTGCGGCTCGACGACAGCGGAGAGTGGGAGGCGCAGCTCTCGGTCAACCCGCTCTCGGGCGCGCCGGGACCGGCACTGATCTTTCTCGCGAGCTTCCTTCTCCTTCACCTTTCGCTTCTCCTTGCCCTCAGACTGGTGCATGGCCGCAGCTGGGCAAGCCTTCTCGGCGCCCCGCCCTGGCGCAGATGGCGCCAGTTCTGGATCGGGGCCGCGTTCGCTCTCGCCCTGGCGCTGGTGCCGGGGCTCCTCGGCACCCTTATCGACGGAATCATCGCCCTGTTTCAGGTCGGCCCGGAGGAGGCGGGCGGCGGCCTGAAGCAGATCCGCACCCTTGCCCAATGGCTTCCCTGGGCGCTTCCGGCCCTGCCCCTCATCCTCGCGCAGAGCGCGGCCGAGGAGCTGATATTCCGCGGCTATCTCCTCCAGCAGATGGCCGCCCGCTTCCGGTCCCCGATCGCCTGGGCGGTCATTCCGTCGCTCCTTTTCGGCTTTCTGCACTACAACCCTGCCGCCCTCGGGCCGCTCACCTGGCTCCATGTGCTCGTCGCCTTCGTCGGCGGGCTGATCCTGGCGCTCGTCACGGCGCGGCTCGGCTCGCCGCTGGCCGCCATCGGCCTGCATTTCGCGCATAACGCCATCGGCCTCGTTTTCGTCGGCATCGAAGGGTTCCAGGACGCCTTCGCCCTCTTCGTCGAGGAAATCCCCCTGACGGAGCACGGCCTTGCCCCCGGCCCCTTCATCGCCTCGGCCATCATCCAGATCCTGGTCGAAACCCTCGCCTTCGCCTTCTGGTGGCGCTGGATGAACCGGCGCGCAGCGAGACACGGGGGCCGCTGATTGCGCTTCGGACCCTCAACGACTAAATGAGTGGCAAGTCCGAGGAGCCGCCATGAACTGGATCACCAACTACGTTCGCCCCAAGATCAACTCGCTCTTCTCGCGCCGCGAGGTGCCGGAGAATTTGTGGAAGAAATGCCCCGAATGCGGCACCATGCTCTTCCATCGCGAACTGAAGGAAAGCCTCAATGTCTGCGTCAATTGCGGACATCACATGCACATCACGCCGCGTGAACGCTTCAAGGCGCTGTTCGACGGCGGCATCTTCACCGAGATCGAGGTGCCCCAACCGGTTGTCGATCCGCTGAAGTTCCGCGACCAGAAGCGCTATCCCGACCGGCTCAAGGCAGCCCAGAAGAAGACCGGCGAGCGCGAAGCGGTGCTCGTCGTCGAGGGAGAGATCATGCGCACGCCCGTGGTCGCGGCCGGGCAGGACTTTTCCTTCATGGGCGGCTCGATGGGCATGTATGTCGGCAATGCCATCATCGCGGCGGCCGAGCGCGCCGTCGAACGCCGCCTGCCGCTCATCCTCTTCGCCGCCGCCGGCGGAGCACGGATGCAGGAGGGCATCCTCTCGCTGATGCAGATGCCCCGCACCACCATCGCCGTCGAGATGCTGAAGGAAGCCCGGCTGCCCTATGTCGTGGTGCTCACCCACCCGACGACGGGGGGCGTCACCGCTTCCTACGCCATGCTCGGGGATGTCCACATCGCCGAGCCCGGCGCGCTGATCTGCTTCGCCGGGCCGCGGGTGATCGAACAGACCATCCGCGAGAAGCTGCCCGAGGGCTTCCAACGCTCCGAATACCTCCATGAGCACGGCATGGTCGATCGGGTGACCGACCGGCGGAAACTGCGCGAGGAGCTCGTCACCATCATCCGCATGCTGATGCGGCAGCCACCGGCCGTCCGCGGCGACCTGCCCGAACCGGCGGCGGCCGAGGACACCGCGTCCGCCGGCAAGGCGACACAGGACAAGAGCGCGACGAAGAAGGGCGCGGCGGCCGGGAACCCCGCCGGAAGGAACGGGTGAGACGCTCCGCAGCGGAGAGCGACATCATCCTCGAGCGGATGATGCGGCTCCACCCGAAGACGATCGATCTCACCCTCGAGCGGGTGCACCGGCTTCTGGCGCGGCTCGGCCACCCCGAACGCGACCTGCCGCCCGTCATCCACATCGCCGGCACCAACGGCAAGGGCTCCACCCTGGCGATGATCCGCGCCGGCCTCGAAGCCGCCGGGGCACAGGTCCATGCCTATACCTCGCCCCATCTGGTGCGATTCCACGAGCGGATCTCCCTCGCCGGCCGGCCGATCGACGAGAGTCGCCTCGCCGCCATTCTCGACGAGTGCGAAAAGGCCAACGGCGGCGAACCGATCACCTATTTCGAGATCACCACCTGCGCCGCCTTCCTCGCCTTCGCCCGCGAGAAGGCCGACTGGCTGCTCCTCGAGGTGGGACTCGGCGGGCGGCTCGACGCGACCAATGTCGTCGAGAAGCCGGCTCTCGTCGTCCTCACGCCCGTCTCTCTCGACCATCAGGCCTTTCTCGGGGAAAGCGTCGCGGAAATCGCCGCCGAGAAGGCCGGCATCCTCAAGCCCGGCGTGCCGGCGATCGTCGGACCGCAGGAGGAAGCGGCCAGGGAGGTGATCGTGGCGCAGGCCGCCCGGCTTGCCGCACCGCTCTCGCTCCACGGGCAGGACTGGACGGCATCCGAAGAGCACGGCCGGCTCGTCTGGCAGGGCCCCGACCGGCTGTGGGATCTGCCTCTGCCCGCCCTGCCCGGCCCGCACCAGATCGAGAATGCCGGCACGGCCGTCGCCGCGCTCGCGGCTCTCGGCTTTCGCGAGGAGATCGCGGCGGCCGCACTCGCGAATGCCCGCTGGCCCGCGCGGATGGAGCGGCTCGGTCCGGGGCCGCTGGCCGCTCTTGCCCCGCAGGCCGAGATCTGGCTCGACGGCGGGCACAATGCAGCGGCGGGCGCGGCGCTCGCGGCCACGCTGAAGCGTCTGCCACCGCGGCCGACATGGCTCGTCGCCGGCATGCTCGGGACCAAGGACGCCGACGCCTTTCTCGCCCCGCTCGCAACCCTCGCCGAAGGGCTTTTCGCCGTGCCGGTGCCGGACCAGCCGGCCGGGCTGGCCCCCGGACGCCTCGCCGCCTTGGCCGAAGTGCAGGGGCTGGCCGCGGAACCGGTGGCGGATGTGGCCGCGGCGCTGGCCCGTATCCATGTCCGCGCACCTGCCGCCCGCATTCTCATCTGCGGCTCGCTCTATCTGGCCGGCAGCGTGCTGGCGCAGAACCGGACCTCCGTATCCGGCACGCGGCTCCACCGATGAAAAAGGCCCCCGGCGGGGCCTTTTCCACATCCGTTCGCTCAAGGATTCGGTCAGATCGACTTCTCGATCCAGTCCTTGAGAGCGGCCTTCGGCGCCGCGCCGATCTTGGAAGAGACGACCTTGCCGTCCTTGAACAGGAACAGCGCCGGAATGCCGCGCACGCCGAGCGCAGCCGGCGCCTGCGGGTTTTCGTCCACGTTGACCTTGGCGATCTTCACCTTGCCTTCGAGCTCCTGGGCGATTTCCTCGAGAGCCGGCCCGATCATCCGGCAGGGGCCGCACCATTCGGCCCAGAAATCGACGACCACGGGAATGTCGGACTTGACGACTTCTTCTTCGAAGGTCTGATCGGTAACAGCGACTGTAGCCATGGGAATGCCCTCCAATGCCATGAATTGGCCGATACCTAGGCGGCCGGTGCAGACAGGTCAAGGCAGGCCCGTTCGAAGGCCTCCCCGGCCAGATCGCGCGGCACCTCCATCAGCGTGCCTGCCCGCGTCCAGAGGATTCGCAGGCGCACCGGCCGGTCGGGCCAGATCTCCTCGAGCGCCCGGCCATAGGCGCCCATCTGCCGCAGGATGCCTTCGGGAATCTCCTCGGGCCGTGCCGGCACTTCGGCATTGGTCTTGAAGTCGATCGCGACGATCTCCTCCCCGGTCACGATCAACCGGTCGATCGTGCCACGGAAGGGGTGGGCCATGCCCCGATCGCCGCCGCCGAAACGCCCGGCCAGATCGACCTCGGCGAGCGCATCGGGGCGGAAGACCTCCCGCGCAAGCACCGGGTCGTCCAGAAGGCGCAGCGCATCCGCGATCAGCCCCTGCCGCATCTCCTCGTCCGGCGAGGCGGGATCGGCCTTGAAGAGCCAGTGCGCAATCGCCGCCCGCTCGCAGGAAGGGGCATCGGCCAGATGCTCGAGGAGACGGTGCAGCCAGGTGCCGTAAACCGCGCCGCCGTCCTCCTCCATCGCGCCTTGCCCCGCGCCTGCCGTCGTGGCGAGCACCTTTTCGCCCCCGAGCGCCGAGGGGTTGAGGGGCGCCGGCCGCCCGGGCGCCGGTGACGGCGGCACCTCGAGCCAGGCCGGCAGGGAGACGGAAGGCGCTCTCGAGGCAGGCGCTTCGGCCGCCGCGACCTCCGCCTTGCCCTCGACCCAGCCGGGGCCGGCAAGGCGGAACCCTTTTCCCTTCTCGTTTTCCCAGCGGAAGGTGACGGCTTTCGCCCTGCCCTCCTCGGCAAGGGTGGCGAGCGCCGCTTCCACCCGGCCGTGCCAGTCGAGAAACGTCGGGTTGCGCGATGATGCCCCGCAGACCACCAGCCACTGCTCGGCCCGCGTCATGGCGACATAGAGCAGCCGCCAGTTTTCCTCGAGCTGCTTCCGCCTGGCGTCGTCCTTGGCCGCGAGCACCCTGGCCGGCGCCTCACCCCTGGGCACATCGGGCAGGAGGGACGGACGCTCCCCTTCCGACGGGTGGAGGAACTTTTCGTTCCTGGAGATGTCGGCTTCCTCGAAAACCGTATCGGGCAGAATCACCACCGGCGCCTCGAGGCCCTTGGCGCCGTGGACCGTCATCACCCGGATCTCGTCCGTCTCTCCCTCGAACTCTCGCTTGATCTCGACCGTCTCGCCCTCCATCCACAGAAGAAAACGGCCGAGTGTCGGTGTCTCCACCCCTTCGAAGGCCGCGGCCATCCCGAGAAGGGCGTCGATCGCCTCGGCCCCCTGGGCACCGAGCCGACCGAGAATGCGCCGCCGCCCGCCGTGAACGGCGAGAAGCCGCTGAAGCAGATCGTGCGGGCGGAGGAAGTCGGCCCGCGCCCGAAGATCCGCGATCACCTCCACCGCCCGCTGCCAGTGGGCGGGCGCATCGCCGCGGCGCACCTGCTCCTCGAGCGCCTGCCACAGCGTGCCGCGGCGACCGGGTGCAAGCGCGAAGAGATCACTCTCGGAAAAGCCGAAGAGCGGCGAGCGCAGCGCCTCGGCCAGAGACAGGTCGTCCTGCGGCAGATCGAGGAACCGGAAAAGCGAGAGCACGTCCCTGACCGCCAGCTCTTCGGCGATCTGCAGCCGATCGACCCCCGCCACCGGCATCCCGGCCCGCTTGAGGGCGGCGATGACCTCGTTGAACACCGTCTTTCGCCTACGCACGAGAATGAGGATGTCGCCATGGCGCATCGGCCGGCACCGGAAGGCGCCGTCCTTCTTCTCGCGGATCAGGCGCCGCCCGACATTCTCCTTGACGAAGGCGACGATCCGCCGCGCGAGGCGACGTGCGGGCGTTTCGGCGGGGATGGCCGGATCACCGCTCTCGACGGCCGACTGCGCCTCTCCGGCCTTCTCGGGTTCGATCCGCGGCCAGAGATCGACACACCCCGGCAGATCGGCATGGAAGGCCTCGTGATGCACTTCGGCTTCGAGCGCAGGAGCAGCCCCGTCGAGCTTCGAGACGGCATCCACCACCTCGAGGATCGGCGGCGCCGAACGGAAGGAGTATTCCAGCGCGGTTTCCCTGAGCGGCCGCCCGATTTCCGCAAGGCGCCGCGCAAACTCTTCGTGCATCGTGTCGAACACCGCCGGATCGGCACCCTGGAAGGAATAGATCGACTGCTTGCGGTCCCCGACCACGAAGATCGACCGGGCAGGCGGCGCGAAGGGCGTTTCCGAAGGCGGCACCTCGCGGCCTTCGCCGGCGAAGAACTCGTTCGCCAGCGCGGCGATGATCTGCCACTGCTCAGGGCTCGTGTCCTGGGCCTCGTCCACGAGAATGTGGTCGATCCCGCCATCGAGCCGGAACATCACCCAGGACACCGCACCCCGGCTCGAGGCGAGCAGATCGCGGGTCTTCAGCACGAGATCGTTGAAATCGAGAGCCCCCCTTCGCCGCTTGGCCTTCTCGAAGCGGGGCAGGAAATCTATCGCAAAACGCAAGATCGCCTCGAGGCGCCGGGCGGCATGGTATTGGCGGATCCGATCCTGCGCCGCCGCCAGCTTATCCATCCAGTGGCGAAGATCGTCCGCTATCCGCGTGTATTCTTCGCCGGCCGCCTTCCGCGTCTTCTTGGCCGGCAACCTGTCGTGCTTCGGGGAGCCGGAGTTTTGCGTGTTCTCGCCATAGACGAATATTCCCAGAAGCGCGAGCAAAAGAGAGAGCCCGCTTTCCCTGCAAAGGACTCCTTCGAGTTTCCGGGCCGTCGTCTTGTCCTGGGGCCCTCCGAAAGCATCCATCAGCCATGCCAGATGATGCAGCATGGCAAGCACCTCGTCACCGAGGAGATCGGCGACCAGCTTCTGCGGAGAATCGTCGGACGCAAGCCCGAGCGCGGATCGGGCGCAGGCCGCCGGATCCTGCCGGAAGGCCTCGTCCTTCAGGATCGGCCCGAAATGACCGCGCAGGCCGACGAGATTGCCGGCCACCTTCTCTACCGATCCCCCCACATGGCGCATGAGCGCCTGGATGCGTGCGGCCCCTTCCGGGCTTTCGGCCATCTCGTCGAGCACCTCGGCCAGAAGGATCTGCACCATGTTCTCGTCCAGCTCGACAAAATCGGGAGGCACGCCCGCCTCGAGCGGAAAGCGGCGCAGCACCGAACCGCAGAAGGCATGGATCGTCTGGATCTTGAGGCCGCCCGGCGCGTCGAGCGCGCGCGCGAAGAGCCGTCGGGCGGCCCGGAGCACCTCGTCGGTGATGGCCTCCTCCGACTCGCCCAGGGCGACGAGCGCCTTGCGCAGCTTCGCATCCTCGAGCAGCACCCATTCTCCCAGCCGCTCGAACAGCCGCTCCTGCATCTGCGCCGCCGCCGCGCGGGTATAGGTCAGACAGAGAATGCGATGGGGCTGCACCCCGTGCAGGAGCAGCCGGGACACGCGGTCGGTCAGCACCCTGGTCTTGCCCGAGCCGGCATTCGCCGCCACCCAGCTCGAGCAGGCCGGGTCGGCCGCCTCGTTCTGGGCGCGGGTCGCCGCGTCGGGCCGCGGGGCGATGTCCTCAGCCGTCATCGGCTCCTCCCTTTTTCGCAAAACCGTTCAGGCGGATCAGCGTCGGCTCGTCGCTGTCCACCCATTCGCCGAACCGGGCGAGATGATCGTAATCCTGATGCCAGTGCTGCCGGCCCGGATCCTGGCTCACCCGCCCGCGGGCGACATACCCCCTCTCCGGATCGCGCCAGTTGTTCAGCAGGGTGGCGAGCCGTTCTCGCGCCTCTTCGACGGTGGGAATCTCGGCCCTCTGCGCGGCCTTCTCGTGCAGCCGCACCTCCTTCATCTTCAGGAGGCCGAGATAGATCAGCTCCTCCGCCTTTCCCTTCGGCACATCTTCGAAAACGCCTTCCTCGAGGAACAGCGCCTCGATCTGGAGCTGCCAGTCATGGGCAAGGGTCCTGTCTCCGGGCGGGCTCGAGCGCTTGTAGTCGAGAATGGCGAAACGCCCATCTTTGCGGCGGTCGATCCGATCGGCCCGGCCGGAGAGGGTGAATGTGCTGCCGTCGGAAAGTTTCAGCTGCCATTCGCCCTTCCGCTCGAAGGCCACGGGCGCATGCTGCTCGCGCCACGCCGCCTCCCATGCGAGGAGCCAAGGGATCACCTCTTCGAACCTGCCGCGGAAGACCTCGCGCGCGAGCGGCCAGCCGATGGCGCGGCATTCCTCGTCGAGGATCTGCCCGAGGCGTTGCGCGGCCTCCGCCGGATCGGACGGCTGACCGTCCCTCATTGCCTCACCGAAGCGTTGCAGCACCCTGTGCAGGACATTGCCCTCGAGAAGCGCGTCGGGCTCGCGACGCAAGGAGCCGAGCCGCTCTAGGCCGAGCACTTCGCGGGCATGGATCTCGTAGGGGTTGACGATGAGCGAGCTGATCCGGGTGATGGAAAGCCTGCGCGGCCGCATCGCCACCGGCACCACCGGCGCCGGCCGCGGCGCCGGGTCGGCCTTCTCGTCCTTCCGCGGGGCAAGCCAGGCTTCCGCCAGCCCAAGAAGCTCCTTCCCGCGGTCCTTCATCGCCTCGAGCGCCGCCGTGCCCTGTTCGCCGCAACCGCCGATGAGCGTCACGAGCCGCAACAGCCAGCGCGACGGAATGCAGGGCGCCTCCTCGTCGCGGATCGCCCGGCTGAGAATGACGTTCTCGTGGCCCAGCGCCATCTGGAAATCGAGCCCGGCAAGGCCGATCTGCCGCTCGGGCAGGCGCATGCCGAGCTGCCGCCGCATCGGTCGCGAGAGCCAGGGGTCGAACCCCGGCGCGGCCGGCCAGCTGCCCTCGTTGAGATCGCCGAGAACGAGGATGTCGGCCTCGATTTCCCGCATCTCCCGCGGACCGACGATCCGCACCCGCGGATCGGTCCCTTCGGGGCGGGCCTGCCGCCCGGTCATCGCATGGGCCAGAAAGAGCGGATAGGGCGTGGCCAGCTGAGCGCCGAAGGCCCCGGCATCGCGCAGGAGCTCGTCGAAAAGCCTGCGGGCCTCCTTCCCTGCCGCCCCCTCCCAGAACGCCGCCGCCTCGCCCCCCTCTCCGGGGCCGGCGACCAGCATTTCGGCCAGTTCCTCGTGCCGGGCGACGATCTCGTGCAGGGGCAGATCGCCGATCCCGCTCCCGATCCGGTCGAGAAAGGCATCCAACCAGTCGTCCCATCGCGCGATCGCGGCCTCCTCGAGCGCCCCGTGAGGGTGCTTCTCCCGCCACTCCCGCCAATGCGCGAGCCCCTCGGCGGTGACATGGCTGCCGATCTCCTCCGCGCTCTGCGGGTCGCGCAGGTAGAGTTCGAGATTGCGGACAAGATCGAGATGATCCCTGCGCGGGGGGGGCTCACCGCGCGGCCGCCCCTTCTTCCCGACCGCCACCAGCGGATGCTTGAGGAGGGAGAGGAGCGGCTCGGCCTCCACCGGCCGGCCCATCATGTCCGCGATCTGCCTGAGGAGCCGGCCCGGCGGCGTCATGTCGAACGGGATGCCGGCGCTGTCGTCCGGGCGGATCTTCCAGTTGTCGAGAATGCCCGTCACCCGCCGCGCGAGGGTCCGGTTCTCGACCACGAATGCGACGCTGTGCCCGGCCTCGAGCGCCCGGCGGATGGCGACGGCGATCGCCGCGGCCTCCTGCACCGGCGTCGGCGCCTCGAGAAGGACAAGCCCCTTCGTCGCCTCCTCGAGGGTCGGACCAAGGGCAGGCACTTCGGCCAGCCACTCGTCGGTGACGGGGGCGGGCCGCAGCGCCAGCGAAACGAGTCGCAGGCGGGAGGAACGGACCGCCCCGTCCGCGACCCCCGGCTGCCAGGAAGGAAGATCGGCCGGCGCCATCCCGAAGGCCGCGAGCAGGGCCGCATGGCGCTGCTGGGGATGGTCGGCAAGGCTCCCCTCCCGGTTTTCGGCAAGCCGTGTCGCAACGCGCTCGGGCAGGAAGCGATCGGCCCCCGGCAGCACCACCACGCCCAGGGGCAGGCTGGCGACGATCTCCATCAGCCGCCGGGTCGGGCCGCGCGAGCCGGTGGATCCGAGGATGATCACGGGGTCGGAAGGCGGCGCCGCGCGCCACCTCTCGCCGAGCGCCTCGACGATGCGCCGCATCACCCCCCCCGCCGTCAGCGGATCCGTCTCCGGCGTCGCGATCCGGCAGAGAACGATCTTGAGGAACTCGCGCGTCCTTTGCCAGTAACGGGCAAGATCGCCCGTATCGAGCTTGCAGAGGAGCTCGGGGGAAATCCCGTCTTCCTCCATTTCGCGGGCGAGCTCGAGCAGTCGATCCGCCAGATCGAGAGCCGATTCGCGTGCAAGGCTTCCCTCCATCTTCTCGAGCCATTTCTCGACCAGCCGCGCGAGTTGCAGCGTTCCGAGAAGTCGCGGGGGAGGGGGAGAGAGATCGGGCAGGTGGGGCTCGCGTGCCAGATCCTCGATCAGCCGGATGCGCGGCATGAGGCCCAGCGGACGCTCGAGGAAGAGCCGCTCCGTCTCCCGTGCCATGCGCCGCGAGGTGACGCGGATCTCGATCCGGGCGATCCTCTCGGGCGGCAGATGCCCGTAACGGGCGTGGAACCCCTCGACGAAGCGGCGCACGAACCCTGCTCCGGGCGCGATACCGAAAAGCCCCCGCGGAAGCTCCCCGTCATCTCCTGCCATGCCCGTCATCCGCATCTGGCTCTCCCCACGCCTTCAGCCGCATTCCTCCCCCTTTTCGAGCATCGCCTCGGCAAGACGCAACCCCCAGGGCGTGCCGATATCGGCCCAGAGCCCCTCATGGACCAGACCGAAGAGCCGGCCGTCGGCGGCCAGCCGGTCCCAGATGCGGTTGAGCGAGAAGGCGCCGCCGGGAAACGGCGCCAGCGCCCGCCGGGATATCAGCTGGACTCCGGTATGGATCAGCCCGTCCTCTCCGGCGGACAGGCGGCGCAGCGGCCCGGGCACGTCTTCGCGGAGGATGAAATCGCCGCGCCCGCCATGTCCGACGGCCCGCACCGGCGGCACGAGGAGAAGAAGGGCGTCCATCCGCGCCCCGTCCCAATGTGCCGCCAGCGTCCGCAGCGGGTTCGGCCCGCAAAAGAGGGCGTCGGGGTTGAGCGTGGCGATCGGGTCCCCCTCGAGCGCAGGCAGGGCATTCACCAGTCCGCCCCCCGTCTCGAGGATCGGATCCTCGACGATCACCTCGACATCGGGCCGCCCTGCCAGATGGGCCACGATCTGCCCGGCAAGATAATGGGCGTTGACCATCTTGCGGGGGATGCCGGCCGCATCGGCCAGCTCGAGGGCGCGGTCGATCATCGGCCGGCCGGCAAGGGGGACGAGCGGCTTCGGGCGGGTCGCCGTGAGAGGGCGCATGCGCGTGCCGAAACCGGCGGCGAAGATCATGATCGAAGCGATCTCGGTCATGCCGGCGTTCCGGGTGCGGCGTCCTCGGCGGCGTCGCCCGTGTCGTCGAGCCGGGCCAGCACCTCGGCAGAGGGTGGCGGCACATGCTCCCGGACAAGGCGGGCCAGAGGGGCAAGGTCGGGGTGGTCGAGATCGCGCATCAGATGGTCCCAGACACGCGGCAGCATCTCGAGATAGCCGCGTCGCCCGTCTCGCCGGCGCAACCGGGCGAAGATGCCGAGGATCTTGAGATTGCGCTGGGCGGCCAGGGCGGCATGATCGCGCAGGAAGGGGCCACGCGCATAGCCCGTCGCCTCCAGGAAGCGGTCGATCATCGCACCCCTGAGCGCTGCCGACGTGTCACGACGGGCATCCTCGAGCAGCGACAGGAGGTCATAGGCGGGGTGACCGGCGAGCGCGTCCTGGAAGTCGATCATCCCGACCCGGCGAATGCCCTCCCGGTCAGGCAGCCACAGCAGGTTTTCGGCATGATAGTCCCTGAGGACGAGAACGGGCGGCGCTTGCAGGGCAGGAACGAGAAGCGGCAGAAGCGTCGTGCGCAACGAGTCGCGAAAGGCGGCGGCGGCACGCACTCCGATCAGCGGCGGCAGATACCAGTCGGCCACGAGCACCGCCTCCTGCCACAGCGGCCCCTCGTCATAGGGAGCGGCGAAGGCGGGTACCGGCCGGCGGCCGAGCGCCACCAGGGCATCGGTGGCGGCGGCATAGAGCTCGGCTTCGCGCCCCGGCTCCCGTTCGCAGACCCGGGCATAGAGATCGTTCCCGAGGTCCTCGACCAGAAGGAAACCCTGCGCCTCGTCGGCGGCGAGGATCCGCGGCGCGGAAAAACCGTGGGAGACGAGATGATCGGCGAGGCGCCGAAAGGCACCGGCATCCTCGCCCTTCCCGGCCGGGGCGTCCATGAAGATGGCACTCTCGCCTTCCTTCACAAGGCGGAAATAGCGCCGGTTCGAAGCGTCCCCCGCCACCGGGCTTGCCGTGGCACCGGCCCAGCCTGCACCGGCGAGAAAGGCTTGCGCGGCCCGGTCGCGGTCGCTGCCGGCGAAGATGGCCCCAAGCGGCGTTCCCTCATGCATGCCCCGTTCCCTCACCATTGCGTTCGAGCCCGAATGCGGCGAGGCGGGGCGCCAGTCTCCCGGCCAGGGCCGCGGGCAGCGTCAGGGCGAGAGCGCGCGCATTCTCGCCCATCGGCTCGAGCCGCAGGGTGACGGCTCCGGACGGGCGGAGCTCGCCGAGCCGCTCGGGCCATTCGATCAGCACCACCGCCGTCTCGAAGGCCTCCTCGAGCCCGAGTTCGACCAGCTCGTCCGGGCTGCACAGCCGGTAGAGATCGGCATGCCAGATCTCGAGCGGCCCGGCCCGGTAGGTCTGGACGATGGTGTAGGTCGGCGACGGCACCTCCTCGGGCGGCTGGCCGTGGTGGCGGCGCAGATGGGTGATGAAGGCCCGGGCGAAGGCCGACTTGCCGGCCCCCACCGGCCCTTCGAGCAGGAAGGTCGTCCCCGGCTCGGCCGCCCCGGCCAGAAGCGCCGCCAGATCGCGGGTGGCCGCCTCGTCCGCGAGCCGTCCGACAAGACGGATGCCGCCCTGCCCGGCTTCCGTGCCCTCCCCGGACCGCCGCCCGCGACGGCCTCCCTCTTCATTCATGGCGCCGGTTTCCGTCATCCACGCCCTATGTCTCGGTCCTGAGGTTGATGTTCTCCCCGAGAGGGGCACGGCTCGCGTTCTCGACATCGACGATCGCCTCGAGCGGCCATGTGATCTCGATCACGGCGCCGCCCCGTTTCCGGTGATGCCCGTCGTCGAAATCGCGGCCGTTGGCGAAAACCAGCGTCGCGCCCGAACGTTCGAGCAGGTTCTTGGCGATGAAGATACCGAGCCCCATGCCCTCATAGCCCGGCCGCGTGTCGTCGGCCTTGTAGGCCGGCGCGTAGGACATGAACGGATCGCCGATGCGGCCGAGCACGTCGGCAGGGTAGCCGGGACCGTCGTCGGAGATCCGGACACGGAGCACCTTGTCGTCCCAATACCCCTCGACCCAGACCGTGCTGCGGGCGAAATCGACCGCATTCTGGATGAAGTTCCGCAGCCCGTGGATGATCTGCGGATCGCGCCGCACGAGGGGCTGGCGCTTCTCCCCCCCGGGCAGGGGCGCGACGTCGAAGATCACTTCCTTGCCGCGTTCCGCATGGGGTTCGGCCGCCTGTCGCAGAAGCTCCTCGAGCGGCACGTGGCGGATCATCAGGTCGGCTTTGCCGGCCTTGCCCATCGAGTGGAGGATGTCACGGCAGCGCTCGGCCTGCTGGGCGATGAGCTCGGCATCCTCGCGCAGCTCCTTCCGGTCGGCCAGCTCCTCGGCAAGCTCCGAGCTCACCAGCTTGATGGTGGCGAGCGGCGTGCCGAGCTCGTGGGCGGTGGCGGCCACCACGCCGGCAAGATCCGACAGCATCTGCTCGCGCGCGAGCGCAAGCTGCGCGGCGAGGAGCGCCTGCCCCATGGCATGGGCCTCCACCGTCACCCGCCGCGCATAGGCACCGGTGAAGACGATACCGATGACGATGGCGGCCAGAAAGCCGTCAAGGAAGAGATCGGGCAGGAGGAGCGGGCTGCCGTCGGGCAGCATCACCGGCAGATGGACATAGCGCAGGAAGATCGTGGCAAGGATGGCGAGGGCACCGAGGAACAGCGTCGGCGCCAGATGCAGCGCCGTGGCCGCCACCACCACGGGCGCGAGCATGAGGAGGGCGAAGGGGTTGGTCAGCCCGCCGTTGAGCCCGAGCAGCGCGGCAAGCTGGAGAAGATCGAAGACGAGGAAAGCGAGCGTGCCGTATTCGGGCAGGCGGGCATTGGGGGAGAAGATCAGGCCCGCCCCCAGATTGACGAGGGCGGAAACCGCCACCACCAGCAGGGAAAGCTCGAGGGAGATGCCGAGGCCGAGAAGGAAATGCGCCGCCAGGATGACGACCAGCTGCCCGGCGATCGAGAGCCAGCGCAGGAGCATCAGCGTCCGCAACCGCACCCATTCGCAATGGGCCTCCGGGTCGAGCAGGCGCGGCGGAATGCGCTTGATGTCGCCGCTCTCGATGGCGATGCCGCAGGCCAGCCCGCCGGAAACGGCGGTGGCCGGCCCGGCAGGGTCTGTCTTCGCGAGATGCGGCTTTTCATCATCCATATGTGACTTGATATTCCGGCACCGTGGGAGGATCAATGCGCCGACTCGCTTCTTCCTCTGCCGAACGGAGCTTTCCATGAAACGCCGCAGCTTCCTTCTGACCCTTTCGGCCGCCGCTCTGGCTTCGGGAGCGGCCGGGGCGGGGTTCTGGTGGTGGACGACGCGCCGCCGCCCCGCCGACCTCTTTGCCCGGTGCCGCAAGACACGCATCGCCGGCGGCTCTTCCGCGATCGGCGGGGCCTTCACCCTCGTCGACGAAGACGGCAGCACCGTCACCGACAAAGAGGTGTTCGACAGGCCCGCCCTCGTCTATTTCGGCTACACCTCCTGCCCCGATGTCTGTCCGACGGACATGCAGCGCAATGCCGTGGCCTATCGGCTCCTCAGGGATCAGGGACATGATCTGAAACTCGTGATGGTCGGGGTGGACAGCAAGCGCGACACCCCCGAGCGCATGAAGGACTTCACCGACAGTTTCGACCCCGAGATCGTCGGCCTTTCCGGCTCCCCCGACCAGATCCGCCAGGCGGCGCGGAACTGGAAGGTCTATTATCGCGTGCCGGAACCGACGGACCCGGATTACGATCCCGACTACTATCTCGTCGATCACTCGGCCTTCACCTATTTCTACATTCCCGGTCACGGGGTGGTGGAGATCTTCGGCCGGGAGGATTCGCCCGAGGACATCGCCGCCCGGGTACGCTGCTATCTGTCGGCCCTCGGTCGGGAAGGCAGCGGCTGAGCGCGCTGGAGGCACCCGGACCCGGCTCGCGGATTTACAACATGCTCATATTCGCATGTTGGAATTCCTGCTTGACATGTTGTCGCAAGGACGTTATGTCCGCTCCAGTTGCAGCGAACCGGACTGGGCACCATGACCGAACGCCAGCTTGAAGAGATCGGCGAGGACAACTCGCTTCTGATCGTTGACGACGACGAACCTTTCCTGCGGCGCCTCGCCCGGGCGATGGAAAAGCGGGGCTTCGCCGTCGAGACGGCCAATTCGGTGGCCGCGGGCAAGGCCATCGTGACGGGGCGCCCCCCGGCCTATGCCGTGATCGACCTCCGGCTCGAGGACGGCAACGGGCTCGACGTGGTCGAGGCGCTGCGCGAGCGGCGCAAGGATGCGCGGATCGTCGTTCTCACCGGCTACGGAGCCATCGCCACGGCCGTGGCCGCCGTCAAGCTCGGCGCGACCGACTATCTCGCCAAGCCCGCCGACGCCAATGACGTGACGGCCGCGCTGCTTGCGCCGGCAGCCTCGAAGCCGCCGCCCCCCGAGAACCCGATGTCGGCCGACCGGGTGCGGTGGGAGCACATCCAGCGGGTCTACGAGCTCTGCAACCGCAACGTGTCCGAGACGGCGCGTCGGCTCAACATGCATCGCCGCACCCTCCAGCGGATCCTCGCCAAGCGGTCGCCGCGCTGATCCGCCGGCCGGGCGCCCGCCTCATCCCCGCTCCTCCCGTTCCATGGCCGCCAGCAATGCCCGGTGGCGGGCGAGGTAGGCGTCGCGCACCTCCCGCGGCGGGCGCAGGGTGATGCCCAGCCCCTCGATCAGCCCCGGATCGGGTGCGCCGAAGAGCCGGTTCGCTTCCGCTTCCGAAAAGCCGGCAATCCCCACCGCCTCGAGCCAGGCGCTGAGACGGTCGGCCCGCTTGATCTGCCGCTTGCGCGCCGCCGGCAGCTCCGGCGGCAGACCGAAGCGCAGGTGAATGGCCGCCGCGAGCCGCCGTTCGAGATCGGCATAGGACGCGCCGATCGCCCCCTTCACCGGCGAGATCATGTCACCGATGACATATTCCGGCGCGTCGTGCAGCAGCGCCGCCATGCGCCAGCGGGCCGGCGCCCGCGGCGCGATCCGCCCGAAGAGCGCCTCCACGAGAAGCGAATGCTCCGCCACCGAATAGGGCCAGTCCCCGGCCGTCTGCCCGTTCCAGCGGGCGACGAAGGCCAGACCGTGGGCGATGTCCTCGATCTCGATGTCGAGCGGCGACGGGTCGAGAAGGTCGAGCCGCCGCCCCGACAGCATCCGCTGCCATGCCCGCACCGGTCTGCGCCTGCCTGCCGTCATCGCCCTGCCCATTGCCGATCCCACACCGCTTCGCTATGGGAAGGGCCGAACCGCCAAGTCAAGCGCTCGCCGCAGGAAACGAAAGAGAGACACATGTCCGAATCCGTCATCAAGGATCCGTCGCTGGCCGAATGGGGCCGCAAGGAAATCGAGATCGCCGAAACCGAGATGCCCGGCCTCATGGCGCTGCGCGAGGAATACGGCGACACGAAGCCCCTCAAGGGCGCCCGCATCGCCGGCTCGCTGCACATGACGATCCAGACAGCGGTTCTGATCGAGACGCTGGTGCATCTGGGGGCCGATGTCCGCTGGGCCTCGTGCAACATCTTCTCGACCCAGGATCACGCCGCCGCCGCGATCGCCGCGCGCGGCATCCCGGTCTTCGCCAAGAAGGGCGAGACACTCGAGGAATACTGGGATTACGCCGACCGGATCTTCCACTTCCCCGAAGGCGGCGCCAACATGATCCTCGACGATGGCGGCGATGCCACGCTCTACATTCTCCTCGGAGCCCGCGTCGAGGAAGGCGAGGAAGGGCTGATCGCCGTGCCGACCTCGGAGGAGGAGGAAGCCCTCTTCGCCCAGATTCGCAAGCGCATCAAGGAAAGCCCGGGCTGGTTCGTCAGGCAGCGGCACATGATCCGCGGCGTGACCGAGGAAACCACCACCGGCGTGCACCGGCTCTACCAGATGATGGAGAAGGGGCAACTGCCCTTCCCGGCGATCAACGTCAACGACTCGGTCACCAAGTCGAAATTCGACAACCGCTACGGCTGCAAGGAAAGCCTCGTGGACGGCATCCGCCGCGCGACCGACACGATGATGGCCGGCAAGTTCGCCGTGGTCTGCGGCTATGGCGACGTGGGCAAGGGCTCGGCCGCCTCGCTGCGCGGCGCCGGCGCCCGCGTCGCGGTGACCGAGGTCGATCCGATCTGCGCCCTGCAGGCGGCGATGGACGGCTACGAGGTGGTCACCCTCGAGGACGTGGTGGACAAGGCCGACATCTTCATCACCGCCACCGGCAACAGGGACGTGATCCGCATCGAGCACATGCGGCGGATGAAGGACATGGCCATCGTCGGCAATATCGGCCATTTCGACAACGAGATCCAGGTGGCCGCGCTGCGCAACCACAAATGGACCCGCATCAAGGACCAGGTGGACATGATCGAGATGCCTTCGGGCAACCGCATCATCCTCCTGAGCGAAGGGCGGCTCCTGAACCTCGGCAATGCCACCGGCCACCCCTCCTTCGTCATGTCGGCCTCCTTCACCAACCAGGTGCTGGCGCAGATCGAACTCTTCACCCGTGGCGACCAGTACGGGAACAAGGTCTATGTCCTGCCGAAGCATCTCGACGAGAAGGTGGCCCGGCTGCATCTCGACAAGGTCGGGGCGAAGCTGACGAAGCTGACCCCCGAGCAGGCCGAATACATCGGCGTCAGCCCCGAAGGCCCCTTCAAGCCCGAGCATTACCGTTACTGACCGGGCGACGCTCCGGAGACGGGAAGGGCTGCGCCCGGCATGGCGCGGCCCTTTTCACGGGCGCCAGCACCCCCATTCGTCCGCGACAAGAAATGTTTTGCCTTGCCGCACGTCTCTGGCGATACTCCCTGCGGATGCACGACAGGCTCCACCACTCATTCGAACATGAATCACGGGAGACACATCATGGGCCGCAGGGACGAATTGATCGAGAAATATGCCCAGGACATTCGCGACAAGTTCGGAGAAGAACCGGACATGGCGCTTCTGAAGAAGGTCGTGATCGGGCTCGGCCCCTCGATCTACAATGCCGATGCCGAAACCGTCGCCGGCTCCGACCCGGCAGAGCTCGAGCGGGTGCGCAAGAACTTCCTCGTCAAGAAGCTCAGCCTCGAGGACAGCGACGATCTCATGGCCGCCATCGACGAGGTGATCGCGAAATACGGCCGCTCGAACCGCAACAAGTATCGCGCCGTGATCTACTACATGCTGGTGCGGAAATACGGCAGGGAAAGCATCTACGGCTGATTCCCGCCACAGGAAAAGAAGGGGGCGGCCGGTGCCTGCCGCCCCCTCTTCATGTCCGAACCCGCATTCAGAAAGCCGTCAGCAGCACGCCGATGATGCCGCAGCCGACGGTGGCGTGGATCCCGTCGATCAGGGTGAGCTTCACGGGCCGCGCAGCCCAGTAGTGGTTCATCGCCAGGAAGGAGGTGACGATGAAAAGGCCGATGCCGGCCCCGGCGAGCGCCCCCTTCCCGACCGCCCCAATGCCGGCCTCGTTGAACATGTGCCGCATCATGCCGGCAACGAGCAGCAGCGCGACAAGGGAAACGATCATGCCGATCTTCCGTTCGACGCCCGGCTCCCTGTCGGCAATGCCTGCCGCCTCGGCCCAAGGCTTCGCTGCCAGGGCATACCAGACCACACCCCAGATCCAGGCGGCCACCGCAGCCGCCAGCACATTGACATAGTCCATGACGTTCTCCCCGTTCCTGTCCCGAAAGTGACGAAACCATAGCATAAACGGGCCCGGTCTGCACAATTTTCGTGCAGGGCAGGCCCGCCTGCGGCAATGGCACCCGGACCGCAAGCTTGATGGAAGGGGGTCTTCATGTCATTTCAGGACAGGCTCGGCAGCAGGGGGCCCCGATGGCTGAAGAACTGAAGCTTTCCGAATTCCTGCCCTACCAGCTGGTGGCGCTGGCCAATCGCATCAGCCGCGACTTCTCGCGGCGCTACCGTGAGGAGTTCGGCCTTTCCATTCCCGAATGGCGGGTGCTCGCCCATCTGGCGCAGGCCGGCGAACCGCTCAGCGTGCGCGAGATCCACGAGCGGGTGGACATGGACAAGTCGAAGATCTCGCGCGCGGCCACCCGACTCGAGAGGAACGGTTATGTCTCCAAACAGGTGAATCCGACCGATCGGCGCCTCGTCGCCCTCGAGCTCACCGGAGCCGGCCGCGAGCTCTACGCCGCCATCACGCCGATCGCCCTCGATTTCCAGGCCGAGCTTCTGGCACGCCTGCCTGCCGAGGACGGCGAGACGTTCCGCGCTCTCGTCTCCCGCCTGCTGAAGGCCACCGAACCGGTGAAATAGCAGCGCGCGCAGCACCCGCCTATTCGCAAAGCTTGTAGTGCACTTCCTCGAGATCGATTTCACCCGTCGGCTGCCGGTTGGCGGGGTTTTCGAAATCGTATCTGAAAAGATCGAAATCCTTTCGGTAGATCTCGTAGACGAGGTGCATCGACAGATCGTCGAAATAGTCCTCCACCGGGTGCAACCGTTTCGGACCATGCCCCGACGATTCGTTGAAGCGGGGCATCTTGCGCACGTCGAGCCGATGCTTCGGCTTCACCCGCTTCAACACCTCGTTCATGTCCTTCTGGATGCTCTCGACGCGCACGATCATGTCGAACCGTCCGCCATTGCAGACCAGCGTCGCCGCGTGGCTCGACATGGCCGACCAGTGGATGTCCGGGTCCATCGGCTTGCGAAAGCGGATCGTGTCGCGCACGAAGAGCAGGAAGCGGCGGAAGGAGCGGATCTGGTCGAAATCGAACCCGTCCTCGGGGCTGCCGACCTCGATGCCGTATTTCTGGATCAGGAGAGGCACGAGATTGCCCCGGTAGCGCCGCCCGTTGCGCTGGATGCCGCAGATCTTGTCGAAGAAGGCCGATAGAATGCGGGCGTAGGGATTGCGCACCGACGTGAAGATGAAGGTCCCATGCTCCTTCACCGCCTTCTCGATCAGCGGACGACTTTCCTCCATCGACCATTTGTGGATGCCGGCGGTGGCGTCATGGATGTCGCCGTCGAAATATTCGCCGTGGTCGGTGTAATACATGATCTGGCCGATGGTCGAACAGGCGCATTTGGGGATGACGCGATACGCCATCGAACCGCTTTCGGTCATCCATGTTCCGGGAAATCCCATCGCACACCCTGCCTGCTGCACTGCCGGCCTGCCCGCCACGCCACGCGATGGAGGCAGGAATGCGGCGACCGTTCAGGCGCGAAGAAAACAGAAACCTTTTGCCTTTTCAATGCAGGATCGTCTCCAGTAAGGAAACGGAAACCGCATGAGGTCGCCCCATGGCGCGGATCGCCTACATCCTGTTGTGTCACAAGGATCCCGAGGGGATCATCCGGCAAGCCGAGCAGCTGACGGCGGCGGGCGACTATATCTCGATCCATTTCGACGCCAACGCCGCCCGCCGCGACTTCGCGCGCATCCGCGAAGGGCTGGGCGAGAACCCGCGCGTCACCTTCGCCCGCAAGCGCGTCCGCTGCGGATGGGGGGAGTGGTCCCTCGTGGCCGCCACGCTCGAGGCGGTGAAGGCGGCGGTCGAAGCCTTCCCCCGCGCGAGCCATTTCTACATGGTCTCGGGCGACTGCATGCCCATCAAGTCGGCTCGCTACATTCACGACTATCTCGGCCGCCAGGATGCCGATTTCATCGAGAGCGTCGATTTCTTCACCTCGGGCTGGATCAAGACCGGGCTCGTGGAAGAACGGCTGGTCTATCGCCACTTCTTCAACGAGCGCAGGCACAAGCGGCTTTTCTACCTTTCGCTCGCCCTGCAACAGAAGCTCGGGCTCAGGCGCGCCATCCCCAGGGGGCTGAAGGTCCATATCGGTTCCCAGTGGTGGTGCCTGCGGCGCGACACGATCGAGAAGATCCTCGACTTCCTCGAGCGGCGCAAGGACGTGTTGCGCTTCTTCGCCACCACCTGGATCCCGGACGAGACCTTCTTCCAGACATTGGTGCGCCGTCTCGTGCCCGAGCGCGAGATCGTCTCCCGCACGCCGACCTTCCTGATCTTCTCCGATTACGGCATGCCGGTGAACTTCTACAACGATCACCACGATCTGCTCCTCGGGCAGGACTACCTCTTCGCCCGCAAGATCTCGCCCGACGCGAAGGAGCTCAAGGAACGGCTCGGTGCACTCTATGTCAGCGACCGGATGGATTTCGCCATCTCCAACGAGGGGCGCAACCTCTACCATTTCCTTGCCGGCCGCGGGCGCATCGGCCGCCGGTTCGGACCACGTTTCTGGGAACGTGAAAGCTCGGTTGGGCGCGACCGCGAACTCCTGATCGTCGTGTGCAAGAAATGGCACGTCGCCAAGCGCTTCGCGGCGGCGGCCTCCCGGCATACCGGCATCCAGGCGCTCGAATACGTCTTCAACGAGCAAAGCGCCCATCTGCCCCCGATGGGAGGCATCGAACGCGACCTTGCCAAGCGCCAGCGCCACCGGCGGGCGCTGATGCGGATGCTGTTCGAATATTACGGCACCGACCGGCTGATCTTCTGCCTCGACCCGTGGGACATCGACATCCTGCGCGACTTCTTCGCCGACCGCTGCACCACGCGGCTGCTCGAGATCCAGTGCACCTTCTCGGACGACTACCTCGTCGAGCACGCCAAGCGCATCGGCATCGCCGCCGACGCCACCCCGCGCCCTGTCATCGAACGGCTGCTGCCGACCATTCGCAGCGAATTCGCCCTCGAGGCGGAGCGTCTGCGCGACGCGGCCTTTCCCGGCCATCTCGTCGTTTCCGAAACCCGCCCCGCCGACGAGAACGCCGAGGCGATCGCCGATTTTCTCGACATCGACAGGAACACCGCTCTTGACATTGCCAACACCCCTTACCTTTTCGACGACTGATCCACCGTCATCTGCATTTCACAGCAAGGAGCAACGCTGCCATGGCCTACGAATATGACGAGGAAAACGTCTTCGCGAAGATCCTCCGCGGCGAGATTCCCAACGATACGGTGATGGAGACGGAGCACACCCTGGCCTTCCGCGACATCCGCCCCCAGGCGCCGGTGCATGTGCTCGTCATCCCCAAGGGAAAATACGTCAATTTCGATCATTTCGCGGCCGAAGCCTCGGCGGAGGAGCTGGCCGACTTCATGCGCGTCGTCGGTGAAGTCGCCCGCAAGATGGGGGTGGCGCCGGACGAAGGTGGCGGCGGATACCGCACCATCTCGAATGCCGGCGTTCACGGCGTGCAGGAAGTGCCCCACTTCCACCTCCACATTCTCGGCGGCCGGCGACTCGGCCGGATGCTGCCCGCAGGCTGAGAATGCGGCGAGGCGCCGCGGCCCGCGGTTTGCATGAAGCCGCGCCTCGGTCTAAGCCTGAAGCCATGACACACCCCCTTCGCCTCACGCGGCGGTGCAGCCTGTCGCTCGGCCTTGCCGGCATGGCTGCGGTGCTGTTCGCCCCTTCGCTGCGCGCGGAGGAGGAGCGCGTGCTCGTGGCCGCAGCCTCCGATCTGCGCTTCGCGCTCGACGAGATCACCCGGGCCTGGCGGACCGGCGGCCATGCTCCGGTCGAGATCGTCTATGGTTCCTCGGGCAACCTCGCCCGGCAGATCCGCCAGGGCGCCCCGTTCGGGATCTTCATGAGCGCCGACGAACGCTATGTGCTCGAACTGGCGAAGGACGGTCTCCTGGCGGATTCGGGGCGCATCTACGCACTCGGCCGGCTGGCGCTCGTCCTGCCGCCTGCCTCGCCTCTCGAACCCGACGGCACTCTCGCCGATCTGGCCGCCGCGCTCGAGGATGGCAGGCTGAGCCGGTTTGCCATCGCCAACCCCGAACACGCGCCCTATGGGGAGCGGGCCCGCGAAGCTCTCGTGGCAACCGGGTTGTGGGAGCGGATCCGGCCGCATCTCGTCTATGGCGAGAACGTCGCCCAGGCGCTGACCTTCGCCCTTTCGGGCGGTGTTCAGGGTGGCCTCGTCGCCCATTCGCTGGCGCTCGCCCCCCCCGTCGTCAGCCGGGCGCGAACGGCACTCGTGCCACAGAGGCTGCACACCCCGCTGCGCCAGCGCATGGCCCTCGCGAAAGGCGCCGGCGACGCGACCCGGCGCTTCTACGCCCACCTGGCGTCGCCCGAGGCCCGGGCCGTGCTCGCCCGCCACGGCTTCGCGCTTCCCGCCGATGCATCGGACAGGTGAGATGGACTGGACCGCCCTTCTCCTCTCGCTCAGGCTCGCAGGGCTGACGGTCCTTCTCCTGATCCCGCTGGCCCTCTTCCTCGGACGCTGGCTGGCCGAGACCCGCTTTCACGGCAAACCGGCGCTCGAGGCGCTCATCGCCCTGCCACTCGTGCTGCCGCCCACCGTCTTCGGCTACTATCTGCTCGTGGCCTTCGGCACCGCCTCGCCGATCGGCCAGCTCTGGCAGGCGCTCACCGGCCGCACCCTCGTCTTCACCTTCGAGGGCATCCTTCTTGCCTCGCTCCTGTTCAACATTCCCTTCGCCATCCAGCCGATCCAGCGGGCCTTCGAGGCCATTCCCGCCGATCTGCGCGAGGCCGCCGCCACCTGCGGCCTCGGTCGCTGGCAGTGCTTTCGCCGGATCGAACTCCCCCTCGCCTGGCCCGGCATTCTCGGAGCGATGGTGCTGGTCTTCGCCCATACGCTCGGCGAATTCGGGATCGTGCTGATGGTCGGGGGCGCCGTGCCCGGAGAGACGCGGACGGTGGCCATCGCCATCTATGACCGGGTGCAGGCCTTCGACGAGGCGGCGGCGGCACGCATGTCGGCGCTGCTGCTCGCGATCTCGCTCCTCACCATCGCTCTGGCCACCTGGCTCGGCCGACGCATTCTCGCCCCGGGCGCGGAAGAGGGGAGGAGGCGGCGATGAGCGGGGACGATGCCACCCGCCCTTTCCGGGGGCTCGATGCGCGTCTCGTGCAGGACAGCCCGATCCCGATCCGGGCCGAACTTGCCTGCGCGCCGGGGGAGCTGCTTGCTCTCGTCGGCCCTTCGGGCAGCGGCAAGAGCACCATCCTGCGCATGCTCGCCGGGCTCGCCGCGCCACGGGAAGGCCGCATCACCGTCGGCGGCGAGACATGGCTCGACAGTGCCGCGGGCATCGATCTGCCGGCGCGCCAGCGACGCACGGGCTATGTCTTCCAGAGCTATGCCCTCTTCCCGCACATGACCGCACTCGAGAACATCGCCGTCGCCCTCTCCGACCTGCCGACCGCCGAACGGGGCAAGCGGGCGCGGGCCCTTCTCGGTATGGTCCATCTCGAGGGGCTCGAGGACCGGCGGCCCGCCGCCCTGTCGGGCGGGCAGCGCCAGCGGGTGGCGCTCGCCCGGGCGCTGGCGCGCGATCCGGCGCTCCTCCTTCTCGACGAACCCTTCTCGGCCGTGGACAAGGCCACCCGGCTGAGGCTCTACCGCGAGATCGCCGCCCTGCGCGCCAGGCTGACCATGCCGAGCCTGCTCGTCACCCATGACCTCGAGGAAGCGGTGATGCTGGCCGACAGGCTGGCGGTGCTCGCCCATGGCCGCATCCTCCAGACCGGCACGCCCGAAAACATCCTGACGCGGCCCTGCTGCGCGGCCGTCGCCCGCCTCGTCAACCTGCGCAACGTCTTCCGCGGGAGGATCCGCGCCCTGCCCGAAGGGAAGACACCCGGCCTTCTCGACTGGCAGGGCCTTCCCCTCGAATTCACCCATGCACCGGCCGGCAGCGCCCCCGGCATGGACCGCCAATGGGTGGTGCCGGACGGCTTCGTCCTGCTCCACAGGCTCGACCGGCCCTCCCGCGGCGAGAAGGAGAACCCGGTCGAGGGCACGATCTCGGAGCTCGTGCCGATCGGCCAGAATGTCGAGGTGAGCCTGCGGCCCGATCACGCGCCCGATCTGCCGCTCCATTTCTCCGTGCCGACCCATGTCGCCCGGCGCAACGCCCTCGCCGTGGGCCGCGCGGCCCGGGTTTCGCTGCTCACCGAAGGCATCCACCTCATGGAGGACGGACCCACGACCCCGTGAACAGGCTGCACGCCCAAGGCAACCGCACCGCCGAGTGGCCGGGGCGGCCCTTGACCTTTTGCCCGCCTGCCTGTTGAAGGGCCGTGGCCAATTCTCAAGGGATCCGAGCGATGGACGAACAGAACCGCAACCTCATCCTTGCAACCGTGCTCAGCACGGCGGTGATCTTCGCCTGGTTCATCCTCTTCCCGCCCGAAAGCACCACCCCGCCGCCCCGGACGGCAACCTCCGAAGCGGCGCCGGGCGAGGCGCCCGCGGACGGCGCCACGATCCCCGATCAGGCCCTGCCCCTGCCCGGCGAGGTAAAACTGGAGAGCACCACCCCCGAAGAATTGCGCAGCAAGGCGCTCGCCCGTTCCCCCCGCATCGCCGTGGACACGCCGCGGCTCACCGGCTCGATCGCGCTCAAGGGGGCACGGATCGACGACCTTCTGCTCAAGGACTACCGGCAGACCCTCGATCCCGATTCGGGCAACGTGATCCTGTTCTCTCCGGTCGGCACCGATCGGGCCTATTACGCTATCAGCGGCTGGATCCCGGCCGGCGAGCTTTCCTTCGCGGACGTGCCCGGCCCCGACACGCTCTGGGAGATCGAGAAGGGCGACCGGCTCACCCTCGACAGCCCCGTCATCCTGCGCTGGGACAACGGCAAGGGGCTCGTCTTCCGCCGCACGATCTCGGTGGACGAGAACTACCTCTTCACGGTGAAGCAGAGCGTGGAGAACCGTTCGGGCAGGCCGGTGCGCCTCGCGCCCTACGGCATCGTCGCCCGCCACGGCAAGCCCAGGGGGCGCAGCTACTACATCCTGCACGAAGGCGCCATTCTCGAGCATGACGGCAAGCTCGAGGAAATCGGTTACAAGAAGATCCCGGATCTCGATTTCGACCCCAGGGAGCGCGGCAATGTCGAGAAGATCGACGTGAGCGCCAATGGCTGGGTCGGCTTCACAGACAAGTACTGGATGGCGACCCTCGTTCCCGACCCGGGCACGGCCTTCAAGGCGGTGGTGAAGTATCTTGCCGGCGCCGACATCTACCAGGTCGAGGCCCGCCAGCCGGTGATGACCATCGCCGACGGAAGCACCGCAACGGCCGGAACCAACCTTTTCGCCGGGGCCAAGGAGTGGGAAACCATCCGCCATTACGAAGAGCAGCGTGGCTTCGAACGCTTCATCGATGCCATCGACTGGGGCTTCTTCTTCTTCCTCACCAAGCCGATCTTCCGCGTGCTCCATTTCATCAACGGGCTGATCGGCAACATGGGCTGGGCCATCATCGGCCTGACGCTCCTCATCAAGGCGCTGCTCTTCCCTCTCGCGTGGAAATCCTACGTCTCGATGGCGCGGATGAAGGAGCTTCAACCCGAGATCGAGAAGCTCAAGGAACGCGCCGGCGAGGACCGGCAGATGCTCCAGCAGGAGATGATGAAGCTCTATCGCGAGAAGAAGGTGAACCCGGCCGCCGGCTGCCTGCCGATCCTCCTGCAGATCCCGATCTTCTTCTCGCTCTACAAGGTGATCTTCGTCACCATCGAGCTGCGCCATGCGCCCTGGATCCTGTGGATCCGCGACCTCTCGGCGCCCGACCCGACCAGCTGGATGAACCTCTTCGGCCTCCTGCCCTGGGATGCGCCCGACCCGACCGGCATCTTCGGCATCTTCTCGATCGGGGTGCTGCCGATCCTCCTCGGCATCTCCATGTGGCTGCAGCAGAAGCTCAACCCCACCCCGACCGACCCGGTCCAGCAGAAGATCTTCGGCTGGATGCCCTGGGTCTTCATGTTCATGCTGGGGAACTTTCCTTCGGGTCTCGTGCTCTACTGGATCACCAACAACACCCTCTCCTTCACGCAGCAATACATCATCATGCGGATGCAGGGGGTGAAGCCCGACGTTCTGGGCAACATCCTCGCGAGCTTCCGCCGCCGGAGCGGGGAGAAGAGCGGATGACGGCGGCGCGGCTCGTCGCCATATGGCGCCACCCCCTCAAGGGGCATGGCCGCGAAGCGCTCGAGGCGGTGACGCTCGCGGCCGACGCCGCCCTGCCCTGGGACCGGCACTGGGCGGTGCTCCAGGAGGGGGTGCCGGAAGCCGGGAAGGCCGGTCGGGAATGGATCCGCTGCAACAACTTCATGCGCGGCGCCAAGGCTCCCACCCTTCAGGCGATGGAGGCCCGGCTTTCCTTCGAGGCGAACACCCCCTCCCTCCTGCTGACCCACCCGGAACGACCACCCATCCGCTTCAACCCGGACGATCCGGCCGATACGGCCCGTTTTGTCGATTGGGTGCGTCCGCTCTACCCTTCCGACCGGCCCGGCCCGGCCCGCATCATCTCCCTGCCCGGCCGCGGCAATACCGACAGCCCCTTCCCCTCGATCGCGCTTCACGCCACGGCCTCGCTCCGGGCCCTGTCCGAACATGCCGGCCGACCGCTTTCGCCACTGCGCTTTCGCGGCAATCTCTGGATCGAGGGGCTCGCCCCGTGGGAGGAATTCGATCTCGTCGGCAGGCGCATCCGCATCGGCGCCGCGGAACTCCTCGTCGAGGAACCGATCGGCCGCTGCCGCGCCACCACGGCCGACCCCGAGACCGGCCGAATCGACTTCGACACTCTCGCCCTTCTCGAGCGCTTGCAGGGAGGAGAGCGCAATTTCGGCGTCTATGCGCGGGTCGTCTCTCCCGGTCCGATCCGCAGGGGGGACGAAATGGAGGTGCTCGGATGACGGATGGCGCCGAAAGATTCCCCGTCGTCGAGATCGACGACCCCGACGCCCTCACCCGCGGCCGCAGACTCCTCACGAACGAGGTCGCCTTTCTCAAGGGCGTGGTCGCGCTCGACGGCCTGCCCCCGGCCGACCGGATCGAGATATGCTTCGCCGGGCGCTCCAATGTCGGCAAGTCGTCGCTCATCAACGCCCTGACCCGCCGCAAGGGGCTGGCACGCACTTCCAACACGCCGGGGCGCACGCAGGAACTCAACTTCTTCACCCTTGGCGACAGCCACTACCTCGTCGATCTGCCGGGCTACGGCTACGCCAAGGCGCCGAAGGATCTCGTCGCCCGCTGGCAGAGGCTCCTCAAGGACTATCTCGCCGGCCGGCCCAATCTGCGGCGGGTCTTCGTGCTCATCGATTCGCGCCACGGCATCAAGAAGGTGGATGAGGAGATCATGGAGCTGCTCGACAGGGCGGCGGTCCCCTTCGAGGTGGTCTTCACCAAGGCCGACAAGGTGAAACGGGGCGAACTCGAAAGAAACCTCGACAAGACCCGCGCGGCGCTCGCAGGGCACCCGGCCGCCTATCCGGGCATCGTCGTCACCTCCTCCGAGAAGGGCACCGGCATCGACACGCTGCGTGCCGAGATCGCCGCACTGGAATGACCCTTGCGGGCGGCCCGGCGGCTGGCTCCGTCATCGACAGGAACGGCAGGAACGGCGCTCGTCCGTGAAGCGCGGGCGGCACCTTCCCACCTCCGGGGAATGCCGCCCCCCCGGGCAAACCCGGACAGGGCGGCGCGTGGTGCCTCCTGCGGCGAAACGCCCGCCATGAACGACCGGGATGACCGCCTGCCGTCTCGCCCCTCGGCCCTCTCAGCCCTTCCGGCGTCCGGCCCCCGGGGCCGGCATCGGCACTTCGCGGCCGGTGCCGAGGGCGAGGGTGTGCTCCCTCAGCCACGCCATGAACCCCCGCGGATCGCTTTTCCAGCGGTCGATCTCCTCACGCTCGAGCGGGTGGCCGATATGGGGGCGCTGGGGCTTGCCGATGGCATGGGCGATCTCGTGCAGCAGCAGCCCCTGCCGCAGCACCGGAGAAATCTTGTTGGCGATCTGATACCAGCGGCTGTTCTGACCGGGAAAGCGGATCGGCACCACCCGCGCCCGGCTCTTGAGCAGCATCTTGGCGGTGAAGGGATGCCATTCGGCTTCCAGGGCATCGTCGAACCAGCCCGGAGAAGCCGCCACCTGCCCCGCCGGGAACAGGATCACCACCCCGCCCTGCTCGAGATGGGTCATCGCCTCCTGCCGCATGCGCAGATTCTGCCGCACCGCGTCGGGCTCGTGGGGGAAGGACACGGGCAGCATGTGCCACTTGATTTCGGGCACGTTCGTCAGGAGGGAGCGGGTAAGGATCTTGAAATCCTGCCGCACCTGACCGACGAGCTCGGCCAGCACCAGCCCGTCCACGAGCCCGTGGGGATGGTTGGCGACCACCACCACAGGCCCCTCCTTCGGAATGCGGGCTATCTCCTCCTCGGGTGTGAGCAGCTCGATCTCGAGCAGATCCAGCGCCTTGCGCCAGAAGCTGACGCCGGGCGGCCGGCCCGTGCGCTCATATTCGCGCACCAGTTTCAGAAGGGTGTATTTCCCCGTCATCCACTCGATCATCCGGATGACGGCCGCGCTCCAGGGATCCCCGAAAGACGAGGCGTACGAGAGATTGCTGCCGTCATAGGGCTTGTAGTCGGGGTCCTCGACATAGGCGGCGCGTGGCGCATAGACGCTCGCCACCTCCTCGGGTACGACCGCCCCTGCCGCACCCCGCTTCCGCCCGTCCGGCGCGTCGGAGGCCGCCTCCTGCCGTTCACCCATCAGAATTCCTCTCCGAAACGATCCTTCACCAGCGCCTCGATCTTCTCGGCCAGCGCTTCGGCACCCGCCCCTTCGACCGCGATCTCGATGCGGCTGCCCCGACCGGCGCCGAGCATCAGCAGCCCCATGATCGAATCGCCCGACACCGTCATCCCGTCCTTCGAAACCTCGACCCGGCACGCATGCCCCTCGACCAGCTCGGCGAACCTGGCCGAAGCACGGGCATGAAGCCCTTTCTCGTTGACGATCTCGAGCGTCCGCCGGACGGTCATGCCCCGTTCCTCCTCTCGAAGACATCGAGATATTTCCGCCCCGCTTCAGCAGCCCGATGCACCGCCTCCTCGAGTGGGCGATGGCGGCACTTGGCCAGTTTGATCAGCATCGGCAGATTCGCGCCATAGAGGATACACCGACCCGGGCTCTCGCAGGCGGGCAGGGCGAGATTGGTCGGGGAGCCGCCGAAGATGTCGGTGACGATGGCCACGCCCTCGCCTTCGTCCACCGCCTCGGCCGCTTCGCGAATCTCGCGGGCCTTGGCGGCGCGGTCGTCATCGTCATGGATGGCGATGGCCCGCACACCGGGCTGGGGGCCGATGACATGTTCGACCGCCGCAAGATATTCCCGGGCCAGCCCTCCGTGGGCGACGATGACGATCCCGATCAATTGTCCCGATCCGCTTGCAATTCCCTGTGCCGTATAGACACGCGCCGCCCCTTTTCTGCAAGGGCCGTGCCGATCATTTCCGCCATGGCCACCGAACGGTGGCGCCCTCCGGTGCAGCCGAATCCGAGCGAGAGCCCGGCGCGGCCCTCGCGGGCCGCCCGTGCATGGGCCAATTCGACGAGTGCGAGCACATGGTCGCGGAAGGGGGCGTGGAGCGGGTCTGCGGCCACATGGCGCTGCACCGCCACGTCCTGCCCGGTCAGCGGGCGCAGCGCCGGCTTCCAGTGGGGATTGTCCAGCAGTCGGCAATCGAAGACGAAATCGAGCCCCGGCGGCAGACCCGCCGGATAGGCGAAGGAAACGATGTCGATCCGCGGTGTCGGCTGCATCCCGTCGGCAAGCAGCGCGCTCACCGCTGCACGCAGATCGTGGGGCGAAAGCGCGGTGGTGTCGATGACGAGATCGGCCGCCTCGCGCAGCGGCGCAAGCAGCGCGAGCTCGCGCATGATCCCTTCTTTCGCCGCTCCCCCCGGCGCCAGCGGGTGGTGGCGGCGCGTTTCCATGAAACGCGCCTCGAGCGTCGGCGTCGCGCAATCGAGAAAGAGCAGGCAGGGCCGCATGCCCCGGCGCTCCAGGAGCGCGCGCTGGTCGAGAAGGGCGGTGATGTCGAAATCGCGCGTGCGCGGATCGACGGCCACCGCGAGGGGGCGGTCCGGGGCAGGCTGGTCGAAAAGCCGGGGCAGCAGCACGAGCGGCAGGTTGTCGATGGTCTCGAAACCGAGATCCTCGAGGGCCTTGAGCGCCGTCGTCCGCCCTGCCCCCGCCGGTCCGGTGACGAGCACGACGCCGGGGCGTGCCGCGCCTGCATCGCTGCCGACCGTCTCGGTCATGCACCGCCTCCCTCCCCTTGCCCCCGGTCAGCCGCCGAACGGGGGTGCGATCCTCTCCCCCGTCAGATAACAGCACAGCGCCGCGGCCAGGAAGGGGTGATCCGCCCCACGAATGGTCACGATCTCGCGCCCGAGCAGGAGTGTCGTCTCGTGTTCGGGGAAACGAGCCGCTGCCGGCCGGTCGAGATCGACGAGGAGCGCGAGCGGCACATTCTCCGCATGGGGCAGTCGCAATATGCCGACGCCGCGCGCTTCCACGAGCCCCGCGAGGGAAGGGGGAGGCGCGAGCAGCAGCCGTCCGCCGCGCCCGATCAGGCAGGTGCGGTCATCGGCAACGAGCGTGGCCCCGAGGGCGATCAGCTCGAGCGCGAGGCGCGACTTGCCCGCCCCCGAACGCCCCCGGATCAGAACCCCTTGCCCGTCGAGGACGACGGCCGAGGCATGAACGATGGCGCTGGCCGGGTTCTCCTTCGTCATCGCGCGATCGGCACCTTCAGAGCGGCAGGCCGACGACGAAACGCGCGCCGAGCGGTTCGGAGGTCGGGTCCTCCTCGCCGGGGCGGATGTTCTCGGCCCAGATCACGCCGCCATGCGCCTCGACGATCTGCTTCGAGATCGCCAGCCCGAGGCCGCTGTGATTGCCGAAATCGTCCGCCGGCCGCTGCGAATAGAAACGGCTGAAGATCTTTTCCAGCGCCTCTTCGGGAATGCCGGGGCCCGTATCCTCGACCACGATCAGCACCCGGTCGCCCTTGCGCCGTGCCCACAGGCGGATGGCGTCGCCCGCCTCGCAGAAGGAAATGGCGTTCGAGAGCAGGTTGACCACCACCTGGGCGAGACGAGCCTCGAGCCCCTTGATGACGATGGGTTCTCCCGGCAGGTCGGTGATGAAGTCGATCCCCTTGTCCTCGGCTTCGATGCGGTGGAACTCGGCCAGTACCTCGAGCATCCTGACGAGATCGAAGGGCGCCATTTCCTCCTTCACCAGCTCGGCATCGAGGCGCGAGGCGTTGGAGATGTCGGAAACCAGGCGATCGAGCCGCCGCACATCGTGGTCGATCACGTCGAGCAGCTTCTCGCGCTGGCTGTCGTTCTTCACATGGCGCAGGGTCGCAACCGCCGAACGAAGCGAACCCAGCGGGTTCTTGATCTCGTGGGCCACATCGGCGGCGAACTGCTCGTTGGCCTCTATGCGATCGTATAGGGCGGCGATCATCCGGCGGAAAGCGGCCGAAAGACGGCCGATCTCGTCGGGCCGATCGGAAAGATCGGGAATGCGGACCTTGCGCCGTCTGCCACCACGCCCCTTCTGCTCGTCGATGATATCGCCGCTTTCGGCAGCGGCCGCGAGATCGTTCAGCGGATTGGCGATGGTAGCGGCGAGAACGAGCGAAAGCGCGATCGAGACGATCGCGGCAATGGCGAAAAGCTGGAACAGCCGTTCGCGCTCGCGGGCGAGCGCCGCCATCAGGCTCACGCCGTCCTCGACGAAGACCACCGCCCCGGCCACGCCCTTGCCGTGGCGGATGGGCGCGGCGGCCATGGGCCGGTAGCCCCCCGGCATCTCGTCCACCCGGGCGACAACCCGGCCGGCAAGGGCCGTGCGCGCCACGACCGGCCAGAGGGGGGGCGCATCGGCATCGATGCGCGGCTCCGAAGCCGAGAAGGGCGCCGAGAGAAGCCGCCAGATGCCGTCGAGAACCTCGGTGATGGGGGTCATGCCCGGGTCTGCCTCGGCGGGCGGTCCCTCCTTGCGCGCCGCGACGGCAAGCGCCGGATCGACGATGATCAGCGTCCGGCCCGCCGGAAGATCGAGCCGGGCGAGAAGGCGCTCGACATCCACCCCGTCGCCGGCCGCGAGAGAGACCGGCCCTTCCGGCAGCATCGCCTCGATGGCAGTGGCGAGGAGCTGCGCCTCGCGGGCGAGGCTGGCACGGCGATGTTCGAGGATCGAGCTGTTGTAGGGGCTGACGATGAGGATGCCGACAAGCAGCACCGCCAGCCCGAGAAGATTGTAGATGATGATCTTGCGCGCGAGCGGCGAGCGAAACGGCAAGGGCCAGCTGCGCCCCTCGGCCGGCAGCGAGGCGGCAGATCCTTTCCCGGAGGCTTCATCTCCCGGGGACACGGCTTCTCTGGGCTCTATGCCGCCGATGGCATTCATTCCTCGTTGTAGCGATAGCCGATGCCGTAGAGCGTCTCGATCGCCGAGAAGTCGGGATCGACCTGTCGCATCTTCTTGCGGATGCGCTTGATGTGGCTGTCAATCGTGCGGTCATCGACATAGACCTGTTCGCCATAGGCCACATCCATCAGCTGATCGCGGGTCTTGACGAAGCCGGGCCGCTGGGCCAGCGCCTGCAGGAGCAGGAATTCGGTCACGGTGAGATTGACCGGGTTGTCCTTCCAGGTGACGACATGGCGCAGCGGATCCATGGTCAGGGAACCGCGCACGAGGATCTCGGCCTTCTCCTCGGGCGCCTCGGCCTTCTCGGCCGCTTCCTTGCGGCGCAGGATCGCCCGGATGCGCTCGACCAGGAGCCGCTGGGAAAAGGGCTTCTTCACATAGTCGTCCGCCCCCATGCGCAGCCCCAGCACCTCGTCGATCTCGTCATCCTTCGAGGTGAGGAAGATCACCGGCAGCTGGCTTTTCTGGCGGATGCGGGCCAGGAGGTCCATCCCGTCCATGCGCGGCATCTTGATGTCGAGCACGGCCATGTCCGGCATGCGGCGGTTGAAGGCTTCGAGCGCGGTGACCCCGTCATTGTAGGTCTCGACTTCGAAGCCCTCGGCCTCCAGCGTCATCGACACGGAAGTGAGAATGTTGCGATCATCGTCAACGAGAGCAATTCTCGCCATGGCGATGCTCCTTCTGCTCGAGCGGCTCCTGCCGCTTCATTGATCTGCCTGCCTCTTTTTGAACATGATAATCTCCTCTTTTGCGCCCCAAGGCAAGCTTTTCCGCGCGGATCCTTCCGTTGCCGCCGGCCGCACCTCGCTGCCCGCTTCATGCCACAGGAAAGTTGACAACCCGTTACCGGCGCCCCGCAAAATAGAACGATACTGATTTCGATGGAAAATTTCCCCCGCGGCGGCGGTTTTCGCACCCGGCCGGCCATGCTATAGGGAGCCAGCGGCTCAGGCCCGGGCCGCAGATGTCAACAGCCTTTCAAGGGCTTGAGGAGAGCTTGCAGATGACCGAAAACATGCCGAAAGGGCGTGTCAACCCCGCCTTCACACTCGAAAGCCAGGGCATTTCCGGCCCCGCCGTCGTCCATTACAACCTGCTCGAACCCCATCTCGTCGAGGCCGCGCTGCGCCAGTCCGAGGGTTTTCTCGGCATCGGCGGCCCGCTCCTCGTGCGCACCGGCAGCCATACCGGACGTTCGCCGAAGGACAAGTTCGTCGTCCGAACGCCGTCGGTCGAGGACAAGATCTGGTGGGAGAACAACCAGCCGATGGAGCCCGAAGCCTTCGACCGGCTCCATGCCGACATGCTGGCGCACATGGAAGGGGGCGAGATCTTCGTCGAGGATCTCCATGCCGGCGCCGATCCGCGCTATCGGGTCAATGTGCGGATGCTGAGCGAGCTTGCCTGGCACGCGCTCTTCAACCGCCATCTTCTGCGGCGGCCGGCCCGCGAGGAGCTCGACGACTTCACTGCCGAATACACCGTCATCAACCTGCCGTCCTTCAAGGCCGATCCGGCAAGGCATGGCTGCCGCTCGGAAACGGTGATCGCCCTCAATTTCGACAGGAAGCTGATCCTGATCGGCGGCACCGCCTATGCCGGCGAGAACAAGAAGTCGATCTTCACCCTGATGAACTATCTCCTGCCCGAGAAGAACGTGATGCCGATGCACTGCTCGGCCAACCACGCTCCGGGAGACGAGAACGACGTCGCCATCTTCTTCGGCCTTTCCGGCACCGGCAAGACCACCCTGTCGGCCGACACCTCGCGGGTGCTGATCGGCGATGACGAGCACGGCTGGTCCGATCAGGGCACCTTCAATTTCGAGGGCGGCTGCTACGCCAAGACCATCAACCTCTCGCCCGAGGCCGAACCCGAGATCTACGCCACCACGAAGAAGTTCGCCACCATCGTCGAGAACATGGTGTTCGACCCCGAGACCCGAGAGATCGACTTCTCCGACGACAGCATCACCGCCAACACGCGCGCGGCCTACCCGCTGCACTACATCTCGAACGCCTCGTCCACCGGCATGGCCGGCATTCCGCGCAACGTGGTGATGCTCACGGCCGACGCCTTCGGCGTGCTGCCGCCGATCGCGCGGCTGAGCCCTGCGCAGGCGATGTATCACTTCCTCTCGGGCTTCACCGCCAAAGTCGCCGGCACCGAGCAGGGCGTGACCGAACCCGAACCCACCTTCTCGACCTGCTTCGGCGCTCCCTTCATGCCGCGCCGCCCCGAAGTCTATGGCAACCTCCTGCGCGAGAAGATCAACGAGAGCGGCGCGCGCTGCTGGCTGGTCAATACCGGCTGGACCGGCGGGCCCTACGGCATCGGCCACCGCATGCCGATCAAGGCCACGCGGGCGCTGCTTTCCGCCGCTCTCGAAGGCAGGCTCGACGGGGTGGATTACCGGACCGACCCGAATTTCGGCTTCGAGGTGCCGGTGTCGGTGCCCGGCGTCGATGACAGCCTGCTCGATCCCCGCTCCACCTGGAGCGACCCTGCCGCCTACGACGCGCAGGCCCGCAAGCTGGTGAAGATGTTTGCCGACAATTTCACCCAGTTCATGGCTTACGTGGACGAGGAGGTGAAGGCCGTCGCCATCGGCTGAGCGGTGCCGCGCCTCAAACTGCCGCGCCTCAAACTGCCGCGCCCCGCCCTCCGGCGGGGCGTTTTCCTTTCGGGCATCCTCGCCCCGCCGGATGCCGCCCCGGGCCTGCCCCGAAAGCGGCCGCCTTGAAGGGCTCAGAAGAGAAGGCCGATGCCGCGGCGCATGATGTTGACCCCGACGACGAGCAGCACCAGAAGCGTCAGCTTGCGGAAGCGGCCCTGGTCGATCCGGTCGTGGAAGTGCAGGCCGATCCTCTGGCCGAGGAGAACCGGCAGCAGCATCAGAAAGGAGAAGGGCAGCGTGGTCCTGTCGAGAACGCCCGAATGCAGATGGGCAGAGAAGAGCACGATCGAGCCCAGAAGGAAGGTCACCCCCTGCACGCGCACCTGTTCGACCTTCGGCAGATCGAGCGCGAGGAGATAGAGGATCAGCGGCGGCCCCCAGACGCCGGAGATGCCGCCGATCATTCCCCCGATCACGCCGAGGACGACTTCCAGGGCAATGTTGCGCCCGCGGGCAAGATGCGGCCGCCACCCCAGCAGCTGGATGGCGCAGAAGAAGACGATGAAAGCGCCAAGACCGAGGAAGAAGGCCGGCTCGGGGATCGACCGCATCAGCAATGCACTGACATAGATCCCGGCAAAGAGCACGGTATTGAAGGGCAGGAAGGCCCGGAGCGACCGCAGCGCCGCGGCCGGCCCCTGCCGCAGACTCTGGAGGATGTTGGTTGCCACCGAGGGAACGATCAGCCCGGCCAGGGCGATCTCGGGCGGCAGGAAGGAACCGAGACCCGAGACGAGGATCATCGGCAGGGCGAACCCCACCATCCCCTTGACGAAGCCCGCAAGAAGACCGATCGCCAGGGCAAGCGCCAGGCTTTCGGGGGACAGCAGGGGAGAGAAATCGCCAAGCAACAATCTTTTTCCCGCTACCGATTTATGCGCACCATTGTTGCGCTGCATGCGCAAAGCCGCTATGCAGCATCCGATCCGGCCGCACTGCCGTGCGCCTTCCCTTCAACCCGAACCGGCGAGGAGAGACAATGACCGAAGCGCTCGTCCCGAACCTCATCGAGACCGGCCGCGCGGCCGTGGCGGATGCCGCGAACTGGCTCGACGCGGCCACGGCAGGGTTGAGAGCCGCGCTCGCACCGGAAGGGAAGGTCGATCCGGCGCGCCTCGCGCGAGAACAGACCGCGGCCCATGCGCTGGCCTGGGCCGCGACCGTTGTCGAGAGCCTGCGGCAGATGCAGGGCTGGGCCGAGCGGCTGGACGAAGCGGGCGAGCTTGGCGAGACCGAGCGGCTGCTCTATCAGATCGCCCTTGGCGAATACCTCGCCCAGCTCGGGGGTGGCATTCCCATGAGCCAGGGGGAGATGGCCCGCCCCGCCGATCTCGGCACAACGGCGGACGGGCTCGACACGCCGGCCATCGCCACGCTCGCCCGGCAGGGCAACACCCCCGCCGCGCGACGGCGCCTCGTCGCGCTGATGCAGGCGCAGGAGGGCGCTCCCACCTTCGGGCGAACCGGGCTCGACGAGGAGCTCGAGATGATTCGCGACCAGTTCCGCCGCTTCACCGAGGAGAAGGTCGCACCCCATGCCCATGACTGGCACCTCGCCGACGCGCTGATCCCGATGGAGCTCGTCCACGAAATGGCCGAGATGGGCGTCTTCGGGCTGACCATCCCCGAAGAGCATGGCGGTTTCGGTCTCTCGAAAGCGGCGATGTGCGTCGTGTCCGAGGAGCTGTCCCGCGGCTGGATCGGAGTCGGCTCGCTCGGCACGCGTTCCGAGATCGCCGCCGAGCTGATCCTCGGCGGGGGCACCGAGGCACAGAAGGAGAAGTGGTTGCCGCGGATCGCCTCGGGGGAAATCCTACCGACCGCCGTTTTCACCGAACCCAATACCGGCTCCGATCTCGGCAGCCTCGCCACCCGCGCCATGCGCGAGGGCGATACCTGGCGCATCACCGGCAACAAGACCTGGATCACCCATGCCGCCCGCGCCTCGCTGATGACGGTGCTGGCTCGGACCGATCCCGAAAGCCGCAACTGGCGCGGCCTCTCGATGTTCCTTGCCGAGAAGACTCCCGGCACCGACGCCGATCCCTTCCCCGATCCGGGCATCACCGGCGGCGAGATCCCCGTCCTCGGCTATCGCGGCATGAAGGAATACGAGCTCGCCTTCGACGGCTTCCCGGTGCCCGCGGAGAATCTCCTCGGAGAGGTCGAAGGGCAGGGGTTCAAGCAGCTGATGCGCACCTTCGAGAGCGCACGCATCCAGACCGCCGGCCGGGCGATCGGTGTCGCCCAGTCCGCACTCGACGTCGCCCTGCGCTATGCCCAGGAGCGCAAACAGTTCGGCCAGCCGCTGATCGCATTCCCGCGCGTGTTCTCGAAGCTGGCAATGATGGCGGTCGAGATCATGGTCGCACGGCAGCTGACCTATTTTTCCGCCCGCGAGAAGGACCAGGGGCGGCGCTGCGATCTCGAGGCGGGCATGGCCAAGCTTCTCGGCGCACGCGTGGCCTGGGCCGCTGCCGACAATGCCGTGCAGATCCACGGCGGCAACGGTTTCGCGACGGAATACCCCGTCTCCCGCATTCTCTGCGACGCGCGGATCCTCAACATCTTCGAAGGCGCCGCCGAAATCCAGGCCCAGGTGATTGCCCGTCGGCTGCTCGAATCCCCCTCTCCATGAGCCGACAGCCCATGCGCATCGCGCCATGAGCCACGCTCCGGGGGCAAACGGCCTCGAACACACTCCTGGCCCGGACGGTCAGCCACGAGAGACATTTCCCGCCCCTCGGGGGCCTTCCCGTGCGCTCATCCGGCCTTTCCCATGTCGTTTGTCGTGCCGAGCTTTTCCTGCGTGTTTCTGGTGTTCGTGCCTCCGTTTCCGTTCGAATCGGGCTGATTCTGCCGCCCATTCGTGAACAAATCCTCAACACACCCGAAAATCGGCGCCTGCCCCAGCGGGGGGCGGAGTATCCGCGAAAGGACGGGGGAATGCCTGCCGCAAGCCCCCCTGAAGCTTCACATGCCGCCATCCCTTGCGCGCACCAGCCGCGTCACGAACCGTTCGCGGGCCGGGGGCAGCGGGCGATTGCCGAGGGCCGGTGCCAGATGATGGAGGAGGAAATGGCCCGTGATCTCGAGCCCAGCGGCAATTTCGCCCAGATGTGCCGCCGGCTCTCCGAGCAGCACCGGCGGGAGCGGCAGAAGCCTGTCGGTCCAGTTGCCGGCGCCTTCCCGGGTCACGGCGCGGCCGGTCCTGGGCGAGACATGGGTGAGGCCTTCGCGCCGCCCTGTCACCGCACAGCGCGACAGATCGAGCCCGAACCCCATCTCCTCGAGAAGGGCGAGCTCCCACAGAAGGTAGAGCTGGGGCCATTCCGCAACGCGGCCCATCGCTCCGATCACCCCGAGGGAGCGGCGATAGAGCCCGGCATGGGGCTGCCGCTCGGGCAGGGTGAAGAGGAGAAGCCCCGTCAGCGACTGAAGCGCCGCCAGCGCCAGCGCATCGTCCATGAGACGCGCGGCGACATTCTCGAGCGGCTCGACCGCAAAGCGGCCGAGCTGGTTTTCGAGCCGCCCGTGCCATTCGAGCGCGACCCGGTTGCCCGGTTGCAGCACGGGCCGCATCCGCCGCGACTGGCCGCCGTGCACGAGGCCGGCATGGCGGCCACGGCTTTCGGTGAACACTTCGAGCACCGCCCCGCTTTCGCCGTGAGGGCGCATCTCGAGCACGATGCCTTCGCCCCGCCACTCCATCATCCGCCTCCGCCGAAGCCGGCCCCTTCGTCGAGGAAATGCCGCCCTTCGCGGTCCTCGATCTCGATCACCCAGAGATCACGATCACGCTCGCACTGGCGGGCGATGGCCGCCTCGATGCGCCGGTCTTCCCCTTCGAGCATCTTCACCCAGCCGGGGGATCCGTCGAGCGTGTTCATGCGCTGGTAGAGCGCGGCGTGGCCATCGAGCCGGTTGACCTTGACGAGCACCGCCCCGGCCACCGGATCGCCACGCGCGACCACGAAGGACGGAATGCCCATCATCGCCAGCCGCCGCATGTGGGCCTGCACCCAGATCCCGGAAGCGAGGCGGGGCTCCATGGCTCAGCCGTCCGAGATGTCGAGGCCGATGCTGGCGTAGCGCTCGGCCTCTTCCTGCCAGCCGGGACGCACCTTGACGGTCAGGAAGAGGTGCACCTTGCGGCCGAGGAAGTCGGCCAGCTCGAGCCGCGCGGCCCGCGAAACGGCTTTGATGGTCGCGCCGCCCTTGCCGAGCACGATGCCCTTGTGCCCGTCCCGCATCACATAGACGATCTGATCGACCCAGACGGAACCGTCGCGCCGTTCCTCCCAGTTCTCCGTCTCGACCGTCAGCTGATAGGGGATCTCCTCATGGAGCCGCAGCATCAGCTTTTCGCGGGTGATCTCGGCGGCAAGCAGCCGCAGCGGCGCATCGGCGATCTGGTCCTCTGGATAGAGCCACGGCCCCTCGGGCATGACCTCGGCGAGCCAGTCGAGAAGGTCGTCGGTGCCGTCGCCCTTCTCGGCCGAGATCATGAAGACCCTCTCGAACGGATAGAGCGCCCCAAGCTCGGCCGCGAGCGGCAGGAGCCGGGCCGGCCGCGTCCGGTCGATCTTGTTGATGGCCACGGCCACGCGACTGCGTTTCGGCAACCGCTCCTCGAGCGCGGCGACGATCTGGCGCACGCCTTCGGTCACGCCCTTCTGCGCCTCGACGAGAAGCACCACCGCATCGGCATCGCCGGCACCGCCCCAGGCGGCCGAAACCATCGCCCGGTCGAGTCGCCGCTTCGGGCGAAAGAGCCCCGGCGTATCGACGAAGACGATCTGGGCGTTCCCGTGAATCGTGATGCCCCGGATCGGCGTGCGCGTGGTCTGCACCTTGTGGGTGACGATCGACACCTTGGCGCCGACGAGCCGGTTCGTGAGCGTCGACTTGCCGGCATTGGGCTCGCCGATGAAGGCGGCAAAGCCCGCACGGGTCTTCCCGGCAGGCGCGTCTTTCACCGAGGTGATCGCGCCTTCCGGTCGCGCCTGCGCCGGGGTCACTCCCTGCACGCTCCCCTGCGCCGCTTCGTCCGACAGGCCCGCCACATCCGCGGGATCCGCCGAGACGGAAGGATGCGGCGCTCCCTCCCCGGCCGCTGCCGGCATCGGCCGCGGCTTCTCGTCCCTACGCGCCATCCCGCTTCCGGCTGCGTGGGTTTCTCGCCCTTTCCGGCTGTCCTGCACCTGACCGTTCCCTTTCATCTTCGTCCTTCAGCCGTTCGAGCAGCGCCGCGGCTGCGGCCTGTTGCGCCGCCCTTTTCGACGCGGCTTCTGCCACCGCCTGCTCTCCGCTCGCGAGCGCCGCCTCGACGCGAAAGGTCGGCGCATGATCGGGGCCGGTGCGGCCAAGATCGCGGTAGATCGGCAGCCCCTTCCCCCGTGCCTGCGACCATTCCTGCAAGCGGGTCTTCGCGTCGCGCAGATCGGTCGGCGCGTTTTCCAGATGGGGTTCCCAAAGCCGCAGCACAAGCTCCCGCGCCTTCTCGAAGCCGGCATCGAGATAGACGGCTGCAATGAGCGCCTCCATCGCGTCCCCCAGAAGAGCCGTCTTGCGCCGCCCTCCCGTCATCCGCTCCGAGCGGCCGAGCCGGAGCACCTCCCCCACCCCAAGCTCTCGAGCGACATCGGCACAGGTTTCCTTGCGCACGAGCGCGTTGAAACGGGGCGCAAGCTGCCCTTCGCTCGCCCCGGCATCGCGCCGGTAGAGCGCCTCGGCAATGACGAGACCGAGCACCCGGTCGCCGAGAAATTCCAGCCTCTGGTTGCTCGCAAGCGCGCCCTGGGCCGCCGAGGGGTGGGTGAGCGCCTGGCGCAGAAGGTCGGGCCGGCGGAAGTCATGGCCGAGCTTTCGGGAGAATTCCTGGAGTTCGCGCGAAAGCCTCACCCCGCCTCCCTCATTCGATCGCCTTGAAGAAACGGTCCTTGCGCCACGTCCAGAAGGCCCACATGTGCTTTCCTGCCGCGGAGAAGATCACCCGGTCGGCTCGCCCGACCAGATTTTCCGCCGGCACGAAGCCGACCCCGCCGTATTTCTGCGGAAAGCGGCTGTCGAGGGAATTGTCGCGGTTGTCTCCCATCACGAAATAATGGCCCTCGGGCACGGTGAACACGCCCGTGTCATCCGCAGAGCCGCGCGGTTCTATGTCGAGCACGTCGTGGATGACGCCGTTCGGCAGCGTCTCGCGATAGCGCAGCTTGATGCAGGTGCCGCCGATCGGCACCGGATCGTTGGCGCAGCGCGGCACGTTGCCGGCCGGCCCCTGGGGTTCCTTGACCTCGACGAACTCCCCCGCCGGATCGAGCCGCACGGGGCGGCCGTTGATGTAGAGCACACCGCCGATGACCTGGATCCTGTCGCCCGGCAGACCGATGACCCGCTTGATGAAGTCGGCGCCCGAGACCGGATGCTTGAAGACCACCACGTCCCCCCGTTCGGGATCGCGCCCGAAGATCCGGCCGCTGATCGGGCAGAGCGACCAGGGGCAGGAATGGCGCGAATAGCCGTAGGCCATCTTGTTGACGAACAGGAAGTCCCCGATGAGGAGGGTGTCCTTCATCGACCCCGACGGGATCCAGAAGGGCTGGAACAGCAATGTGCGGATGAGCCCGGCGAGTATGAGCGCCCAGAAGATGGTCCGGCCCCATTCCCCGATCGTGCTTCCGAGTCCCTTCTGCGCCGCGGGGGCGTCGTCGCTGTCGTCACGCATGGCCGTTCCTGTCTCCGGGTGGGATCGGCCTCTCTTGGCCGAGCCCCCGGGGGCTGTCAAGGGAGGGGGGCTCGGCCGAAATCACCACGAAGGCCTGGGCCCAGGGGTGATCGTCGGTGAGGGAGACGTGGATCTCGCCCTGCCATCCTTCGGGCACGAGCGCCTCGAGCCGGGCAGCCGCCCAGCCCGTCAGCCGCATGCGGGGTTGACCGCTGGCCAGATTGAAGACCGCCATGTCGCGCCAGGCGATGCCCATGCGGAGCCCCGTGCCGAGAGCCTTCGAGCAGGCCTCCTTGGCCGCCCAGCGCTTGGCGAGCGAGGCGGCCTCGTCGGGCAGTCGCGCCGCCCGCGCAAGCTCCTCGGGCGTGAAGACCCGCTGGCGAAAACGATCGCCGAAACGCTCGAGAACGCCGCGGATCCGGTCGATATTGGCCAGATCGGTGCCGATACCGACGATCATGCGCCCGCTCCGGAAAGGAGTGGGCGAGGCGCATCCGTCAGGAGAAACACGTCAATGCCTCCCTGCCACCAGCCGCGCTTGCCGCCGGCTCTCGCCTCTCGAACTCCGCCGGCCGCTCTCAAGCCGCACCGTCCCGCGCCGCATCCATCCGCCGGCGCATCTCGCCTATGGCCTCGGCCAGACCGACGAAGATCGCCTCGCCGATGAGAAAATGACCGATGTTGAGTTCGGCGATCTCGGGCAGGGCGGCGATCGGGCCGACGGTGTCGTATGTCAGCCCGTGGCCGGCATGAACCTCGAGGCCGATGGCGGCCGCATGGCGGGCCGCGGCGCGAATGCGGGCAAGTTCACGGTCGCGGTCGGCCGCGCGACCCTCGTGGTGCGCGTCGCAATAGCTTCCCGTGTGCAGCTCGACCACCGCCGCGCCGACACGCCTCGCCGCCTCGATCTGCTCCGCCTCGGGATTGACGAAGAGCGAGACCCGGCAGCCGGCTTCGACCAGGGGAGCGATGAATTCGGCCAGCCGCGTCTCTTCGGCCAGAACGTCGAGCCCGCCCTCCGTGGTGCGTTCCTCGCGCTTCTCCGGCACGAGGCAGACGGCATGGGGCCGGTGCCGCAGGGCGATCTCCTGCATCTCGGCCGTCGCCGCCATTTCCAGATTGAGCGGCAAGGTCAGGGTCTTGCTGAGCCGGGCGATGTCCTCGTCGGAAATGTGGCGCCGATCCTCGCGCAGATGGGCGGTGATGCCGTCGGCGCCGGCCTTCTCGGCCAGAAGGGCGGCACGCACCGGATCGGGAAACGGCGTGCCGCGGGCGTTGCGGACGGTGGCCACATGATCGATGTTGACCCCGAGCCGCAGATGCCCCGGCGCCCGAGCTGCCGGCTTCGGCCTTTCCTTCATCCCCCTTCTCCCTTCCTGGCCTCGCCCTGCGCCCTGGTCGGGAGCGCGGCCCTGGCCTTCCTCTCGGCCTTTTCCCGTTTCGCGGCCGCGCGGCGCCGGCGAATTTCCTCCCATTTCGCCTTGAGCCGACCCCGCCGCCGGTTCTGATAGGCGGCGATCAACGGCACCGAAAGATAATAGGAGCCGATGGCAAAGACCACACCCGGGCCGATACCGCCCACGAGATAGGGCAGGAAGATTCCCCTGAAGAAATCCTGGAAGCCGCTCCAGTCCACCGTTTCACCGGTGAACATGGCGATTGAGTTGTGCCACAGATCACGGAATGCGCCCTTGAAGAGCTCCGGCAGCGAGTGATGCCCGATGTCGGCACTCACATCGAGCATCCAGCTGCCGAGTTCGAGATTGAGGGCAGCGATGAAGGGAAAGGTCAGGGGATTTCCGAAGAAGGTGCCGAGGATCGCGGCCAGGATGTTGCCGCGGATCACCCAGGCAATGAGGGCGGCCGAGACGAAATGCATGCCGAAGAAGGGCGTGAAGCTCACGAAGACGCCGGCAGCGACACCGCGAGCGATTTCCTCGGGCGATCCCGGCAACCGCTTGAGGCGGAGGATGACATAGCGCGTGGCCCGCCCCCAGCCGGAGCGGGGCCAGAGGAAATGCCGGATGCGGGTCAGAAGCCCGGGCCGTTCGCGACGCTTGAAGAGCACGTTGCCTCCTGTCTCCCCCGCCCTGTCGCACCGGAATCAGTCGGTCGTGCTCCGGGTCTCGCTGCCGAGCCCGGCAACGGCCACGGCTTCCGCCGCCGCATCGCCCGGCCTGCGGTCGAGGGACGGATCGCGGAACCGCTCCACATCCACAACGCCCTCGTCGGCCTCGATCGAGGTCAGGATGTTGTGCAGATGGCCGATGTCCCGCACCTCGACGGTGATGTTGATGCGATAGAAGTCGGGTTTCTTGTCAACGAATTCGAGATCGGAAATATTCGCGTTCTGCTCGCCGAGCAAGGTGCAAATCCGCCCGAGAACGCCGGCGCTGTTGGCCATGGTGACGACGATCGTCACCTCGTTGACCGGCGCGAACTCGACCGGCGCCCAGCGCAGATCGATCCAGCCCTCCTCGTATTCGGCCAGCGCGTCGCAATCGGCGGCATGGATCGAGATCGTACCGTCCTTGCGGCGAATGCCGATGATACGCTCGCCGGGCAGCGGCTGGCAGCAGGGCGCACGCAGCGATTCATAGCCCGGTTCGATGCCGACGATCGCCTCCTCGGCCCGCACCCCCTCGCGCGAGGGGTGCGCCTCGGCCAGTTCGGGATAGAGGACACGGACGACTTCCTGAGCGGTGATCTCGCCCCGTCCGATGCGCTCCAGAAGGCGCTCGGCCCGGCTCTCGCCGTCGATCCCCATCTTCTCCGCCGCCGTGCGCAGTGCCTGCTCGCTCAGCTTGCGCCCGGCCTCCTCGAAGGCGACGCGCGCCAGCTGCTGGCCGAAACTGATGTTGTGGCGGGTCTGCTGCTCGCGGATGGCGCGGCGGATCGCGGCCTTCGCCCGCCCCGTCACCACCAGATCGAGCCAGCGGATGTCGGGGCGCTGGCCGTGGGCGGTGATGATCTCGACCTGCTGGCCATTGCGCAGCCGCGTCCACAGCGGCACGCGCTTGCCGTCCACCTTCACCCCCGCGCAACGGTCGCCGATGCCGGTATGGATGGCATAGGCGAAATCGAGCGGCATCGCGCCGCGCGGCAGCTTGATGACGTCGCCCTTGGGCGTGAAGCAGAACACCTTGTCGGTGTCCATCTCGAGCTTGGCGTTCTCGAGAAATTCGTTCACGTCCTCGGTGTCGCGCAGCCTTTCGATGAGCTCCTTGACCCAGCGCACCGGGTCCGTGGCGTATTCGTTCTCGATCGGCACGCCGTCGCGGTAGGACCAGTGGGCCGCCACCCCGGCCTCGGCCACCTCGTGCATCTTGCGGGTGCGGATCTGGATCTCGATGCGCTTGCCGTCCCGGCCCGAAACCGTCGTATGGAGCGAACGGTAGCCGTTCGACTTGGGCTGGGAGATATAGTCCTTGAACCGCCCCGGCACCGCCTTCCAGCGCTGATGCACCCCGCCGAGCACCCGATAGCAGTCATCCACCGTTTCGGTGATGACGCGGAAGCCGAAGATGTCGGACAGGTGGTCGAAGGGCTCGCCGCGTTCCTCCATCTTGCGCCAGATCGAATAGGGCCGCTTCTCCCGGCCCGTCACCTCGGCCTCGATCCCCAGCCTGTCGAGCACCTCCCCGATGTCGCGGGTGATGGTATCGAGCAGATCGCCCGAAGCGCGCCGCAACCGCGCGACCCGCTTGAGGATCGAGTTGCGCGCCACCGGATTGAGCACCTTGAAGGCCAGGTCCTCCAGCTCCTCGCGCATCCACTGCATGCCCATGCGGCCGGCCAGCGGCGCATAGATTTCCAGCGTTTCGAGCGCCTTCTGCCGCTGCTTCTCGGGCGGCATGTGACCGATGGTCCGCATGTTGTGCAGGCGGTCGGCGAGCTTGACGAGAAGCACCCGCGGATCCTCGGCCACCGCCTGGATGAGCTTGCGGAAATTCTCGGCCTGCTCGCGCGCCTTGAGATCGCCACGCGCGGGTCCCTCGGCCTGCCCCAGCCCCGAGAGCAGCTCCATGCGGGTGAGCTTGGTGACCCCTTCGACGAGCCGGGCGATGGTCTGCCCGAAGCTCCGTTCGATTTCCGCGGCGGTGGTGGCGGTATCCTCGACGGTATCGTGCAGAAGGGCGGTGGCGATGGTGGCGTCATCCATGCGCTGCTCGGCGAGGATCCCGGCCACGGCCAGTGGATGGGTGATGTAGGGCTCCCCCGAACGCCGCTTCTGCCCCGCATGCATCCGCTCGGCATGGGCATAGGCCGCCCGCAGAAGATCCTCGTCGGATTTCGGGTTGTAGGCCCTGACGCTCGCGATCAGCGCATCGATGGTCTCGACGTGTTCCGGCCGCTGGCCTCCCATTCGCCTCCGTCCTGTCCTCCGTCGCGCGCGACCGCCCTACTGGCCCTTGGCCTGCATCTCCATGAGGGCGCGCATCAGCTTTTCCTCGTCGAGCTCGTCCTCGGCCGGCTTGTCTTCCTCGATGGCGGGGCGCTCCTCGTCCACCCCCATGAGAAGCGGCATCCGGTCCTCCTCGGGCTCGTCCACCTCGATATGGTGCTGATAGCTTTCGATCAGACGCTCGCGCAGCTCATCCACCGACACCGTTTCCTCGGCGATCTCGCGCAGGGCGATGACCGGATTCTTGTCGTTGTCGCGCGGCACGGTCGGCTCCTCGCCGGCGGCCAGCTCCCGCGCGCGATAGGCGGCGAGCAGGACAAGCTCGAACCGGTTCGGAACCTTGTCAACGCAATCTTCGACGGTCACACGTGCCATGGCACACCTCAAGTGCAGATTTCCCGGGGAATGAACCCGCCACATAGTCCCATCGGCGGGAGATGGCAAGGGCCGAGCGGCCATGCCGCCCGGAAGCGCCGATCATGCCTGCCAGGGGCGGATCGCCCGCGTCTCCTCCGGCGGCAGGGCGGCCGCGAGTTCGATCACGGTCCGACCGAGGATCGGGTGGACGATGCCGGGCGCGATCTCGAGGAGCGGAACGAGCACGAAGCCGCGCTCATGGAGCCGCGGATGGGGCAGGATCAGCCGGTCGGGGCTCCGGCGCATCTGCACCGCGCGCGGCAGCGCCATCCAGCGCGACACCGTTTCCCGGTCGGGCAGGATCAGCGAATCACCCTGCGAATCGGTTGCGAGCACGATGTCGAGATCGAGGGTCCGCGCCCTCCAGCGCTGCGCGCGGCGACGTTCGAAACGGGCCTCGAGCGCGTGAAGCCGATCGAGAAGGCGCTGCGGGGAATGGTCGCTGCGCACATGCCAGGCCTGATTGGCGTAATCCGGCCCGTGACCGGCGGGCCAGGCAGGCGTTCGGTAAATTTCACTTACGGCGACGATCTCGACAGATCCTTGCTCCTTCGCGCCCGTTCGGGAAAATTCTTCCAGTGCCGCTTGCAGCACGGCCGCCGGAGAACGCCCTGCGATCGGCAGATTGCTGCCGACGGAAAGGTAATAGCCATTCACCTTTCTGTCACCTTCCCTTGCAAATTCCGCCATTTCCCATAATGATTTGGAACATCCATACCGACCGCAATGCGTTCATTGTATGTCGCTTGCCGATAGCAGGTCGGTTTGCAGATCCCCCTCCAACCGGAACACGTTTTCAGAGGCAAGAATGTTTTACCGCGACGAAAAGCTGGCCCTCTTCATCGACGGCGCCAATCTCTACTCCGCAGCCCGCGCGCTCGGCTTCGACATCGACTACAAGCTCCTGCGCAACGAATTCATGCGCCGCGGCAAGCTGCTCAGGGCCTTCTACTACACCTGCCTTCTCGAGAGCGACGAATATTCGCCGCTGCGCCCGCTGGTGGACTGGCTGCATTACAACGGCTTCACCGTCATCACCAAGCCGGCGAAGGAATACACCGATTCGACCGGCCGGCGTAAGGTCAAGGGCAACATCGACATCGAGCTTGCCATCGACGCGCTCGACATCGCCCGGCATGTCGATCACATCGTGCTCTTCTCCGGCGACGGCGACTTCCGCCCCCTCGTCGAGGCGTTGCAGAAGAAGGGAGTGCGGGTGTCGGTGGTCTCCACCATCCGCTCCCAGCCACCAATGATTTCCGACGATCTGCGCCGCCAGGCCGACAACTTCATAGAACTCGACGATCTGCGCGAGATCATCGGCCGCCCCCCGCGCGAGCCGCGGCAGGTTGAAAGCGTCACCGATACGGCACACGCGGCCGTCAGCGAAGACGACGAGCGCTGAGGGGCCGCGCGCTCCCCCCGAACGGAAACGCCGGCCGGAGGCAAGCCGGCCGTGCAGGCGGCAGGTTCGCCCGTCCCGCCCTTTCCTCCGGCCGGCTCACGGGCTAGATCGGGCACGAGATCCCGCAGCCCGAGTGCAGGAAGGCTTCGCCCATGACCGCCATTTCCCCGTCATCCGGTCCCAAGCCGCCCCTCGAGCTGGTGCTCGCCGCGCCCCGGGGCTTCTGCGCCGGGGTCGATCGGGCGATCAAGATCGTGGAGATGGCACTCGGGAAATGGGGGGCGCCGGTCTATGTCCGCCACGAGATCGTGCACAACCGCCATGTCGTGGAGGAGCTGGAGAGGAAGGGGGCCGTCTTCGTCGAGGAACTCGACGAATGCCCGGTCGATCGGCCGGTGATCTTCTCCGCCCATGGGGTGCCGAAACATGTGCCGGCCGAGGCCGAGCGGCGCGGCATGGTGTATGTCGATGCCACCTGCCCCCTGGTCTCGAAGGTGCATATCGAGGCCGAACGCCACCACCGCGAAGGCCTGCAGATCGTGATGATCGGCCATGCGGGCCACCCGGAGGTGATCGGCACCATGGGGCAACTTCCCGAGGGCGAGGTGCTGCTCGTCGAGACGGCCGAAGATGTCGCCCGCCTCGCGCCGCGCGACGCGGACCGCCTCGCCTACATCACCCAGACCACGCTTTCGGTCGATGACACGGCGGCGATCGTCGCGGCGCTCAAGGCCCGTTTCCCGACCATCCGCGGCCCGCACAAGGAAGACATCTGCTACGCCACCACCAATCGCCAGAAGGCGGTGAAGGCCATCGCGCCCGAAGTCGATCTCTTCCTCGTCATCGGCTCGCCCAACTCGTCCAACTCCCGGCGGCTGGTCGAGGTGGCCGAATCGGCCGGCTGCCCGCGCGCCGCCCTCATCGGCAATGCCGGCGAAATCGACTGGGATGCCCTCGAGGGCACCGCCCGCGTCGGGCTCTCGGCCGGAGCCTCGGCTCCCGAAGCGCTGGTCGACGAGGTGATCTCGGCCTTCGCGGAGCGCTTCGACCTCGTCACCCGCACCGTCGAGACGGCACGGGAGGACATTTCCTTCAAGGTGCCGGCAGTGCTGCGCAACTGAGGGCGGAACCCGTGACCAGAAACGATCATCCCGATCGACCGGCGGAACCCGGCCACGATGCCGGCACACTGGCCTTCTACGAGGAAAACGCCGCCCGCTACGGCCGCGAGACCGAACCGCCGCACCCGCCGCGCCGGCTGGTCGATTTCGCCGCCCGTCTTCCGGAGGGCGCATTCGTGCTCGATCTGGGGGCCGGTACCGGCTGGGCGGCGGGTTTTCTCGCGACGCTCGGCCATCGCGTGATCGCGCTCGACGCCGCCGCGGCCATGACCCGGCTGGCCGGGGAGCGGCGCGGCGTGCTGGCCATCCGCGCCGGCTTCGACGAGGTGCACGGCCGGGAGGTCCTCGACGGGATCTGGGCCTGCCATGCGCTTCAGCACGCCCCCCGCGAGCTGCTGCCGGCGTTTCTCGCCCGTCTTTCCGAGGCCCTGCGGCCGGGCGGCTGGTTCCATCTCGACATGCACGAAGCCCGCCCCGACGAGCCGCTGACCCTGCGCGACACGCTCGGGCGCCTCTACAACCATTACGCCGAAGAGGAGATCCGCCGCCTTCTCGAAACTGCCGGGCTCGCCATCCATGCCTTCCGGCGCAAGGACGAACACGGTTTCGACGGGCGCCCCATCACCACCATGTCGATCCTGGCCCGGCGCGAAGGGGAACAGGTCGATGGCTGACACGCACCGCCCGCCCGCCGCGGATTCCCCGCCGCTCGAGATCGTCGCCTTCACCGACGGCGCCTGCTCCGGCAATCCGGGCCCCGGCGGATGGGGCGTTTTGCTCCAGGCCCGGCGCGGCAACCGCATCGTCAAGGAGCGCGAGCTCAAGGGGGGCGCGCCGCAAACCACCAACAACCGCATGGAACTGATGGCCGCGATCGCCGCGCTCGAGGCGCTCGAGCGGCCGAGCCGCATCACCATCGTCACCGACAGCGCCTATCTCAAGGGCGGCATCACCGAGTGGATGCAGAAGTGGGAGAGAAACGGCTGGCGCACCTCGGGAAAGAAGCCGGTGCGCAACGAGGAACTGTGGCGCCGGCTGCAGGAGGCGGCCCGTCGGCACGAGGTGCGCTGGAAATGGGTCAAGGGCCATGCCGGCCATGCCGAGAACGAACGGGCCGACAGGCTCGCCCGCGAAGGCATGGCTCCCTTCAAGCGGCGCAAGGGCGCGGAAGGGGCCGATCGCGAACGCTGAGCGCCATGCCCCGAAGACCGGGCCAGGCAGGCTTCCCGGCGAATGAAGCGGGCGAGTATTGGCCCTTCGCTTCCGAAATACCGACCGATCGAGGCGCCGCCGGACGGCCACCTTCTCACCCGAGGCGGGCTCCCGGTCGCACGGGGAACCCCCTCAGAAACTCCTCGGCATTCATCGCCGCACGACCGGCCCGTTGCAGCCGGGTGATCTCGACGGCGCCTTCTCCCGCCGCCACCTTGAAGGTGGGGCCGGCCTCGAGCACCTCGCCCGGGGCACCGCTGCCCTCGGCAAGGCGGCTTCCCAGGAACTTCACGCGCTCGCCGCCGATCTCGCTCCAGGCACCGGGGAAGGGGGAAAGACCGCGTATCTGCCGGTCGATCCCGGCTGCCGGCCGCGCCCAGTCCACCCGCGCTTCCTCCTTGCCGATCTTGGGCGCATAGGTGGCGCGGTCCTCGTCCTGGGGCACCGGCTCCAGATCGTCACGCCGCGCCAGCGCCTCGACGATCAGCCGACCGCCGAGGGCGGCCAGCCTGTCATGCAGTTCGCCCGTCGTCTCCTCCGGGCCGATGGGCACGGCCTCGGCAAGCAGCACCGGCCCGGTGTCGAGCCCCTCGTCCATCTGCATGATCGAGATGCCGCTGACCTCGTCCCCGGCCATGATCGCCCGGTGGATCGGCGCCGCGCCCCGCCAGCGGGGCAGGAGCGAGGCGTGAATGTTGAGACAGCCCCCCGGAGGGATCTCGAGAACGGCCCGCGGCAGGATCAGCCCGTAGGCCGCGACCACCGCCGCTTCGGGGCGCAGATCGCGAAAGAGGCCGATCGCCTCCTCGTCGCGCAGGCCGGTCGGCGTGAAGACCGGCAGGCCGAGCTCTCCGACCTTGCGGGCCACCGGCGAGGGGCGCGGCCTGCGCCCCCTGCCCGCCGGCCGCGGCGGTCGGGTGAAGACGGCGGCGATGTCGTGCCCCGCCTCGTGGAGGGCGGAGAGCGCCGGCACGGCAAAGTCGGGCGTGCCCATGAAGACGAGCCGCATCAGCCCGCCGCCTTCGCCTTGCCGCGGGCACGCTCGCGCTTGAGCTTCTTCATCTTCTCGGTGATGAGCCGCCGGCGCACCGGACTCAGATAATCTATGAAGAGCCGGCCGTTGACATGATCGATCTCGTGCTGCACGCAGGTGGCCTCGAGCCCGGTGAAATGGCGCTCCTGCGCCTGCCCGTCCCGGTCGAGATAGCGCACCCGCACTTCGGCCGGCCGCTCGACCTCGGCATATTCCCCCGGGATCGACAGGCAGCCCTCCTCATGCACATTGGTCTCCTCCGAACGCCACACGATCTCGGGATTGACCAGCACGTGGGGCCGCGGCGGCTCGTCCTTGCCGGCACAATCCATCACGATCAGCCGACGGGTGACGCCGATCTGCGGCGCGGCCAGCCCGATCCCCGGCGCGGCATACATGGTTTCGAGCATGTCATCCGCCAGCCTGCGGATGCGCTCGTCCACTTCCTCGACGGGCGCGCAAACCTTCTTCAGGCGCGGATCGGGGTGGATGATGATGTCACGAACGGCCATGCCCGCGATGTAGGCGATCCGCCCCGGCTTGACAATGGCGGCCACCACCTTGGCAATTCCGCAAGACGCCGTTAGCAACGTCCGGTGCCGTTTCGACTCCCCACCACGGAACCCCTTTCCCGGAGCCTTCCATGCCCGACACGTCTTCCTCTCCCGCCTTCGATTTCGACGAGATCATCGACCGCCGCGGCACCCATTCCCTCAAATGGGACATGATGGAGCGGCTCTACGGGCTCTCCCCTGCCGATGCACTGCCGATGTGGGTGGCCGACATGGACTTCCGCGCCGCGCCGCCGATCCGCCGCGCCCTTGCGGACCATGTCGAAACCGGCGTCTTCGGCTATCACGGCGACGACAGCGACCTTCTCGCGGCGCTTTCCTGGTGGCAGGACACACGTCACGGCTGGCGGAACATTCCCGGCGAAGCCGTGTTCCATGTCGGCGGTCTCGTCAACGGCACCGCCGTCGCCATCGAGACCTTCACCGAACCCGGCGACGGGGTGCTGCTCTTCACCCCGGTCTATCATGCCTTCGCCCGCGTGATCCGTGCCGCCGGGCGCAAGGTCGTCGAGGTGCCGATGAAGGTGGAGGACGGGCGTTACGTCATGGACATGGCCGCCGCCGACGCAGCCGCCGGGCGCGAGAAGCTCGCCATGGTCATCCTCTGCTCACCCCACAATCCCGGCGGGCGGGTCTGGAGCGGAAGCGAGTTGCGAGCCGTGGCCGATTTCGCCATCCGGCACCGGCTCCTGCTCCTGTCCGACGAGATCCACGACGATCTCGTCTTCCCGCCCCATCGCCACATCCCCACCGCCCTGGCCGCGCCCGAGGCGGAAACGCGGCTCGTGACGATGATCTCCGCCACCAAGAGCTTCAACATCGCCGGCGGGCATGTCGGCCATGTCATCATCACCGACCCCGATCTGCGGCAGCGATTCGCCCGCAGGATGACCGCGCTCGGCATCTCTCCCAACGCCTTCGGCATGACCGCCGCCACCGCCGCCTGGTCCCCCGAGGGGGCCGCCTGGCTCGATGCGCTCCTGGTCTATCTCGCGGAGAACCGGCGCCTGTTCGATGCCGGCGTCAACGCGATACCGGGGGTGCGCTCGATGCCGCTCGAGGCGACCTATCTTGCTTGGGTCGATTTCTCGGGAACGGGCATGGACCAGGCCGAGATCGTCGAGCGGGTCGAGAAACGGGCGCGGATCGCCACCAATCACGGCCCGCAATTCGGCGCCGGCGGCGAAGGGTTCATGCGCTTCAACCTCGCCATGCCGCGCGTGCGGATCGAGGAAGCGGTGCGCCGCCTGCAGGACGCTTTCGCCGATCTGCAATGAGCGGAGCGTCCGCCGGCCCGAAAGGCCGCGCTCGCGCTGACGCTGCGTCCCGCTTGCCGCAGCGGGCGGAAGATGATTCGACGGAGCCACAGCCTTCCGCACTTTCCGCAACAGGGGAACGAGGCCGATGTATCCTTTCGTCCGTCAGCTGAAGGAAATGGTGCGGGCCCAGCTCATGGGGCCGATGGACCTCTTCGACACCCATGTCACCCATACGCTCTGCTGGCCGTGGGATCTCGACGGATGGGGGGAACTCAACAACGGCCGTTCCCTCACCCTCTACGATCTCGGCCGCTTTCCCCTCTTCATCCGCACCGGCATCGGGCGCGCCGCCCTCAGGAACCGCTGGGGGCTGACCATGGCCGGTGCCGCCGCGATGTGGCGCCGGCGCGTGCGGATCTTCGACCGGATCGACATTCACTCCCGTCTCATCGGGTGGGACCACCGCTTCTTCTACATCGAGCAGTGCATGTGGCTGCCGGGCAGGAAGGCGGCGGCATCTTCCGTCATCTATCGCTCCGCCTGCACCGACCGGAACGGCATCGTCGCCCCAAGAAGGGTGCTCGACTTCCTCGGCCACGACCGGCCATCGCCCCCGCTGCCGGCCTGGGTCCGCAGCTGGACCGAAGCCGAGGCGCAGCGCCCCTGGCCGCCCTTTTGTGCCGCGGATGGGTGAAAACTTCTTTACTTGCGGCAAATTGCCGTAATTATGTCCTCAGGCGAGCCACCACACGCCGGAGGAACCGATGACCGCCATGACACGACCGGCCCCCGCCGGGGGCGTTTCCCTGCGCAAACGCATATGGGGATGGATGTTCTTCGACTGGGCGAACCAGCCGCTGCACACCCTGCTCGTGACCTTCATCTTCGGCCCCTACTTTGCCGAAGTCGCCCGCAGCCACTTCATGAGCCAGGGGCTCGGCGCGCAAGCCGCCGGCGCCGAGGCCCAGACGCTCTGGTCCTGGGGGCTGACGTTCGCGGGCATCGTCATCGCGCTGAGCGCTCCCTTCCTCGGCGCCTATGCCGATGCCATCGGCAACCGTATCCGCTGGATCGTTCTCTTCTCCGCGATCTATGCCGTCGCCACCTCGCTTCTGTGGTTCACCTACCCCGACGGCAGCACGCTGTGGCTGGCGCTCCTTGCCTTCGTCATCGGCTTCATGGCCGGCGAATTCACGGCCATCTTCACCAACGCCCTTCTGCCCTCGCTCGGTTCCGACAACGAGATCGGCGGCATTTCGGGCTCGGGTTTCGCCTTCGGCTACTGGGGAGGCGTGCTCTCGCTCGTCATCTTCCTGGTCTTCTTCCAGGATGACGGCACCGGCAAGACCCTCGTCGGGCTGGCGCCCTGTTTCGGCCTGTGCGATACCGCCACACGCGAAGGGACCCGCTTCGTCGGCCCCTTCGCGGCGCTGTGGTATGTGCTCTTCATGATTCCCTTCTTCATGTGGGTGAAGGAAGAGCCCGAACCGGCCCGGCCCCGTGCCACGTTCCGCGAGGCGCTCACCGAGCTCGGCAAGACCATCCGCTCGCTGGCCGTGCGGCGCAGCCTTGCCGCCTATCTCGGCTCCTCGATGCTCTACCGCGACGCTCTCAACGGACTCTACGGCTTCGGTGGCGTCTATGCCAAGCTCGTTCTCGGCTGGGCCATCACCTCGATCGGCATCTTCGGCATCATCGGCGCCATCACCGCCGCGGTCTTCTCCTGGATCGGCGGGCTTGCCGACCGGCGCTGGGGCCCGAAACCCGTCATCATCACCTGCATCGTCATCCTGACGCTGGTGTGCGCCGTCATCGTCGGCATGAGCCGCGAGAGCTTCTTCGGCATTCCTCTTGCCGAAGGGTCGAGCCTGCCCGACATCGTGTTCTTCCTCTGCGGCGGCGTCATCGGCGGCGCCGGCGGTGCCTTGCAGGCGGCCTCGCGGACGATGATGGTGCGCCACACACACCCCGACTGGCCCACCGAGGCTTTCGGCCTCTACGCCCTCTCGGGCAAGGCCACGGCCTTCCTCGCTCCCGGGCTCATCGGCATTTTCACCACGTTTCTGGCGAGCCCCCGTCTCGGCGTCTCGCCGCTGATCGGACTCTTCGCGCTGTCGCTGCTGATCCTCGACTGGGTGCGGGCCGAGGGCGACCGCGACCTTGCGATCCGGCTCAAGGGGTGAGAGCATGGCCGGGCGATCGCCCCCTGCCCGGACATGCGCGTGATGACCACACCCTTCAAGGCCCACATCGCCCTGATCGCCCTCACCGCCACCCTTCCCCTGTCGGTCATGGCCGGGGAGCGCGACAGCGCGATGCCGGCGGCCCGGCTCTTCGGCATGATCCGCACCCCGGCGCCCGGCCGGGCCGAGGCCATCGGCAGCTATGCCCGCGGCTGCCTGAAGGGTGCGGTCGCCCTGCCCGAGACCGGCCCGACATGGCAGGTGATGCGCCCCTCGCGCAGGCGCAACTGGGGTCACCCCGCCACCATTGCCTTCATCGAGCGGCTGTCGCGGAAGGCCGCGTCGCTCGGCTGGAAGGGGCTCTATATTGGCGATATCGGCCAGCCGCGGGGCGGGCCGATCATCTCGTCCCATCAGTCCCACCAGATCGGGCTCGATGTCGATATCTGGTTCCGCCCCGCGACGCAGCTCGACCTGCCGGCCGCCGTCCGGGAGCGGATTTCCCCCGTGGCACTGCGCAGCGCCGATCAGAAGCGCGTGACCGGTGCCTTCTCTCCCGTCCACATGGCCATACTGAAGGCAGCGGCCGAAGACCCGGCGGTGGACCGAATCTTCGTCGCCGCCGCGATCAAGCTCGAGATGTGCCGCCGCGCAAAGGGGAATCGTCGATGGTTGCGGAAGATCCGCCCGCTCTACGGCCATGCCGCCCATTTTCATGTGCGGCTGAAATGCCCGCCCGGCTCCTGGCGGTGCAGGCCGCAACGGCCGACAGTGGCACAGCTTTCACGCTCGCCCGACGGCTGCGACACGACCTTGCGATGGTGGGTGACGGAGTATCTCGAACGCCTGAAGCATCCTCCGAAGCCCGAAAGGGCCATGAAACGCAGGCGCCGCAAGCGGGCGGCCGAGCTCGTCCTGGCCGATCTGCCACGGGCCTGCCGCGCCGTGCTGGCGGCGCGCTGAGAGGAACGCCATGCTGAAGCCGTTGCCGCTCCTGGCCCTCCTCGCAATGGCCCTCGCCCTGGCGGCAGGAGCCGAGATCGACCGGCAGGAGCAGGGCAAGGCCCGTTTCGTCGCCAGTCACACGATCCGCACGCCGGCCCTTTCCTTCGGCGGCCTTTCGGCCATCGAGCTCGACGAGAGCGGCACCCGCTTCACGGTGCTGTCCGATCGCGGCTTCATCGCCACGGGCCGCATCCGACGGGACGGGGCGGGCCGGATCACCGATCTCGCAGCGGTGCAAAGCTGGCCGCTCAGAGCCATTTCCGGCCGCAAGCTGCATCTTTGGGAGCGCGATGCCGAGGGCCTCGCCATCGCTCCTTCGGGTCTGATCCATGTCAGCTTCGAGGGTTTTCACCGCGTGCGCGCCTATCCCGGCCCCGCCATGGCCGCCCGGCCGCTGCCGGGAAGTCCGCTCTTCCGGAAGCTCGACGGCAATCTCGGGCTCGAGGCGCTTGCGATCGACCGGCAGGGCCGCCTTCTGGCCGTTCCCGAAGCGTTCCCGACCCCGGACGCGCTGCCGCTCCTGCGGCTCGAGAACGGCGAGTGGCGCAAGATCGCCGCCATTCCCCGCCGCGGCCCCTTCCGGCCGACAGGTGCCGATGTCGGCCCCGATGGCGCGCTTTACCTTCTCGAGCGGGATTTCGTCTGGTATCGCGGCTTTCGCAGCCGCATCCGCCGCTTCCGCCTTGCCGAAACGGGGATCACGCAGGAGGAAACGCTGCTCGTCACGCCTTTCGGACGACACGACAATCTCGAAGGCATCGCCGTCTGGCCACGCGCGAACGGGCAGCTGCGGATGACGCTGATCTCCGACGACAACGCCAACTGGGTGCAGCGCAGCGAAATCGTCGAATATGACGTCGCCCCGTTGCCGCCGCACCCAGCCGCAACCGCCCGGGCCGCACTCGAGGCGGAGGCGGCGCTTCAACCCGGGGGCGGCGCGGCGAAGTAGCTCTCGAGAATGCGGTGATAGATCCGCTCCAGCGAACGGATGTCGGCAACGGCCACATGCTCGTCGGTCTTGTGCATGGTGCTGCCGACAATGCCGAACTCGACCACCGGGCACATCTCCCTGATGAACCGGGCGTCGGAGGTGCCACCCGAGGTCGAGGCTTCGGGACGCCGCCCGGTCTCGGCCTCGACGGCCGAAGCCACGAGCTCGGGGAAGGGGCCGGGTTCGGTCAGGAAGGCTTCGCCCGAAACCCGCCCCGTCACCTCGATCTCCACCCCCGTCCCGGCCTCCACCTCGGCCGCCACCGCCCGCAACCGTTCGATCAGCCCGGCGCCGGTATGCAGATCGTTGAATCGGATGTTGACCCGCGCCCGGGCCTCGGCCGGAATCACGTTGGCCGCCGGATTGCCGACATCGAAGGTGGTGATCACCAGCGTCGAGGGCTCGAAATGCGCCGTGCCGTCATCGAGAGGCGTGTTCGCGAGCCGGGCCAGGAGTGCGACGAGAGCATGGACCGGGTTCCTCGCCCGCTGGGGATAGGCGCTGTGGCCCTGCACGCCGCGGGCGGTGAAATCCACCGTCACCGAACCGCGACGGCCGACCTTCATCATCTCCCCCATCACCTGCGGACAGGTCGGTTCGCCCACGAGACAATGGTCCATCTCGAGGTCCTTCGCCCGCATCCAGTCGAGAATCGCCCGCGTGCCGTGATCGGCGTCTCCCTCCTCGTCGCCGGTCACGGTGACGACGATCGCCCCCTTCTCCAGCCGGCCTTCGGCAAGGAAACGGGCGGCGGCCGCGGCGAAGGCGGCAACGCCGCTCTTCATGTCGGCCGCGCCCCGCCCCCAGAGCTTCCCTTCGGCAATCTCGCCCGAAAAGGGCGGAAAGCGCCACAGCGCCGCATCGCCCGGCGGCACGACATCGACATGGCCGTTGAAGCCGAAGACCGGCCCCGCCGCCGGATCGCCGGCGATCGCCACCAGATTGGCCACGCCGCCCCGGTCGGCCCTGTGACAGGCGAAACCCGCCTCGGCGAGCACGGCGGCCACATGGCCGATGGCGGCCCCCTCGTCCGGTGTCACCGACGGAATGCGCACGAGCTCCCGTGTGAGGGTCACCGGGTCGAGCGGGTGTGATTCTTCAGCGGGCATGGCAACGCTTCCTCCTCGCAGGCTCGTGTCGCATCCTGCCCGCAGCAGGCAATGGCCGCAAGACGGCAGGGGCGACAGTCTCAGCTCTCACCGTTCTCGTCATGGAAAAGGGTGGTCTGAAGAACGATGACGGCATTCTCCCGCAGGGCCCTTTCCATCAGGGCAGCTTCTTCGGGGGAGATGTCGTGGCCCTCGGCCTCGCGCTCGGCCCGGCTGCCGTAGCTCGAGACATGCAGCGGCGCGAGCCCCGCCGTCTCGAGCAGCTTCACCGTCTCGCGAACGGCCTCGGCCTCGTCGCGCCCCGGCGCGAGGCACATCAGCGCCCCGCCGGTCGCGCTCTCGGGCAGCCCGTCCCCCTCCTTCCGTCCCACCTCGACGAGAAGGGTGAACACTTCCGGTGCCTTCTTCGCCCCTTCCCCGTCCTCGGCACCTCGAGCCATCCTGCCTCTCCCCTCGGTCGCGGCACACGAACCGGACCGGACGATCACACCGCCCGGCCGGAGGGCCGCCACATCTGCCGTTTCACTACCGGAAAACGATGCCGGACCCGGCCCGGGCCCGAAAGCAGGAATGCCTGCCGCTCCGGGAAATCCGGCCGGCGATCGAGGTCATCCCTCATCCCGATCCCGCAGAAGCTCGTTGATGCCGGTCTTCGAACGGGTGCGGGCATCGACGCGCTTGACGATTACCGCACAATAGAGGTTGACCCCGTTCTTCGAGGGCATCGAGCCAGCCACCACCACCGAGAAGGGCGGCACCTCGCCGTAGAACACCTCGCCGGTCTCGCGATCGACGATCTTCGTGGACTGGCCGATGAAGACACCCATGCCGATTACCGAACCCTCGCGCACGATCACCCCTTCGACGATCTCGGAGCGGGCGCCGATGAAGCAGTTGTCCTCGATGATCGTCGGGCTCGCCTGCATCGGCTCGAGCACGCCGCCGATGCCGACCCCACCCGACAGATGCACGTTCTTGCCGATCTGGGCGCAGGAACCGACCGTGGCCCAGGTATCGACCATCGTGCCCTCGTCCACATAGGCCCCGAGATTGACGAAGGAGGGCATCAGCACCACGCCGGGCGCGATATAGGCCGAATGGCGCACCACGGCGCTCGGCACGGCGCGAAAACCCGCCTCGCGGAAGTCGCGCGCGCCCCAGCCGCGGAACTTGCTGTCCACCTTGTCCCACCAGCCGCCCCCCTGCGGCCCGCCGGGCTGGTATTCCATGTCCTTGAGACGGAAACCGAGCAGCACGGCCTTCTTGGCCCACTGGTTGACGTGCCAGCGGCCGCCCTCGCGCGGCTCGGCGACGCGCAGCGCGCCCCGGTCGAGAAGGTTCAGCGTCTCCTCGACCGCCTCGCGGATCGCGCCACCCGTGGCGGGGGAAACGGTTTCCCTCTCCTCCCACGCCGCCTCGATCACCCGCTCCAGTTCGGCCAGAGTGCCCTCGTCCATCTTCAACCCTCCGTCTGCCTGTGCTCTGATAGACCATGGTCCCGGTCGCTTGCGAAGGCTATAGAGGCAACGGGCCGGCCGGGCAACGCCGGGCAGGAGCAGGAGAGACCGAATGAGCGAGACAGATCGCCGCCGCAAACGCCTTTTTCCCGACGCCGGAGCCGATCTCGATCATCTGCGCCACATTCCCGAGACGCCCCAGACCCGTTCTCCCACCTATCGGCTGGCCTTCGCCGATCCCGACTTCATGCTCCGCGACGAGCTGCGCCCCGTCCGCCTGCAGCTCGAACTGATGAAACCCGAGCTGATCCTGGCCGAGGAGGGAGTGGAAAGCACGGTGGTCATCTTCGGCGGAGCACGGATCCTGCCGCCCGAGGACCGACACGCGGCCCGCACCCCGCTTCATGCCCGCCTCTCGCGTTATTACGAGGAGGCACGGGACTTCGCCTATCGCGTCACCCTGCGCTCGCTCGAGACGGGGGGGCGCGAACTCGTCGTCACCACCGGCGGCGGCCCCGGCGCCATGGAAGCGGGCAATCGCGGCGCGGCCGAAGCCGGGGGGCGTTCGGTCGGCCTCGGCATCGTCCTGCCCCATGAGCAGGCGCCGAATCTCTACGTGACGCCCGAGCTTTCCTTCAACTTCCACTATTTCGCCATCCGCAAGATGCATTTCCTCATGCGGGCGAAATGCATCGCCGTCTTCCCCGGCGGTTTCGGCACGCTCGACGAACTGTTCGAGACACTGACCCTCATCCAGACCGGCCGCATGAACCGCATCCCGATCTTCCTCTTCGGCCGCGAATTCTGGGATCAGGTCGTCGATTTCGGGAAACTCGCCGAAGCCGGCACCATCTCGCCCGAGGATCTCGCCCTCTTCCGTTTCGTCGAGACCGGCAGGGAAGCGGCCGAGGCCCTTTTCGCCTGGATCGAGAAGGAAGGCGACATCCCCACGCTCCACGAGCCTTGACGCCTGCCGGCACGATAGGCGGCATTTCATATGTCCCTTGAAACGCCTTCCGGCCGGGTCCACATGAAGGCAAGCCGCGCAAGAGGCGCCGTTGCGCGCAGCCGCGACGAAGCGCCGGGAACAGCAAGAACAGACGGAACGACAAGAACAACATGAACTGCGAGCAGACATGAAGAAGTTTCCAGGCCGGGAGGAGATCCTCGAATGGATCCGCAACAACCCGGACAAGGCCTCGAAGCGCGACATCGCCAGGGCCTTCGGGATCACCGGCGCGGACCGGATCGAACTCAAGCGGCTCTTGCGCGAACTCGAGGACGAGGGTGTCCTCGAGCGGCGCGGCAAGCGCCACGGCGAAAAGGGCGCGATGCCGAAGGTGGCGGTCTTCGAGGTGCTTCCACCCGATGCCTCGGGCGACATCTATTTCCGCCCCGTGGACTGGCGCAATGGCGAACCGCCGGCCGATTTCCTCTACATCCCGAAACCGGGCGCACCGGCGCTGGCCCCCGGCGAGCGTGTCCTCGCCCGGATCGAACCCGGTGCGGGCGATGCCGAATTCGTCGCCAGGCTCATTCGTCGTCTGCATACCGCGCCAAGGCAGGTGGTCGGCATCTTCCGGGAAACCGGCGAGGGCGGACGCATCGTGCCGATCGAAAAGGGGGAGCGGCGCGAATGGATCGTGCTGCCCGCCGATGCCTGCAACGCGAAGGACGGCGAACTCGTCGAGGCGGTGCAGCATGCGGGCAGGCCCCGCTACGGCCTGCCGCGCGCGCGGATCCTCAACAGGCTGGGCGATCCGTCGGCGCCGAAGGCGATCTCCCTCATCGCCATCCACGCCAACGGCATACCCAACCGGTTTCCGCAAAAGGTCCTCGATGCGGCCGAGGCCGCCCGTGCCCCCGCCGCCGAAGGTCGCGAGGATCTGCGCCACATCCCCTTCGTGACCATCGACCCGGCCGATGCCCGGGACCATGACGACGCCGTCTGCGCCATGCCCGACGACGATCCGAAGAATCCGGGCGGACATGTCGTCTGGGTGGCGATCGCCGACGTGGCCCATTTCGTGCGTTCGGGTTCCGCGCTCGACAGGGAAGCCCTCAAGCGCGGCAACTCGACCTATTTCCCCGACCGTGTCGTGCCGATGCTGCCCGACCGGCTTTCGGGCGACCTCTGCTCGCTCCACGAGAACGCGGAGCGTGCCTGCATCGCCGTGCGCATGGTGCTCGACCGGGAAGGCCGCAAGCTGCGCCACGACTTCCACCGCGGGATCATGCGCTCGCGCGCCTCCCTCACCTACGAGGAAACCCAGGCCGCGATCGACGGCAGGCCGAACGAACGCACCGAACCGCTGCTCGAGAGCGTGATCCGGCCGCTTTATGCCGCTTATGACGCCGCGAAGAAGGAGCGGGCACGGCGCCAGCCGCTCGATCTCGACCTGCCCGAGCGCAAGATCGTGCTCGACGAGACCGGCCGCGTGGTCTCGGTCGATTTCCGCGAACGTCTCGACGCCCACCGTCTGATCGAGGAGTTCATGATCCGCGCCAATGTCTGCGCGGCGGAAACCCTCGAGGAAAGGCGGCTTCCCTTCATCTACCGCGTGCACGAGCCACCGGCGGAAGAGAAGATCGAGGCGCTGCGCGAGATCGCCGCCGCCGCGGGCTTCCCGATGGCGAGGAAGACCTCCGTCACCACCGCCGATCTCAACCGCCTGCTGCACCGGGCCGCCGGCACCGAACATGCCGAGGTGATCAGCATCTCGGTGTTGCGTTCGATGACGCAAGCCTATTACGGCACCGACAACAAGGGGCATTTCGGCCTCAATCTGCACCGCTACGCCCATTTCACCTCGCCGATCCGCCGCTACGCCGATCTCGTGGTGCATCGCGCCCTCATCAGCGCGCACAAATGGGGAAGGGACGGGTTGAAACCGACCGAGATCGAAGGGCTGGAAAGCACGGCCGAACACATCTCGGAAACCGAACGTCGTTCGATGAACGCCGAGCGCGAGACGATCGACCGCTATCTTGCCGCCTATCTGGCCGAACGCGTCGGCGCCGAGTTTTCCAGTCACGTCTCGGGAATCGCCCGCTTCGGCATCTTCGTGAAGCTCGACGAGACCGGGGCCGACGGGCTCATCCCGATCGCCTCGATCGGCAACGAATATTTCGTCTTCGACGAAACGGCCCAGGCCCTGACCGGCGAGAGATCCGGGCTGACGCTCTCGATCGGCCTGCCGGTGCGGGTGAAGCTGGTCGAGGCGGTTCCCGTCACCGGCGGGCTGCTTTTCGAGCTCCTCGAAGTGGACGGCGCGCCGCTCGATGCATCCGGCGGCGGCAGGCAGCGACGGGGCCACCCGGGCCGCGCCCGAAGCCGCGCCGGAGAGGGCCGCAACCGGGCCCGGCGCAAGACAACCCGCTCCCGAAAGGGCGGCACGAAGAGCCGCCGCAAGACGAAGTCCTGACGGCGGAGCTTTGCTCACCTCCGCTCACCGGCCGCCGGGATCTTCAAATCTCGCCCGATGCGTGTATCCTTCCCCCAAGACCGTCATGGGGCGGCGTCATCGAGGCAGAAGGGCGGGGACAGAGCGCATGCACCTCGAAGGGGAGCGTTTGCGGAAGATCGTGCGGCCGGCGATTCGAAAGGGCATGTCCTGGATTTTCCCGGCACTCCTCCTCATGCCGACGGCCGCGTGGCCGCAAGCCGGTCTGCGACCCGTCCCGCGCCCCGTGGGCGTGATCGCCGCAAGTCGCAATCTCGACAGCGAAACGCTGCCGCGGCCCGTGGCCCGCGATGTTGCCCTTCCGCAGGAAGGAGCCGCGCGCACCCCCCTCCCGCCGACCTTCCGCCGCTGGCGGGCCGCCTTCCGCGCGCGTGCACTCGAGGCAGGCGTTGCGCCCGCCGTGTTCGACGCCGCCTTCCGCAACGTCCGGCCCGACCCGGACATCATCGCCCGTGACCGCCACCAGGGCGAGTTCACCCGCCAGATCTGGGACTATCTCGGCAGCGCCGTCTCGCCGGCCCGCATCGCCAACGGTCGCCGGATGCTGGAGAAGCATCGTCGGCTCCTCGCCCGCATCGAGCGGCGCTACGGAGTCGAGAAGGAGATCGTTCTCGCGATCTGGGGGCTGGAGAGCGCCTATGGCGCCCATCGGGGCCGCACCCCCGTCATCACCGCCCTGGCGACCCTGGCCCATGACGGGCGCAGGCGGCGGTTTTTCGAAGGGGAGCTGCTCGCGGCGCTGCGCATCCTTCAGGCCGGCGACATCACCCCCCGGCGGATGACGGGCTCCTGGGCCGGCGCAATGGGCCATACCCAGTTCATGCCTTCGAGCTACCTGGCCTTTGCGGAGGATTTCACAGGCGACGGCCTACGCGACATCTGGTCCGACGACCCGGCCGACGCCCTTGCCTCGACCGCCAACTACCTCGCCCGGCACGGCTGGAAGAAAGGACAGCCCTGGGGGGTCGAGGTGCGGCTGCCCGCAGGGTTCGATTATCGCCTTGCCGGCGAACACATCCGCAAACCCGTCAGCTTCTGGCGGGCGCAAGGGCTTCTGCGTGCCGATGGACGCCCGCTTGCCGGCAACGACATGGCCTCGCTGCGCCTGCCGGCCGGGGCCCGTGGTCCCGCCCTTCTCACCTTTGACAATTTCCGTGTCCTCGAACGCTACAACCCGGCCGATGCCTATGTGATCGCCGTCGGACATCTGGCCGACCGGATCGCCGGCCGGCCGCCCTTCCGCACCGGCTGGCCACGCGGGGAACGGGCGCTCTCGGCCGAGGAGAAACGGGAGCTGCAACAGCGCCTCACACGCCGCGGTTACGACACGGGCGGGGTGGACGGGATCATCGGCCCACGGACCATTCGCGCCCTCCAGGCCTGGCAGAAGGATGCCGGGCTCGTGCCGGACGGCTTCCCTTCGGCCCGCCTCCTGCCGCTCCTCGACTGATCCCTCGGCTCGGCGGCGGGAGGGACGGGCTTCTCCTTCCGGCAGAGCCGCACCGCCGGGCGCCGGAGAAGGCCCGCGGCCCGATTCCCGTCGCCATCCGTGCCGTGATCCGCGGCCGCCTTGCCGCTTGCCCCTCGGGTTCTCCGACCAGTCCATGCGCCCCCATCGCCCCCTTGCGCCGATACCCGCCGGGCACCGTGACGTCAGCGGATCAGGAACAGGGTGATGGCCGGGAAGGCGACGAGGATTGCGACGCGAATGATGTCGGAGGCGATGAACCAGCTTACGGCCTTGTAGGTCTCGATCAGCGGCGTCTTGCGGTCCATGGCGTTGATGATGAACAGGATCAGACCCACGGGCGGAGTGATGAGCCCGAGTTCGACCACGATCAGCACGAGAATGCCGAACCAGATCGCCGTCTCCTCGGGAGAAAGGCCGAAATCGAGTCGGCTGATGATCGGGAAGAAGATCGGGATCGTCAGCAGGATCATCGACAGGCTGTCCATCAGGCAGCCCATCACCATGTAGAAGGCGAGGATCAGCACCAGCACCGTGAGCGGCGCGAAACCCTGCTCGACGACGATGTTCGCCAGCTCCTGCGGCACCTGGGTGCGGGCCAGAAAGCCGTTGTAGAAGGCGGCGCCGAGCACGATGAAGAAGATCATGGCGGTGGAGCTGGCGGTGGCCGTGAAGCTGTCGATCAGCCCCTTGAGCCGCAGCCCGCCATTGGCCCAAGCGACGATCGCCGTGCCGAGTGCACCGACCGCGGCCCCTTCGTTCGGGGTGAACAGGGCCTGGGTGCCTTCGAGCGCCCAGTTCCAGTCCCCGGCAATGCCGAAGATGACCAGCGCGAAGATCAGCACCACCGGCCACACGTCGAGCAGCGCGCGGATCCGTTCCCTGAAGGGCACCGGCTCGCGCAGCCCCGCCGCTTCGGGATGAACCCGCACATAGAGCGAGACGGCGATCATGTAGCCGAGCGCGGCCAGCACGCCGGGCACGATGGCGGCAAGGAACAGCTTGGCGATGTTCTGCTCGGTGAGAATGGCGTAGATGACGAGCACGATCGAGGGCGGGATCAGGATGCCGAGCGTGCCGCCCGCGGCCAGCGTCGCGGTCGAGAAGCCGCCGGCATAGCCGTTGCGCCTGAGCTCGGGCAGCGCCACCCGGCCCATGGTCGCCGCCGTCGCCAGCGACGAGCCGCAGATCGCCCCGAAACCGGCGCAGGCCCCGATCACCGCCATCGCCACCCCGCCCCGCCTGTGACCGAGCCAGCTTTCGGCGGCCTTGAACAGCGCCTGCGACATGCCGCCCAGCGTCGCGAAATGTCCCATCAGCAGGAACATCGGCACGATGGCGAGCGAATAGCTCGAAAAGGTCGAATAGCTCTCCGACTTGAGCTTGGCGAGGGCGATCGCGAAGCTGCCATGCACGAGATAGAGGCCGACGAAGCCCGTCAGGAACATGGCAAGCCCGATCGGCATGCGCAGGAAGATCAGGATGAGCAGGACCGGAAAGGACCACAGGCCGATCTCGAAGGGCGTCATGGCGCGGAACTCCCTCAGATTTCACCGATGTGTTCGGTGGCGACGGGCCGCCCGCCGATCGCTTCGAGCACGCGGATGAAGGCCGACCAGATGGCGACGAGCGCCGCGGCGACGGCCCCGACGAGCGAAGCGGCATAGCCCCACCAGAGCGGAAACTGGAGAATGAAGGTCGTCTGGCCGGTGCGGATCTTGCTCTGCATGCCGATCTCGAGCTGCCGGGCGATGATGACGAGGATGAGGGCGAAAACCACCTCCCACAGCGCCATCAGCACCCGCTGCACCCGCTCGGGCAGGCGCATGGTCAGAAGATCGACCGTCGCATGCCCGCCGGTGATCTGCGCCCAGGGAAGAAAGGCGAAGATGGTGGCCGCGATGCCGGCCTGGACGATCTCGAAATCGCCATCCACCGGGCCGACGCCGGCATCGAGCAGGGCCCTGGCCACGCGGGGCATCAGCTCCTGGACGAAACCGGCATGAAGAAGGGTGTTGAGCCCCCGACCGGCGATGGAGATGCAGGTGAGGAGAATGAGCAGGAACAGCACCACGCCGCCAAGCACGGCAAGAGCGCGGGCAAAAGCCGTCATCCGGCGATGAATCCACAAGACCAGGTCCATCTCTCGTCGTCCCGGGATGCTGGTTCGGAAAGGCCGCCGCCTCCCCGCTTCGGGAAAGTCCCCGGCGGCGGCAGGGTTCGGGCCGCGGCATCCCGCGGCCCGGTCCGTGCGTTCGAAGATCAGCCCTTGTAGGCGGCCATCTTCCTTCTGGCGTAGTCGATCAGGGCCTGCCCGTCGATGCCCTTGGCCTTCATTTCCTGAAGCCAGCTTTCATAGACGGGCTGCGCCGCATCGTGCCAGACCTTCAGATCATCCCCCTTGACGGTGATGATGTTGTTGCCGCGCTTGATCGCCGCCTCGCGGGCGGGAACGTCGGCATTGGTCTGCTGATCGGCGGCGAAGACGGAGAACTTGATGCCCGAATTGTCCATGATCACCTTCTTGAGGTCGTCAGGCAGGCTCTCCCACTTCTCCTTGTTCATCGCCAGCACGAAGGAAACGGTGTAGAAGTAGTCGCCGTCGAACTCGGTGTGATTGTGCACGAGCTCCGGCACCTTGAGCGCGCCCGTCACTTCCCACGGAATGACGGTGGCGTCGATCACGCCCTTGGAGAGCGCCTCCGGCACCGCCGGCACCGGCATGCCGACCGGGGTGGCGCCGAGCGTCTCGAGCAGCTTGTTGATCATGCGCGAAGGCCCGCGAACCTTCATGCCGTTCAGATCGGACGGCAGCCTGACGGGCTGGTTGGCGTGGATGACGCCCGGGCCGTGCATCCAGGCACCGAGGATCTGGGTGTCGGCGAACTCGGTATCCTGGAGCCTTTCGTCGATCAGCTGCCACAGCGCGGCCGAAGCGGCGCGGCTGTCGGGCACGAAGAACGGCAGCTCGAAGACCTCGGTCGAGGGGAAGCGGCCCGGCGTGTAGCCGACAACGGTGTAGGTGATGTCGGCAATGCCGTCCACGACCTGATCGTAGAGCTCGGGCGGCCGGCCGCCGAGCTGCATCGAGGGGTAGTGAACGATCTTGATGCGCCCGCCCGAAGCCTTCTCGATCTGCCTGATCCACGGATCGATGATCAGTTTCGGAATGTTGGCCTGCGGCGGCAGGAAGCCGTGCAGGCTCAGCGTCACTTCCTGGGCCTTCGCCCCGACACCGAAGCCGGCGGCGATGGCCGCGCCGGCAATGAGGCCGGTCACGCTCCGTCTTGTCAGTCTCATCTCCCTTTCCTCCCTCTGACTGTCCGGTTGCGGAATTCATGCACCCTTTGGGGCAGCGTGCAAGCCCTGCGGCCCGTATCGGGACGATGCGCCCTCCCGCGCCATGTATCCCCGACCGCACGGTCAGAAATACTCCGACCTCATATCATGCGCAACGATTTTTTCCGCCCTGCCGCACCGAACCGCCAGGGTCGCGCCCGAACGAGCCCGATGACGCCGGAGCGGCGGAGGGCCACGCATCTTGCGGCATCAATCCTTTCTTCAGCATTTCGTGCGAATCATGGCCCCGTGATTCTGTCTCGCACGGATCTGCCGCCGAGCCGGAGCACCGTTCGGCCGGTGGCGCGTCGAACTTCGGTTTACACCGCCCCTGCGCCGGAACGGAACCGCGGAATGCGCCCGCATCCGCGGCCGGGCTCGACTTCCGCAACGCGGGGGATGCGGGACCGGATACTTCGTCAAAGGACCGATCGGACATAAACCCGGGTTATACGCGGCTAGGAGATAAGGTTATGACGGCACCGATCCCCCCTTCGGCCAATGGTGAATCCGCGGCGGGGCGCCCATGTTCGCCCTGCAAGCCGCGAAGGCAGAACCTTCCGCAGTCGATGCAGTCACACTCGTTCAGATCGGACAGCAAATGGAGGATACCACGATGATCCGCAACATTCTCGCAGCCAGCACGGCCATGACCCTCGCCCTCGGTTCCGTCGCCTTGGCGCAGACCGCGCCCACCCAGCCTGCGGCGCCTACCCAGCCGGCCGCGACCACCACCCCCGCGGCGCCCGCCACCGCGCCGACGACCAACACGCAGAACCCGCTGAAGAAGAAGCAGGCCGGCCCCACCGGCACCGCCAACAACGCGCCGTTCGGTGAGAACGAGAACGGCATGGAAGACGACCACGGCGAAGGTGGCGAGGGCGCCGGCGGTGGCGAAGGCGGCGAAGGTGGTGGCGATCACGACTGATCCCTCCGGGCCTCGACCATCATCCCCCCGGAAAAGGCCGCGCCCAGCGCGGCCTTTTTTCCCCGTGCCCCGTAGCTTCCCGTGCCCCACAGAAGGGGACGGAAGGTCGCCCGTGGCGGCGGCCGTTTTCGGGCGCCGGCTTCATGCCGCCGCCGGCGGGGCTTTCGCCCCGACCCGCGACAACACCCACAGCGTCATCAACCCCGCCCTTTCGCCTATCCGGCCGGCATGCCTTCACCTCCGCGTCACCTCCGGCCGCGGCCACTGGCCTTTTCCGCCAAAGGAGGGTAACGGGCCTCGACTCCCGGAACAGGCCTCCCTGTTCCGCCCTGAAGCCCTATCCAGCATCGGCCCTTTCACATGACCCTCCGCAATATCGCCATCATCGCCCATGTCGATCATGGCAAGACCACCCTCGTTGACAATCTCCTCAGGCAATCCGGCCTCTTTCGCGAGAACCAGGTCGTTGCCGAAAGGGCGCTCGATTCGAACGATCTCGAGCGCGAACGCGGCATCACCATTCTGGCCAAGTGCACTTCCGTCGAGTGGGAAGGAGCACGGATCAACATCGTCGATACGCCCGGCCATGCCGATTTCGGCGGCGAGGTCGAGCGGATCCTCGGCATGGTGGACGGGGTGGTGCTCCTCGTCGATGCCGCCGAAGGACCGATGCCGCAGACCAAGTTCGTCACCCAGAAGGCGCTGGCGCTGGGGCTCAGGCCGATCGTCGTGCTCAACAAGGTGGACAAGCCCGACGCCGAACCCGACCGCGCGCTCGACGAGGTGTTCGACATGTTCGTCGGCCTCGGCGCCTCGGACGAGCAGCTCGACTTCCCGATCCTATACGCCTCGGGCCGTGCCGGCTGGGCGGCCCACGAACCGGAGGGTCCCCGCGAAAACCTGACGCCGCTTTTCGAGACCATTCTGACCCATGTGCCCGCCCCGGCCCAGATCGCACGGCGCGACGAACCCTTCGCCATGCTGGCCACCACGCTGGCCGCCGACCCTTATGTCGGCCGGATCCTGACCGGGCGGATCGAGAGCGGGCGGGTGAAGGTCGGCGACCAGCTCAAGGCGCTCTCGCGCGAAGGCGCGGAGATCGAACGTTTCCGCGTCACCCGCATCTTCGCCTTTCGCGGGCTCGAGACCCTGCCGATCGACGAAGCCGAGGCCGGCGACATCGTCACCCTTGCCGGCATGGCGAAAGCGACCGTGGCCGACACGCTGGCCGCGCCCGAAGTGGCGACCCCGCTCCCGGCCCAGCCGATCGACCCGCCGACGCTCTCCGTCACCTTCGGCATCAACGACAGCCCCCTTGCGGGCCGCGACGGCGACAAGGTGCAAAGCCGGGTCATCCGCGAGCGGCTCATGAGGGAGGCCGAGACCAATGTCGCCATCCGGGTGACGGAAACGCCCGGCGGCGAAGCCTTCGAGGTCGCCGGCCGCGGCGAGCTCCAGCTCGGCGTCCTCATCGAGAACATGCGCCGCGAAGGGTTCGAGCTTTCGATCTCGCGCCCACGGGTGTTGATGCGCGAGGAGAACGGCGTGAAGCTCGAACCGATCGAGGAAGTGACGATCGACGTCGACGACGAGCACACCGGCGCCGTGATCGAGAAGCTGACCGGGCCGCGTCGCGGCGAGATCGTCGAGATGCGCCCCTCGGGCTCGGGGAAGGCGAGGATCGTCGCCCATGTGCCTTCGCGGGGCCTGATCGGCTATCACGGCGAATTCCTCACCGACACGCGCGGCACCGGCGTGCTCAACCGCATCTTCCATGGCTGGGCGCCCTGGAAGGGACCGATCCTCGGGCGCCGGTCGGGCGTGCTGATCTCGATGGCCAGCGGCAAGGCGGTGGCCTATGCGCTGTGGAACCTGGAGGAGCGCGGCCGGCTCTTCATCGGCCCGGGCGAGGACGTCTATGAAGGCATGATCATCGGCGAGCACAGCCGCGCGGGCGATCTCGAGGTCAATCCGCTCAAGGGCAAGAAGCTCACCAACATCCGCGCCGCCGGCAAGGACGACGCGGTGCAGCTCACGCCGCCGGTGCGGCTTTCGCTGGAACAGGCGATCTCGTGGATCGACGACGACGAGCTGGTCGAGGTCACCCCGAAGGTGATCCGGCTGCGCAAGCGCCACCTCGACTCCCACGAGCGCAAGCGCGCCGCCCGCCAGGCGGAAGGGGCGTGAAGGGGTTTCCTTCCCGCTCCTGTTTCCCTAGTTGGTTGATCCGTGGTCGTCCCGCCCGGATGATCTGCACGTTTCGGGGCGGGACCGGATGTCGGAGTGCGTGTCATGAACCCTCTCTCGAGCCTGTATGAGCGCTATGCCCGGAAGAAGAAGGGACTTGGCGGCTGGATTTCCCGGAACCTGATCGTTCAGCCGATCGAATGGCAGCTGGCGGAAACCCTCGCCCTCATCGGCCCGGAAGATCGGGGCGCGCCCCCTGTCGGGGACGATTTCGATCTCGTCCATGTGATCAACTTCTTCCCGCCCCCCGACGAGACCGTCCGCAAGGTCCAAGCCCATGTCACCGCCTCGATGCGGGCGGCCTGGGCCCGCGCACCGGAGAGGGTGAAGATCGGCAACACCCAGCTCGCCGACGAGGCGGACCAGACGCCCGAAGGATTCCTGCGCTGCCCTCCGCTCGAGAAGGAGATCGGCCAGTTCCTGCCCGCAGAGCGCCGGTTGACGCTGATCTTCGAGATCCTTGCCCGCGCCGCCGCTCTGGCCGGTCCCGACGATTACATCATCTACACGAATTCCGACGTGTCCCTGCGCGCGAACTTCTACGTCACGGTGCGCGAACTCATCGCCAGATACGGCTTCGACGCCATCATCATCGATCGCAAGAACGTCGCGGCCGATCTCCTCGAGGTGGAAGAACCCGCCCTCCTCGAGGCGGAAAGCGGGTCCATTCACCCCGGCCACGACTGCTTCATCATCAGGAGGCGGCTTTTCGACCGCTTTGTCCCGACCGACACCTGCATCGGAGCAGGGGGCGTTAGTCCGGCCCTGACCTACAACATGGCCGCCTTCTCGGAATTGACGCTGCTCGTCACCAATGCCCACATGATCTATCATTTCGGTGACGATCGTCAGTGGCGCAAGAACAAGGCCTTCATGGCCCTGGGAAACCACAATCGGCGTGAATACGAAACGCTCGAGAAAAAGCTGCGGGAAAAGGGTCTGGGTGCTCGAATCGACGCATTCCGCAAGGGATGGGACAACGCTCCGGGCAGATTCGCCTTTTTCCACAAGCCACGGGTGGGCATGACCCGGCCCGCCGCCTGAAGATCCGACCTGCCGAAAGCTCCGCCATGGCCCGCACGCTCCCACCCGTCGTTCACGAGAAGCAGATCCGCCCTCTCAAGGCGATGCTGCTGGCGCCGTTTTCGGCGCGCTACCGGCGCCAGTTCGCCCAGCGGCACCTGTCACAAGCCGAGCAGGCCTTTCTGCGTCACTCGATCATGACCGGCGACCGGGTCTTTCTCTTCGCCAAGAATTCCAAGGCCGCCTGCACCACCCTGGCCCAGATGCTGGTGGAGTATGCCACCGGACGTGTTCTCGGCGACGAACACGCCGCCCACCGCCCGCAGGAGGGGCTCTATTACGGTTTCGACGGGCTGCACTGGCGCGAACTCCACGCCGCCTGGCACCGCCTGCCCGAAGGCGGGGCGCCGGTGCGCTTTTCCTGCGTGCGCCATCCGGTGGACCGTTTCGTCTCCTGCTACCGCTACTTTTTCGAAAAGGGCGCCAGGCCCGGCCGGAAGCACATCGCGCCGATGAAGGCCCGCGGGTTCGACCCCGAAGGCGACAGGGCCCGCAACATGGAGATCTTCGCCGACTACGTCGCCGAGGCGATCGCCGAGGCACCGGCGATCTGCGATCCGCATTTCCGCGAGCAGCATCGCAATGTCGGCCACGGCCTGGTCGAGCTCGACGTGCTCGGCCGGCTCGAGAATTTCCGCCCCTTCCTCGAGGAGCTGTTCGAGACGGCCGGCAGGAGCGCCCATCTCGAGCGGCTGAAGAGCCTCGAGCGCGTGTTCAACCGCTCCGGCACCGACAAGCCCGAGATCCCCGCGCATCTGCGCCGGCGAATCCGCGACATCTACGAGCGGGACTTCACCCTCTTCTCCTACGAGCCCTGAGGCTCACTCCCCCGCCAGGGCCCGCATGATGGCGACACCCGAGGGGCTGTTCCACTGGGCTTCGCCGATCATGCGGGCGACCTCGCGCCCTTCCCTGTCGAGGATGACGGAAACCGGCAGCCCGCGGGCGCCCATGGCGAGGGCCAGCCTCATGGTCGGGTCGCGCCAGGCGGGCAGGTTGGTCGCGCCGAGCGTGTCGAGAAAGCGCCGCAGGGCCTTGTGGTCGTCCCGGCCGACCGAAATCGTCGCCACCTTGAAGGGAGCACCCTCCATCTGCCGCGCGAGATCGGCAATCGCCGGCATCTCCTTGCGGCAGGGGGGGCACCACGTCGCCCAGAAATTCACCAGCACAACATTGCCCGCGAGATCGGCCAGGGTCATGTCCTCGTTGTTCTCGTTGCGGAAGGGGATGTCGAGCGGCGCCGGTTTCGGCTCGTCATGCACGACGAGCGCCCGCATCGAACCCTCGCGCAGCGCCTTGATCCGTGCGGCCATGTCGTCGCCCGCGGCCCCGAGCGGATTTGCACCGAAGGCTGTCGCGACGTATAGCGAAACGCCAAGGCCCGCGAGAACGCTGCGGCGGGAAAGCGGATGGATCGACATCTCTTCAACTCCTCATGCAAGGGTCGGACATGACGGACGAAAAGCACGACGCCAACGCCATGTGGGGCGGACGGTTCACCGAGAGCCCCGATGCTCTGATGGAAGCGATCAACGCCTCCATCGGCTTCGACAAGAGGCTATACCGGCAGGACATCACCGGGTCCATGGCCCATGCCGCCATGCTCGCCCGTCAGGGAATCATCTCGCAGGAGGATGCCACGGCGATCAGGAAAGGTCTCGTCACGATCCTGCGAGAAATCGAGGAAGGGCGCTTTCCCTTCCGCACCGACCTCGAGGACATCCACATGAACATCGAGGCGCGTCTCAAGGAGCTGATCGGCGCCCCGGCCGGCCGGCTGCACACCGCTCGCTCGCGCAACGACCAGGTCGCCACCGATTTCAGGCTCTGGGTCCGCGAGACGATCGACGAGGTCCGTGCCGCGCTGCGCCGGCTGATCGGCGCCCTTCTCGATCAGGCCGAGGCCGGAGCCGACTGGGTGATGCCCGGCTTCACCCATCTGCAAATCGCCCAGCCCGTGACCTGGGGGCACCACATGCTGGCCTATGTCGAGATGTTTGCCCGCGACGAAAGCCGCTTCGCCGATGCCCGCGCCCGCATGAACGAATCGCCCCTTGGCGCCGCTGCCCTTGCCGGCACCTCCTTCCCGATCGACCGGGAATTCACCGCCCGCGAACTCGGCTTCGCTCGGCCGGCGGCCAACTCCCTCGACGCCGTGTCCGACCGCGACTTCGCCCTCGAATTCCTCGCCGACGCCGCCATCTGCGCCACCCACATGAGCCGCTTCGCCGAGGAGATCGTGATCTGGTCCACCGCCCAGTTTGGCTTCGTCACGCTGTCCGACCGCTTCTCGACCGGCTCCTCCATCATGCCACAGAAGAAGAACCCCGACGCCGCCGAGCTCCTGCGGGCCAAGGGAGGGCGGATCGTCGGCGCTCTCGTCGGCCTGCTGACGGTGATGAAGGGCCTGCCGCTCGCCTATTCCAAGGACATGCAGGAGGACAAGGAACAGCTGTTCGACGCCGCCGACACGCTCCTGCTCTCGCTCGCGGTCATGGAAGGGATCGTGCGGGACATGAAGCCGAACCGCGAGGCCCTGCGCGCCGCCGCCGCCACCGGGTTCTCCACCGCGACGGACCTTGCCGACTGGCTCGTGCGCCGGCTCGGCATGCCCTTCCGCGAAGCCCATCACGTCACCGGCAGCCTCGTGCGGCGCGCCGAGGAGAAGGGGGTCGATCTCGCCGACCTCACCCTCGAAGACATGCAGGCCGTCCACCCGGCCATCACCGAGGAGGTGTTCGACGTGCTCTCGGTCGAGAAATCGGTCGCCTCGCGCACCAGCCTCGGCGGCACCGCCCCCGAGCGCGTGCGCGCCGAGATCGCCCGCTGGCGGAAGAGGCTGGCCGGGGAGAAAGAGGCATGACGGCCCGCACCCTGCTTCCGGCCCTCCTCTGCCTCCTGGTCCTCGCGGGCTGCGGCATCGACGGGCCGCCCGAGCCGCCCGAGGGGGCGGTGGCCATCGACCTGCCGACGGAGTGACGGTGATGCCGGAGCATGGCGGCAGGAAAACGGTTCGATGTCGAACCATGTATGCGCCAGTATCGGGGTTCCGCCCCCTCTTCCTTCACGGAAGGAATCTGCCATGACGCCGCTGCGCCTCGCCTATCTCGTTCTCACCCTCGTCGGCGCGCTCGTGCCGGCGGCCGCTCATCTCTCCCGCCTCGCCGCGCACGGCTTCACGGCGGAAGGGTTGCTGCCCTTCTGGCTCCTTGAGGACAAGGGGCGGCTTCTTGCCCTCGACCACACCGTCGCCGTGCTGGCTTTCGCCATCTGGTCGGGGGCCGAAACCTGGATTCGCCGCAACTGGTGGGCGCTCCTCGGCCTGCCGCTGACAGTGCTGTTCGGCCTCGGCGCCGGTCTGCCCTGGTATCTCTTCATCCGCTCCCGCCCGATCGACTGACCTTGTGCCGGCCGCCGGGCCGTCGGAGCGCCATCAGAAGGATTTCGCGCGATGGACCATTTCCTCTACCGCGACGGCGTGCTCCATGCCGAAGACGTGCCGATCCCCCGGATCGCCGCGGCCGTCGGCACGCCCTTCTACGTCTATTCCACCGCCACGCTCGCCCGGCATTTCCGGCTCTTCGACGCCGCGCTCGAAGGGCTCGATCATCTCGTCTGCTTTGCCGTCAAGGCCAATTCCAACCAGGCGGTGCTGCGGCATCTCGCCTGCCTCGGCGCCGGCATGGATGTGGTCTCCGGGGGGGAATACATGCGTGCCCGTCATGCCGGCGTGCCGGGCGAGCGGATCGTCTTCTCCGGCGTCGGCAAGACCCGCGGGGAAATGCGCCTTGCTCTCGAGGGCGGCATCCGCCAGTTCAATGTCGAGAGCGAGCCCGAGCTCGAGGCGCTTTCCGAGATCGCCGCCGGCATGGGGCTGCGGGCGCCGATCGCCTTTCGCATCAACCCCGATGTCGATCCCCGAACCCACGAGAAGATCGCCACCGGCAAGGCCGAGACCAAGTTCGGCGTTGCCCTCTCCCGCGCCCGCGAACTCTACGCCCGCGCGGCGCGGATGCCCGGAATCGAGATCGTCGGCGTCGATGCCCATATCGGATCCCAGATCACCGATCTCGCCCCGTTCGAGGCCGCCTTCCGCCGATTGCACGAGCTCGTGGTCGCCCTGCGGGCCGACGGCCACGCCATCCGCCGGGTCGATCTCGGCGGCGGGCTCGGCATCCCCTACAGCCGGCATGCAAATGACGACCGGCCGCCGCTGCCGACCGAATATGGCGCGCTCGTCCGACGCATCTTCGCGGATCTCGATGTCGAGATCGAGATCGAGCCCGGGCGGCTCATCGCCGGCAATGCCGGCATCCTCGTCGCCTCGGTGATCTATACCAAGGAGGAAGGGCGGCGTTTCCTCATCCTCGACGCGGCCATGAACGACCTCGTGCGCCCCGCCATGTATGACGCCCATCACGATATCGTTCCGGTCGTCGAACCCGCACCCGGCAGCGAACGGCGGCCGGCGGACGTGGTCGGCCCCGTCTGCGAAACCGGCGACATCTTCGCGAAGGACGTGCCGCTACCGCCCCTTGCGTCGGGCGATCTCGTCGCCTTCCGCTCCGCCGGCGCATATGGCGCGGTGATGGCCTCCGAATACAACACCCGACCGCTCGTGCCCGAGGTCATGGTGCGGGGGGATCAATTCGCCGTCATTCGGGAGCGGCCGCGCTTGGAGGAGATCATCGCCCGCGATAAGGTGCCGGAATGGATCTGTGCCGAGGAGAGCTGAACCCGCGGCCCGAAAGGCTCCCGCGTGACGAGGAGGCGCCCGTCGCGCAGCCGGCCCATGACTGAGCCGCGTCCGCCGCTACCACCCGCGATCGAGCGGCGCATCGCCCGTGCCATTCTCCTGACATGGCTCGGCGAGGTGGCACTTCGTGCCCTGGCGGCCTTCTGGCCGGCGCTTTCCTTCCTGCTTCTCTTCATCGCCGCCTGGGGGCTGGGCCTGTTCGACCTCCTGCCCGCAGCGCCGCGCCCCTGGCTTCTGCCCGGTGGGCTGGGCGTCGTCGGCGTCTTCCTCTGGCGCGGCATGCGCGTCTTCGACTGGCCGGCCGAAATCGAGATCCTCGCCCGCATCGACCGACGCCTGCCCGGTGCACCGCTTCAGAGCCTCACCGACGATCTCGCCCTCGGCCATGCCGACCCCGTGGCCCGGGCGCTGTGGCAGCGCCACCGGGAGCAGGCCCTGGCCGCGGCCGAAAGGGCGGCGCCCGTTCCTCCTCCTCCCCGCATGGCCCGGCTCGACCGCTACGGACTGCGCCTCGTCGCCCTTGCTCTCGCCCTCGCCGCACTTCTCTTCGGCCGGTTCGACCAACCGCTGCCGCTTCCTGCACCGCCCGGAGGGCCGGCCACCGCAAGCGCCGCCTTCGAGGGCTGGATCATCCCTCCGCCCCACACCGGCCGACCGACGCTCTATCTCTCACCCGACGACCGCCACCCGGCGCTGCCCCCCCTGCCCGAGGGCAGCACGCTCGTTCTCGGCTTCTACGACGATCCGCCCCGCATCCGCGCCACCGCCGCCGCCGTCCCGCCCTCCCGGCCCGGAAAGGAGCCAAGGGAGGTGCGGCTGACATTGGTGCGGGACGGCGTGGTCCGTTTCGATCCGGGGCCGGGGGAAGACGTCGTTCTCGACATTCGCACAATCCCCGACACGCCCCCCGCTCCGCGCTTTCCCGAACCGGCCAGGCGGGGCTCGGGAGGGGTATTCGAGATTCCCTGGGAGGCGGTGGACGATTACGGCGTGACCCGGGCCCGGATCCGCATCCGTCTCGACGAAACCCGGCTCGCAAGACGCCACGGCCTTGCCGCCCCTCCAGACGACCGCGCCCCGGTCGTGATCCCCCTCGATCCGGGCCCCGGCCGCCGCGGAACGGACGGGCGGAAGCGGCATGGCGGCATCGCCCGGGCCAACCTCGTGCGCCATCCCTGGGCCGGCCTGCCGGTGGTGATCACCCTAGAGGCCACGGACGCGGCGGGCCGAAGCGCAAGCGTGCGACAGAAGGCCGTGCTGCCACGTGCGCCCTTCTACGATCCCCTGGCGGTCGCCCTGCTCGAGCAAAGACGCGATCTCCTCTGGTCGCAGGCCAATCGCCGCCGCGTCGCCCGTCTTCTCCGCGCCATCACCTGGCAGCCGGCCGAAGGGGAAATCCGCCCGCGGGCATTCCTTCTCCTGCGCGCCGCCATCCGCGCGCTCGAGGGCAACGGGGCGCGGGACGCCATTGCCGACGCGCTGTGGCGGGCCGCCGAGCTGATAGAGCATGGCGAGGCGGCCGACGCCCTGGCCCGGCTCGAACGGGCCGAGCGGCGCCTCGCCGCGGCACTGAAACGCGGGGCGGATCCGGCGGAAATCGCCGATCTCACCCGCCAGCTGCAAAAGGCGATGGACGACTACATGCGGGCCCTCGCCGCCCGCCGGAAGGGCGGAAACGACCGACAGGCCGGCGGCGAGAACACCCTCTCGCTCACCCTCGAGGATCTGGCCGCGCTTCTTCGACGAATCGAGCGGCTCTCGCGCGACGGACGCACCGCCGAGGCCGGAGCCCTTCTGCGCCAGCTTGCCGAACTCATGCGCAACCTGCAGATCGCCGGCAACGGCAAGGGTGGTTTCCCCGGCCGACAGGCGCTCGAGGGATTGCGCAAACGACTCGACGAGCAGGAAGGCCTTGCCGAAGACACGTTCCGTTCGCTTCAGCAGGGCTTCACTCCAAACGACCCTGCCGGCAAGAACGAGCGGCAGACGACCCCGGATGCACTCGCCCGCCGACAGCAGGCCCTGCGCCGCTCGCTCGACGCGCTCGACAAAGAGATCGGCACCCTCGGCAACCGCGCCGATGACGGCCGGAAGGCCATCGGCAAGGCGAGGGAAGCGATGCGTCAGGCCGAAAAGGCGCTCGAAAGGGGCGATCTCGAAGGCGCGCTCGATGCCGAGGCCGAGGCGCTTTCCGGCCTGCGCGAAGGTCTCAGGTCCCTTGGCGACAGCATGGCAGGGCGTACGGGCGGCGGAAAGGAAGACGCGGCCGGGCGCGACCCGCTCGGACGGCGCCTCGGCGGAAGAACCGCAGGTGAAGGGGACGGCCTTCCCGAGAGCGGCGACGCCCGGCACAAATCCCGCCGGATCATGGAAGAGATCCGCCGTCGCTCGAGCGAATTCGACCGGCCCGTGCGCGAACGGCGTTACCTGCGCAAGCTGCTCGAACCCTTCCGCAACTGATCCCGCACCCCCGGTCCATGTCAGGACATCCGGCCGATGAACCGCCACAGATGATCCGACAGGCTGCGCACATGGGCATCGAGCCATAGCCGGGCGGCGTCGATGGTGGCGACATATCGCTCGAGCGGCGCCCCAAGATCCGGCACTGCGGCCGAAATCCGCGGTGCCAGGAGATAGATGGCGGCCGCAAGCCCCACCAGCATCACACCGAACCAGAAACCGGCACGACCGAGATGCCCTTCGCGCGTCTCCGGACCGCCCTCCTCGTCGATGGCGGCGAAGGCCCGCCGTGCCTGCGCCGGGCCCGCCCCGGCCGTGCCCGTTCCTGCCGGCGGGCCGCCCCCGGATGCGGCGCCCTCGGCAACGGCCGGCATGGCGCCGGGCGGGGTCCCGCCATGCCCGGACGCCATCTCGTCGATCAGCCGCCTGCCCCGGCGCCGCCGCGCGAGGCCGGGCGACGCGCCCTCCTCGATCACGACTTCCTCGTCGGGAGGCGCTTTTTCCACCGGGCGGTCGGGGGGGGGCGGCGCCATGTGCCCGGAGGTGCTGTCCGTGTCCGCGCTTCGGGACGGGGGTGCCGCATCCTCGGCCGACCGTCGGACCACCCCCTCAGCCTCTTTCTCCTCCGACACGCCCTTGCGAAGGCTTGCAGCGATCTCGACCTCCTCGCGCAGGATCCGCAGCGTTTCGGGCGAAATCCTGTGGCTGGCCGAGGGGGCGGGCGGGGCCTGCTCCTCCGGCGCTTCTTCCGCCCCTTCCGGAGCCGGGGGGAGCGCTTCGGAGCCGGGCGGCGACGAAACGGCGGGCTCGGGCCGGGTCTGAAACCAGGTGGTGCCGCAGCCCGCGCACATCACCTCCCGCCCTTCGGGGGGGATCGCGTCGTCATCCACTTCGTAGAGAGCCCCGCAACCGGGGCATTTCAAGCGCATGGCGGCATCCTCTCTGGCCTGACGCGTCAAGTTGTAACCCGCATGGCCGATCGTTCCAAGCCGGACGATTCGCCCGCCGTTCCATCCCGTCCCCGGGCCGCCGCCGCCCGCACGAGCCGGCAGCAACGGCCCGATTGCAACCTCGCGAGGCTTCAGGCAGTAACGGGGCAAAGGAGGTTCGCGGTGATACGTTTCGACAACGTCACCCATTCCTATGGCGGTGGCAACATTCTCGAAGATCTGAACCTCGAGCTTGCGCCCGGTTCCTTCCACTTCCTGACCGGGCCTTCGGGCGCGGGCAAGACGACGCTTTTGCGCCTCGCGAGCGGCGAGCTGCGGCCGACGCGCGGCGCGGTGCATGTGCATGGTCGCGACCTCGCCACGCTCGACCGCGATGCCATCGCCCGCATGCGGCGGCGAATCGGCATCATCCATCAGGATTGCCGCTTCCTCGATCACCTGACCATTCGCGAGAACATTGCCCTGCCGCTCGACATCGCCGGCGAGGATCTCGACGAACGGGCCGCGCATGTGGACGAGCTCGTCGCCTGGGTCGGGCTTGCCCATCGACAGGATGCGCGCCCCCCCGAGCTTTCGGGTGGCGAACGGCAGCGGGCGGCGCTGGCACGAGCCGTCATCCTCGCGCCCGAGATCGTGCTCGCCGACGAGCCGACAGGCAATATCGACTGGGAGATGTCCCTGAAGATCCTGCGGCTTCTCGCCCAGCTCAACCGGGGCGGCGTCACCGTGCTTTTCGCGACCCACGATCTCGCCCTCATCCGCGCGGCCAAGCACGAGGTGCAGGCCCGGACACTGCGGCTGAAGGGCGGGCAGATCCAGATCGCGGGGGCCGAGCTGTGAAGGCGTGGTTCGCAAATGCCGGCGAAGGCTTCGGCCGGCGGCCGGGCGCGCGAGTCGTGCCGCCCAACGGCATGTCGGCCTGGTTGACGGTGAGTGCGGCGGCCGCGATCGCCTTTCTTGCCACCTTCATTCTCGCGATCGCCCTTGCGGCCGGCCATGTCGCCGACCGCTGGTCGGAGGAGCTTTCGCGTTCGGTCACGATCCGCCTGCCGGTCCCGGCCGAAGGCGCGGAAACGGAGGTCGCGCGAATCCTGAAGGTTCTGCGAACCACCGCCGGAGTGGCCAGCGCACGCGAGATCCCCGCGGAGGAACAGAAGGCCTGGCTCGAACCCTGGCTCGGCGATGCGCCCCTGTCCGCAGGCGTGATCGACCTGCCGGCCATGATCGAGGTGATCGAGACCCCGGCCGGGATCGACCCGGTGGGACTCGAAAAGCGCCTGCAGGCCGAGCTGCCGGGCACGGTGGTGGACGATCACGCCCGCTGGCGAAGACCGCTGGTGCAAATGGCGCGGCGGCTGCGGCTGATCGCCGCTCTCGCCGTGGCGCTGACGGCCGCTACCGGCGGACTGATGGTGGCCTTTTCGGCCATGGCCGCCCTCTCCGCCAATGACGAGGTGATCCATGTGCTGCGTCTCATCGGCGCGGAAGACGCTTATATCGCCCGGGCCTTCGTGGGCCGCCAGAGCCTCCGTGCCCTTGCCGGCGCCCTCATCGGCAATCTTCTCGCGCTCGCCGCCCTTTTCCGGCTGCCGAGCGAGCTGCCGGGCGAAAGGCTGATCTCCGGGCTGGCGCTGCACCCGACCGACTGGCTTCTTCTCCTGCTCGTTCCGCCTTTCCTGACCGCGATCGCCTGGCTCGCCACCCGCCTCGCCGTCCGGCGCCATCTCGAGGAGCATGTCTGATGCATCCGATCTCCCCCTGGCAATGGTTCAAGTCCCTGCTCTATGTCCTTCAGGTCTATGGGATGATGGCGGTCATGGCGGTCTATTTCGTGCCCCTTGCCGTCTTCTCGCGCGACTGGGCCTATCGCGGTGTGCGCACCTGGTGCCGCTACGCCCGCTGGAGCGCGGAGAAGATGGTCGGCCTGCGGACCGAGGTGCGCGGCGAGGTCCCGACCGACGAGGTCCTGATCGCCTCGAAGCACCAGTCCTTTCTCGACATCATCATCCTCGTTTCCGTGCTGCCACGGCCGAAATTCATCATGAAGAAGGAGCTGATCTGGGCACCGATCCTCGGCTGGTTCGCCCTCAGGATGGGCTGCGTGCCGGTCGAACGGGGCAAGCGGGCCCAGGCCATCCAGCAGATGATGGAAGGCGTGCGGGCCGGGCGACAGGATCCGGGCCAGCTCGTGATCTATCCACAGGGCACGCGGGTGCCGCCCGGGGAATACCGCCCCTACAAGATCGGCACCGCGCTGCTTTACGAGCAGCTCGGCCAGCCCTGCGTGCCGGCGGCGACCAATGTCGGCCTGTTCTGGCCCAGATCCGGCATCTGGCGCCGCCCCGGCACGGCCGTGCTCGAATTCCTGCCCCGCATCCCTCCCGGCCAGCCGCGGGACGCCTTCATGCGGGAACTCGAAACCGTGATCGAGACGCGCTCGAACGAACTCATGCGCGAAGCCGGATTCGACGGCCCCCTGCCCGGCCCCGGACAGACCTCCACGGCACCGGCAGGGCACCACCGGCAGGAAAGAGACTGACCGGCATCATTCCTGAAGTGATGTATCAAGATGATGTTACAACATCCTAATAACAGGTCTATTTTATCTGTCGCGAACGAAACCCACCGGAAGCGGGTTCCGGTCACGCAAGATTTGAAGTTCCACGTAACGTATTGAAAAAGGCCGGGATCAGGCTGCTAGGCCCTTCCGGCCCATTTCGAGATACTTGCGGCGCCGCTGCGCGAGTATCTCCTCGGGAGCGAGCTTTTCGAGCGGCGCCAGCATCTCCTCGATCGCCTTGCCCACCGCCGGGATCACCTCCTCGCGGGAGCGGTGAGCGCCGCCGACGGGTTCGGGGATGATCCGGTCGATCACGCCGAGCGCATGAAGATCCTGGGCCGTGAGCCGCAGCGCCTCGGCGGCATCGCGCATCTTTTCGGCATCCTTCCACAGGATCGAGGCACAGCCCTCGGGCGAAATGACGGAATAGATGGCATGCTCGAGCATGGCGACCCGATTGCCCGTCGCCAGGGCGACGGCCCCCCCCGATCCTCCTTCGCCGATGACGACGGAGATCAGCGGAACCCGTATCCGGAGACATTTCTCGGTCGATCGGGCGATGGCCTCCGCCTGCCCGCGCTCCTCGGCACCGCGGCCCGGATAGGCCCCCGGCGTGTCGATGAAGGTGATCACCGGCAGCCCGAAGCGATCGGCCAGATCCATCAACCGCACCGCCTTGCGGTAGCCTTCGGGACGGGCCATGCCGAAATTGCGCTCGATGCGCGAATGGGTATCCGCCCCTTTCTCGTGCCCCATCACAACCACGGGCCGGTCGTTGAACCGGGCGAGCCCACCGACGATCGCCTTGTCCTCACCGAAGCCGCGATCCCCGGCCAGGGGCGTGAATTCGGTGAACAGGGCCTCGATGTATTCGAGCGTGTGCGGACGTTCGGGGTGACGGGCGACCTGCGCCTTGCGCCACGGATCGAGCGACCGGTAAAGCTCCGACAGGAGCTGCTCGGCCTTGCGGTCGAGAGCCTCGACTTCGGCGGAGATGTCCATGTCGGCATTTTCACGAGCGAGCGCCCGCAGCTCCTCGGCCTTGCCCTCGATCTCGGCCAACGGCTTCTCGAAGTCGAGATAGTGCTTCATCCTCGGCGCCCCTGCTGTATCCCGCGCCTATATGACCCGCCGACCGGGCTATTGCAACTTGCCAAGAGCGGTCTTTCCGACGGCCACGGCGCGGATGCGAACCGAAGAAAGGGGAAGGCCCCGCGCCTCCCCCTTCCGATGTCCCGTGCGGACGCGACGGGCCCTTCATGCCCGAATCGGGTGCCTCGGTGCGCCGGCGGCTTTCAGATGCCCATCATCTCCGCCTGGCGCACGATCACCTCGGCCTGGCGGATCGAGGCGAGATCGATCAGTCGCCCCTTGTAGGTGACGGCACCGGCGCCTTCCGCCTTGGCCTTCTCCATGGCCGCGAGAATTTCCCGCGCTTCGCGGATCTGTTCCTCCGAAGGCGTGAAGACCTGGTTGGCCAGCGCGATCTGCCTGGGGTGGATCGCCCACTTGCCCACCATGCCGAGCGTTGCGGCGCGGCGCGCCTGGGCGAGATAGCCTTCGTCGTCCGAGAAATCGCCGAAGGGTCCGTCCACCGGCAGCACGCCGTTCACCCGGCAGGCGGCGACGATGGCGACCATCACCGAATGCCACGGGTCGGCATAATCCTTCTGCCGCGGGTCCTGCCCGCTCGGACCGAGCATGTAGTAATTCTCCTGGGTGCCCCCGATGCCGGTGGTCTGCATGCCCATCGAGGCGGCGTAATCGGCCGCGCCGAGGGACAGCGCCTCGAGCCGGGGCGAGGCGGCGGCGATCTCGCCGACATTGGCAAAGCCCGCCGCCGTCTCGATGATGCCCTCGAAGCCGATCCTCTTCCTGCGGCCGGTGGCGTTCTCGACCGCCGTCACCAGCGCGTCCACCGCATAGACATCCGCCGCGTTGCCGAGCTTCGGGATCATGACGAGATCGAGCCGCTCGGAAGCCTTCTCCAGAAGCTCGACCACATCGCGATACCACCAGGGCGTATCGAGCCCGTTGATCCGCACCGAGACGATCTTGTCACCCCAGTCGATGTCGCCGATCGCCTCGATGACGTTGCGCCGGGCCGTCTCCTTGTCGTCGGGAGCCACTGAATCTTCGAGATCGAGGTTGACGACATCGGCAGCCGAGGCCGCCATCTTCTCGAAGATCTGCGGCCGCGAACCCGGGCCGAACAGCTGGCAGCGATTGAGGCGGGCGGGTGGGGCCGGCTGGGTGCGGAAACTCATTCTCTCCTCCGAAAGATCGTTGCGTCTTTCATCCGGTTCGGAGGTAGAATGTTTCTGTTGCGCAGACAAGAGAAAATGCCGCGGCGCAGAAAGGGCCACGGCATTCCACCATGTGAGCACACCGAAGGGCCCCGGAGCGCCCCGGTCGTCTCTCAGCCGGCTTCCTTGCCGACATTCTCGGCAAAGGCCTTCTCGAAGGCCGCCTTCTTGGCCTCGTCGGCTTCGGTCTGATACTTCGCCTTCCACTCGGAATAGGGCATGCCGTAATAGAGTTCGCGGGCCTCGTCCTTGCTCATCTCGATGCCGCGCTCGGCCGCCGCTTCCTGCATCCAGCGCGAAAGGCAGTTGCGGCAGAAACCCGCGAGGTTCATCAGGTCGATGTTCTGCACGTCGAGCCGGTCTTCCATCAGGTGCTTGCGCAGCCGCCGGAAGGCAGCCGCCTCGATCTCGATCATGGTGCGTTCGTCGATCTTCGTCATGCGATCTTCTCCTCGGCTTGCGTTGTCGCGCTGCCGCCATTCCGGCCACGGCGGTCATCGGCCCGGTCGATCAGGCCGGCCCGCCGCGCCGCATCCAGGATGTGCGGAGCGATCCGCGCGGCCCAGGCTGCCTGCCCCGCCTCGTTCCGGATGAGATCGTTGCGGAGCTCGATCAGCGCATAGGGCCGCCCCGGCCGCATGGCATGGCGATACATGCTGTCGCCGACAAGATAACCGGGGTAGGGCTCGTTGTCACCGACACACAGATCCCTTTCCTTCCGCAGGCTCGCGATCAGCGCCTCGGCAAACGGGTTCGGGTCGTGATGCAGGATGCCGACCTGCCAGGGGCGCATGGCGTGGCCGTTGAGCCGCGGCGTGAAGCTGTGCACGGAGACGAGAATCGGCCGCCGGCCCGCAACCTCCCGCGCATCGAGCACCGCCGCGAGGCGCTTGTGATAGGGGCGGTAGCATTTCTCGAGCCGCCGCGCGCGCTCGGCCGCATCCACATGGCGGTTGGCCGGAATGATGGTCCCGTCATAGAGCTTCATGATCAGCGTCGGGTCGTCCTCGCCGCGATTGGGGTCGATGACGAGGCGGGAGAAGTCGGAATGGACCAGCGGCGCATCGAGCCGCCGCGCCAGATGACGCGCGAGGCCGAGCGCGCCCACATCCCAGGCGATGTGTCGCTCCATGTCCGAAGGCGAAATTCCCAGATCGCCACCGGCCACGAAACGGGGCACGGTGTTGCTGGCGTGGTCGCAGGTGACGACGAAGGGGCCGGCACGCCCTTCCCCTTCCACGCGGACCGGCTGCCAGTCCGCTTCGTGCGACGGATGATCGTTTCCGACCGGCGCGTTCACGGCTCCTCGCCTCCTCGTTCGCGCCCCGCGGGCCGCAACCCGCGACAGGCGCACCTCACCCGAAGATGCTCCGCCATTGTCAAGCGGCGGCGTTTTCCCCATAAGGCATGACAAGGGGAAAAGGCCAGAGCACCGCCGAAGCGGCATGCGTGGCCGAAATGGTTGAAAGGTGAACTATGCGCAGGCTGCGGAATGTCAAGGTGGTGGCCACGCTCGGCCCGGCCTCGAGCGATTACGAAATGATTCGGGCGCTGTTCGAGGCCGGGGCCGATCTCTTCCGCCTCAACATGAGCCACGGCAGCCATGAGGAGGTCGCGAGACGCCACGAGATCATCCGCCGAATCGAGCAGGAGAGCGGCCGCCCGATCGGCATTCTCGCCGACCTTCAGGGGCCGAAGCTCCGGGCGGGCGTTTTCCGCGAAGGCAGCGCCGAGCTCGTGAAAGGGGCCCGTTTCCGCTTCGATCTCGACGAGACGCCGGGTGACGAAACCCGCGTGAACCTGCCCCATCCGGAGATCTTCGAGGCCGTGAAGCCCGGCAACAGCATCCTCGTCGATGACGGCAAGATCCGCCTGCAGGTCGATGCGGTGGAGGACGGGCACATCGACACGACGGTGATGGTGGGGGGGCGGATCTCGAACCGCAAGGGCGTCAACGTGCCCGATGCGATCCTGCCGCTCGCCGCGCTCTCGCCGAAGGACCGGCGCGATCTCGACTTCGTCTGCGAGCTGGGGGTGGACTGGGTGGCACTCTCCTTCGTCCAGCGCCCCGAAGACGTGCTCGAGGCCCGCGAGCGGATCGACGGCCGGGCCGCCGTGCTGGCCAAGATCGAGAAGCCGGCCGCGGTGATGGCCTTCGACGACATCCTCGCCGTTTCCGACGGCATCATGATCGCCCGCGGCGATCTCGGGGTGGAAATGCCGGTCGAGGCCGTGCCGCCGATCCAGAAGCGCCTCATCCGCCTGTGCCGCCATGCCGCCAAGCCCGTCATCGTCGCCACCCAGATGCTCGAGAGCATGGTCCATTCCCCGGTGCCGACACGGGCGGAAGTCTCGGACGTGGCCAATGCGATCTACGAAGGCACGGATGCGGTGATGCTCTCGGCCGAATCGGCCGCCGGGGCCTATCCGGTCGAGGCGGTCCGCACGATGAACGACGTGGCGATCGAGGTAGAACACGACGAGAACTACCGCCAGATCATCGAGGCCACCCGCTCGGGCGAACGCAAGAGCGTGGCCGACGCCATCACCGTCGCCGCGCGGGAAATCGCCGAGACGACCGACGTCAAGGCCATCTGCTGCTTCACCCAGACCGGCACCACGGCCCTCAAGGTGGCGCGAGAGCGCCCGCGGGTGCCGATCATCGCCCTGACTCCCCTGCCCTCCACCGCCAGGCGGCTGACCCTGAGCTGGGGCGCCCATTGCGTCATCACCGAGGGCAAGGTCGAACGCTTCAAGATGGCGGTGGTGAATGCGGCGCGCATCGCCAAGGAAGAGGGTTTCGCCACGCAGGAAGACAACATCATCGTCACGGCGGGCGTGCCTTTCAACCACCCCGGCACGACCAACATCATCCGCGTCACCCCCTGCGACGAGCGCGCGATCTTCGGGGCCGATCCGGACTGAAACGCCGCCGGGGCCGCCAATTGGCGATTCCCTTTCTCCACCGTCCCCGATAGGATGGGGAGAGGAGGTGCAGATGGGCCCCGAATACTATCTGGTCGGCAGTCTCGTTCTCGCCGCCTTCTCGATCCCGGCGATCCTGTCAGCATGGATCGACCGGCGGTCGCCCTGGCGGGCGCTTGTCGTGATCCTGATCGCGGCCTGGCTCTTCTTTCGCTACACCCGCCTCACCGACAACAGCCTTTCCCTGGCGGAGATCACCGCAGCCTTCGCGAAGGTGATCGGAGACATCCTGCGCTGAGCCGCCGCCCGGCCCTTGCATCCTGCCCTTCCCTTCATTAGAAGCCCGTCACCATCCTGCGCGGCCGGCCGTGAGGGCTGCCGAGTCGCGCATCAACGCAAGGAGTAGCGAAATGCCCAAGCTCAAGACCAAGTCGAGCGCCAAGAAGCGCTTCAAGGTGACCGCCAAGGGTCATGTCAAGGCGGCCCAGGCCGGCAAGCGCCACGGCATGATCAAGCGCAGCAACAAGTTCATCCGCCAGGCGCGGGGAACGACGGTCCTCTCCAGCCCCGACGAGAAGACCGTGAAGAAGCATTACCTGCCCTATGCGCGCTGAGGAGGCTGAACAATGGCACGAGTGAAATCCGGCAAGGTCACCCACGCCCGGCACAAGAAGGTCATCAAGGCCGCCAAGGGCTATTACGGCCGCCGCAAGAACACCTTCCGCGTCGCCCGGCAGGCCGTGGACAAGGCCAACCAGTATGCCACCCGCGACCGCAAGCAGCGCAAGCGCAATTTCCGCGCCCTGTGGATCCAGCGGATCAACGCCGCCGTCCGCGCCCATGACGAGGGGCTGACCTATTCCCGCTTCATCAACGGGCTGCACAAGGCCGGCATCGAGGTCGATCGCAAGGTTCTGGCCGATCTCGCCGTGCGCGAGCCCGAGGCCTTCGCCGCCATCGTCGAGAAGGCCCGGGCGGCGCTCGCCTGAAGCCGGCTCGAAACGCGTGAAGGGCTCGTCTTCGGACGAGCCCTTTTTCGTTCGTGCTCATGCCTCGGCCTGAAACTGGCGCCGAAGCCAGGGAGGCGGTGCCTCCGGCAGGGTGCGGCCCGCGCTCCACTCCCAGAAACCGCTGTCTTCCGTCATCAGCCTGAAGCGCAGGAAGGGCCGCCGCGCCTTCAGCGGCCCGAACAGCACCGGGACGCCCTCCGCAGCCAGAACCACCGCCTTGGCAACAGCCGAACTGCGCCCTCCCATTTCTCTCGGATCGAGCACGACGATTTCCCACGAAGCGGCAGGGCGCAGGGCCGCAAGGTCGGGCCCCGCCTCCTGCCGCCGGACATGCTTCGCATGGAGCGCATGTCGCGGCGTCCGCTCCAGCCCGTCCTCGCGCCCCGCCTCGAGCGTTTTCATCAGCCGCGGCACGGCAAACGGGTCGATCCGCCCGGCCAGCATCTGCCGCAGAAGACGTCGGCGCTGGGCCGCGGCAAAACGCTCCCAGGCAGCGGAAAAGGCGGCGGGCGGCGCGTGCTTCTTCAGGAAATACGCCTTGGAAGCGCCGATCTGGTAGAGGCTCTTCGGCACACGATGCCGGCGACGATGGAACCCCGGCGCGAATCCGTGGACCACTTCGGCGTCACACGCCCTTCCCCTGTGGCCAGCCATGTAAAGAACCCGCGATATATCAGCATCTTCCAGAAAGAACTTGAAGCTTTCATCGAAGCCGCCAGCCGCGAGAAGAGCCGCACGGTCGAAGGCCATGTTGGTGCCGATGGCCTTGAGCGGCGGCGCCGGACAGGCATTCTCGGCCATCATGGGAATATCTTCCCCCAACTCATTGACAAGAGAGGGATTCCACTCGATTTTCCACCCGTCTTCCCGCCGCACGGGGCCGGTGCTCCAGCTCGCCGCTCCTTCCGTGACCGGTGCCGCAAGCCGCGCAAGCCAGGTCGGAAAGGCGACGGCATCGTCGTCGAGAAAGGCCACGACCGCCCCCCGGGCCGCCGCTATGCCGAGGTTGCGGGCGAGCGAGAGGTTCCGTTCCGCACAGGGAATGAAACGGACCGGCCCGACTCCCCTCGATGCGTTGATCGACGAATTGTCAGCAACGACAATGACTTCAAAGGTGACATTCACTTGGTATCGCAGGGATGCCAGCGCCCGTTTCAGCCAGTCGGGCCGCCCCTGGGAGACGATGACGACGCTGGCGGCGATGCTCGTCATGGCATGTTCTGGCGTGCCAGCACCGCTTCGATCCGCGGCACGTCCTCGGGGTTGTTGAGTTCCCAGAACTCGCGTCCGCGGGCCTCCACCTCGACACACCGCACGGTCATGCCGTTCTCGAGGAAGCGCAACTGCTCGAGCCCCTCCAGCCTCTCCAGCGGCCCCGGCGGCAGAGTGCGATAGCGGGCCAGCGCCGCGGGCGTGTAGGCATAGACACCGACATGATGGAAGACCGGCGTCGGCTCGTCGTCGCCGTAAAGACGGCCCGTATGAGGGATGACTTCCTTCGAGAAATAGAGCGCACGCCCCGCCCGGTCGAAGACGGCGGTGGTGCCGCCGACACGGCCCGCCGCCCGGTCCTCGAGAAAGGCCCGGTGCGCCGCCCCGCTGCAGCGCAGAACCGGCGTCGCCACGTCGGCCACACCCTGCCTCAGCGCCGCGATCAGCGCCTCGACGAACCAGGGCGGCGTCAATGGCGCGTCCCCCTGGAGATTGACGACGACATCGGGCGCGGCGCCCATCACGTCGAGCGCCTCGGCACAACGCTCGGTGCCGTTTGCCGCTTCGGGCGACGTCATCACCGTCTCGCCACCAAAGCGGGCGACCTCGGCCGCGATGCGATCGTCATCGGTGGCCACCACCACCCGATCGACCCCGCGCACCGCCCGGGCCGCCCGCCAGCTGCGTTCGATCAGCGTGCGCGCCGCACCGCCCGCCCCCCTGAGCGGCACCAGCGGCTTGCCGGGATAGCGGCTCGATGCGTAGCGCGCCGGAATGACGACGAGCGTTCCCCCCTTCATTCGCCCCCCCTCACGAGCACGACGCCGGGCGCAAAGGCGATGAAGAAGGGGTTCTCGAAACCGGGCTTGCCGTAGCGCAGCGGCGTCAGGTCGTCGAAGCGGACGACCTCGCCCCCCGCCGCCGCCAGAACCGCATGGCCCGCCGCCGTGTCCCACTCCATGGTCCGGCCGAGCCGCGGGTAGAGATCGGCCTCGCCGGCCGCCACGAGGCAGAATTTCAGCGACGAGCCGGCCGAGCGCGTCTCGGCGACCCTGTAGCGGGCGATATAGTCGTCGGTGGCCCTGTCGCGATGGGATTTCGAAGCGACGACGACCAGGGCGTCGTTGTCGGGCCGGCGGACATGAATCGGCCGCGTCGCCCCCGGCCGGGCAGCATCGAACGGCCCCGTCTCCTCGACGGCGCCGCCTTCGGGCAGGGTGCGGAACATGCGGCCCACGGCCGGCGCATGGACCACGCCGAGGCGCGGCACGCCCTTCTCGACCCAGGCGATGTTGACGGTGAACTCCCCCGAACGGCGAACGAATTCCTTCGTGCCGTCGAGAGGATCGACGATCAAGAAACTGTCGCCCTCGAGCGCATGGCTCGCGGCGTTCTCCTCCGTCACGATCATGGTGCCGGGAAAGGCCGCCTCGAGCCCCCGGGTGATGAAAGCGTCGGCTTCCTCGTCGGCGATGGTGACGGGGCTCTGGTCGCCCTTGCGGCGCACCTCCATCTCCTCCGCCTCGAACACCTCCATGATGCGCTCGCCCGCCTCGACCGCAAGCCGGCGCATTGTGTCCATCATTTCGCCACGATCCAATGCTTCTCTCCCTCTCGGTCGCCCCCGACCGGCGGTCTTCGTTGCAAGGCCGACCTGCACTTCCTATTCTTGCAGGATCGAGGGGGCAAGCGGTCCCGCGCCCGATGGCGCCCCCGGCGTGCCGGGCATGACCCGGAGGAGAACGAGAGCGATGTTCCAGACCCCTCGCCCGAAGAGCGTGCTCGAATCGGCATTCACGCTGATCGACCTCATCTTCGTGGCCACGGTCCGCAACATCCGCAAGACCAACGGCAATGCCATCGTCGGTCTTCTCATGAACATCCTCCAGTCCGTCATCATGGTGGCGGTCTTCTGGCTGATGATCGACGTGCTCGGCATGCGGCACCTCGCCCTGCGGGGAAACTACATCGTCTTCCTGCTCTCGGGCATCTTCCTCTTCATGACCCACACCAAGGCCGTGGGCGCCGTGGCGGGCGCGCCCAACGCCGCTTCGCCGCTGATGAAACATGCCAACATGAACACGGCGATCTCCATCACGGCCGCCGCCCTGTCGTCGCTCTACTTCCAGATCCTGTCGATGGCGGTGATTCTCTTCATCACCCATGTGGCCATCGAACGCGTCGAGATCTACGACTGGGCTGGCTTCCTCAAGATGTTCTTCCTCGCCTGGCTGTCGGGCGTGGCGCTCGGCCTCGTGCTGATGGCGCTGAGCCCCTGGGCGCCGACGCTCACCAGCCTGATCGCCACCATCTACCGCCGGGTGCAGATGATCGCCTCGGGCAAGATGTTCCTCGCCAATACCATGGGCGCCTATCTCTACATGTTCGACTGGAACCCGCTCTTTCACATCATCGACCAGGCCCGCGGCTACGCCTTCATCAATTACAATCCGCGCTTCACCAACAGCGAATACCCCTTGGCGATGACGGTGGCCTTTCTCGTGCTCGGCATGGTCGCCGAATTCTACACCCGCAAGCGCACATCACTCAGCTGGTATGCCCGCCGATAGGCCGGGATGGTGAAATTCCGGGCATTTTAGGCATATCGCGGATGAAAAGGCGCCGTCACGCCACGCCCCTTAACCTGCCATAAACCTCCGGTGACGATTCTTCCCGGTGACGGGCCGAGCTTCCGGCCCGCAAATTCACACCGGAGGAATCATGCGGCAGGATGACGACAGGCTCGAGGGCAGGCGCGTCCTCATCGTCGGCGGCGCCGGCTTCATCGGCTCCGGCCTCGTCCGGGCCTTCGCCACCGCTAACGAAGTCGTCGTTCTCGACAATCTCCATCCGCAGGTTCACCCCGACCGGGCCGCGGCGCGACAGCGCATCGAGGCGGCAGGGGCGCGTCTCGTCACGGCCGACATCCGCGACGAGGCCGCCCTGGCCCGGCTCTTCGGCCGCTTCCGGCCCCAGATCGTCTTTCACCTGGCCGCCGAGACCGGCACCGGCCAGTCCCATGCCGCGCTCGGTCGGCATGTGGATGTGAACGTCGTCGGCACGGCGCGCCTGATCGAGGCCGTCCGCCGGGCGGAAACGCAGCCCGACCGCGTCATCCTCGCCAGTTCGCGGGCGGTCTATGGCCAGGGCGCGATGGTGGATCGGGCAGGACGACCGGCTCTCGCCCTGCCACGCAGGCGCGCCATGCTCGAACGGGGCTGCTTCGACGTGTTCGGCCCGGATGGCCGGAAGCTCTACGGCCGGCCCACCTCCGCCCGTGACCGCCTGCCCGATCCGGTCTCGATCTACGGTTCGACCAAGCTCATGCAGGAGCATCTCGTCACCCAGGGGCTCTGGGGAAGCGGGATCGACACCGTCATTCTGCGGCTGCACAACGTCTATGGGCCGGGTCAATCCCTTGCCAACCCCTATACCGGCGTCCTTGCCCGTTTCGCCCGTCTTGCCGTTCAGGAACGGCCGATCGAGATCTTCGAGGACGGCCGCATCGTGCGGGATTTCGTGCATGTCGATGACGTGGTGCGGGCGTTCGGGCGTGCCGCCGCATGCCGGCAGGCACCGCTCCTGCCGATCGACATCGGCACGGGCCGGGCCGTCACCCTCTCGGCTCTCGCCCGCACGCTCCTGCGCCTGTCGGGAAGCAGGCGGCCATGCCGGGTGAGCGGCGCCTTTCAGCCCGGCGATGTCCGCCATGCCGTGGCCGACCCCGCACCCGCGCTCCGGTTTCTCGGCTGGTCCCCCGAAATCGAATTCGAGGCCGGGCTGGCCGATGTGTTGCGATGGGTGAGGGACACACTCTCCATCTCCTCCCGCCCCGCCAGCAAATCACCCCGTTCCGCCGAAGGAGGCGCCCCATGTCCGACCAGGCGATCCTCGCCCTTGGCCACAGCCACCTTGCCGCCCTTCGCGGCGGCTGGAAGCTCCTGAAAGCCGAAGGCCGCCCCCTGCCCGAAGTGCGGTTCGTCTTTCTCAACAAACCGCGCTTCCAGCCCAATTTCGCCGGCCCGGGCGCTCGGCGGGCCCTTTCGTCGCGGCTGACCGGAGCGCTCGAGGCGCTGCTCGCCGAGCGCCGCTGGAAAGCCCTGCTGCTCGCACCTCTCGGCAATGAATGCCTGGCGCGGTTTCTTGTCGCCGACGACCCGCCGCTCGCGCTTCACGATCCGTCCATCCCCGCCCCGGCCGGTGCCGTGCCCGTCTGCATCGAGACCCTGCGCTGCTGGCTGCGGGAAATCGCGGCCCGCAACGCCGGTCTTTTCCTCTCCGCATTGCGCGAGCGCACCGATCTGCCGCTTTTCCTGCTGCCGCCCCCGCCGCCGATCGCCTCCGAGCGCACGATCCGCGAAGGCAAGGGCCCGCTGCATGCCGCGCTCGCCACCGCCCGGCTCAACCCGCCAAAGCTGCGCCTCGCGATCTGGGAGCTCTATCGTGAAGTCCTGGCAGAGCTGGCACGGGAAACCATGACGACGTTGCTGCCTCCTCCCGCCGCCACCCGGGACAGGGCCGGTTTTCTCCACCCCTCCTGCACACGCGGCGACCCGACCCATGCCAATGCCCGCTACGGCGCCTGCCTCTGGTCCGAAATCCTGCGGCACCTCTCCGGCGGTCACCCGGAACCGGCATCGCCCCCCAGAATGGAGCTTTCGACATGATTCACCCCTACAGGGACCTGCCCGACCACTGCTACTGGGCGCGGTCGGTGGCCCACATGCCGCCCGACGAAGTCGATCCCATGCTCGAAGCACCCTTTCGCCTCACCCGCCGCACGCCGGTGCTGACGGCCGGCTCCTGCTTTGCCGACCGCATCACCAAGGAGCTGGACGCCCGCGGCTACAACCTCGTGATGACGGAGAGAGGCCATCCGCTTCTGCCCCGGCACATCGCCCGCGCACATGGCTACGGTCGCCATGCCGCCCGCTACGGCAACATCTACACCGCCCGGCAGCTGCGCCAGCTTCTCGAACGTGCGATGGGCCTCTTCGAGCCGGTCGAGCCGCCCTGGCGGCTCCGCAACGGCAACTGGGCCGACCCTTTCCGACCGACGGTCCAGCCCGGCGGCTTCGTAAGCCGCCACGAGCTGCTGGCCGACCGGGCCCGTCATCTCGCCTGCGTGCGGACGGCCTTCGGGACGGCTCGGGTCTTCATCTTCACCCTCGGTCTCACCGAAGCCTGGCACAGCCTCGAGGATGGCGCCGTCTTCCCGGTCGCTCCCGGCGTGGCCGCCGGCGAGCTCGACAAGACCCGCCACGGATTCGTCGATTTCTCGGTCGAGGAGATCGCGGCGGACCTCGCGCGCTTCCTCTCCCTTGCCCGGAAGATCAACCCGGAGCTCAAGGTCATCCTGACGGTTTCCCCCGTGCCCCTCGCGGCAACGGCCCGCCCGGATCGCCATGTGCTGGCCGCCACCACGCTGTCGAAAGCCAAGCTGCGGCTTGCCGCCGAAATCTCGTGCCGCGAGCAGCCGGGGGTCGCCTATTTCCCCGCCTACGAGATCGTGACCGGCCCGCATGGGCGTGGCCGGCATTTCACCGGGGGGCTGCGCGATGCGAGCCCGACCGCCATCAAGAGGGTCATGGCCAGTTTCTTCCGTCATTTCGCGCAGGAGACAGACGCGCCGCCCCCGCAGACGCAGGAGACTCCGCCCCACACGGCGCGGCCCGGCGATCGGCGAAGAGCGCGGCTCTTCGCCGCCGCCTGCGACGAGGTTCTCAATGACGAGACAGAATGCTCCGGGGGAAAATCCAGCCATGTCCATTGAGCGCATTGTCGGAATCTACTCCTTCCCGAAAAGCGGCAATACCTGGCTGCGCGCCATCATCGCCGCCATGTTCGGCATCCCGCGAGGTGCCGGCGCCCTGCAGACATACGTCACCGACACCCATTTCGGCCGTGTTCTCGACAATCCGTGGCGCTGGAACGACATCGACTGGTATTTCTACAAGTCGCACCACAAACGGCCCCTGACCTGTCACAGGGGCCAGTCCTTCCGAACGGATGCCTTCATCTACATTCACCGTCACCCGCTGGACGTGTTCGTGTCCTATCTCAACTTCGTATCCGCCAACGTGTCCCCGCAGGCCGGCCGCTCCCTGGGCGTGTCCTTTGCGCGGGTGGAGGACATTCCGCCGCGGGAGATGGAACGGCTCTTTTCCCTCTATCTGGCCCACGGCACGCTCTTTCCGCAAAATCGCGCCTTCGGCAGCATCTTCGAGAACATCGCCGCCTTCAGGCGCATGGCCGCGGACGGCGCTCCGGTCCTCATCCTGCGCTACGAGGACCTCAAGCGTGATTTCGCCACGCAGGTTCGGGCCATCGCCGAACATCTCGGCATCGGCGACGTCGATCCGGCGAGGATCCGGGCGGAGGCCGAGGCCAGAACCCGCAGGAACGGGCGATTCTTCTGGAAGAAGATGGTGGGAAATTACCGCAACTACCTCACGGCCGCACAGATCGAACGCTTCTGCTGGGTGCATGAGGCCGAAATGGCCGCCCTCGGCTATCTCGACGAGGGAAGCGGTCCGGTTGCGGACGCCATCGAAGAGCCGAAAGGCCCCTTTCGCGAAGGCCGCGGGGTTCGCATGCCCGAGGCGGTGCGATGAAACCCGTCGTGCATTACGCCCTCGGACATCGGTCCGAGCTTGCGCGGCCTCATGTCCGGCTCGCACTCGAGCGCCACGGGGCGCATGGGGGAGAAACCGTCCTGCATCTTGCGGGCCGGCCGCCGTGGCGGCCGGGCGAAGGCCCCCCTCCGGCGAGGCCCTCCCCGACGCACCACGCAAGGCCCGCCTCCCCGCTCCTTCTTCTCTTCCAAGCCATGCGCCATCATGCTTGCCGGGCGCCGGAGAGGCCCTTTCTCTTCACCGGCGCCCACGCGCTCGGCCCGATCGGCACGCAGCACGGGCACATGCCGCGCCGGCGCCGCGCCATTTTCTGCCTCGCTACGGAAGAATGGAACGGGCGCCTTTTCCCGGCTCCGGAATATCTGTGGCTTCCGCCGACATTCTTCGCCGATCGGCGCATTCGCGAGCGGCTCGAGCGACCATCCGCTCCGATCACGCGCCTTGCCGACGAACGGGCCGCGCGGCAGCTCCTGGCCGAGCTCGTGGCCATGTGCCGGGAGCCGCTGCATTCCTGCCTCTCGCCCGAGGAAAGCGGGCCCCTCGCGACCGTCTTTCAGGCCGATCTGCTGATCGAAAGAGGGGCACCGGCGATCTCGTCGCAGCTGTTCGAGATCGACCCCCTCGTTCACGACATCAACGGTGCCGACACGGGCCGCGCGCTTGCCCTTCTGCGCCAACGGGACGCACCGCTCGAGCGCGCCTTGCGGCAGACGCATCTGCGCAACATGAAGCTGCGCGACTACAGCATTCTGGCAGGGCGCTACGAAGTGATCCTGCCGCGAGAGGCGCCGCCGCCCGCGCTTTCCGTCGCCATCCTGGTTCACCTCTATTATCCGCATGCTCTCCGGGAGCTCTGGCCCGCGATCGCTGCCGTCCCCGGACAGCCGCACCTTTTCGTCACGACCGACACGGAAGAGAAGGCCGAAGCCATCCGCGCGCAGCTCGAGGAGCTTTCCTGGCCGGCGTCGCGCCGCCTGATCCGTCTCGTCGAGGAAAACCGCGGTCGCGACATGGCCGCACTCTTCATCGGTTTCCGGGAAGAGATGCTGAGCGGCCGGTTCGATATCGCCTTGCGGCTCCACTCGAAGAGGACACCCCAGGTGCCGCCGCGTGTGGGCCGCGCATTCCGGGAGCATCTCCTGCAGAATCTCGCCGCTTCCCGCGGTCATGTCAGCGCCATTCTCGCACGGTTTGCGGAAGATCCCGCGCTCGGCATCGTCATCCCGCCCGTGATCCATCGCGGTTTCGCCACGCTCGGCCATGCCTGGTTCGGCAATCGGCCGGGCGCGCGCCATCTGCGAAGGGACATGGGGCTCGTGCCCCCTCTCGACGCATCAACCCCGATCGCCCCCTACGGCACCATGTTCTGGTTCCGGCCCGCGGCACTCGAGCCGCTCTTCCGCTGGCGCTGGCGCTGGCGCCATTACAACCCCGAACCGCATCATGTGGATGGCGGATTGGCCCATGTCCAGGAGCGGATGATCTGCCTCGTCGCACAGCACCGCGGCTTCGAGACGCTCATGGTCATGACGCCGGAAAACGCCGCCCGTGACTATGCGGCCCTGGAACACAAGCTTCAGGCGATCGCGGCCCACATGCCCGACGGCAACATCCTTCACCAGCTCGCCTGGCTCAAGGGGCGCCATTCCTGTCACCGGCTGCACGATGCGCTGGCGCGGGCTTACCTGCGGCTCGGCCGCGCCTCCCCGTCTCTCGGCCGGGCGCTCCTGCCAGCGGCACGGTGTCTATCACGCTGGTTGCGCGGCAAGGAAGCGCTTCCTCCCTGAGCGGCGCCTTCCGCGGCAAGGCCGCGGCGTGGGCGCAGGAGGTGGGGCTTTGCCGGGTCGTAGAGGGCGCTGTCCGGGAAGGCGGTATCCTCGCCCAGGGCCGGTCCCACCAGAATGAGTGCCGTGCGGGTGATGCGGGCGGCGCGCACCTTGTCGCGAATGTCGGCGAGGGTGCCACGGATGATCTTCTCGTCCGGCCAGCTGATGCGATAGCCGACGATCACCGGACAGTCGGCCCCGTAATGGGGGATCAGCTCCCGCTCGATATGGCGAAGGTTGCGAATCGAGAGGTGAATCGCCAGCGTCGCGCCCGTGCGGGCGAAATTCGCCAGCGCCTCTCCCTCGGGCATGGCGGTGGATTTCATCGCCGTTCGCGTGAGCACGACCGACTGGCTGACACCCGGCACCGTCAATTCGCGCCCGAGCCGCGCCGCCATCGCCGCAAAGGCCGGCACGCCGGGAACGATCTCGTAGGGGATTGCATCGGCTTCGAGGCGGCGGATCTGCTCGGCGATCGCCCCGTAAAGCGACGGATCCCCGGAATGGACGCGCGCGACATCCTCCCCCCGCTCATGGGCCGCGCGGATCTCGGCATGGATCTCGTCGAGGGTCATCGAGGCGGTATCGAGCACCCGGGCGTTCGACGGCGCCTCGGCGATCACCTCGGGCGGCACCAGCGAGCCGGCATAAAGGCAGACCGGCGCCCGGCGGATGATGCGCAGGGCCCGCAGCGTCACGAGATCCGGCGCCCCCGGCCCCGCACCGATGAAATGGACGACACTCATGGGCCATTCTCCGCATCGAGCTTGCGTGCATATCCCCGCGGCGTATAGGCGCGATCGACACCCCCCTGGCGGAAGCGGCGCGAGGTGGACGCGCCCACGAGCACCACCGTCAGCATGTCCACGCGGGCCGGCGCCAGATCCGCGAGGCGGACGATCTCCACCCCTTCGTCGGCCCGCCCCAGATTGCGCGCCAGCACCACCGGCGTGTCGGCCGGGCGGTGTTGCAGGAGCATGTCGCGAGCCTTCACGAGCAGATCCTGCCGCCGGCGCGAGACGGGGTTGTAGAAACCGATGACGAAATCGCCCTGCGCCGCCGCCGCGATCCGCGCGAGGATGGTTTCGCGCGGCGTCAGCAGATCGGAGAGGGAAATCGCGCAGAAATCATGCCCGAGCAGGGTGCCGACGCGAGCGGAGGCGGCCTGCATGGCCGTGATGCCGGGCGCGAACACGATCTCCACCCGCCGCGCCGCATCGGACACGCCCCCCTGATCCGCAGGCCGATCGAGAAGCTCGCAGACGAGGGCGCCCATGGCGTAGATCCCGGCATCGCCCGAAGAGACGAGAGCCACCCGCCGCCCGGCCCCGGCCGCCTCGAGCGCATGGCGGCAGCGTGCTTCCTCGTCGCCGAGGGGAAATTCGACCCGCTTCCTGCCCCGGGCCAGCGGGCCCAGAAGGTCGAGATAGAGACCGTAACCCACGAGCTCGTCCGCCTCGGCGACGAGCCGGCTTGCCTCGGGCGTCCTCCAGGCCGCCGCACCGGGGCCGATGCCGACCACTGCCAGCCGGCCGCGCGGCCGGCCGCGGAAGACGCCGATCGGCGCGGGCCCCTCCGCAAGCGCCGCCGTGGCCATGGCCGACTTGCGCTTGGCGACCGCGAGCCGCCCCGCCGCGCCTACCGCCGCCAGCGCCGCGTTCTCGGCCACGCCATGGGTGCCGACCTCCGCCCTGACGATCCGTGACGGCGAGGTGCTCCGGGGGGTTTCCTTCTCGAGCTCGTCCGCCGTGAAGAACTGCACCGGGCAGCGCCAGTCGCGGGCAAGCTCGTTGATCGCCGCCTCGTCGGCCTTGATGTCGATGGTCGCGATCGAATGCAGCGCCGCCGGCACCACACCCGCTTCGGCCAGCACGCTTTCGGCCAGTCGCCGCAGCTCGTCCGGCGGACAGTCGCGGGCGCAGCCGAGACCGAGCACGAAACGCTGCGGCCGGTATTTCAGAAGAATGCGGCCCTGCGTCGGCGCATCGCCCGGAGATGGCGCGCCCGGTCCGAAATGGAGCCGGACGACGGGGCGCCCGTCCGCGGCATCGCCGGAACCCGCCCGCCCGTCGAGAGGCGCGAGCCAGGCGGCAGCCCCGGCCGGATCCCCCGCGATCTCGAGCCCCGCCCCGTCGAGAAGCGCGGCCATCGCCGCCCCGGCATCTTCCGGGTTCTCGAGCACCCAGCCGGCCGGTGGCGCATCGAGCGCAATGCCGAGCGCCCGCTCCCCGGCCGTGCTGATGGCGGCATGTCCTCCCGTGATCGCTGCCGCCTCCCGCGCCAGGGCATTGGCCCCCCGATGCCCCCCGAGAAGCGGGATCACCTCGGCTCCGTCCTCCGTCATCACCACCACCGGCGGCTCCAGCCGCTTGGCAAGGAGCACCGGCGCCAGCGCCCGGATGACGATGCCGCTGGCCGCAAGGGCGATGATCGGCCGGCCGGCGAGAAAGAGCTGCTGCAAGGTGGCGATCACATCTTCCACGAGCGACTCGCCCGCTCCGCCAGCCCTTCGCGTCAGAAGGAGATCGGCGTCGAGCCGCTCGGCCAGCTTCGCCGCCAGCCTGCCGCCACGGCGGGTGAGGGCGAGAATGGCGGTTCTTTTTCTTTCTGCCGGGTCGGTCACAGCCACGGATCGGTCCCCTTGCGGATCAGGATCATCGAGAAATAGGGTGCTCTCTCCGGCGCCTCGGCCAGCGGCATCACCGTTTCGCCGGGCAGGGAGGCATGAATCACGAGCCACGCGACCTCTTCGAGACCGAGCGCGGCGACAAGCCGCCTTACCCGGTCGAGATGCCGGCCGACCTTGGGAATCGCCGCCGCCTCGGCCGCAGCGATGGCGGCCGCGATCTCGCCATTGGCGCGCGTGGCCGGAATCACGGTCAGCGCCTCGCTGCGCCCCGCGAGCGGCAGACGGGCGGCAGCGGCGCAAGCTCCGAGAGACGACACGCCCGGCACCACCTCGACCGGAAAGCGCGGCGCGAGGCGGGGCAGAAGATACATGAAGGAGCCGTAGAACATCGGGTCTCCTTCGCACAGCACCCCGACATCGCGTCCCGCCTCGAGATGCGCCCCGATGGCGTCGGCCGCGGCGTCATAGGCCCGTTGGGCCGGTTCCCGCGCCGTCGTCATCGGGATCGTGAAGGGAAGCGAGATGCAGGACGGGGGGATATGCGCAGCCGCGATGTCATGGGCGAAGCCGGGGCGCCCCGGCAGTTCCGGCCAGGCGATTACCGGCAGCCTCTGCAACAGCCGCACGGCCCTGAGCGTGAGAAGCTCCGGGTCGCCGGGCCCGACACCGATGCCGTAGAGCCGCCCGCTCATGCCCCCTCCACCGGCTTGATCGCACTCCAGAGGGTGACATGCCGCAGCGGCCGCCATGCCGTCATCCCCCCGAGCATCTCGGCCCGTTCGATGCCGACGCGCACGAGATCGCCGCCGAACGTCGCGAGGCTCTCGGCGAGCACCCTCTCGCTGCCGAGGCTGACGGCGGTCGCCGCGATGCGGCCCGCGGGCTTCAGCCGTTCCCAGGCGAGGCGGATCGTTTCAGGCGAGATGCCACCACCGAGGAACACCGCGTCGGGCCGTGGCAGCTCGGCCAGCATCTCCGGCACCTCTCCTTCGACCAGCTTCAGCCGCGGCGCGCCCAGTCGGTCGGCATTCTCCCGCGCCAGCGCCAGCCGGTCGGCCCGCCGGTCGATGCCGATCGCCAGCCCGTCACGCGCCGCACGCATCCATTCGATCGCCACCGATCCCGAACCGCAGCCGATGTCCCACAGGAGCTGCCCGCGCATCGGCATCAGCCGGGAGAGCACCAGCGCCCGCACCTCGCGCTTGGTCATCACCCCGTCCGAGCGGAAAGCCGCGTCCGGCAGGCCCGGCATTCGCGACCGGATCTCGGCCGCGGGACCGGGGACGATCTCGACACCCATCGTGTTGAAGGGCGGCACCTTGCCCCGCCATTCTTCCGCCGTCGAGAAATGGCGGCTTTCATCGGGCGTGCCCATTTCGGCAAAGACGTGAAGCCGGCTCGGTCCGTAGCCGCGGTCGGTCAGGATCCGGGCGATCTCGCCCGGCGTGTCTTCGCCCGTCGTCAGCACCAGCCACCGCATCCCCGGCTGGATGAAGGGAATCACCTGTTCGACTGGGCGGCCGTGGACGGTCAGCGTCTCGAGATCGGCCAGCGACCAGCCGAGGCGGCAGGCGGCCAGCTGAAAGGCCGAAAGCTGCGGGTGAAAGACGGTTTCTTCTTTCGGAAAGGCCCGCGCGATGCGCGCCCCGACCGAATACCACAGCGGGTCGCCGGTGGCGAGCACGGCCAGTTGCCGGCCGCGATAGCGGGCGATGGTCTCGATCAGGGCGCTGAAGGGAGAAGGCCAGGCGATGCGCTCGGCCCTGATCTCCCGGCTCAAACGGTGATGGCGGTCGGCACCGATCACCAGCTCCGCCTTCTCGAGCGCCGCCCTTGCCGCCGGCCGCAACCCGGCGAAGCCGTCGGGTCCGAAGCCGATGACGTGCAGCCATGGACGGGGCATCTCAGTCATCGGTCCCCTCCTTTCCCTCTCCGGGCAGACCGGCGGCCAGCGCGTTGACCGCGGCGGCGGCCATGGCCGAGCCGCCCCGGCGGCCGCGCAAGGTGACGAATTCGGCGCCCCGCGGATCGGCGGCCAGCGCCGCCTTGCTCTCGGCCGCACCGACGAAACCCACGGGAAAACCGAGAATCACCGCCGGGCGCGGCCAGCCCTCGTCGAGCCGCTCCAAGAGATGGAAAAGCGCCGTCGGTGCATTGCCGATCGCCACCACCGCTCCTTCGAGCCGGGAACGCCAGAGCTCGACCGCCGCGGCAGAGCGGGTGGTGCAAAGATCGCGGGCCAGTGCCTGCACGGCCGGATCGTGAAGCGTGACGACGACCTCGTTTTCCGCCGGAAGCCGCGTGCGGATGATGCCGGCCGCGACCATCGAGCAGTCGCAGAGGATCGACGCCCCGGCGGCCAGCGCGTCGGCGCCGACCTCGGCCGCTTCGGGGCTGAAGGCGATCCGGTCGGCGATCGCGACCATGCCCGAAGCATGGATCAGCCGCATGACCAGCGGCCGCATCGACGGCGGAAACCTCCCGAGCCGGGCCTCGCGGCGCACCGTCTCGAAGCTGCGCCGGTAGATCTCGGCCGGATCCTTCAGATATCGCAGCGGCGGCCGCGCCATCGCCTCAGCCCCTGTTGCGGCGCACGCTCACCGGCCCGAGCGGATGATCGGCATGCGGGTAAGGGTGGTGGTGATGGTGGTGATGGTCGCCATGGTCGTGATGATGATGATGGTGATGGTGATGATGGGCGTCCATCTCGAGTCGGCATTCGCCGGTGCAGAAATCGTCACACAGGCTGCAGGCCGCCACATTCGAGCCCGGTGCCGCGGCTCCCTGCCCTTCCACATGGTGATGATGGCTTTCCTGGGGGGTACCGACTTCCTCCTCGAAACCGAGGATCCGCGTGCGATACTTGCACAACGCACAACTCGGCGGCGGCGCCTCGCCCATCTGCTCGACGATGCGCTCGACGAAGGCGGCCATCACCCCGGGATGGTCGTTGAGATAACCGGCCTTGACGAATTCGATCTCGGGATGGGCGGCGGCAACCCGATCGGTGAAACCGTAGATCCGATCGACGAGAATGCCCGTGAAGAGCATGTAGGGAAAGACGACGATGCGACGATAGCCGAGCCTGGCCGCATGCTCCAGGGTCGGCTGCACCAGCGGGAAGGTGACGCCGGAATAGCCGACTTCGCACCAGCCGAACCCCATGCCCTCCCACAGCATCCGCGCGAGCTTGGCGACATTGCCGTTCGCATCGGGGTCGGAGGCCCCGCGACCGATGACCACGAGGCAGGTTTCCTCCGGCGGCACCGGCTGCGAGGCCGCATCGGCGGTGGCCATGGCTTCGCGCACCCTGTCGCCGGCCGCGGCCAGAAGATGGGCGTCGATGCCAAGCTCGCGGCCCATGGTGATCTCGATGCCATGCTCGGCGGCATAGCGGGCCAGCACCGTCGGCACGTCGTTCTTGGTATGCATGGCGGCAAACAGCATGCCCGGCACCGCATGGATGCGCGTGCACCCGGCCGCGCGCAGCCGGTCGAGACCGTCGCGAATCACCGGATTGGCAAATTCGAGATAGCCGTGAGCGACTTCCCAGCTCTCGGGCAGAAAGGCCGGCAGCCGCTCGGCAAGAGCGGCGAATTCGGCCACGGCCCGTTCGTCCCGTGAGCCGTGGCCGCAAAGCATGACGCCGATCCTGCCGCCATCCTCGGCGGTTCGGGGGAGTTCTTCGAGACGGGGCATGTCCATCGGCGGTCTCCTCATGTCATGCCCGAAGAGACCGCCTCGCGGCGGGTGACGACGCTGGCCTCTGATCCCCGGTTTGGGTCGATCGCGGCGCAGCCCACCTCTCGGGCCCTTCGGGCTTCGTCTCCCTCCGCTTACTCCCGCAACGGGAATGCCGCAAGCGCAAAGGGCGCCACCACGCCGCTTGCATGCGCGCGACAATTCGGCCTAGGGAAGCGCGAAGGAGGCGCCATGACCACGACCATCACCATTTGCAGCACCTGTCGCCACATGGGCCGGGATCTGCCCGAGGGCGCGCCACGAGACGGGGAGCGCCTGGGGGAGATGATCGCGCGCCGCGCCCCCGAAGACGGCAATCTGCGGATCCGCCACGTGGCGTGCCTCATGGGTTGCGATCATGGCTGCAACGTCGCCATTCAGGCCGAGGGCAAGCTTTCCTATGTGCTGGGCCGCTTCGCCCCGGAGGAGGAGGCCGCGGCCGCGATCCTCGCCTATGCCGCGCTTCACGCCGCCAGCCCCTCGGGGCAGGTGCCGTTCCGCCGGTGGCCGCAAGGGGTGAAGGGGCATTTCATCGCCCGCATCCCCCCGCTCGGGGTCGGGGAGGAGGGCGCGGAGTGAGGAGGCCGCGGGAGCATGGGGGCAGCCTCGACGCCGCGATTGCCCGGCATGGCGGCTCCCGGTCCGCATGGATCGATCTTTCCACTGGCATCAACCCGCTGCCCTGGCCTCATCCGGCGCCCCTGCCTCCGCTGCCGCACGACGCCTTCACCCGCCTGCCCGACGAGAGCGCCTTCGCACGGCTCGAGGCCGCGGCGCGGCGCTTCTGGCGCGTGCCGGCAGAAGCCGCAGTGCTGCCTTCCCACGGCGCCTCCGCCCTGATCGCCCTCATTCCGTCGCTCGCCCCACCCGGCCGCGTGGCCATCGACCCCGACACCTACAACGAACACGCTGTCGCCTTCCGGCACTGGGGCTGGCACGTCGTGCCGCCCGGAAGCCCGGCCGAGGCCGCCGTCATCGTTCATCCGGACAACCCCACCGGACGGTGGATCCGGCCGGAGGAGATCCCCGAGCGGCCGCTGGTCGTGATCGATGAAAGTTTCTGCGACACCATGCCCGACCGGTCGCTGGTCGCGCTTACGCAGCGCCCCGGAATCATCGTCCTCAAGAGCTTCGGCAAGTTCTGGGGCCTGGCCGGGCTCAGGCTCGGTCTCGCCATCGGCCACCCCGAAACCCTCGCCCCGCTTGCCGAGCGAACGGGGCCCTGGGCGGTGAGCGGCGCCGCGCTGGCGATCGGCGCGCTGGCACTGGCCGACAGGCGCTGGGCCGAGGCGACCCGGGCACGGCTCATGCGCGATGCAGAACGGCTCGACCGGCTTCTCGAGCAGGCCGGCGCCAGGGTCTTCGGCGGCACCGCGCTCTTCCGGCTCGTCGAAACGCCCGACGCCGATCGCTGGCAGGCGCGGCTCGGGCGACACCGCATCCATCTGCGCCGCTTCTCCCGTCACCCCTGCCGACTGCGCTTCGGCCTGCCCGGCGCGGAAGCGGAGTGGCGGCGGCTCGAAGCGGCGCTGGCGGAGCCGGGCGATGCCGGTTGAGATTCTCCTTGCCCTGGCGCTGATCCTCGACGCGCTTGTTGGCGAGCCGGCCCTTCTCTGGCAACGCCTGCCCCACCCCGTGGTGCTCATCGGCCGCGCCATCGCCTTTTTCGACCAAATGCTGAATCGCGGATCTCTCCGCAAGATCAAGGGGATGGTAGCCATTGTTGCCATATGTGTGCTGGCTTTCGCCTCTGGCGCCCTGCTCGTGAAACTGCCGCTGTCGCCGCTCTGGCAACTTCTCCTCGCGGCCGTCCTGCTTGCATGGCGCAGCCTTGCCGATCATGTGGCGGCCGTTGCCGCAGCGCTGACCGGCTCCCTGCCCGAAGCCCGCGCCGCCCTTGCCCGCATCGTCGGCCGCGATACCGCCGAAATGGACGAGGCGGCCATCGCCCGGGCCGCCATCGAGAGCGCCGCCGAGAACTTTTCGGACGGGGTGATCGCCCCGGCCTTCTGGTTCCTTCTCTTCGGTCTGCCGGGGATGCTGCTCTACAAGACCATCAACACCGCCGATTCGATGATCGGCTATCGCAATGAAAGATATGAGGAATTCGGCTGGGCGGCGGCGCGGCTCGACGATCTTGCCAACTGGGTGCCGGCGCGGCTGTCCGCGCTTCTGATCGCCCTGTCCGGCGCCGTTCCTCTCCGTCTCTGGTCCACCATCGCCGCCGAGGCGCGCCGTCACCGTTCACCCAATGCCGGCTGGCCGGAAGCGGCCATGGCGCGCGCGCTCGGCGTCGCCCTTGCCGGTCCGCGCCGCTATGGCGGCACGCTGCATGACGAACCTTTCATCCACCCCTGCGGCAGCAGATCACCCGGCGCAACCGAGATACGCCGGGCGATCCGTCTTCTGTGGCGGGCCTGGGGGCTCTTTCTCGCCCTCCTCCTCGCCTTCTTCTTCATCGGTCGGACATGAATTTGAAGCTGTGCTTCAACTTCATGTCTGAACATATTGATTAATATGATGCTTCAAGCATCCACCTTCTTGCCGAGTTCCTTGGCGTGGAGCCAGTCGGCATGTTTCGGAGCCCGTTTGGTCTTCGACCATTCCTCGAGCATTTCCCACTTCACGGCATCGAGCTTGCGCAGCTTCTCTTCTTCCTCCGGGTCGGGGCAGGCAAGCTCGATCCGATGCCCGTTCGGATCGAAGAAATAGATCGAGTGGAACAGCGAATGATCGGTCACGCCGAGCACCTCGACCCCGTTCTTCTCGAGATGCTCCTTGTATTCGAGCAGCGTGGCACGATCCTTGACCTTGAAGGCGATGTGCTGGACCCATTCGGGGGTGTTCGGATCCTTGCCCATCTCCGGCTTGGTCGGCAGTTCGAAAAAGGCGAGGATGTTGCCGTTCCCCGCGTCGAGAAAGATGTGCATGTAGGGATCCGGCTCCTTGGTCGAGGGGACACGGTCCTCGGCGATGGCAAGAACGAAATTCATGTTGAGCATCCTGCCATACCATTCGACCGTCTCCTTCGCATCCTTGCAGCGATAGGCGACGTGGTGAATCTGTTCGATCCTGAGCGTCATTTCTCTACCCTTCCTGTCCTTCCTGTCTGTCGATCACGCTTTGGGCCGCCTTCCGGGCGGCCTCCATGGCCTCGGCGAGAACCTCGCGGTCGCCGACCTGGTTCGCGAGGATGAGAACGAGCCGGGCATTGACCGCGGCCGATTGCGCTTCCGTCAACCCTTCATGCAGGCCGACAAGCTCTTCGTAGAAACCGTCCGGGTCGGGGATGTTCGGCTCGGTGATCAGCTTGCCCATTTCGATCTCCCTTCATTCGAGTCCGATCGCGCGGTGCAGCGCGGCGCGCATGGCGGCGGCGTCGAATGCCTGCCAGCGGGCGGCGACATGCTGGTCGGGGCGCATGAGATAGACCGCCCCGGGCGCCTCACCGAGCCACCGTTCGCGAAACTCGGGCGATTCGTCCGCCGAAAGCCGCAGAATCTCGACCTCGACCCCGGCTTCCTCGAAATGCGGCGGCACATCAGTGCCGATGGCAAGGATCTGGAAGCGGTTGCCGAGCCGATCGATCAGCCAGCCTTCGCGCGTCGGCGCATCGGCAGCCGGGGCGCCGGGCCGGGTGCGCCGCGGAAGGGCGGCATCGTCCGGGCCGTTGAGCGGGCTCTCGTCATAGACGCTCGGCACCGAGAGCCGGCCGGCATTGACCAGCGGCCGGGCGAATGCGAAATGCTCCGACAGATCGAGCACCGCATCGCGGAAAAGCCGGCTCGCGGGCGACTTCGGCGTGATGAATTCGGTGGATCGCGTCGAATTCAGGATGTTCTCGTCGGCGGCGAAGATCCGTTCGGCATCGTAGCTCTCCAGCAGGCTCTCGGGCGCCTTGCCCTCGATCACCAGCCTGAGCTTCCAGGCGAGATTGTCCGTGTCCTGAAAGCCCGAATTGGCACCGCGCGCGCCGAACGGGCTGACCTGATGTGCGGCGTCCCCGGCAAAGATCACCCGCCCGTGGCGGAATTTCTCCATCCGGCGGCACTGGAAGGTGTAGATCGACAGCCATTCCAGATCGAATTTCGCATCCTCGCCGAGCATGGCATGCAGCCGGCGGCGGACATTCTCCTCCTTGAGCTCCTCCTCGCGGTCGATATCCCACCCGATCTGGAAGTCGATCCGCCACACATTGTCGGGCTGCTTGTGCAGAAGGGCCGACTGGCCGGGGTTGAAGGGGGGATCGAACCAGAACCAGCGCTCGGTCGGAAAGTCCGCCTCCATGACGACATCGGCGATGAGGAAATTGTCCTCGAACACCTTGCCGACGAAATCGAGCCCCAGCATCGACCGGATCGGGGAGCGGGCACCGTCGCAGGCGATCAGCCATTCGGCCTCGAGATTGTAGGGGCCCTCTGGGGTGCTGATCTCGAGGCGCACATGATCGTCATGCACGCCGACCGCCTCGATGCAGTTTTTCCCCCTGAGCTCGATCGGCGCGCCGGCAGCCTCGAGCTCCCGCACCCGATCGACCATGTATTGCTCGAGATAGTATTGCTGCAGGTTGATGAAGGCCGGCCGCTTGTGGCCGCTCTCGGGCAGCAGATCGAACTCGTAGACCTTGCGATCCCCGAAGAAGACCTTGCCGATGTTCCATGTCACCCCCTTCTCGACCATCCGCTCGCCGCAACCGAGGCGGTCGAGGATCTCGAGCGGGCGCTTCGCGAAACAGATGGCGCGCGAGCCGTGGGAAACCTTGTCGTTCTCGTCGAGAATGACGACCGGCACCCCCTGCTGGGCGAGGTCGATGCCGGCGGCAAGGCCGATCGGCCCGGCACCGACCACCACCACCTTGCGACGAACCGGACCGCCGGCCTCCTGGTCGGCGCAGCGCCGGTAGGGGTAGAGCGGCGTCTCGAAAATCCTCTGTCCGGGGCTCTGGGCCATCTCCTCCTCCCTGCGTTTCATTCCTCACCCTGAAGGGCGTTCCACATCTCGAGATCGCGCTGGGCGGTCCAGATGCGGGGCGTGTCGATGCCGCGGGCCTCGTCATAGGCACGCGCGACATTGAAGGGCAGGCAATGCTCGTAGATGGCATAGGTGGAGAATTTCGGATCGCACGCCGCCCGCACCGCCTCGAAGGCCTCCTTCAGCGTGCCGCCGCGGGCCACGACCTTCTCCACCGGCGCATAGCTGCTCTCGATGAAGTCCCGCGTCAGGGCGACGGCCTCCTCCACCTTCTCGCGGCCCATCAGCGCGTCGCCCCGGCCCGGCGCAATGGCTTCCGGCTCGAAGGATGCAATGGCTTCGAGGGTTTGCGGCCAGTCCTTGAAGTGCCCGTCTCCGCAATAGCAGGCCGAGTGATACTCGACGATGTCGCCGGTGAACATCACGCCCGAATCCGGCACCCAGACGACGGCGTCGCCGGCCGTATGCGCCCGGCCCAGATGCATGATGTCCACCCGGCGCGAGCCGAGCCAGACCGTCATGCGGTCGGAAAAGGTGGTGGTCGGCCAGGTCAGCCCCGGGATCGATTCATGACCGCGGAACAGCCGGGGGAACCGCTGGAACTCGCTTTCCCAGTCCTCCTTGCCGCGCTCGGCGACCATCGCCCGGGCCTTGTCGGACATGATGATCTCGCGGGCCCCGTAGGCCGAAGCGCCCAGCACGCGCACCGCGTGATAATGGGTCAGCACGAGATGGGTGATGGGCTTGTCGGTCACCTTGCGGATCTCGTCGATGACCTTCCGCGCCAGGAGGGGCGTCGCCTGCGCCTCGATCACCATCACGCTGTCGTCGCCGATGATGACGCCCGAATTGGGGTCGCCCTCGGCGGTGAAGGCCCAGAGCCCGTCGCCGATTTCGGTGAAGGATGTCTGCTTCTCCTCGAGATCGCCCTGAGAGGCGAAGGTCCTTGCCATGTCGTTCACTCCATCCAGAATGGCTTTTCGATCGCGGGCAGAACGCGGCCCCGGCACTCGCCGAAGCTGATGGCGAGATCCGGGCCGCCGGCGACGCCGCGGAAGATTACCTCGTCCCCGTCCTCGAGGAAGCCGCGGGTGACGCCGCCCGGCAGCTCCAGCGGCTCCTTCCCGCCCCAGCTCAGTTCGAGCATCGAACCGCGGTTCTCTCTCGTCGGCCCCGAGATCGTGCCCGAACCGATGAGATCTCCCACCCGCATCGGGCAGCCCGAAAGCGTGTGATGGGCGATCTGCTGCGGGAAGGAATAGTAGAGTTCGCATGCATTGGTGCGGCTGATGACACTCTCGCTGCCGCCATCGGGGGCAAGCGCCACCTCGAGAGCGATGTCGAGCCCCATCGGGCGCGGCTCTGCCAGATAGGGCAGCAGCGGCACCTCGCGCGGCGGGGTCGACACGCGAAAGGGCGCAAGCGCCGCCCGCGGCACGATCCAGGGGGAAATGCTCGTCGCCGTCGCCTTGGCCTGAAACGGGCCGAGGGGCTGGTATTCCCAGGCCTGGATGTCCCGGGCCGACCAGTCGTTGAGGAGCACATGGCCGAAGATCATCTCCTCGGCCTCTTCGGTGGAAACCGGCTCTCCTGCCCGCGACGGCTGGCCGATGACGGCGCCCAGCTCGAGCTCGAAGTCGAAACGGCGCGACGGGGAAAGGGCCGGTCTTTCGAAATCCCGACCCTTGATCTGCCCCCAGGGCCGGCGGACCGGAGTGCCCGAAACGACCACGGAAGACGCCCGGCCATTGTAGCCGATCGGCATGTGCAACCAGTTGGGCGGCAAGGCGTTTTCCGGCCCGCGGAACATGGTTCCGACATTCTCGGCATGGTGCCGCCCGGCATAGAAATCGGTGAATTCGGCCACGTCGAACGGCATGTGCAGGCGGATATTTCCCCGCGGCACCAGAGCCCGCTCCACCGCCGGCCCGTGGCGCGCTCCCCGCTCCAGAAGCTCCCGGAGACGGGCGCGCATCTCGGCCCATTTCGCCGGTCCCAGCGCCATCACCCCGTTCCAGGAACCGCGGGCCATCACCGGCGCCCCTGCCAGCGTCAGCAACCCTTCTTCCTCGAGACGGGAGAGATCGAGCACGAAATCGCCGATCGCCACGCCGAGGCGGCGGCGCCCGTCGGCCCCGGAGAAAACGCCCATGGCAAGATTGTCGAGCGGAAACCCCCCGGCCGGGTCGTTGGCGCTCTCGATCCATGAAGGCGTCGGCTGCATCGGCAAGGGTCCTGCGGGCGGAAAGCTCCGAGTGGCGAAGGTTCGGCTGGCCCGCTCTTATCATTGCGATTGCAATGAAGTCAAGGCGACGAACCGGCTCCGGGCGACGGACGGCGGTTTCA
>JALSJQ010000026.1 GCA_026989275.1 Albidovulum sp.
GAGGGCGGCCGCACCGTCGGCGCCGGCGTCGTCTCCAGGATCATCGAGTAACGCGGAAAACCGAAGACCGGAGCGGACCCTCCCCAAGGGGCGCTCCGGCGCTTTCCGTCGGACATGGATGAAAAGGGCCCGCTTCCGCGGGCCCTTTTCTCGTGTGTGTGGACAGCGCCGGGAGTGGCCCGGTTGTCGCTTCCGGCTTCAGCAGTCGAGCACATCCTCCGAATAGGCTTCGGGGGGCAGGGCGACGACATCGCTTCCGGCCAGCTTCCTGTAGGCCTTGCGCCCGTATTCCTTGCGCAGCTCGCGCTTGTAGGCCTTGTAGAAGCGCACGAAGAGTTCGGTGCCGACGGCGCCGGTGGCGAAGATCTCGTCGGTCTGCGGGTCGTGCTCGAGGGTGATCGCCGCCAGCGGGGCGGGCGCCGGCCCCGCCACCACCCGGGCGCCGCTGGCGGGATCGTAGACGCTGCCATGGGCGCAACAGACGATGACGTGATCGTGGTCGGAAAAGCTCGTCGGCCCCGTCGTGTAGTGGAGGAAGGCGGTGTCGTGGGCGATGTAGCTCAGCGCATGGGGGCAGATGCCCGCATAGGCCACGATGCGGTTGCCGGGGCCGACCCCGCCCGGCCAGACATATTCATGGCCCTCGATGTCCCTGGTGTCGATCCCGGTCGCCGGGTCCCGGTCGAGCCGGATCAGGAGGGCCGGGGTCGCGTTGTAGGGATAGTTGAAGACGAGGGTCTGGCCCTCCTCGAGGGCCGATGCGCGGATCGGGGCGCCGTCGGCATCGACAAGGCGGGAGCGGGGGGGATCGTCGAGTATGTCGGCAAGAGCCGGATCCGCCCTGCCGGCGACGCCGAGCGCCGCGGTGGCGATGGCGGTGCGGGCGCAGGCCTTGAGGAACAGCCTGCGGTCGATCTCATGGGTCATGGCAAACTCCTTCGGCAGTCATGACGGATGTCATGGCGGCTGAGATGGCAGGGGGGCGGAGCGCTGCAACCGGCTGCCGGCTCCCGGCCGTTCCCTGCGGGTGGATCGGGTTCTGCGGGAGAGGCGAGAAAGGCACGACCCAGACAGGCCGGATCGTGCCGTTCGGTCCGCAAGGCGGCCCGCCCGGCGCCTGGCAGGGCGGGCCGGGCGGGGATCAGGCCTCGAACATGTCGCGCCAGAGCCCCTTGCCCCATTCGATGTTGGCCTTGCCGAGATCCTTCGACCATTCGTTGATCATCACCACGTCGGTGAAGCCCCAGCCCTGGCCGGTGCCGTCATGCTTGTATTTGGCATCGACCATGATCGACTGGATCGGATCGGCGCTGACCGCCGAGTAGCAGATGGTCTCCGGGCTCTGCCACGGAACCTCCTTGCCCTCGGCATGGGCGGCGATCATGCGGGCGACGATCTTGGCCTCCGAATTGGCCGTGTTGCCCGACTTCGAGAACGGCATCGGCCGGGCATCGCCGGCGACATAGGTGTGCTCGTCGCCGACGACGTGATACTTGAGCGGATCGATGGCCGCTTCCTTCTGCGGGCTCTTCGGATCCACGAGGCCGAGATTCTCGATCAGCCGGGCCGCCCGAACCCGCGGATAGATGGCCGCGTCGGCGAATTCGATCTCCTCGAAATCGGTGATGACCTTCTTCTTGCCGATGTCGATTCCCTCGATCTTGGTGGAAGGCATGTATTCGAGCACGCCCTTGTAGAGCTGATCGAAGGCGGCAAGGAAGCCCTCTGCCTTGATGGTCGGCTTCTCGTTCGGGTCGATCAGCACGACCTTGCCGGGGATGTCCTCCTTCTTGAAATAGGAGGCGATCATGCAGGCCCGCTCGTAGGGGCCGGGCAGGCAGCGGTAGTTGCCGGGCGGCACCGTCAGCAGGAACACGCCTTCTTCGAAATCCTCGAGCTTGCCCTTGAGGGTGAGGTGCTCCGAGGCCGGCTTGAAGGCCGCCGGCCAGTTCTGCGCGACCATGAACTGCTCGGCCGGATCCTCCACGCCGAAGGATTCATACATGTAGTCGATTCCGGGCGAGAGGACGATGTAGTCGTAATCGATGGTGCCGAGGCTGGTGTAGGCCCGCCGCTTCTCGCGATCGAGATCGACGAGGGCGGCCTGGAGCCAGACATAGCCGTTGTTGCGGGCCGCATCGACATAGGAGTGGATCAGCATGTCGGTCTCGACCACGCCATGCAGCCACAGATTGGACAGCGGGCAGGAGAAGAAGACCGAGCTCGGCTCGAGCAGGACGACATCGAAGTCGGGCTTCGCCTTCTTGAGATATTTCGCCATCGTCAGGCCGGACCAGCCGCCGCCGACCACCACCACGCGCGGCCCCTTCGCCGCCGGCAGCGGAGCGGCCGTCATGGTGCCGCCGGCAACGGCGGCCGCAGCCGGCTTCGCCTTGCCCCCGATGGTGGCCGCCCCGGCGACCCCGGCTGCGCCGAGCTTCAGGAAGCCGCGGCGGCCGATGCCATTGGTCTTGCGTTCCGTCATGTCAGTTCTCCCCATTGCAGAAATGCCGCAGGACTGCGGCGCCACACCCGACAAGGCGCCCGAAACGCCCTGCTGGGGATCTCCAGCCGGTCGAGCGGCTGCAAGCCCGTCGATCCGGCCCTCCCTCCGATCGGCCCGGCCGATCGCATTCACCTATTCAGCCATTCAAATTCACGAAGATTTTATTGCGTCATGCCCGCAATGCGAGAAAAAAAGCTGCGTTGCGACATTTTGTCGATTCCGGGGCAGGGGCGGATCGCCGGTGTCACATGTGGAAAATGCCCTGTGCCGCGCCCGCGTCACCCGACGACATCCGCACATCCCGGAAGGGAATCGGGTTGTCTCCCCTTCTCGACCTTCGGGTGAGCGCCTCATGCGCATTGCAATGCCGGCAGGGTGCGAATCTCCGGCGAGGTTCCGCCGGGGGAAGCCTCCGGTCCGGAAGAGCGAACATGCCCGCCCCCTGCCGGGCTTCCTTCCCTCGATCCGGCTCGATCAGGGAACGCCGGCCGCTTGCAGGCGGCCTTTCCTGCCGGCCGAGCGGAGCGTTTGTTCCCCGGGTGAGCGTCGGCTCTTGATTTCCGACGCCGATGGCAATAGCTAGCTCCCCGTGCCCTAGGGGAGTAGCTCAGTTGGTAGAGCATCGGTCTCCAAAACCGAGGGTCGGGGGTTCGAGTCCCTCCTCCCCTGCCAGGCACGGGCCCGGAAGGTGTGAGCCGGTTTACCCATGGCCGGAGCCGATCGGAGTGCGGGCGCCGTGCATGGAGGATCTTGCAATCCCGCTTTCGGGCGCGTAAGGGCGGGCGACGAGCCCGGTTCAGCACGATCGGGGCAGGAACGCGAGGAAGGCCGATGGCGCGCACCAACCCTTTCCAGTTCATTCAGCAGGTCCGGGCCGAAGCGGCCAAGATCGTCTGGCCGACCCGCCGGGAGACCCTCATCACCACGGCAATGGTCTTTGCCCTGGCGACTCTGACGGCCATCTTCTTCGCGCTCGTGGATCAGGTCATCCGCCTGGGACTGACGACGATTCTCGGCCTGTTCTGACGGCGCTCCGGGGCTCGCCGCCCTTCCCTCTCCCCTTGGCTGCCAGCCCGGTTCCGGCACGGGGAAACGCCGGGCGGAAGGGTTGATTTCCCCCGGTCTCGCGGCTAGAGGAGGCCAGCCCTGCCGGGCGGCGGCCGGCTGCCCTGGAGTGGGGGGCAAGGCCGGCGGAGCGGCCCGGCGCGGCCGGCACCAGCATGGCACATATCGACAGGAACATGGGCCGAGAGGCCCCGAGAGGTGACGGAACAATGGCGAAGCGGTGGTATTCAGTGGGCGTGCTCTCCAATTTCGAGAAGCGCGTGGCCGACCAGATCAGGCAGGCCGTCGCCGAGGAGGGCCTCGAGGACGAGATCGAGGAAGTGCTCGTTCCCACCGAGGAGGTGCTCGAGGTGCGGCGAGGCAAGAAGGTCAAGTCCGAGCGGCGCATCATGCCGGGCTATGTCCTCATCCGCATGGACATGACCGATCGTGCCTATCATCTCGTCAACTCCACGCCGCGGGTTCTGGGCTTTCTCGGCCCTCAGGGGCGGCCGACGCCGATGCGCGACGAGGAGGTGAACACCATTCTCAGGCGGGTCAAGGAGAACGAGGAGAAGCCGCGGCAGCTGATCACCTTCGAGGTCGGCGAGGAGGTCAAGGTCATCAGCGGCCCGTTCGAGGGCTTCTCCGGCACCGTCGAGGAGGTGGACGACGACAATCAGCGCCTCAAGCTGTCGGTCTCGATCTTCGGGCGGCCGACCCCGGTCGAGCTCGAATTCGGCCAGGTCAGCAAGGAACGCTGATCCCCCGGCGATCGCGGGGCGGTCCGCGTCGCGACAGGAGTGGGCGGCGACTTGCGCTTTTCCCGTCGAGGCGGTATGGGGCGGCCTGCCCGTGCTGCCAAGGCCGCCCGGGTGATTCCCTGTGGGAGGCCGAGCCGACGCGTCGGCGACGCCGGACCACGAAACCGCAACGCTCCTGCGGCGCGCCGCGGGGGTGGTTTGAAAGGAGGATGGCCAGATGGCCAAGAAAGTAGTCGGCACGCTCAAGCTGCAGGTGCCTGCCGGCCAGGCGAACCCGTCGCCCCCCGTGGGTCCGGCGCTTGGTCAGCGCGGCATCAACATCATGGAATTCTGCAAGGCCTTCAACGCCCGCACGCAGAATTTCGAGCCCGGTGCGCCCTGCCCGACCGTCATCACCTATTATCAGGACAAGTCCTTCACGATGGAAATCAAGACGCCGCCGGCGTCCTATTTCCTGAAGAAGGCGGCGGGCATCCAGAAGGGGGCGCAGACCCCGAGCCGCGAGATCGTCGGCTCGGTGACCCGTGACCAGATCCGCGAGATCGCCGAGGCGAAGATGAAGGATCTCAACGCCAGCGACATCGACGCGGCCATGCGAATCATCGAGGGCTCGGCCCGTTCGATGGGCATCGAGATCAGGGAGTAGGGGCGATGGCGAAACTTTCCAAGCGCATGCGCGCCATCCGCGAGGCGGTGAAGGGCAGGCGCAACCTCCCGCTCGAGGAGGCGGTGAAGATCGTCAAGGACAATGCCACCGCCCGCTTCGACGAAACCTTCGAGATCGCCATGAATCTCGGCGTCGATCCCCGCCATGCCGACCAGATGGTGCGGGGCACCGTCTCCCTGCCCCACGGCACCGGCAAGGAAGTTCGCGTCGCGGTGTTCGCGCGCGGCGCCAAGGCCGACGAGGCGAAGGAAGCCGGGGCCGATGTCGTCGGTGCGGAGGATCTGGTCGAGGAGGTCCAGAAGGGCAACATCAACTTCGATCGCGTGATCGCCACGCCCGACATGATGCCGCTCGTCGGCCGGCTCGGGAAGATCCTCGGTCCGCGCAACCTGATGCCGAACCCGAAGGTGGGCACGGTAACCATGGACGTGGCCGAGGCCGTGAAGGCGGCGAAGGCCGGGCAGGTGCAGTTCAAGGTCGATCGTTACGGCATCATTCACTCGCCGGTCGGCAAGGCGTCCTTCGAGGCCGACAAGCTGGTGGAGAACGTGCGCGCCTTCGTCGATGCGGTTCAGAAGGCCAAGCCCTCCGGGGCCAAGGGCACCTACATGAAGAAGATCTCCGTGTCCTCGACGATGGGGCCGGGGGTGTCGGTGGATATCGCGTCGGCGACCGGCAACGAATGAGGAATTCCTCCGGCGGTTCGCCGCCGGGGAATGGCGTCTCCCCTGAGGGGGGGTGGCGTCTTCTGTCCGAGACGGTGGGTGGCGGCGGCTGCGGCCAAGGCCTTAATATCCTGCCCGAGACGGGAAACGAGATGGAAAGCCGGGGACAGGCTCCTCGGGCGATCCTGGTTCTCGGGACCCGTGGTCAAGGACCCGAACGCTCCGGCTCCGGCCGGGGCCAACCGAGCCGGGGAGGGCGACCTCCCCACAAACTGGAGCAAGACTGTGGACAGAGCGAAGAAAGCAAGAGTGGTCGAGGAACTCGGCCAGATCTTCGACAGCTCCGGCATCGTCGTGGTGGCGCACTACACGGGCCTCACAGTTGCGGAGATGCAGGATCTGCGTCGTCGTGCCCGCGAGGCCGGCGCCGGGATCCGCGTCGCCAAGAACAGCCTCGCCAAGATCGCCCTCGAGGGCCGTCCCCAGGAGGGGATCGGCCAGTTCCTCACGGGCATGACGCTTCTTGCCTATTCCGAGGACCCCGTTGCCGCGGCCAAGGTCGTGGACAACTACATGAAGGACAATCCCAAGCTGGAGATTGTCGGCGGGGCCATGGGCGAGGAGATCCTCGATGCTGCCGGCGTGAAGTCGGTCGCCGCTCTGCCGTCGCGTGAAGAGCTCATCGCTCAGATCGCCGGCATGATCGGTGCTCCGGCCTCGAACCTGGCGGCAGCGATCGGCGCGCCTGCTTCGAACATCGCCGGCATTCTCGAGACGATCGAGGAGAAGGCTGCCGCGTGATGGGCCGCAACCCGTGAGGCGCGTGGTGGAAAACCCGTGCCGGAACCCCAATCTCACAAGGACGAAAGACAATGGCTGATCTCAAGAAACTGGCTGAAGAAATCGTGAACCTGACCCTCCTCGAGGCGCAGGAGCTCAAGCAGATCCTCAAGGACGAATACGGCATCGAGCCGGCCGCCGGTGGCGCGGTCGTGATGGCGGGCCCGGCCGGCGATGCCGGCGGCGCGGCCGAGGAAAAGACCGAGTTCGACGTGATCCTGAAGGCCGCCGGCCCGAAGAAGATCAACGTCATCAAGGAAGTCCGCGCCATCACCGGTCTTGGCCTCAAGGAAGCCAAGGAGCTGGTCGAGGCGGGCGGCAAGGCCGTCAAGGAAGGTGTCCCCAAGGAGGAAGCCGAGGAGATCAAGAAGAAGCTCGAAGAGGCAGGCGCCGAAGTCGAGCTCAAGTGATCCTGCGGCGCTTCGCGTCAGCAGCCTGACACGGAGGCAGGGTCGGCTTTTGCCGGCCCTGCCTGCCGCCGTCTTTCACGACCCCTTGCCGGCCGCGGGCCGCGCCGAGGAGAGACGAGGGGTCCTGCAAGACGCAGACAAGATGGAAAGCCGAGGCTCGGGCGTGCATCCGTGGCGGGGTGTGCAGGAATGGAGCCGGCGATCCGTCCTGGGAGCGCCTCCCGCCGTAGCCGGCGGCGGGAATGCGCGAAGAGAAAGAGGTAGAGAGCATGGCTCAGACCCGTTCAGGCCTGAAACGCATCCGCAAGAATTTCGGCAAGATCCGCGAAGTCCTCGAAATGCCGAACCTCATCGAGGTCCAGAAGCGGTCCTACCATCATTTCCTCACCTCCGGCGGCGAGGACGAGCCCAGGGACGGCGAAGGGCTGCGCGGCGTGTTCCAGTCGGTCTTCCCGATCAAGGACTTCAACGAGACGGCGCAGCTCGAATTCGTCGATTACGAGCTCGAGAAGCCGAAATACGACATCGAGGAATGCATGCAGCGCGACATGACCTATGGCGCGCCGCTCAAGGTCAAGCTGCGCCTCATCGTCTTCGACGTGGACGAGGAAACCGGCGCCAAGTCGGTCAAGGACATCAAGGAGCAGGACGTCTACATGGGCGACATGCCCCTGATGACGCCCCACGGCACCTTCATCATCAACGGCACCGAGCGGGTCATCGTCTCGCAGATGCACCGTTCGCCCGGCGTGTTCTTCGACCATGACAGGGGCAAGACCCATTCCTCGGGCAAGCTCCTGTTCCAGTGCCGCATCATCCCCTATCGCGGTTCCTGGCTCGATTTCGAGTTCGACGCCAAGGACATCGTCCATGCCCGCATCGACCGGCGCCGCAAGCTGCCGGTGACCACCCTGCTCTATGCCCTCGGCTACGACCAGGACGGCATCATGGAGCTGTTCTACGAGACGGTGCCGTTCAGGCTCGACAGGAAGACCAATCGCTGGCGGACGACCTTCTTCCCCGAGCGGCTGCGCGGTGTGCGCCCGCCCTATGACGTGATCGACGCCGAAACCGGCGAGGTCATCCTCGAGGCGGGCAGGAAGGTCACGCCGCGGCAGGTGCGCAAGCTCATCGACGAAGGCAAGGTCAGGGAGATCCTCGTGCCCTTCGAGGAGATCGTCGGCCGCTATGTCGCCCGCGACATCATCGACGAGAAGACCGGCGAGATCTGGGTCGAGGCCGGGGACGAGCTCACCTGGGAGGTGGACAAGGACGGCGAGGTCGTCGGCGGCACCCTCAAGCTCCTTCTCGACAACGGCGTGACCGAGATCCCGGTGCTCGACATCGACGGCATCAATGTCGGCCCCTACATCCGCAACACGATGAAGGTCGACAAGAACTGGAATCGCGAGACCGCGCTGATGGACATCTATCGCGTGCTCCGGCCGGGCGAGCCGCCCACCGCCGAAGCCGCCGAGGCGCTGTTCCACTCGCTGTTCTTCGACCCGGAGCGCTACGATCTTTCCGCCGTCGGCCGCGTCAAGATGAACATGCGGCTCAATCTCGACGCTCCCGACACCCAGCGCACCCTGACCCGGGAGGACATCGTCGCCTGCGTCAAGGCGCTGGTGGATCTGCGCGACGGCAGGGGCGAGATCGACGACATCGACCATCTGGGCAACCGCCGGGTGCGGTCGGTCGGCGAGCTCCTGGAGAACCAGTATCGCGTCGGTCTCCTGCGGATGGAGCGGGCGATCAAGGAGCGGATGTCCACCGTCGAGATCGACACGGTGATGCCGCAGGACCTGATCAACGCCAAGCCGGCGGCGGCGGCGGTGCGCGAGTTCTTCGGCTCCTCGCAGCTCAGCCAGTTCATGGACCAGAACAACCCGCTCTCGGAGATCACGCACAAGCGGCGGCTCTCGGCGCTCGGCCCGGGCGGGCTCACGCGCGAGCGGGCGGGTTTCGAGGTGCGCGACGTGCACCCGACCCATTACGGCCGCATCTGCCCGATCGAGACGCCCGAAGGGCCGAACATCGGCCTCATCAATTCGCTGGCCACCTATGCCCGGGTGAACAAGTATGGCTTCATCGAGACGCCCTACCGCAAGGTGGTGGACGGCAGGGTGACCGACGAGGTGGTCTACATGTCGGCCACCGAGGAGATGCGCCACGTCATCGCCCAGGCCAATGCCACGCTCGACGAGGAGGGCCGGTTCGTCAACGAGCTGGTCTCGACCCGCAGGAACGGCGAATACGTCCTCTCGCCGCGCGAGCAGGTCGAATATATCGACGTGAGCCCCAAGCAGCTCGTGTCGGTGGCGGCGGCGCTCATTCCCTTCCTCGAGAATGACGACGCCAACCGCGCGCTGATGGGCTCCAACATGCAGCGCCAGGCGGTGCCGCTCCTCCAGGCCGAGGCCCCCTTCGTCGGCACCGGCATCGAGAGCGTGGTCGCACGCGATTCGGGCGCGGCGATTCTCGCGCGCCGCGGCGGCGTGATCGATCAGGTGGACGCCCAGCGCATCGTCGTGCGGGTGACCGAGGAGCTCGAGCCCGGCGATCCGGGGGTGGACATCTACCGTCTCAAGAAGTTCCAGCGCTCGAACCAGAACACCTGCATCAACCAGCGGCCGCTGGTGAAGGTGGGCGACAGGGTCGAACGCGGCGAGGTGATCGCCGACGGCCCCTCGACCGACCTTGGCGAACTCGCGCTCGGGAAGAACGTTCTCGTCGCCTTCATGCCGTGGAACGGCTACAACTACGAGGACTCGATCCTCATTTCCGAACGGATCGCCCGCGACGACGTCTTCACCTCGATCCATATCGAGGAGTTCGAGGTGGCGGCCCGCGACACCAAGCTCGGCCCCGAGGAGATCACCCGCGACATTCCCAATGTCGGCGAGGATGCGCTGCGCAACCTCGACGAGGCCGGGATCGTCTATGTCGGTGCCGAGGTCGGGCCGGGGGACATTCTCGTCGGCAAGATCACGCCCAAGGGCGAATCGCCGATGACGCCGGAAGAGAAGCTCTTGCGCGCGATCTTCGGCGAGAAGGCCTCCGACGTGCGCGACACCTCGCTGCGGATGCCGCCGGGCGATTCGGGCACGGTGGTCGAGGTGCGGGTGTTCAACCGCCACGGCATCGAGAAGGACGAGCGCGCGCTCCAGATCGAGCGTGAGGAGATCGAGCGGCTGGCGCGTGACCGCGACGACGAGCTCGCCATTCTCGACCGCAACACCTATTCGCGCCTGAAGGACATGCTGCTCGGCAAGGTGGCGGTGAAGGGGCCGAAAGGGATCAAGGCCGGATCGACCATCACCGAGGAGCTGCTCGAGAGCCTGTCGCGGGGCCAGTGGTGGCAGCTGGCGCTCGGCGAGGAGGAGGACGCGGCCGCGGTCGAGGCGCTCAACGCCCAGTATCAGGCCCAGAAGCGCGCGATCGAGGCCCGTTTCCAGGACAAGGTCGAGAAGGTGCGCCGCGGCGACGACATGCCGCCGGGCGTGATGAAGATGGTCAAGGTCTTCGTCGCGGTGAAGCGCAAGCTGCAGCCGGGCGACAAGATGGCCGGCCGTCACGGCAACAAGGGCGTGGTCTCGAAGGTGGTGCCGATGGAGGACATGCCCTTCCTCGAGGACGGCACCCCGGTCGATATCGTGCTCAACCCGCTCGGCGTGCCCTCGCGGATGAACATCGGCCAGATCTTCGAGACCCATATGGGCTGGGCGGCCCGGGCGCTCGGGCAGTCCATCGCCGAGGCGATCGAGAACTATCGCCGCGACGGGGGCTTCGAACAGGTCCGCGAGGCGCTGCGCAAGGCCTATGGCGACGAGACCTACGAGAAGGAGTTTGCCGGCCTCGACGACGAGACGGTGCTGGAGCTGGCCCGGAACGTCACGAGGGGCGTGCCCGTGGCCTCGCCGGTCTTCGACGGTGCCCGCGAGCCCGACATCAACGACATGCTCGCGCGTGCCGGCTTCGAGACCTCCGGCCAGTCGGTGCTCTATGACGGGCGCACCGGCGAGCGCTTCGCCCGCCCGGTGACCGTGGGCATGAAGTATCTTCTCAAGCTGCATCACCTCGTGGACGAGAAGATCCATGCCCGCTCCACCGGCCCCTACTCGCTCGTCACCCAGCAGCCCCTGGGCGGCAAGGCGCAGTTCGGCGGTCAGCGCTTCGGCGAGATGGAGGTGTGGGCGCTCGAAGCCTATGGCGCCGCCTACACGCTCCAGGAAATGCTCACCGTCAAGTCGGACGATGTGGCCGGTCGGACCAAGGTCTACGAAGCCATCGTCAAGGGCGAGGACAATTTCGAAGCCGGCGTGCCCGAGAGCTTCAACGTGCTCGTGAAGGAAGTGCGCGGCCTCGCCCTGAACATGGAACTCGTCGAGGCGGAGGAAGAGGAGGAGTGACGGGGCGCCGTCACCCTCTCCTCCCCCCTCGCGAAACAGTCACGGGATTGCCCCAATGAACCAGGAACTGATCCGAAATCCGTTCGCCCCGCAGATCACCAACAAGGATTTCGACGAGATCCGCATCTCGCTCGCGAGCCCCGAGCGGATCCTCTCGTGGTCCTATGGCGAGATCAAGAAGCCGGAGACAATCAACTACCGCACCTTCAAGCCGGAGCGTGACGGGCTGTTCTGCGCGCGCATCTTCGGCCCGATCAAGGACTACGAGTGCCTCTGCGGCAAGTACAAGCGCATGAAGTATCGCGGCGTGGTCTGCGAGAAATGCGGCGTCGAGGTCACCTTGCAGAAGGTGCGGCGCGAGCGCATGGGCCATATCGAGCTGGCCGCGCCGGTGGCGCATATCTGGTTCCTCAAGTCGCTGCCCTCGCGCATCGGGCTCATGCTCGACATGACGCTGCGCGATCTCGAGCGCATCCTCTATTTCGAGAACTATGTCGTCATCGACCCGGGGCTCACGGATCTGTCCTACGGTCAGCTCCTGACCGAGGAAGAATATCTCGATGCCCAGGACCAGTACGGGGCCGAGGCCTTCACCGCCGGCATCGGTGCCGAGGCCATTCGCGAGATGCTCGCCAATATCGACCTCGAGGCCGAGCGCGACCAGCTCAGGGCCGATCTGGCCGAGGCCACGGGCGAGATCAAGCCGAAAAAGATCGCCAAGCGGCTGAAGCTGGTCGAGGCATTCATCGAATCTGGCAACCGGCCCGAATGGATGATCCTCACCGTCATTCCGGTGATCCCGCCCGAGCTCAGGCCCCTCGTGCCGCTCGACGGCGGCCGGTTCGCCACATCCGACCTCAACGATCTCTATCGCCGGGTCATCAACCGCAACAACCGCCTCAAGCGGCTGATCGAGCTGCGCGCCCCCGACATCATCATCCGCAACGAGAAGCGGATGCTGCAGGAGGCGGTGGATGCGCTCTTCGACAACGGCCGCCGGGGCCGGGTCATCACCGGCACCAACCGCCGGCCGCTGAAGTCGCTCTCGGACATGCTCAAGGGCAAGCAGGGCCGCTTCCGCCAGAACCTCCTGGGCAAGCGGGTGGACTTCTCGGGCCGCTCGGTGATCGTGACCGGTCCCGAGCTCAAGCTGCATCAGTGCGGCCTGCCGAAGAAGATGGCGCTCGAGCTCTTCAAGCCCTTCATCTATTCACGCCTCATGGCCCACGGCCATGCCGGCACGGTGAAGCAGGCGAAGAAGCTCGTCGAGAAGGAGCGGCCCGAGGTCTGGGACGCCCTTGACGAGGTGATCCGTGAACATCCGGTGCTGCTCAACCGGGCGCCGACGCTGCATCGCCTCGGCATCCAGGCTTTCGAGCCGGTGCTGATCGAGGGCAAGGCGATCCAGCTGCACCCCCTGGTCTGCGCCGCCTTCAACGCCGATTTCGACGGCGACCAGATGGCCGTCCACGTGCCGCTCTCGCTCGAGGCCCAGCTCGAGGCGCGGGTGCTGATGATGTCCACCAACAACGTTCTCAGCCCCGCGAACGGCAAGCCGATCATCGTGCCGTCGCAGGACATGATCCTCGGCCTCTACTACATCACCATGGAGCGCAAGGGGATGAAGGGCGAGGGCATGGCCTTCGCCGATCCGGCCGAGGTCGAGGCGGCGTTGGCGGCGGGCGAGGTGCATCTGCACGCGAAGATCACCGCCCGCATCCCGCAGATCGACGAACAGGGCAACGAGATCATGAAGCGCTACGAGACGACGCCCGGTCGCGTCCGCCTCGGGCAGCTTCTGCCGCTCAACGCCAAGACCCCGTTCGATCTCGTCAACCGCCATCTGCGGAAGAAGGAGGTGGCCGAGGTCATCGACACGGTCTATCGCCACACCGGGCAGAAGGAGACGGTCATCTTTGCCGACCGGATCATGGGGCTCGGCTTCCGCGAGGCCTTCACCGCCGGCATCTCCTTCGGCAAGGACGACATCGTCGTGCCGAAGGCGAAGTGGGAGATCGTCAACCGCACGCGCGAGCTCGTCAAGGAATACGAGCAGCAGTATCTCGACGGTCTCATCACCCAGGGCGAGAAGTACAACAAGGTGGTCGATGCCTGGTCGAAATGCTCCGACGAGGTCGCCAAGGCGATGATGGACGAGATCTCGGCGGTGCAGGTGGACGAGGAGGGGCGCGAACGCGAGCCGAACTCGATCTGGATGATGGCCCATTCGGGCGCCCGGGGTTCGCCCGCCCAGATGAAGCAGCTCGGCGGGATGCGCGGCCTGATGGCCAAGCCTTCGGGCGAGATCATCGAGACGCCGATCATCTCGAACTTCAAGGAGGGCCTGACCGTCCTCGAATACTTCAACTCGACCCACGGCGCCCGCAAGGGCCTGGCCGACACGGCGCTCAAGACGGCGAACTCGGGCTATCTCACCCGCCGCCTTGTCGATGTCTCGCAGGACTGCATCATCCGGATCGAGGATTGCGGCACGGACCGGGCCCTGACCATCAAGCCGGCCGTCAACGATGGCGAGGTGGTCGTGTCGCTTGCCGAGCGGATCCTCGGCCGGGTGCTGGCCGAGGACGTGCTCGACCCGGCTTCGGGAGAGGTGCTCGCCCGGCGCGGCGACATGGTGGACGAGCGCATGGCCGAGCGGATCGAGGCGGCCGGTGTGCGTGAGGTGCGGGTCCGTTCGCCGCTCACCTGCGAGGCCGAGGACGGCGTCTGTGCCAAGTGCTACGGGCGCGACCTCGCCCGCGGCACGCCGGTCAATGTCGGCGAGGCCATCGGCATCATCGCCGCCCAGTCGATCGGCGAGCCGGGCACGCAGCTCACCATGCGGACCTTCCACATCGGCGGGATCGCCCAGGGCGGCCAGCAGTCCTATGTCGAGGCCAGCCATGCCGGCAAGGTCGAGTTCCGCAATCCGCGGCTCATCACTAACCCAGAGGGTGAAAAGCTCGTCATCGGTCGCAACATGCAGCTCGTCATCATCGACGAGAACGGGGTGGAGCGGGCATCGCACCGGCTGCTCTACGGGGCGAAGGTTCTGGTCGAGGAGGGACAGACGGTCGAGCCCGGCCAGAAGCTCTTCGAATGGGATCCCTATGCCCTGCCGATCCTCGTGGAGAAGGGCGGCGTGGTGAAGTTCGTCGATCTCATTCCCGGCATCTCGCTCAAGGAGGAGATCGACGAGGCCACCGGCATCACCCAGAAGATCGTCGCCGACTGGCGCGCCGCTCCCAAGGCCAACCAGATCAAGCCGGCGATCATCATCGCCGATCCCGATACGGGCGAACCCGTCCGGCTCGAGAACGGCAATCCGGCGGTCTATCCGATGTCGGTCGATGCGATCCTTTCGGTCGAGGACGGCCAGAAGATCGCTGCCGGCGAGGTGCTGGCGCGGATCCCGCGGGAAGGCGCCAAGACCCGGGACATCACCGGGGGTCTGCCGCGCGTGGCGGAACTCTTCGAGGCGCGCCGGCCGAAGGACCATGCCATCATCGCCGAGATCGACGGTGTCGTCCGCTTCGGCAAGGACTACAAGAACAAGCGCCGGATCGTCATCGAACCGACCGACGAGACCCTCGAGCCCGTGGAGTATCTCGTGCCGAAGGGCAAGCACATTCCGGTGCAGGATGGCGATTTCGTCCAGAAGGGCGACTACATCATGGATGGCCACCCGGCCCCCCATGACATCCTCAGGGTGCTTGGTCTCGAGGCGTTGGCGGAATACCTGGTCGACGAGGTTCAGGACGTCTATCGTCTGCAGGGCGTGAAGATCGACGACAAGCACATCGAGGTCATCATCCGCCAGATGCTGCAGAAGGTCGAGATCACCGACCCGGGCGAGACCACGCTGCTCAAGGGCGAGCATGTGGACAAGGCCGAACTCAACGAGATCAACGAGAAGGCGCTGGCCGAGGGGCGGCGTCCGGCGGAGGGCGAGCCGGTGCTGCTCGGCATCACCAAGGCCTCGCTCTCGACCCGCTCCTTCATCTCGGCGGCCTCCTTCCAGGAGACCACCCGGGTGCTGACGGAGGCGGCGGTGCAGGGCAAGCGCGACCGGCTTCTCGGTCTCAAGGAGAACGTGATCGTCGGCCGGCTGATCCCCGCCGGCACCGGTTCGGTGGCGCGCCAGGTCCGCAGGATCGCCCAGGAGCGCGACCAGAAGGTGATCGAGGCCCGCAAGGCGGCGGCCGAGGCGGCGCTCGTCGCCCCCGAGGCGGAGCCGGCTTCGGAAGGGACGGCATCGGGAGAAGGTGCGCCTTCGGCCGATATCTCGGACGAGGGCGGCGCCGAGAGCTGAACATCGCCGTGACACGCCATCGCGAAAGGGCCCCTGCAGGGGCCCTTTCCCTTGGTGGCGGTCGCATCGGCCGCGGTGGCCGGGAGGAGGGCCGCGGCCTTGTGCGAAGGGCTGTTGACAAGGGGCGCGACTCCCCATATACGCCCCGAACATCCCGCGCGGTCCCGAGGACCGAGGCGGGGACATAGCCACAATCAGGCGGTCAAGATCCTGGCCCTGGGCCACGATCCTCTGGAATTTCACCGCGGCGGTTCCCCGGAAGGAGGGGAGGCGCAGGCGGCTTTGGCGTTTGCGCAGATGCAGGCGCCCGAACAGGAACAGGTTGAGAGACGGGGAACCGGAATGCCTACGATCCAGCAGCTGATCCGCAAGCCGCGGCAGCCGAAAACCAGACGGTCCAAATCGTTGCACCTGCAGGCCTGCCCGCAGAAGCGCGGTGTCTGCACGCGCGTCTATACCACCACGCCGAAGAAGCCGAACTCGGCCATGCGGAAGGTTGCCAAGGTGCGCCTGACCAACGGTTACGAGGTGATCAGCTACATCCCGGGCGAAGGGCACAACCTCCAGGAACACTCGGTCGTGCTGATCCGCGGCGGCCGCGTGAAGGACCTTCCGGGCGTCCGCTATCACATCATCCGTGGCGTGCTCGACACGCAGGGCGTCAAGGACCGCCGTCAGCGCCGTTCGAAATACGGCACCAAGCGGCCGAAGTAAGGAGAGAGAGCCATGTCGCGTCGCCATCGCGCCGAAAAGCGGGAAGTGCTCCCCGATCCCAAGTTTGGTGACCGTGTCGTCACCAAGTTCATGAACTCGCTGATGATCGACGGCAAGAAGTCGGTCGCCGAGCGCATTCTCTACGGTGCCTTCGACCGGATCGAGCAGAAGACCCGGCGTTCGCCCCTCGAGCTCTTCCACGAGGCGCTCGACAACGTGAAGCCCTCGCTCGAGGTGCGGTCCCGCCGCGTGGGCGGTGCCACCTATCAGGTGCCGGTCGAGGTGCGGCCGGAGCGCCGCCAGGCCCTGGCCATCCGCTGGCTGATCGCCGCGGCGCGGGCGCGCAACGAGAACACCATGGAAGAGCGCCTTGCCGCCGAGCTGATCGATGCCGCGAACAACCGCGGCGCCGCCGTCAAGAAGCGCGAAGACACCCACAAGATGGCCGAAGCCAACAAGGCCTTCGCCCATTATCGCTGGTAACGGCGACAAGCAGTCAGGACACGAGACAATGGCCCGCGAATATCCTCTCGAGCGCTATCGCAATTTCGGCATCATGGCCCACATCGATGCCGGCAAGACCACCACGACCGAGCGCATCCTCTATTACACCGGAAAGTCCCACAAGATCGGCGAGGTGCATGACGGCGCCGCGACGATGGACTGGATGGAGCAGGAGCAGGAGCGCGGCATCACCATCACCTCGGCGGCGACCACCACCTTCTGGGAGCGTACCGAGGACGGCCAGACGCCGCAGACGCCGAAGTTCCGCTTCAACATCATCGACACGCCGGGCCACGTGGACTTCACCATCGAGGTCGAGCGTTCGCTCGCCGTGCTCGACGGTGCGGTGACCGTGCTCGACGCCAACGCCGGCGTGGAGCCGCAGACCGAAACCGTCTGGCGACAGGCCGACCGCTATGGCGTGCCGCGGATCGTGTTCGTCAACAAGATGGACAAGATCGGCGCCGACTTCTTCAACTGCGTGGAGATGATCAAGGACCGCACCGGCGCCACGCCCTGCCCGATCCAGATCCCGATCGGCGCCGAGGATAAGTTCGAGGGCATCGTCGATCTCATCACCATGGAGGAATGGACCTGGAAGGGCGACGATCTCGGCGCTTCCTGGACCCGTCAGCCGGTGCGGGACGAGCTCAAGGCGCAGGCCGAGGAGTGGCGCGGCCGGATGATCGAGACCGCGGTCGAGATGGATGACGCGGCGATGGAGGCCTATCTCGAGGGCGAGGAGCCCGATGCCGAGACCCTCCGCGGGCTCATCCGCAAGGGCACGCTCGAGATGGCCTTCGTGCCGGTGCTCGCCGGTTCGGCCTTCAAGAACAAGGGCGTGCAGCCGCTCCTGAACGCGGTGATCGACTATCTGCCCTCGCCGCTCGACGTGCCGCCGATCACCGGTTTCTCGCCGGACGACGAGACCGAGACGCGCAATCTCGAGCGCAAGGCCGACGACAACGAGCCGTTCACGGCGCTGGCGTTCAAGATCATGAACGACCCCTTCGTCGGTTCGCTGACCTTCACCCGGATCTATGCCGGCACGCTCCGGAAGGGGGATCAGGTCCTCAACTCGACCAAGGGCAAGAAGGAGCGCATCGGCCGGATGATGATGATGCACTCCAACCAGCGCGAGGAGATCGACGAGGCCTTCACCGGCGACATCATCGCCCTTGCCGGCCTCAAGACCGCCACCACGGGCGACACGCTGTGCGACCCGAAGGCGCCGATCGTGCTCGAGACCATGACCTTCCCCGATCCGGTGATCGAGATCGCGGTCGAGCCCAAGTCGAAGGCCGACCAGGAGAAGATGGCGCAGGGCCTTGCCCGCCTCGCGGCCGAGGACCCGTCCTTCCGGGTCGAGACCGATCTCGAATCGGGCCAGACCATCATGAAGGGCATGGGCGAGCTGCATCTCGACATCCTGATCGACCGGCTCAAGCGCGAGTTCAAGGTCGAGGCCAATATCGGCCAGCCGCAGGTGGCCTATCGCGAGACGATCTCGAAGCCGTCCAGGGTGGACTACACCCACAAGAAGCAGACCGGCGGCTCGGGTCAGTTCGCCCGTGTCGTTCTCGAGGTCGAGCCGACCGAGCCGGGCGAAGGGTATTCCTTCGAGAGCCAGATCGTCGGTGGCGTGGTGCCGAAGGAATACATCCCCGGCGTCGAGAAGGGTATTCAGTCGGTGCTTGAGTCGGGGCCGCTTGCAGGCTTCCCGGTGATCGACGTGAAGGCCCGTCTCGTCGATGGCGCCTATCACGAGGTCGACTCCTCGGTTCTCGCCTTCGAGATCGCGGCGCGTCAGGCGATGCGCGAGGCGATCAAGAAGGGTGCGCCGAAGCTGCTCGAGCCGATCATGAAGGTCGAGGTCGTCACGCCGGAGGAATACACCGGCAACATCATCGGTGACCTCACCTCCCGCCGCGGCCAGGTGACGGGGCAGGAGATGCGCGGCAACGCCGTCGTCATCAACGCCTTCGTGCCGCTGGCCAACATGTTCGGCTACATCAACACCCTGCGTTCGATGTCGTCGGGCCGTGCGAACTTCACGATGCTGTTCGACCACTACGAGCCCGTGCCTGCGGCGATCGCCGAGGAAATCCAGAAGAAATACGCGTGAGACCGGCTGACCGGCTCCGCCAGCAGATAACAGGAGGCCATCATGGCGAAGGAAAAGTTTGAGCGGACGAAACCGCATGTGAACGTTGGCACGATTGGTCACGTTGACCACGGGAAGACGACGCTGACGGCGGCGATCACGAAGTATTACGGCGACTTCAAGGACTACG
>JALSJQ010000027.1 GCA_026989275.1 Albidovulum sp.
GCCTCCGGGCCGGCAGGAGGCGATCCGTGCTCCGGCGCTCCGCCGCCCATTCTAGGACGAGCGCAGGGCAGGATACAAACAGCCATGGCCACGGATGAACAACAAGACGTGAATGGCGCCGCCGGGTGGCTCCCGCCCTCGGCCGAGGCGATCGCCCGGGCGCTTGCGGAGGCGGGCAGGGGCCGGCCGCCGGTCCATCTGTGGAACCCCGATTTCTGCGGCCGGATCGACATGCGCATCGCCCGTGACGGCACCTGGTTCCACGAGGGCAGCCCGATCGGCCGGCCCGAGCTCGTGCGGCTCTTCGCCTCGATCTTGAGACGCGAGGGGGACCGCTATTTCCTCGTCACCCCGGTCGAGAAGATGGAGATCGAGGTCGAGGACGTGCCCTTCCTCGCCGTCGATTTCGAGCGCGAGGGAGAGGGGGAGGACCAGCAGCTGATCTTCCTCACCAATGTCGGCGACGCGGTGATTGCGGGGCCGGCGCATCCGATCCGCGTCACGACCGATCCCGCGAGCGGGGCGCCCGCCCCCTATCTTCTGGTGCGCGACGGGCTCGAGGCGCGGATCGACCGCAAGAGTTTCTACCGGCTGGTCGAGATCGGGGAGCGGATGCCGGTCGGTGGGGAAGAGTGGTTCGGGGTGCGCTCCGAGGGCACCTTCTTCCCCTTCATCCGTGCGGCCGATCTCGCCGGGTGAGGCACGGTTCAGGGCCGGTCCCTTCCGGTGCAATCGCGGGTGAGGAACGCGGCCGCCAGCCCCCAGCCGAGAATCTCGCTCAGCCAGGCGACGATAAGCGGCAGAAGGAAGGGCAGGATGCCGCCGAGGCCGGGCTTCTGGCCGAAATCGCTCAGCCGCTGGGCCAGATCGAAGGTGAAGATGGAAGCGGCGGCGCCGACAAGGCCGATCGCGGCCACGGCCAGCCAGCCGGGGAGCGGCGCCACCACGGCGGTGCGGCCCGCGAGCCAGGGGCGCAGCCGGCCCAGAAGGGCGAGAGCGGCGAGGTTGCCCAGAGCGACGCCACCGAAGATCAGGGTCAGGAAAAGGGCGTTGAACGCCCCGCCTGGCATGGCGGCCTGATCGGAGAGGGCAGCGCCGAGGGCGAGCGCGGCTCCGGTCATCGCAAGAAGGCCGATCAGGGCGGCGCGGACGAGCACCGCGCCCGCGGCGGCGAGCAGGGAAAGGCCCGTCGGCACTTCGGGGTGGCGGCAGACCGCGAAGAGGCGCAGCACCAGCCAGGTTTCGGCGGCGAGCAGGAAAAGACCCGCCGGCGGCACCCAGGCCAGGGGAAGGACGATAAGAAGCGCAAGGGCTGGCCGCCATGCATCCCGCAGGCGCAGCCACAGCCGGGTGCGAAGCGGCATGGCGGGTGCCGCCGGCGGGCGTGGCGCGGGGCTTGTCGCGGCCGTGGCCGGTGCGCGCCCTTCGGTGGTGGCCCTTGCGCCCGGGCGGGCGGAGAGCTTCGCCTCCCGAAACGGCAGGAGGGCGGCGACAAGGGTCGCCAGCGTCAGGACGTCGATCGCGACCCCGATCAGGGAGGCAAGAAGGAACATGGCGGTGCCATTGGCCGGGACGAGGCGGCCAATCGTGGCAGGCAGGGCGGCGAGGACACCGAGGAGCGCCAGAAGGGCGAGGGCGCGTGCGCGTGCGGGCAGAGCTCCTTCCGGGGCGCCGTCGCGCCCGAACAGGCCTGCGAAGACGGGTCGGCCGGCGAGATGAAGCAGGAGGTTGCCGAGCACCGCCATCAGGGCGCCGAGGAGAAAGATCGACCAGCCCCCGCCGCCGATCGCCTCTTCGACGAGGATGCCGCCGACAGGGAGGAACGGGCCGGCAGCGAAGGGCGCCGGGCCGAGCGGAGCGATCAGGGCGCGGACGAGGAGCAGGGCGAAGAGCATGAGGAGCCAGCCCGCGCCGCGGATGTCGCGCCAGCCGGCCTGCGCGGCGAGCCGCAGCACGATCCATGTCTCGACCAGGGCCTGCGCCAGCGGAGCGAGGCGCCAGCCATACAGGGCCGCGAGGAACAGGAGAAGCGCCGGGCCGAGAAGCGCGCGGCTTCCGAGGAGCGTGCGGGTGCGTGCAAGCAGCTCTGCCATCTCTTCCCTCCTGCCGTTCGTCTTCTCAAGAGATGTCGGCGAAGAGGGGGCGATTTCAAGAAGCGCGTGTCTCGGGAGGAGGAGTCGGCCCAGAGCCGCGTCGTGCCGGGCGGTGCCGCGGTTCTTCCCGCAACAGGCGGGGGGGGGGAGACACGCAGGGGAGGCGGCATCGCTTCCGGGCCGGGGCGTGCATGCGGAATGGCCGGGGCCGGGGTCTTTGCGACGGCCTGTCGGGCTTCGGTGCCGGATCGGGGGCATGAGCGCCACGATGAACGAGGTTGGCAGCGCTCGGCTTTTTGCGCTCGGCGCCGGATCAGGGCGGGGCGCTTTCGGCGCCTGCGCCGCGACATCCGTGAAAGGGCAGACGGAAGAACCCGAAATTTCCCGTCGCGGACGGCTTTCCCAGCGAATCCTCGGGCCGGAACGCCGCAAGCCGATGCGCGAAACCCGCGATCTGCCGTCGGCCCGCTTCACCCTTCCCGGCGCGCATGATTTCCGGCACGATCGGCGCGGCCTGTCGCGCATGAGCAGGTGCCTCCGGGCGCCTGCCCGCCCGTGGGCATCGGTCATCGGCAGCCGTTGACCCTCCACAAGGGCGAACCTTCAGTGGGCGTCGGCCCAGCTGCGGCCCATGCCGACATCGACGACGATCGGCACGGTCAGATCGAGAGCCGGCAGATGGGCCTTCTCCATCACGTCCTTCGCCCGGGCCGCGAGATCCTCGGCCGCATCCTCGCGCACCTCGAACAGCAGCTCGTCATGCACCTGCAACAGCATCTTCGCCGGCAGATCGGCGATCGCCGCCGGGATCCGCACCATCGCCCGGCGGATGATGTCGGCCGCGCTGCCCTGGATGGGGGCGTTGATCGCCTGCCGCTGCGCCATGCCGGCATGGGGCCCCTTGGCGCGGATGTTGGGGATATGGATCTTGCGGCCGAAGAGCGTCAGCACATGGCCGTGCTCCTTCGCGAAGGCCACCGTTTCCTCCATGTAGCGGCGAATGCCCGGGAAGCGCTCGAAATAGCGGTCGATGAAGGTCTGCGCCGCCTGGCGGGAGATGCCGAGATTGCGGGCGAGGCCGAAGGCGGAGATGCCGTAGATGATGCCGTAATTGATGGCCTTGGCGCGGCGGCGGATCTCGGGCGTCATCTCCTCGAGCGGCACCCGGAACATCTCGGAGGCGGTCATGGCATGAATGTCGAGTCCCTCGGCGAAGGCCCGCCTGAGGGCGTCGATCCCCGCCATGTGGGCGAAGACCCGCAGCTCGATCTGCGAATAGTCGAGCGAGACCAGCACATGCCCCTCCTCGGCGATGAAGGCGCGGCGGATCTCGCGGCCCTCCTCGGTGCGCACCGGGATGTTCTGCAGGTTGGGGTCGGTCGAGGCGAGGCGGCCGGTGGCGGTGCCGGCGATGTTGTAGGAGGTATGGACGCGGCCGGTCTCGGGATTGACGTGCTGGCGCAGCGCGTCGGCATAGGTCGATTTGAGCTTGGCGAGCTGGCGCCATTCGAGCACCTTCCGCGCCAGCTCGACCCCCCTGGCGGCCAGCTCCTCGAGCACGTCGGCCGAGGTGGACCAGGCGCCGGTCTTGCGGCTCTTCCTGCCGCCTTCGAACCCCATCTTCTCGAACAGGATCCGGCCGAGCTGGGCCGGGGAGCCGACATTGAACGCCTCGCCCGCCAGCGCATGGATCTCGGCCTCGAGCGCCGCCATCTTCCCGGCGAACATGTCCGACAGCCGTTCGAGATGGGCGCGATCTACCCTGATTCCCGCAAGCTCCATCTCGGCGATCACCGGCACGAGCGGCCGTTCCTCGCTCTCGTAGATGCGGGTGACGCGGCCGTGGTGGAGACAGGGCCGAAAGAGCTTCCAGAGCCGGAGCGTGATGTCGGCGTCCTCGGCGGCGTAGCAGACTGCTTCGGCGATCGGCACCTTGTCGAAGGTGCGCACCTTCCTGCCCTTGCCCAGAAGCGGCTTGATCGAGATCGGACGGTGGCCGAGATAGCGCTCCGAAAGCTCGTCCATGCCGTGGGAATGAAGGCCGCCGTGAAGGGCGTAGGACAGGAGCATCGTGTCGTCGATCGGGGCGATGTCCTCCCCGAGGCGGCGGAAGATCTTGAGATCGTACTTGATGTTCTGACCGATCTTGATAATGGCGTCGTCGGTCAGCACCGGCGCCAGCGCCTCGAGCACCGCGGCGCGCGAGAGCTGGCCGTCGGCAAGGGGGGGCTCCTCGTCGAAGAGTCCGCCCGCCGGCCCGCTCCCGGCATCATCCTCGCGATGGGCGAGGGGGATGTAGCCGGCCTTGCCGGGCTCGACGCAAAGGCTGATGCCGACGAGCTCCGCCTGCATCTCGTCGAGCCCCGTCGTCTCGGTGTCGATCGCCACCCAACCGCGTTCGCGGATGTGTTCGATCCAGGCCGCGAGTGCGGCGGGGCTGTCGATGCATTCGTAGCTGTCGGTGTCGAAGCTGCGCGGCACATGGATCTCGGGCTCGGGGGGGGCGCTCTTCCGGCCCGCGTCAGCCGTGGCTTCGGCAGGCCTGCCGCGCGCGCGGATCGGGGGCGGTTCGACGCCGTGTTCGCGGGCGATGCGCCGAAGGAGCGTGCGGAACTCCATCTCGGCGAGAAAGGCCAGCAGCCTGTCGGGATCGGGCGGATGGACCTTAAGATCGCAGAAGCTCACATCGAGCGGCACATGGTCGTCGAGGCGGACGAGATCGCGCGAGAGGCGGATCTGGTCGGCGAACTCGATCAGCGTCTTGCGACGTTTTGGCTGGGGGATCTCTTCGGCATGGGCAAGGAGGTTGTCGAGGTCGCCGAACCGGTTGACGAGGAGGGCGGCGGTCTTGATGCCGATGCCGGGCGCGCCGGGGATGTTGTCGGTCGAATCGCCCGCGAGCGCCTGCACGTCCACGACCTTTTCGGGCGGCACGCCGAACTTCCTTTCGACCTCCTCGGGGCCGATCGGCCGGTTGCGGATCGGATCGAGCATCCGCACCTGGCCGGAGACGAGCTGCATCAGGTCCTTGTCGGAGGAGATGATCGTCACCCTTCCGCCCTTTTCGGCCGCTTCGCGGGCAAGGGTGGCGATGATGTCGTCGGCCTCGAACCCTTCCTTCTCGATCACCGGCACCGAGAAGGCGCGGGTCGCTTCGCGGATGAGCTCGAACTGCCGGACGAGATCCTCGGGCGGCGGGGGGCGGTTGGCCTTGTAGGCGGGGAAGATCTCGTTGCGGAAACTCGGCCCCCTGGCATCGAACACGACGGCAAGGTGGGTGGGGGCGTTCTCGCCATGCTGCTCGGCGAGGAGCTTGTGCAGCATGTTGGTGAAACCGTAAACCGCGCCCACGGGCAGCCCGTCCGATTCGCGCGTGAGCGGCGGCAGGGCATGATAGGCGCGGTAGATGTAGCCCGACCCGTCGATCAGCACGAGATGATCGCCCGGCCCGAAGCACGCATCCGCCCGTCCGCTTCCGGGCGTGCTCCGTGTCGTGCTGGCGGTGCCGTTAGGGGCGGTGGAGGGAGGGGGCGTGTCGGCGGGCATGGCGATCCTGATCTGACGGAGTGACGATGCGGGCGAAGGTGGCGGCGCTTCGCGGGAGCTGCGGCAGGATCCGTGCGGCCGCTTGCGGGGAAGCTGTCCGATCCTGGCGCCCGGGTGTGCCTGGCAGGCGAAAGGTGGGTGCGGCGTCTCGACCCTTCTCTGCCGGGTGTGGCGTTGTCCCTTGCAGTGCGGCGGCCGGCTCCTGCCCGATCCTGCGGCCCTCGAGGATGGGTGGCGAAGGGGGCGGCGGTCCCGGCGGGAGCGCCGCGGGCGCGGAGACGGGCCGGGTTCGAGCGTCGGGGCCGCACTCCTGTGGTCGGCCGGGCCCCGATGGTGGCCCTGACGGCGCAGCGTATGGAGCGGCCCGCGGCTGGTGACCGTGCGGTTCGCCGCCCTTACCCTTCGGTCGCGACCTCCTCTCCCCGGAAGACGAAGCGGCGGTCGCAATAGGGGCAGTCGATCCAGTTGCGTTCATGGGGGATGTGCAGCCAGACGCGGGGATGGCCGAGTGCTCCCTGATCGGCGTCGCAGCAGACCTTGCGGGTGGTGACGGTCCTGATTTCGGGGGGATCGATGGTCATGCGGGCTCCTCGGTCGCGACATGTGAGACGGTCATGCCCCGGCGGGGCGGCGCCATGATACCCGTCCGGGCGGCCGTGGCAAGCGCCATGCCGGATCGGGCGACGGCGGCCCCGTCTTTGCGGGTGGTGCGCCTGCCGGCGGGTGCCCGGCCCGATCCGTGCCCCGGCCGATCAGCTCGTCGATGCCCGCAGGGCGGCGTCTCCCACCAGGGCAGCGAAGTGAAGGAAGAGATACCAGAGCGAGAGGCGGAACAGGGCGCGTTCCACCTTGTAGTGGTCCCGGTCGGCGTCGTGTTCGTCCCGGCGGGCGATCCGTCCGGCGCCCGTGAGGAAGAGGAGATTGAGCGGGACGGCCACGACAAGGTAGACGAGCCCCCCGATGCCGGTGACGACCGGCAGCGCCGCGGCAAGGCTCAGGGCCACGGCATAGCGCAGGATCTGCCGTCGCGTCGCTGCCCGTCCATGCGTGACGGTCAGCATCGGCACTCCGGCCCGGTCGTAATCGTCGCGGGTGAAAAGGGCGAGGGCCCAGAAATGGGGGGGTGTCCAGAGAAAGATCAGCAGAAACAGCGAGAGGCTGGAAAGGTCGACATCCCCCGTGGCGGCCGTCCAGCCGATCACCGGCGGCAGGGCGCCGGCGGCGCCGCCGATGACGATGTTCTGCGGCGTGCGCCGCTTGAGCCACATGGTGTAGATCACGGCGTAGAAGAAGATGGTGAATGCCAGGAGCCCGGCCGCCAGCCGGTTGGTCAGCAGGCCGAGCGCCAGAACCGAGAGCAGCGAGAAGATCAATCCCAGAGCCATCGCCATTCGCCCCGAAACCTGCCCCGCCGGAACGGGACGGTTGCGGGTTCGGCGCATCAGCAGGTCGATATCGGCATCCCACCACATGTTGAGGGCGCCGGCGGCTCCCGCTCCGATGGCGATGAGGGCGATGGCGGCCAGCGCCACCGGAAGATCCGGCCGGGTCGGAGCGATCAGGAGCCCGACCGCGGCGGTGAAGACCACCAGCGACATGACCCGCGGCTTGAAGAGCAGGACATAGGGGCGTCCGCGCCGGCGGGCGGCACGGCCGAGGCGGGCGATCAATGCGGCTTGCTGCATGGAAATCTCCCCGAATGATCGGATTGGCGGCCGACCGGGGCCGCAGCCGTGCGGCCCCGGCCATGATGCCCGGTCACATCTTCATCGCGGCGCCGGGCGTGGCGAGCTGGCCCATCATGCCCATCTGCATGTGATAGGGCAGCATGCACATGAACATCCACGAGCCGGATTTGGTGATCGTGGCGACGAAACTGATCTCCTGTCCGGGCAGAAGCAGCGACTTCTCGTAAAGCGCCTCGTGCTCGAAGAGGCTCCAGTCGGCCCTCCTGGCGCGATAGGTGATCGCCTGCATCTGCGGCATGGTCATGAACATGAACTCATGGAGCAGCTTGCCGTCGTTGCGCACCGTGAACCTGATGCGCTCCCCTTCCTTCACCGCGATGTCGGTCGGCGAGAAGGTCCATTCGGACATCGACAGGGTGATCTCGCGATCGAAGGGGCCGTCCGGCGCGATCACCAGCCCGGCCATCTGCTGGGCCATGGCTCTGGCGGCCTCTTCCTCGTCCATCACCGGCGGCATCGCCATCCCCCCGGCCGGTGCGGAAGCCGTTTCGCCTTCCATCTTCATGCCTGCCGCCGCGGAGGAAGAGCCTTCGTCCATCTTCATGTTCATGGCACTGCCGTCCGGCGCTTCGGCCTTCGCACTTTCGGTTTTGTCCATCTGCATGCCGCCGTCCATGGTGGCGCCCATGTTCATGCCGGGCATGCTGCCCATGGCCGCTTCGGCCTCCTCGAGGCGTTTCTCGTCTTCGGGAGGCGTGACGAAGACGTCGTGTTCGATGTCCTCGTTCTCGGGAATGTCCCCCTTGGGGATCACCCCTTCCTCCTGCAGCCTGACGATGGCAGGGACGGCAGGCACGCCCTGCACGGTTGGCGGCTGCTTCACGACGATGAACCACGCGGTCCCGCCGAGAAGCACCAGCCCGAGGGTCAGGTAAAGTCGCAATATCATGGTTCTGTCCTCCTCATTCGGCGGGAACTTCGGCACCGGTCGCGGCATCGCGCGACAGCGCCCACGGGTCGCCCGTCACGCTTGCCCCGCGGCTGGCGGAGCGGATGAAGTTGTAGATGAAGACGATGAAGCCCAGCCCGATGAGATAGGCTGACAATGTCAGGATGAGCTGCGGCAACGCCCATTGCGGCAGCGGCAGATAGTCCACGACCCAGCGCGGGAAGTAGGCGTAGCCCAGCCAGTACATCATCGACACCTTGCCGAAGATGCCGATCTGCCAGAACCAGAAATGGGTGTTCCCGAGAGCCTGGCTGTAGATGCGTCCGGTCATGTAGGGATAGAGATAGTAGAGCCCCGCCATCGCCATGTTGGCCATGAAGCCCACGAACATGGCGTGGAAATGCGCCGGCACGAAGTAGGTATTGTGCACGAAGTCGCTGTCGGTGGCGATCTGCCCGTTCACATAGGCCGTCACGCCGCCCACCATCAGGAAGAAGATCGCGGCGACGATGAAGCGGAACGGCACCGCCCGTCTGGCCGATGAGGGGATCTCGTCATACCACAGCGTCGCGATCCAGTTGAACACGTGCAGCGTTGACGGGATGAAGATCGCCAGCGTCAGGATCTGCGCTGCCCGCTCGAGGGGGGTCGAGATGGTCGGTGCGGGCTGGAAGTGGTGGGGATAGACCACGAAGGACAGCACCGTGAGGAGCGCGAAGGCGACCACGCCGGACCAGTAGCTCCAGATCGGTCGGCCGAGAAAGCGTGGCAGCAGCGTGTAGAGAATGCCGATCGCCGGCACGAGCGGCAGATAGACTGCCGGATGGCCGTAGAACCAGAACATGAACATGAAGGTCATGGTCGAGCCGCCCCTGCCGGCATCATAGACGGCGGTGAGGCCCGCCCAGTCGGTCAGCATGTAGATGGCCACGAGGCCGAGCATGGGCGTCGAGCCCATCAGCAGGAGCCCCTCGGCCAGAGCCGCCCATCCCATCAGCGGCAGTTTGCTCCAGCCCCATTTCCCGATCGCGGCCCAGCCATTCGCGAACAGCACCGCGCCGGCGAGAAATTCGGAAATGGCGACGAGGAGCACGGCAAGATAGCCGAGCCAGACGAGCGGCCCGCCGACCCGAAGCGACATCGGCGGATAGAAGGTCCAGGTGAAATCGGGCCGCGAGATCACGAGGGCCGCGGCCGCCACCATCAGGGTCCACCAGGACCACTGCGCTCCTTTCGCCCAGATCAGTCTCCCGGTCTTCAGGATCTTCGGCATCATGTAATACATGATCGAGATGACCAGCGGGATGATGAATCCGAAGACCATGAACATCCCGTGAAGCGTCATCAGCGACATGTAGGGTCGGGCGTCGAAGAACTGGATGTCGGGCACTGCCAGTTCGGTGCGGAAGAGCAGCGCCATCAGGCCACCGAGCCCCAGCATCACCAGCGAGGTGAGCATGCCCTTGATCGCGACGTGACGATAGTCGTGACTGAAAAGGAGCGTTCCGAGATCCATCCTGCCGATGATGTTCTCGGGCTCCCAATGGGGAATTCCCCCCATGCGTTCCATGTCCTGCGGGCTGGCCATCACTTGCCTCCCTTCGTGTGTGTTTCGTCGCGCATGCGGTTCGTGTTCATGCCTCTTTCTCCCTCACGACCAGCCAGGCCTTCATCTGGGCATGGCCGACCCCGCAATAGTTGAGGCACTGGATCAGGTATTTCCCGGGCTTTTCGGGCGCGCGGATCCACAGATCGCGCTCGACTCCCGGCTCGTATTCGGCCGTGATGCCGACGGCCGGGATGTTGAGGCCGTGGATCACGTCGTTCCCGAAGATGCGGAACAGCACCTTCGCGCCGGGTTCGACGATCTCGGCATTGCGGCTGATCCTTCCCTCGTCATTGATGAAGGCGAAGCCCCACTGGAAGGCGATCACCTTGATCACGTGATCGAAGTTCCGGCCCGGCTCTGCCGCTTCCGCGCTGCTGATCACCCCGGCCTTCCTGATTTCGCCCTGATAGGCCGTGAAGATCCGGGTGCTTTCCCGGTCCGCATACCAGACAAGCCCCACGAGCAGGACGACGAAGACGAATTCCATCCGGTATTTCAGTTTCCAGCGTGCAGGAAGGAACAGCGCCGCGAACAGCGCCGCGATTCCCAATCCCAGCACGATGAAGACGATGGCAAGCATCGTTGCGGTGTAACCGCTGGCTCCAAGTGCGTTTTCCACTTCTCTTCCTCCCTCCCGCGCACGGCTTGCCGCCGGCAGGCCTGCTGCGGGAACTGGCTGACGTCATCCATGGTGCTGGCGCACCACCCCTTCCCGCCTCCCGGGCGGGTCGGCAGGCCGTTCAGCGCGTGAACGGCCGATGTGTCAGCTTCGTGGAGGATCGCTTGGCGGGGAGAGGACGAGACCGGCAGGCAGCTGGGCGGCACGGGCGAGTCCCATCCGCAGAGCCGGCCGGTTCTCGAGGCCGTCAGCATGCACGGCCTGGTCGGAGCAGGCGCAGCAGGCTCCGCCCGTGACCACCGGCATGACCGCCTTGGCCAGCATGTCTGCCGGCATCTGCATGAAACGGGCCGGGTGCGGCACGCGCAGCTCCGCTCCGGCCGAATGAAATTCGGGAGAGACCATCCCCATCGTGGTCGTCGAGATGACCACGAAGCAGAGGAAAAACCATCTCACCAGATATGGGCACCTGCCGCGCATGCTCGAAAATTACCCGCAAATCCGCAGGATCGCAAGAATTTTGCGGTGTGCCACGGTGATGTCTGCCGCGGTCTTTCGCGGTGGCGGCGGATCGGGGCGCGACCAGGCAAGGAAGGGATGACTGCGCTGCTACCGCGCCGGTCGCGGCTCAGCGCAGGAAAAGCCCCGGCCAGATCCCGGCACCCAGCGTTGCCGCGAGCGTGATCGCAAGCACCGCGAAGAGCGGCAGCGGCACTCTGACGGCCCTGCGGCGCCCCGGTGCAGCATACATCGGCACGACGAGCCGCAGATAGACGCCGAGCCCCAGCACCGAATTCACAATGCCGATCACTGCCAGCCAGAGATGGCCCGCATCGATCGCGGCCGCAAAAAGACCGAGCTTGCCGAAGAAGCCGAAAAGCGGTGGGATGCCGGTCAGCGAGAGGAGGAAGGCCACCATCGAGAGGCCGATCCACGGATGCGCCCGTCCGAAACCCTCGAGATCGGGCAGTTCGCGCCCTGCGACCAGCACCACGGCAAAGGCGCCGAGATTCATCGCTGCATAGGCCGCGGCGAACGTGACGAGGGCGGGGAGTGCCATCTCGCTGGCTCCCAGCGCCACCACGGCCAGGAGGAAGTAGCCCGATTGCGCGATCGAGGAGTAGGCCAGAAGGCGCACGAGGTTCGTCTGCACCAGTGCGGCGAGATAGCCGAACGTCATGGTCACGGCCGCGATCAGCCCCAGCGCCATGGGCCAGCCCGCTTCCCGCGGCAGGTCGCGCAGCGCTTGTGTCAATGCGAAGAAGGCCGCCGCCTTCGTGACGACCGAGAGATAGGCGGCAATCGACACCGGCGCGCCCTGATAGGCGTCCGGCACCCAGAAATGGAACGGCACCAGCGCTCCCTTGTAGCCGAGCCCGACGATCAGGGCGGTCAGACCCGCTGCCAGTATCAGCGGCCGGCCCGTCAGCACGCCGAGATCGGCGAACAGGGTCGATCCGGTTCCGCCGAACCAGAAGGTCAGCCCGTAGGTCATCACCCCGCCGGTCACCGCGCCGAAGATCAGGAACTTCATCGCCGCTTCGGTCGCCGCGTCGTCGCGCGGCCAGGCGACGAGGGCGAAGGAGCCCAGCCCCGTCAGCACCACCCCCAGCACGACCAGCATCATGTCGCCTGCCCCTGCCAGCATCAGTGCGCCCAGGGTGACCATCACGATCAGCGCATGAACGCTTCCCTCGCGCAGCCGGCCGCCGATCTCGGCCCGCACCATCAGCAGCGCGAGCGCCGTGCCCGGCAGCAGGACCAGCTTGGCCCAGCCCGAGAGCGTGTCGATGCGGTAGGTGCCGCCGAAGACCGTCGTTTCGGCATCCAGCACGGGCAGGGTCAGCAGCGTCGCCGCCGCCAGCCCCGCAAGTCCGATCGTCATCCCCAGCCGGGGCGCGCGCAGCATTTCGGCCACGATCATCAGCATGGCGGTGCCTGCCAGGAACAGCTCCGGCAGCAGGAAGGAAAGGTCGCGTCCCATCATCCGGCCAGTCCCGACATGGTGCGGTGGATCACGTCGAGCACGATGCCCGGCATCACCCCGACCAGAACGATCAGCACCAGCAGTACCCCGATCACCAGTCGCTCTCGCCGGTCGAGGTCGGGCATCCCGCGCCCACGGCCCCTCTCCGGGCCGAGAAAGACGATGGCGATGGCCCGCAGATAGAGCGCGGCCGTCACCACGATGCCGAGAAGGGCGACCGCCCCCCAGGGCCGGGCGTTGAACGTGGCCAGGAAGATCTGGAACTCGGCCGGGAAATGGGCCAGCCCCGGCAGGCCGAGCGATGCGAAGGCCGACAGGATGAAGGCCCAGCCCAGCCACGGCACCCGGCCCAGAAGCCCGCCGAAGTCGCCCATCGCCCGGCTGTGGGCGCGGTCCTGCAACATGCCGACGAGGAAGAACAACGCGCCGGTCACGAGCCCGTGGCTGACCATCTGCAACGTCGCCCCGTCGAGCGCGATCGTGCGGATGCGCGGCTCTGCGGCCAGTGCGGCGACGGCCACACCGATCACCACATAGCCCATGTGGTTGACCGAGGTGTAGGCGATCATCTTCTTGAGGTCCGACTGGGCCAGGGCCGCGAAGGCGCCGTAGAGGGCCGAGAACGCCCCGAAGGCCAGCACCACCGGTGCGGCGGCCGCGAAGGCGTCGGGCAGCATCTGGAAGGGAAGGCGCACCAGGCCGTAGGTGCCGAACTTCAGCATCACCCCGGCCAGGATCACGCTGCCGGCGGTGGGGGCCTGCACATGGGCCGCCGGCAACCAGGTATGGAACGGAAAGACGGGTGTCTTGACCGCGAAGGTGAACAGCATGGCGACGAGCGCCAGCATCGCCGCCGTCCCGCCGAGGGGCGGCGTGCCGATCCAGGCGCGCATGTCGAACGTGCCCGAGGCGAGATGGAGCCCGATGATCGCCAGAAGAAGCGGCAGTGATCCCAGGAGCGTGTAGAGAAAGAACATCAGCGCCGCGCGCTGGCGGTCCTCGTGCCCCCAGCCGGCGATCATGAAATACATGCCGACCAGCGAAACCTCGAAGAAGACGTAGAACAACAGCCCGTCCAGCGCCATGAAGGTGCCGAGCGAGGCGCTCTCCAGCATCAGCATCAGCACGACATAGGTGGCCGGGCGGTCGCCGATCCGGGCCGAGTAGATGGCCGACAGGAAGAACAGCAGCCCCGTCAGCAGCACCAGCGGCAGGCTCAGCCCGTCCACGCCGAGGCGCCAGGCGGCGCCGATGACGGGAATCCATGCGGCCTCTTCCAGCTGGGCGAACCCTTCGGGCGCGATTCCCCGGTCCCGGATCGCCAGGGTCAGGAGGAGGGTCGCTCCCGTGGCGGCGATCGACACCCCGTGCACGATGCGGGCCGGGCGGACGGGCAGGAGCATCAGGGCGAGGCCTGCGAGGAGGGGCAGGAGGGTGGCGATGGACAGCAGAGGCATGATCCGTCTCCTTCAGAAGGACAGGGGCGCGATCAGCAGCACACCGATGAGCAGGAGAATGCCGATCATGCTCAGCGCCAGTTCGCGATGAATGAGGCCGCTTTGCAGACGGCGCAGCCCTTGCCCGGATGCTCGAAGCCCGCGTGTCAGCGCGAAGATGGCGCCGTCGATCCTGTCGCGGTCGATCCGGCATGTCGCGGCGGCGACACGAGTTCCGGTGCGGCCGGCGGCAAGGGTTGCGGCCAGGATTTCCGTTTCGAGCCGGGCGACGGCGCCGGCGAGCGTCAGCGCGGATCGGGCAGAGAGGGTCTCCAGGGCGCTTGCGATGCCGAACCCCCTCTCCGCCGGACCCAGAAATGGGCCGAGCAGCCGCCGGGGCGGGAGAAGCCACCCCAGCGCCGCACCACCCGCTGCCACTGCCAGCCCGAGCACGGGCAGGAAGGGGGGGATGTCCTCGATCGTGGCGCCGAGCATCGCCTCGAGCGGCCCGAATGCGGGGCCGAGTGTCACGGCGAGAATGACCAGCCCCCACAGCCCCACGGCCATGAACGGCACCGGCGTTTGCGCTCTTTCGGCCGGTCCCGACCAGAGCACCCGCAGCGCCCGCCCCATGTAGGCCCCCGAGAGCAGCGCCCCGGCGAGCGCGAGCGGCACCAGCCAGGGGGCCAGCGGGCTGTTCCATGTCGCGGCCAGGATTGCCTCCTTCGAGAACCAGGCGGCCATGGGCGGCAGGCCGGCCAGTGCGAGCGCGGCGAGAGCGAAACCGGCGAAGACCCCGGGTCGTGCCCGCCCCGCTCCGGCCAGCGCGTCGAGTGTCGTCGCATTGCGGTCATGCTGAAAGATGCCCGCGCCGAGGAACAGCGCCGACTTGATCGCGGCATGTGCGACGAGGTGCAGGACAGCCGCGACGGGCGCGCCCGCGGCAATGGTGATCAGCATGAACCCGTGCTGGCTGGCGGTCGAGGCGGCCAGCAGTCGCTTGAGGTCACGCTCGGCCAGCGCCATCAGGCCGGTGATCACGGCGCCAAACCCTCCGACGATCCCCACCGCCACCAGAACCGCGTCCGGCAGCATCGGTGCGGCGCGGATCAGCAGGATCGCCCCCGCCGCGACCAGTGTTGCCGAATGCAGCAGCGCCGACACCGGCGTCGGACTGGCCATCGCCCGCATCAGCCACTCCTGGAACGGAGGCTGTGCCGACTTGCCCGCCGCCGCCAGCAGCAGAAGAAGCCCCGCGATCAGCGCCGGCGGGCCGGTGAGAGCCGAGGCCGCCGCTATCTCCGGGCTGCCGGTCGCGCCGATCAGCAGGAACACCGCAAGGTAGAGTCCCAGGTCGGCCGAGCGGGTATAGAGGAATGCCCGCAGCGCCGCTTCCGGAACGGCCGGCCGGTGGTGCCAGAAGCCGATCAGCAGCCAGGAGGCGAAGCCGATCATCTCCCAGGCGCCAAGCAGCGTGATCCAGTCGCCGGACAGAACGAGAAGCTCCATCGCCGTCACGAACAGCGTCATGATGCCGAAGAAGCGCACCCGTCCGGGATCGCGGGCCATGTAGCCGGCGGCATGGATCAGAACCGCCACCGCGACGGTCGCCACCATGAGCGCGAATGTTGCCGTCAGGGGCGAGGCTTCCAGTCGTGCCGGGAATCCGGGCAGGAAGGGCAGAGCAGCGGCGATCCGGTCGCCTCGGGCGGTGGCGGCGAACAGGCCCAGGGCGCCCGCAAGCCCGAGCGCGCTCCCGGCCAGCGCCAGCGCCGCGGGCTGCCGGCGCAGCGCGAGGATCGCGATTCCCGCACCGAAAGGCGCCATGAGCGTGAGGGCCAGCCAGATCATCCCCCGAGCTCCCGTGCTTCCTCGACCTCGACCGAGCCTCGGGCCCGGAACCGGGCAACGGCGATACCGAAGCCCACGGCCATTTCCACCGCCATCACCGTCATCACGATCAGCACGAACATCTGTCCGGCCATCGCGCCGGGGTGCAGATAGCGCCAGAACGCCACCAGATTCAGAAGGGCCGCGGCCAGGATCAGCTCGACCCCCATCATGATCATAACCAGATTGGTCTGGCTGAGGGCGCCGTAGATGCCGATGGCGAACAGCGCCGCCGCCATGATCAGCACGACGACAAGTTCGGCTGTCATGCTTCGTCCTCTCCATGTGGGGCGATGGCGACCATCGTGGCCGCGATCATCGCCGTCAGAATCGTCAGCCCGGCGCTTTCGAAGATGAACATCGAGCGACCCAGAAGCTCGCGCCCGAGCGCCGCCGTCTGGACCGCGGCCTCGGGCACTTCCTGCACTGCCGCCCCCCAGCCGCCGAGCAGGATGACCGCCAGCGCGAGAACGAACCCCGTGCCCCCGGCCTTCAGCGACAGGCGCTTCTGATGGGTCATCTCCATCGCGCCGAGTCCGCCGGGATCCATCATGAACATGACCATGAAGATCGCCATGATGCTCATTTCGCTGGCCATCATCATGATCTGGAGCACGCCGAGGAACTCGGCCTGCATTACCAGGAACATCGCCCCGACCGCCGTTTGGGAGAACAGGAGCGCGATTGCCGAACGAACCATAGAACGGGTGCGGAACACGACGACGCCGAACCAGACGGCCGCCGCGCCGAAGAAGGTCAGGAAGAGGATTTGTCCCGGATCTGCGATCATGTCGGTACCACCAGGGCGATGACGCCCACAAAAAGAATGTTGACGAGCGCCAGCGGCACGCCCAGCTTCCAGCACAGTTCGAGGAAACGCGCTTCGCGGATGCGTGGCAGGCGGCGCCCCAGCGTCAGCATGCCCACGGCCACCACCACGGTCTTCAGCCCGCTCCAGGCCCAGCCGGGCAGCCAGGGGCCGAGCCAGCCGCCGAGATAGAAGATCGTGACCGCCGCAGCCAGCACCAGCACGATGATCATCCGTGCCAGCCGCAGGATCAGGAGACGCACGCCCGTGTATTCGGTCTCGACACCGCCGGCCAGATCGCCCGCGGCCGCGGGCAGGTCGAAGGGCGGCAGCCAGGAGAGCGCCAGCGCGGCGGCCACGAACAGAACGAAGCCGAGCGGTTGATAGGCGATGTTCCACAGGGCGGCCTGCGAGGCGACGATCCGCAGGGTCGAGAGCGATTCCGCCCGCATCGCCACGGCCGTGATCGGCATCACGATCAGCATCGAATAGCCGACGAACTGACCGAGGAACCGCCAGCCGCCGATCATCGCATAGGCTCCGTCAGGGCCCCAGCCGGCCATGATCAGCGCCACCAGCACATAGGCCAGGGCGGCATTGACGAACAGCGCACCCGTGGCCAGATCGACGATGATCAGCCCCGGTGCCAGCGGGATCACGGCCGCGGCCAGCAATCCCGCCACCAGCAGCAACACCGGTGCCGCCTCGAAGAACAGTCGGTCCGACTTGCGCGGCACGATGCTTTCGCGCCCTGCCAGCGCCAGTGCCGCGATGAGCGGGCGGGTCAGGCTGAAGCGACCGTGCGTCACCCAGCTCTCGACCGCCGCCAGCAGCCAGGCCCCCGCGATCAGGGCCGCGAGAATTGCCACGATGGTCATGTGCCACCTCCCCACGGATCGAGATCAAGAGAGTTGATGGCAACCAGCGCGTCGGCCAGCTCCATCTGCGCAATCATGTCGGGGACCGCGGCGGCGAGACTACCGAAGGGCAATGAGAGACGGGCGTGCCTCACGGTGCCCCCCGCGATTTCCAGATCGAGCTGCGCCGCTCCCCGGGGCGTCTCGATGCGGGCCGTGCCGTGGCCGGTCTCGGGCAGGCGGTCGGGCAGGGTCGGTGCGTCCGCGGTGTCGCTGCGGGCGATCAGATCGAGGCTCTGTCCGATTTCGGCACAACGCTGCCGGAGCCTGGCCAGGGCATCGCCGCCCGACATGGTGAGCGGAGCGAAACCGAGGGTGGCATAGGCGGGATCGCCCGTCCGGGCATCGACGGCATGGCCCGCGGCCCGCGCCACGGGGCCCGTCCCGACCCCGTTCCATCGACCGATGCCCGCAAGTTTCAGCCGCAGGAGCGGGATGCGCCCGACCCGGCCGAGAAGGCGCCGCAGCCGGGGGGCGAGGGTGGCGAAGCCGTCGGGAGTCGCGCCGAGGACATCGCGCAGAATCCGCCCCGCCTGCCGCTCGATCATGGCAAGCCCCGTCTGCCGGGCAAGACCTGCCAGCCAGTTCAGATGGCTGGCGACACGCTCTCGCTCCAGCCAGAGCACGTCGTTCGGCGGGGTCGTCCCTGCCGCGTCGTGCACGGCGCGGATCGCGAGGGCGTGCAGGGATGCGGGCGACAGCGGCGTGAGGGCCGCAAGGCGCCGGGGAAGATCGGCGATGGCGGTTCCAGGCGGCAGCCCGCATGCGGGAATCCCGCCGATCCGGACCCCGGCCACGGTGTCGCCGTCCAGGGTCAGATGAAGTTTCAGCCCGCCCGGAAGGCCGGGGAAGAAGGGGCCGAAGGGTACCTCGATCCATTCCATGATCAGCCCGTCGGGGCTGGCGGGCTTGCCACGGGTCAGTTCGACCATCGACATGAAATGAGGCTCGATTCCCGGAATGTTGGGCGCGGCGCCGTGTCCTGCATGGGAGTCCTCTCGCGACGGCACATGTTCCTGCCGGGAACTTCCGCCATGATCGTGTCCGCCGTCATGCCCGGCATGACCGCCGTCGTCCGCCCCTGCCTGCCGCGAATGGTCCTGTCCGCCGCCGGGGGAAGGGTGACTCGCATGTTCCGCGGCGGGGCGCCGCAGGACCAGCTTCATGCCGCATTTCGGACAGGTTCCGGGCCGCCCGGAGACGACCTCGGGGTGCATGGGGCAGGTATATTCGACGCGCGTCTTCAGCGCCGGTGCATCCGGTCCGGTCGTTACGCCGGGGTCGGCAGAACGGGCTTGATGCCGGAGGATGGACGGTTTCTCGTGGTGCTCGTGGTGCTCGTGGTGCTCGTG
>JALSJQ010000028.1 GCA_026989275.1 Albidovulum sp.
ATCACCACATGGCCGATCCCGACGGTCATCAGGGAGCGCGGCACCCCGAACCGCGAGAACATGATCAGCAGGCCGAGGCCGATGATCAGATAGCTCACGGCCAGCGGGGCGGTGAGCAGCGCCCGCTGCAGGGCGCTGGCCGGCAGCCGGTGACGGGCGAGACCGTAGGCGGCGAGAAAGCCGAGGACCGCCGCCGCCGCCGAGGAGAGGACCGCGACCAGCAGCGAATTGACGAGGGCCTCGGTCAGCCGCCGGTCGGCGAACACCGCCGCGTACCACCGCAGGCTCGGCCCGTCGAAGGGCGGGATCGGCAGCCGGCCGTCCTGGAAGGAGAACAGCACCAGCACCACCACCGGCAGGAAGATGAAGGCATAGATCGCCGCCGCGTAGGCCGCCGCCAGCCAGCCGGTCGCCCGCCTCCGCATCTCACGCCCGCTCGAGCTTCAGCCAGCGGGCGCAGCCGAGATAGACGAGCGACACCACCGCCATCAGCAGGATCGCCATCGCCGAGGCGGAGGGAAGGTCGGCCCGTCGGCCGATCTGCAGCATGATGATCTGCGGCAGCACGAGTTCGTTGTTGCCGCCCAGGATCTGCGGCGTCACGTAGTCGCCGATCGCCAGCACGAAGGTCAGGAAGGCGCCGACCACGACCCCGGGCAGGGTGAGCGGCAGGATCACATGGAGGAAGGTGCGCAGCCGCCCGGCGCCGAGATCGGCGGCGGCGCGGGCGTAGTTGGGCGAAAGCTGGCGGAGATTGGCGTAGATGGTCAGCGTCAGCAGCATGACGAAGAAATGGACGAAGCCGATCACCGTCGCCGCCCGCGTCGAGGCGAGCCGGAGCGGCTCCTCGATCACCCCCGCCGCCAGCAGGGCGCGGTTGACGACGCCGTCGTGGGCGAGAACCAGCAGCCAGGCGTAGGAGCGCACCACATAGGAGGTCCAGAACGGCAGCACGGCCAGCATCAGGGCCGCCCGCTGCCAGCGCTCGGGCACCTTTTCGGCGAGGATCCAGGCCAGCGGATAGGCGAGCAGCACCGACATCACGGTCACCGTGACGGTGATCTCCAGGGAATTGGTGAGCCCTTCGACGAGGTGGGGCCGGGCGAAGAAGTCGCGGTAGTTGTCCAGGGTCCAGCTCGCAACGATGCGCCCGCCGACCCGTTCCCACAGGCTCATCGCCACCATGAAGGCGAAGGGCAGGAGGAAGAAGGCGAGGGTCCAGAGCAGGGCGGGGAGGACGAAGCCGAAGCCCCGCAGCCGTTCCCGCCGGACCGCCCGCGCTACCGCCATTCCGCCTCCCCCGCGATCGCTGGCGCTACTGCTGCAGCATCTCCGTCCAGATATCCTGCATCTTCGCATCCAGCTCGGCATCGGGTGCCGGGTAGAGCTGGGCCCGCGCGAGATAGGCGGGCTGGTCGTCCCAGCGCAGCGCCGCCTTCTGCTGCGGGGTGAGCACCTCTCCCGCCTCGCGGTTGGCCGGCATCGCCCAGTAGCAGGAGGATGTCGCGAGCCGCGCCTGGCCTCGCGGACCAACAATGTATTTGACGAACTCGAGTGCCAGATCCTTCCTGGTCGAATCGGCGAAGATGCCGATCGACTGCGACCAGCGCACCCCGCCCTGTTTCGGCAGCAGCCAGTCGAGCTCCGGCTTCTCGGCGGCCAGCCCGGCCGTCACCCATTCGCCGCCGCCCACCAGAATGTCCACCTCGCCGGTGACCAGGGCGGTCTGGCTGGCCACCACATCGCCCACCAGCTTGGCCACCTTCTTCATCGCGAACAGCCTTTCGCGAATCGCCGGAAGATCTTCCTCGGTCAGTTCGGAGGTCTTCTTGCCGAGGCCGATGGCAACGAGGCCGATCACCGGCAGATAGTAGTCGTAGATGGCGATCCGGCCTTCGTACTTGTCGGACCAGATGACCGCCATGTCGGCGACATCGGCGGGATCCACCCGGTCGCGATTGTAGGAGATGGTGTTGTAGCCGAATTTCTCGGAAACCGCATAGGTCTTGCCGTCGCGGACCTGATATTCGGCCATCACCAGCTCGGGAAAGAGATCGCCCGTGGGCAGCACCTCCTCCGGCAGGGGCGCGAGGATGCCGGCCTCCACCGCCCGCGGCACGTCGATGCCGTCGATCACGAACACGTCCCAGTCGCCGGGCGCCGACTGCTCGATGATCGAGAGCGCAGTGCCCGTCCCCTCGTATTCCTTGAGATTGACCCGGACATCGAAGGCCTCTTCGAAGGGCCGGATCAGGGCCGGATCGGTATGGTCGCACCAGACCAGGGCGTTGAGCTCCTCCGCCGCCTTCGCCCGCGGTGTCCGCACCAGACCGGCCGCGGCACCGGCCGCCGCCAGGGATCCCAGGAACTGCCGGCGTCCCAGCGAAGCTCTTGTCGTTCTCGGCATGTCGCACCTCCCTTTCGCCCCCTGTTACCGCGCCCGCCGTGGCCCTGGCAAGGCGAGCCCCCCTCTCCTTGCCTCGAAAGGATTTCTTGACGACCTTGATGCAAGCGCCGGCCCGTCACCAACGCGGGATGCCGACCCGGCGGCATGCAACCATCATCGCGCCGGCCCGGTATCGGTCGGTTCGCTCCGCCGGTTTTCGGATCCGCGGGTCGTCGGAGGGAGTTTGCAGCCATGACGCTCGTGAAACGCATGTCCGCGGCTTTCCTGC
>JALSJQ010000029.1 GCA_026989275.1 Albidovulum sp.
AGCTTGGGACCCACCCCCCTGATCTTCTTCAGATCGTCGGGCGCGCCCGCGGGCTTCTCCAGAAGATTGGCCGGCCGGCGCCCCTCTTCCGCCGCACCATCTTCCCCGACCACACCCTCCGCAGCCGCCGCTTCGCTTCGGGCCGCCGGAGCCGTGGCAGTTTCGCCGGTTGCCGGCTCCGGGCCGGATTCGCCTGCCGCGGCCGGCGCCGCAGGCACCGCCGGCGCGTCGCCGGCCGTGCTCCGACCGAGGCCGAGCATCCGGCAGAGAGCCAGCTTGAGAAGCCAGCCCGCCAGAATCGCCACGACGGCGCCGCCGGACACGGCCCAGAACGGATGCCAGCCGCGACCATGATCGTAGAACCACATCCCGGCGATGATGCCGAGGATCACGCCCCCGAATTCGAGGAATATCTGACAGGCGCGCTTGTCTTCCACCGAATGGCTCATCTCACGTCTCCCTCTCCCTGTTCTGATCGCCCTGTTCGGGTGTCGTGCCGCCTTCGGCGGTCTTGTCGTTCTCCTTTCCGGCGCCGGCCTCCTCCTTCGGGAAGCGCCCGAAGGAACGCGCCATGGCGATGGCGGCCTTCTTCCAGTTCCTCACCTCGTTGACCCCGACATGTTCGGGCAGCATCGCCGCAAGGCGCTTGATCCGCATCGGACCAAGCTGGGCGAAATGTTCGAACCGGGTAAGACCGAAAGCGTAGAGCTCGATGGCGATATCCTCGTCCACGCCCGAGATCAGCGTGAGATCGTCGGGTTCATCCTCTTCGCCGGCCACCTCCGGCGGCAGGATCGTCGGCAGCGGCTCGGCATCGGGCAGTTCGACATCGGCGAGCTTGCGACGGGGGGCCTTTTCCTCTTCGCTCATGGCCTTCTCTCCTCCCTCGACGTCATTTCCGCCTCCCGGAGCGGGGGGTGCCGGCGGCCGTGTCCCACCCTCCGCACCTTCCGGGCGACCGGCCGGCACCGATGCCGACGGCTTCTCGTCTTCCGCCCGGGACGGCACGACCTCATGCCGGGCAGGATCGACCGGACCCTGCGCCGTCTCCGCCGGCATCGGACGGGATGTCTGCCCCGCATCTTCGCCGGAAACCTCGCCGGTTCCACCGGAAGGGCGGGGCGGGAGTCTCATCCCTCCCTCCGCCCCCTCGAGCACGGCCTCGAGCGCAGCCGCGGCGCCGCGCCGGGGGCGGGGCGCCGCGGATCTGCCGGCCGCACGCGCGGCATCCTGCGCGACATCGCGCGCGCCCTCCGCCCGCGACCCGGTCGCCGGAGCGTCGGGCACCGCCGCCTCGGGCGACGGCGTCGTCCGTCCGTCGCGAGGACGACAGACAAGAAGGCGGGCGGCCAGGGTGACGGAAAGGAACACCGCCGTGGCCACGATTCCGGTCTCGCCGGGACCGAGACGGATCTCGCGCACGAGCCACCAGCTGACGAATCCGGCCGCAAGGGCAGCCGCCAGCACCGCCACCCACTGGCAGCGGGCCGTGCCCTCCTTCCTTCCTTGCGCCGTGCTCGTCATCCGATCCCGTCTCTCATGCTGCCCCGGTCCGCTCCCGTCGCGGTCAGTCGTAGACCTCGCCCTTCTCGACCCTCCGCGAGAACTCGGTCGCGCCGCCCGCAGCCAGCACCTTCGCCTGATCGACCCAGTTGTCGCGACTCGCCCGCCCCTTGAAGGCCGGCAGGTGCCGGTCGAGCCAGGCCATCTCCTCGGGGCCCCATTCGGCAATCTGCCGGAAATGCCAGATGCCCATCTCGTTGAGCATCTTCTCGAGCTTGGGACCCACCCCCCTGATCTTCTTCAGATCGTCGGGCGCGCCCGCGGGCTTCTCCAGAAGATTGGCCGGCCGGCGCCCCTCTTCCGCCGCACCACCTGCCACGGCCGCACCCTCCGCAGCCGCCGCTTCGCTTCGGGCCGCCCGCTCCTTCCGCACGCGCTTCCGGGCCTCGAGCCAGGGCGCGCGCAGGGGCTCCCCGCTGCCGTCGATCCGCTTGACGGTATCCCCCTTCTCGAGCGCAAGGGCGACGGTGGCGTTGTGCGGATCTCGCGGCCCGGCGCGGCCGGTCAACGTGGTCGGCCCGCCGGCAGGTTCGGCGGCATAGCGGCCGTTCTGCGGCCCCGGCGTCGGCACCCGGCCCGCGGCCAGCTCGTCGAGGATCCGGGCCAGCCGGTCGGCCGTCAGATCCTCGTAGTAATCCTTGCCGATCTGGGCCATGGGCGCGTTGGTGCAGGCGCCGAGACACTCGACCTCCTCCCAGCTGAACCTGCCGTCGGCCGAAAGCTGATGGGGCTGCGGCGCGATCTTCTCGCGGCAGACCTCGATCAGCTCCTCCGAACCGCACAGCATGCAGGAGGTGGTGCCGCAGATCTGCACATGGGCCACCGATCCCACCGGCTGAAGCTGGAACATGAAGTAGAAGGTGGCGACCTCGAGCGCGCGCATGTAGGGCATGCCGAGCATGTCGGCGACATGTTCGATCGCCGGGCGCGTCAGCCAGCCTTCCTGCTCCTGGGCACGCCACAGAAGCGGAATGATGGCCGAGGCCTGACGCCCTTCGGGATACTTGCTGATCTGCAGCTTCGCCCATTCGAGGTTCTCGGGCGTGAAGGCGAAGCTCTCGGGCTGCTCAGGATGAAGACGGCGAAGCATCAGCGATCGATCTCCCCGAAAACGATGTCAAGCGAACCGATGATGGCGGCCACGTCCGCCAGCTGATGGCCGCGGGCGATATGGTCGAGCGCCTGAAGATGGGCGTATCCCGGCGCGCGGATCTTGGCGCGATAGGGCCGGTTGGTGCCGTCGGCCACGAGATAGACCCCGAACTCGCCCTTCGGCGCCTCGACGGCGGCATAGATCTCGCCCGCCGGCTCATGGAAGCCTTCGGTGTAGAGCTTGAAGTGATGGATCAGGGCTTCCATCGAGGTCTTCATCTCGCCGCGCTTGGGAGGGGTGAACTTGCCGCGGGCGAGCACGTCGCCCTGCCCTTCGGGCGCTGCCAGCTTCTCGAGCGCCTGCCGCATGATCTTCACGCTCTCGCGCATCTCGGCCATGCGGACGAGATAGCGGTCGTAGCAGTCGCCATGCCGGCCGACCGGGATGCGGAAGTCAAACTCGTCATAGCATTCATAGGGCTGGGAACGGCGCAGATCCCAAGCGAGGCCCGAACCGCGCACCATCACCCCCGAGAAGCCCCAGGCCTCGGCTTCCTCGATCGTCACCACGCCGATATCGACGTTGCGCTGCTTGAAGATGCGGTTCTCGGTGATGAGCTCCTCGATGTCGTCGAGCACCTGCGGGAAGGTCTCGCACCAGGCGGCGATGTCGTCGAGGAGATCGGGCGGCAGGTCCTGATGCACCCCGCCGGGGCGGAAATAGGCCGCGTGAAGCCGCGCCCCCGAAGCGCGCTCGTAGAAGGTCATCAGCTTCTCGCGCTCCTCGAACCCCCAGAGCGGCGGGGTGAGGGCGCCGACATCGAGCGCCTGGGTGGTGACGTTCAGGAGATGGTTCAGGATCCGGCCGATCTCCGAATAGAGCACGCGGATGAGCTGCGCCCGCCGCGGCACCTCGATCCCCGACAGCCGCTCGATGGCGAGGCACCAGGCATGTTCCTGGTTCATCGGGGCCACGTAGTCGAGCCGGTCGAAATAGGGCAGGTTCTGCAGATAGGTGCGGCTCTCCATCAGCTTCTCGGTGCCGCGGTGAAGCAGGCCGATATGCGGATCGGCCCGCTCGACGATCTCGCCGTCGAGCTCGAGCACCAGCCTGAGCACGCCGTGCGCCGCCGGATGCTGCGGCCCGAAATTGATGTTGAAGTTGCGGATCTCCTGTTCGTCCGCAAGCGGTGCGAAGAAGCCCGTATCGTCCATCACTCGCTCCCCGTCGCTTCCTGTGCCGATGCGGCCCGAAAGGCCCGCCTTTCAGCCTCGCCCGGCCCCGGCATCCGCGAACCGGCACCCGCCGCCGGCCGCTCCGGTCGCCGCCTCGTCCCTGCCCGGCCCGTCGCTCCCCGGCCACGCCCGGGCCCGGCACATCTCACTTGTGCCGCTGCGGGTGCTCCGCCTTCGGCTCGCTGAAGGCCACCACCCACAGCAGGATCACCGCCCCGATCGGAATGGCGGCGAAGATCGCCACCCAGGCCGGGATCCCGTAGCGCGGCAGGATCCGCCAGAACGGCACGACCAGCACCGCCGCCCAGATCACCCACCAGATCAGCCACCAGGCCCCCATGCCGTAGCCGTAGCTCACACCATAGCCCATCATCTCAGGCCTCCTTTCCCTCGCCCTTCTCGTCTCCGGGGAGGATGTATTTCGCCCCCTCCCAGGGCGACATGAAGTCGAAGCTGCGGTATTCCTGCGCGAGGGAGACGGGCTCGTAGATCACCCGCTTGCGCTCCTCGTCATACCGCACCTCGACGAATCCCGTCGTCGGGAAGTCCTTGCGCAACGGATGACCATGGAAACCGTAATCGGTCAGGATGCGCCTGAGGTCGGGATGGCCGGCGAAGAAGATGCCGAACATGTCGTAAACCTCGCGCTCGAACCAGCCGGCCGAGGGGTGCACCTGCGTGATCGTGTCGATCATCTCCCCCTCGCGCAGGGCGCAGCGGATGCGGATGCGGATGTTTCGCCACATCGAGAGGAAATGATAGACCACGTCGAAGCGCTTCTCGCGTTCGGGATGATCGACCGCGGTGATGTCCACCAGCGTGGTGAAGCGGCACTGCGGGTCGCGGCGCAGGAAATCGACGAAATCCACGATCTCGTTCGGCACGAGATCGACATGGATGCCGTCGGCCACCACCGCCACCGAGATCATCGCATCCTTCCTCGTCTCGGCAAGGTAGGCGACCACCGTCTCCAGAAGTTCGCGATCCATCTGCCCCTCCTCAGCGCTCGATCGTGCCGGTCATGCGGATCTTGCGCATGAGCTGCATGATGCCATAGACGAGGGCTTCCGCGGTCGGCGGGCAGCCGGGCACATAGACGTCCACCGGCACCACCCGGTCGCAGCCGCGCACCACCGAATAGCTGTAATGGTAGTAGCCCCCCCCGTTGGCGCAGGACCCCATCGAGATCACGTAGCGCGGCTCCGGCATCTGATCATAGACCTTCCTGAGTGCCGGCGCCATCTTGTTGGTGAGCGTGCCCGCCACGATCATCAGGTCAGACTGGCGCGGCGAGGCTCGTGGCGCGGTGCCGAAGCGCTCGAGGTCGTAGCGGGGCATGGCGGCGTGGATCATCTCGACCGCACAGCAGGCAAGGCCGAAGGTCATCCAGTGCAGCGAGCCGGTGCGCGCCCAGTTGATCGCCTCCTGCACCGATGTGAGGACGAAGCCGCGGTCCTTGAGCGCCTCCCCCATCTCGATCAGGGGAGCCTCCTTCTCGGTCGGAACCGGGCCGAACGGATGCGTCACTCCCATTCCAGCGCCCCCTTCTTCCATTCATAGGCAAAACCGATGGTGAGCACGGCGAGAAACACCATCATCGACCAGAAGGCGACATCGCTCAGCGTCGGGAAGCTCGCCGCCCACGGAAAGAGGAAGGCCACCTCGAGATCGAAGATGATGAAGAGGATCGACACGAGATAGAAACGGATGTCGAACTTCATGCGGGCGTCGTCGAAGGCGTTGAATCCGCACTCGTAGGCCGAGAGCTTCTCCGGGTCGGGCCGGCGCACCGCGAGCACGGCGGCGGCCAGGATGAAGACCAGCCCGAGCGCGATCGCCAGCACGAGAAAGACGACCACGCCGAGATATTCGCGCAACAGATCCTCGATCATGCAGCTCCCCCTCCCTCCGCGCGCTTCCCGCCGGCGCCCTGCGGCGAATCGTCGCGAAACGCGCATTGTATACCGTCGAATGCGCTTTACGCCTGCCCTCTGCGGGGGTCAAGCCGCGCTTCCGTCCCCCTTGATACAGCATCCCGCGCATCCCTTGGACAGCTAATCGTGTCGCTGCGGCAAAGTTGCCGGTTCGTGCGCAAGAAACATCGTCTGTTTCTGCGGTGCAGCGTAATTTGATTGCGGAAACCGCAGGTTTTCAGCACGAATTCCGCCATCCGGGACGGATGCTCCCTGCCCGGTCGCGGAATCGCCGGTCGCCCCGGCTCACTGCCCGCCGGGCCTACCCGCAGCGGCCCGGGCCGCCTTCCGCAGCCGCCGCGCCAGCGCCGCCGCCGCCCCGAGCGCGGCGGGGTCGAGCCCGTGCCCGAACCCCGACGCCGCCAGATGACGCGCGACGGCCTCGGTCGCCACATTGCCCGGCGCGCCGGGCGCATAGGGGCAGCCGCCCAGCCCGCCGATCGCGGCGTCGAACACCCGCACCCCCTGCTCCAGCGCGGCGGTGATGTTGTCGAGAGCCCGCCCGCCGGTGTCATGGAAATGACCGGCGAGCCGCGCGGCATCGGCCACCTCGCGCACCGCGGCGAGCATGGCGCCCACCGTCTCGGGCGTGCCGGCACCGATGGTGTCGCCAAGGGAAATCTCGTCACATCCCATCTCGAGGAGCGCCGCGGCGACCCGCGCCACCGCTGCCGGCGCCACCGGCCCGTCATGGGGACAGGCGATCACGCAGGAGATGTAGCCCCGCACCTTGAGCCCCGCCCCCTTCGCCCGTGCCACGACCGGGGAGAAGCGCGCAAGGCTCTCGGCGATCGAACAGTTGATGTTGGCCCGCGAGAACCCTTCGGAGGCCGAACCGAACACCGCCACCCAGTCCACCCCGGCATCCAGCGCCCGCTCGAGCCCTTTCTCGTTCGGGGTGAGAGCGATCCATTCGACGCCCGCGGGCCGCTTCACCCGGGCCATCACCTCGCCGGAATCGGCCATCTGCGGCACCCAGCGCGGCGACACGAAGCTGGCGGCCTCGATTCGCCGGAAGCCCGCCCCCGACAGGGCATCGACGAGGCGCACCTTGTCTTCCGTGGGAATGAAGCCCGGTTCGTTCTGCAAACCGTCACGCGGGCCGACCTCGACGATCTCGACCGTCTCGTTCATCGTCCTTCCTCCGGCACGGGGTAGAAATCCCGGGTGTAGATCTCGGCCGGCCCGTCCCTGCCGAGCGCCCGGCGAAAGGCCGGACGCTCCTCGCAGCGCGCGGCCCAGGCGGCAAGGCGCGGGAAATCCTCCAGAGCGACGAAGCGCCGGCCGATCCAGGCGCCGTAATGGTTGGCGATGTCCACCGCCGAGAAGCCCCCCGCAAGAAGCCAGTCTCGCCCGTCGGCAAGCCGCTGCTCGAGCACGCCGAACGCCCGAGCGAGGCGCCGCGCCTCGAGCATCATCACCACCGGCGAGCGCATGTGATCCTCCCGCAACACGACATGCTGCTGGGTGAGAATGGCGAGATGCTGACCCACCGTCTCGGCGAGATGCAGAAGCTCGAGCCACGCCATCCGCTCCGCCGCGCCCGGCGCCCGCCAGAGCCCGGATACGGGACCGGTTTCGGCCAGCCATTCGAGAATGGCGAGGGATTCGGTCATCACCCGGTCGCCGATCTCGAGGGCCGGCACCCGCCCCAGGGGGTTGATCCCGCTGTAGGGCGGGCGGCGCAACGACCTGTCGAAGAAGGAAAGACGCCGCAGCTCGTAGTCGAGCCCGCATTCCTCGAGCATCCACAGCACGCGGAAGGACCGGGCCTGCGGCACATGCCACAGCACGAGCGGCGCCATTTCCGACCGCTCCAAGCGCCCCGTCATGCCGTCCCCTCCCCCGCCTCCTCGAGCACGAGAAGGGGGGCGCCGGCCTCGATCTGCGCACCCTCCTCGGCCAGAACGGCGGTCACCACCCCGTCGAAGGGAGCCGCAAGGCTGTGCTCCATCTTCATCGCCTCCATCACCGCCAGACGCTGCCCCTTCGCGACCCTGGCCCCCGCTGCCACCTCGATCCGCCGCACGAGCCCCGGCATCGGCGCGGTGATCGTGCCGTCCGCCGCCTCCGGGCCGCTGCCGCGCGCGAGCGGATCGGGCAGGAAGAAGACCGGATTGCCCCGCCCGAAGACCACCACCTCGCGCCCGGCCCGGCGCACCCGAAGCGGGGCCTTCCTCCCGTCGATGCGCCAGCCGCCGGCGCCGTGTTCGAGAACGAGGCTCTCCCCGCCGGTCCCGACACGATGGCGCCCCGGCCCGAGGGTCTCGAGCCGGGCCTCGATCCGCCTCTCCCCCTGCGGCCCTTCCTGCAGGAGCGGCACGTTCTGCACCATCGGCTGCCAGAGATGGAAGCCGAGATGGGGGTCGGCCAGCGCCTCCTCGCGCTCGAGCCCGGCGGCGGCGATGGCGGCAAGGGCGATCTCGGCGCCCGTCGGGGCCGCCACGCGCACGAGATCCTCGAGATGGCGGTCGATGATGGCGGTATCGAGATCCCCGGCCCGGAAGGCCGGCAGATCGACGAGCCGCGAGAGAAAGGAAAGGTTGGTCGCCGTGCCGACGATCTCGGTCGCCGCCAGCGCCCGAACCATGCGCCGAAGCGCGATCTCCCGGCTCGGGCCGTGGGTGACGATCTTGGCGATCATCGGGTCATACCAGGGGCTGATCTCGTCCCCCGCCCGCACGCCGGTCTCGATCCGCACATCCCCGGGGAAGGAAAGATGCGCGAGCCGGCCCGTCGCCGGCAGGAAGCCGGCCTCGGGCCGCTCGGCATAGAGCCGCGCCTCGACGGCATGCCCCGAGAGCGTGATCTCCTCCTGTCGCACCGGCAGCGGCTCCCCCGCGGCCACGCGCAGCTGCCACTCCACGAGGTCGATGCCGGTCACGGCCTCGGTCACCGGATGCTCGACCTGCAGGCGGGTGTTCATCTCCATGAACCAGAACCGATCGGGGCGCAGCCCTTCCGAGGCATCGACGATGAACTCCACCGTCCCCGCGCCGCTGTAGCCGATCGCCTCGGCCGCCCGCACCGCCGCCTGCCCCATGGCGGCCCGCATCTCGGCGGTCATGCCCGGCGCCGGCGCCTCCTCGATCACCTTCTGATGGCGCCGCTGGGCCGAGCAGTCGCGCTCGTAAAGATGCACCGAGCGGCGGCCGTCGCCGAAGATCTGCACCTCGACATGGCGTGGCCGGGCGACAAATTTCTCGATCAGCACCCGCCCGTCGCCGAAGGCCTTCTCCGCCTCCGAACGGGCGGCCTCGAGCGCGGCGCGGAAGTCCCCGGGCCGATCGACCCGGCGCATTCCCTTGCCGCCACCGCCGGCCACCGCCTTGATCAGCACCGGAAAACCGATCGCCTCGGCGGCGCCGGCGAGATGCTCCTCGTCCTGATTGTCGCCATGATAGCCGGGCACGACCGGCACCCCGGCCTCTTCCATCAGCCGCTTGGCCGCATCCTTGAGCCCCATCGCCCGGATCGCCTTCGCCGAAGGGCCGATGAAGGTGAGCCCCGCCGCCTCCACCGCCTCGACGAAGTCGGGGTTCTCGGAGAGGAACCCGTAGCCCGGATGGATCGCCTCGGCGCCGGTGGCCAGAGCCGCCTCGATGATGGCCTCGCCCCGCAGGTAGCTGTCGGCGGGGGCCGAGGGGCCGATGCAGACCGCCTCGTCCGCCATCTCGACATGCAGGGCGGCGGCGTCGGCCTCGGAGTGCACCGCCACCGTCGCGATGCCGAGACGGCGGGCGGTGCGGATGATGCGGCAGGCGATCTCGCCGCGATTGGCGATGAGGATGCGTCGGAACATTCAGCCCTCCCCGAGCCGGACGAGCGCGGCGCGCGTGGCGGCGGCGCAGGCGTCATTGAAGCAGCAGATGATGACCTTCTCCGGCAGATCGTGCCCGGCCAGCCAGTCGCGGACCACGCCGAGCGCGATCGTCATCGCCTGATCGGCCGGATAGCCATAGACGCCGGTGGAGATGGCCGGGAACGCCACCGTCCGCACCCCGAGCCGCGCCGCCTCCTCGAGCGACCGGCGCCAGGCCGAGGCAAGGAGCGCGGCCTCCCCCCGCCCGCCGCCGCGCCACACCGGACCGACGGTGTGGATCACCCATTTCGCCGGCAGGCGGTAGCCGCGCGTGACCTTCGCCTCTCCCGTCGGGCAGCCTCCGAGCGTGCGGCATTCGGCCAGAAGCTCCGGCCCCGCCGCGCGGTGGATCGCCCCGTCCACGCCCCCGCCGCCGAGAAGGCTCTCGTTGGCGGCATTGACGATGGCGTCCACCTCGAGGCGGGTGATGTCGCATTTCTCCCGCAGCTCGATCCGCCCGGCAATGGTTTCCCGACCCGTTTCCGTCATGCTTTCCTCCCAGACGGGCAGCGTCCAGCCGCTTTCTCTCCCCTACATCCGGAACACGCCGAAGCGTGTTTCGCCGATCGGCGCGTTGAGGGCGGCCGAAAGGGAAAGCGCCAGCACCGCGCGGCTCTTGCGCGGATCGATGATGCCGTCGTCCCACAGCCGCGCCGAAGCGTAGAGCGGGTCCGACTGACGGGCGAACTGCTCGATCACCGGCCGGCGGATCGCCTCCTCCTCCTCGGGCGAGAGCGTCCTGCCGGCCTTTTCGAGCGCCGCCCGCTTGACGGTGACAAGCACTCCAGCCGCCTGCTCGCCCCCCATCACCGAAATGCGCGAATTCGGCCAGCTCCAGAGGAAACGCGGATCGTATGCCCGCCCGGCCATGCCGTAATTGCCCGCCCCGAAGGAGCCGCCGACGATCAGGGTGATCTTGGGCACGGCGGTGGTGGCGACGGCGGTGACCATCTTGGCGCCGTGGCGGGCGATGCCTTCGTTCTCGTATTTGCGCCCGACCATGAAGCCGGTGATGTTCTGCAGGAAGATCAGCGGGATCTTCCGCTGGGAGCAGAGCTCGACGAAATGGGCCCCCTTGATCGCGCTTTCGGAGAACAGCACGCCGTTGTTGGCGACGATGCCCACCGGCCAGCCGTCGAGATGGGCGAAACCGGTGACGAGGGTCTCGCCGAAGCGTGGCTTGAACTCGTCGAAGCGCGAGGCATCGACGATGCGGGCGATGACCTCGCGGATGTCGTAGGGGGTTCTGAGATCGGCGGGCACGATGTCGAGCAGCTCCTCCGGATCGAAGGCCGGCGGCTCGGGGCTGATGCGCTCCGGCCCGGCGGGGCGGCGCTTGGCGAGGCTCTCGGCCGCCTGCCGCGCGAGGGCGAGGGCATGGGCATCGTCTTCGGCAAGGTAGTCGGCCACTCCCGAAAGGCGGGTATGCACGTCGCCGCCGCCGAGCGCCTCGGCGCTCACCTCCTCGCCGGTCGCGGCCTTCACCAGCGGCGGGCCGGCGAGGAAGATCGTGCCCTGCTCGCGCACGATGATCGTCACGTCGCTCATCGCCGGCACATAGGCGCCGCCGGCGGTGCAGGAGCCCATCACCACCGCGATCTGGGGGATGCCCTTCGCCGACATGCGGGCCTGGTTGTAGAAGATGCGGCCGAAATGCTCGCGATCGGGAAAGACCTCGTCCTGCTGCGGCAGGTTGGCGCCGCCAGAATCGACCAGATAGAAGCATGGCAGACGGTTTTCCTCGGCGATCGTCTGGGCCCGGAGATGCTTCTTGACCGTCATCGGGTAATAGGTGCCGCCCTTGACGGTGGCGTCATTGGCCACGACCATCACCTCGCGGCCATGCACCCGGCCGATGCCGGCGATCAGCCCGGCACCGGGCGCGGCACCGTCATACATGCCGTGAGCCGCCGTGGCGCCGATCTCGAGAAAGGGCGAGCCCGGATCGAGCAGGTTCGCCACCCGCTCGCGCGGCAGCATCTTGCCCCGCTCCAGGTGCCGCCGGCGGGCCTTCTCGCCTCCGCCCGCGGCCGCCGCCTCCGCCGCTTCGCGCACCCGCGCGATCAGCGCGAGATGGGCGGCACGATTGGCCCGCGTTCCGTCGCCCGCCGCAAGCGGTGTTCCGATGCGTTTCATTCCCGGCCTTCCTCTCCCCGTTCGGCGGGCCATGTGAGCGCCCCCCGCCCTGCCTGCACGGCCTCCCGTCCGCCGCTCCGCCCGCGCGTCACGCGCGCGAGGCGGCATGTCCGACAACCGATCATCCGCGTCCCTCCTCCTCCGCCGCCTCCTCGGCCGCCCGGGCCTTCAGCGCCTTGCGGATGACCTTGCCCGTCACCGTCATCGGCAGGGCGTCGAGAAAGGCGATCTCCCGCGGGTAGCTGTGCGCGGCGAGCCGCCCCCTCACCCAGTCCTGCAATGCCTCCTCCGTCACCTCCGCTCCCGGCTTCAGCACGACATAGGCCTTGACGATCTCGGTGCGCAGCCGGTCGGGCTTGCCGACCACGCCGACATTGGCCACCGCCGGATGGGTCAGCAGGCAGTCCTCGATTTCGGCCGGCCCGATGCGATAGCCGGCCGAGGTGATGACATCGTCCTCGCGCCCAAGGAAGCGAACGTAACCGTCTTCCCACAGGCCGCGATCGCCCGTCAGCATCCACTCGCCGCGGAACTTTTCCGCCGTGGCCTCCGGGCGCTGCCAGTAGCCGAGGAACATCGAGGCCGAACCGCGGCGCACGGCGATGTCGCCCTCGCCCGCGGCCGGTCGGCCGGCTTCGTCGAGAATGGCGATCTCGTGCCCCGGCACCGGCCGCCCCATGCAGCCCGGCCGCGGAGGAAAGAGGGCGTTGCAGGACGAGACGACCATGTTGCACTCGGTCTGGCCGTAGAATTCGTTGATGGTGAGCCCCATGGCCTCGCGGCCCCAGTCGAGCATCTCGGCCCCGAGGGGCTCGCCGCCCGAGGCGACGGTGCGCAACCCCGCGAGCCGTGCGTCCTCGGCCCTGAGCATCCGTAGCGCCGTGGGGGGAAAGAAGACGTTGCGCACCTGCCCTTCCCGAACGATGCGCTGCGCCAGATCGGGCGAGAAGGGGCCGGGAGGGCCGGCCACCACCGGCACGCCGAGCGCAAGCCCCGGCATGAGCACGTCGAAAAGCCCGCCGATCCAGGCCCAGTCGGCCGGCGTCCAGAGCACATCCCCCGGCCGGCCGAGAAAGTCGTGGCTGAGCTCGACCCCGGGCAGATGACCGGCAAGGAGCCGATGGCCGTGGAGCGCGCCCTTGGGCCTGCCCGTCGTCCCCGAGGTGTAGATCAGCACCGCCGGATCCTCGGGACCCGTCCCGGCCGGCGCATGGCCCTCGAGGCATGCCGCGGCCCCGGCCTCGTCGGGCAGATCCGCCTCCGTCAGGGAAACGACATCGAAACCCGCAAGCCGGCCCCGCCCTTCCTCGTCGGTGATGACGAAGCGGGCGGCGCTGTCCGCGAGCCGGCTTGCCAGCGCCTCGCGGCGAAAGAGCTTGAAGAGCGGCATCGAGACGGCCCCGATGCGCCAGATGGCGACATGGGCGGCGGCGGTGAGGGGCGATTGGGAGAGGAGCACGCCGACCCGGTCGCCCCGCTGCACGCCGCGGCCGCGCAGCATGGCCTCGACGCGGCGCGAGAGCGCCTGCAGGGCGCCATAGCTCACCGGGCGGGGCGCCGGCCCGGTCAGATCGAGGATCGCCAGCCGCCCCGGCGCACGCGCGGCCCAGTCGTCGCAGACCTGCCGCGCCATGTTGAGCCACCGCGGCAGGCGCCAGCGGAACCGCCTCACCAGCTCGTCATAGGGCGCCTTCTCGAGCATCGCACTCCTCCCTCGGCCTCGTCCCTGCCGGCCCGGGCCGCGCGCTCAGCCGGAAATCTTCATCAGCTCGCGGCCGATGAGCCAGCGGCGGATTTCGGAGGTGCCGGCCCCGATCTCCATCAGCTTGGCGTCCCGGAACAGGCGGCTGACCGTGCTTTCGTTCATGAAACCGGCGCCCCCGAAGGCCTGCACCGCCTGATGGGCCTGCTTCATCGCCTCCTCGGAAGCGTAGAGCACGCAGGCGGCCGCATCCTGGCGCGTGACCTCGCCCCGGTCGCAGGCCCGCGCCACGGCATAGGTGTAGGCCCGGGCGGAGTTCATCGCGGTGTACATGTCGGCGATCTTGCCCTGCATCAGCTGGAAATTGCCGATCGGCTGGCCGAACTGGCGGCGCTCGTGCAGATAGGGCATCACCTCGTCCATGCAGGCCGCCATGATGCCGAGACCGATGCCCGAGAGCACCACGCGCTCGTAGTCGAGCCCGCTCATCAGCACCTTCACCCCCTCGTTCTCGCGACCGAGAACATTCTCGAGGGGCACCTCCACGTCCTCGAAGACCAGCTCGGCGGTGTTGGAGCCGCGCATGCCGAGCTTGTCGAAATGGGGCGAGGTGGAAAAGCCCTTCCAGGCGCTCTCGACGATGAAGGCGGTGATGCCGTGCGGCCCGGCATCCGGGTCGGTCTTGGCATAGACGACGAGCGTGTCGGCATCGGGGCCGTTGGTGATCCAGTACTTGGTGCCGTTGAGCACGTAGCGGTCGCCGCGCTTCTCGGCCCGCAGCCGCATCGAGACCACGTCGGACCCGGCGCCGGCCTCGCTCATCGCCAGCGCCCCGACATGCTCTCCCGAGATCAGCTTCGGCAGGTATCTGCGCTTCTGTTCCTCGGTGCCGTTGAGGCGAATCTGGTTGACGCACAGGTTCGAATGCGCCCCGTAGCTGAGCGAAACCGAGGCCGAGGCGCGGGCGATCTCCTCCACCGCCACCACATGCGCCACATAGCCCATGCCTGCGCCACCGTATTCATCGGGCACGGTGATGCCGAGCAGGCCGAGCTCCCCCATCTCGCGCCAGAGTTCGCGGGGCATGTCATTCTCGCGGTCGATCCGGGCCGCCAGGGGCTTGAGCCGTTCCTGGGCCCAGCGATGCACCATCTCCCGCAGCGCCTCGATCTCCTCGCCGAGAGCGAAATCCATCGACCGGGTGAACATCTCCCTCCCCCCTTTTCCGCGGGTTGCGCCAGCTTGTTGAACGATCGTTCAATTTCTAGCCGCGCCCCTTTTCCCCGTCAAGAACGGAGCATTGCGGGCCGGTCGGCGCCCTGCTGCGGGCGGACAAGGGGCATCGCCCCGGATGGCAGTCGGCGTATGCGTCAGCTGCCGGTCTCGACCATATCGAGCGCGGACAGCAGGGCGGCGATGCCGGGGACCGGGCCCGTGAAGGGCACGCAGGCGCCGCTCTCCTCGCAGAAAAGCGAAACATAGCCGTGAAGCAGGCTCCAGAGCATCACCTCGAGATCCCGCGGATCGCGCCCCGGCAGGCGAAAGGGGCGGCAGACCAATTGCAGAATCCCGTAGGAACGCCCGCCCTCACGGGCGATCTCCTCGATGCTCTTCGCATCGGCGCCCCGGGCGGCATCGGCGCTGTCCGTCATCATCAGCCGATAGAGGGCGGGGTGCGCACGGGCGAAGGCGACATAACCCTCGCAGACCGCTTCGAGCCGGGCATGGGCATCGCTGCCGGCCCGGTCGAGACGGCGCTGCATTTCGGCGGCGAGCATCGCATGGCCGTGCGCCATGACCGCCAGCCTGAGCCCCGCCAGCGAGCGGAAATGATAGGCCGGCGCGGCATGGGACACACCCGCGAGCTGGGCGCAGCGGCGCAGCGAAAGATCCGGCCTTCCCGCACCGGGCGGGGATTCGTCGAGAAGGCGCAGCGCCGCCATTACCAGGGCGGTGCGCAGATCACGGTCGGAGCCGGAGCGTCGCCGGCCTTCGCGAGCCGCTGCAGCGGCGGCGGCTTTCCTGTCCCCTGCAACTTGCCTGTCCATGTCCGCACTATGACTGTCGGCTTGACGGTGTCAAGACGAGGGGGTAGCTTTCCACTGTCAAGTCGATGCCACCGTTCCGTCGGACGGCGGCCGTGCAGAGCCGGTCTCGACAGAGCGGCAAACCAACAGGGAGGAAGGAAGGAATGACGACAGAAAAGGGACTGGACGTTTCCCGCGGCTTTCTCGTGACCGCCGTGATCTACATCGTCATCGGCATGGGGATCGGGATCGGCATGGGAGCGACGCAGAACTTCGCCCTCAAGGGAGCGCATGTGCATGCCAACCTGGCCGGTTTCGTGCTCATGACCCTGTTCGCACTCACCTACCGCAGCTTCCCTGCAATGGCGGGACGCCGTCTGGCGCAGGCGCAATTCTGGGTCTTCCAGCTGGGAGCGTTCCTGATGAACGGGGCGCTGGTGCTGATGCTTTCGGGCATCGTCAGCGAAGCGCGGATCGTGCCGGTGCTGGTGCCGGGGGAGCTCCTGGTGTTGGCCGGCATGGTGCTGTTCGGCTGGCTCGTCCTGCAGAGCACGCGCGAAGGCTGACCGCACCGGACGGGGCGGGGCATGCCACAGCGATCGACCGGCAAGGGCGGCCCTGCCGCGGACGGCCGGGCGGCGCCCTGCCGCTCCGGGCGACCGGCCCCTTTCACACCGCAGGCATTTCCGACACACGCATTCCCGGCCCGCCGCGGCCACCCGCCGCCTTGTCCCGCAGGCGGCGGATTGCTAGGCTTCGAAGAAGGCAGCCTCACCGGCGCCACAGCGTGGAGACAGAATGCGCCATTCCCGGTCGATCCTGCCGCAATTCTATGTGACGGCGCCCCAGCCCTGCCCCTATCTGCCGGGGCGGATGGAGCGCAAGCTCTTCACGGCGCTTTCGGGCCCCACCGCCCAAGCCCTGAACGACACCCTGTCCCGGCAGGGGTTCCGCCGCTCGCAGACCGTGCTTTATCGGCCTTCCTGCCCCGAATGCGCCGCCTGCATGTCGGCCCGGGTGCGGGTGCAGGATTTCCGCCCCTCGAGAAGCCAGCGGCGCATCCTGAAACGCAATCGCGACCTCGTCCGCATCGCCAACGCCCCCTGGGCGACCGAAGCGCAATACGCCCTTTTCCGCCGTTATCTCGAGGCCCGCCATGCCGGCGGCGGCATGACCGACATGGACCTGTTCGAGTTTGCCGCCATGATCGAGGAAACCCCGGTCGAGACTCGGGTGTTCGAATACCACATGGCCGATCCGGCGGCTCCCGAAGGGCATCGGCTCGTGGCCGTGGCGCTCACCGACATGCTGGCCGACGGACCGTCGATGGTCTATTCCTTCTTCGATCCCGACCTCTCGCGCCGCTCCCTCGGCGCCTACATGATCCTCGATCATGTCGAACTCGCCCGCCGGCACGGCCAGCCCTATCTCTATCTCGGCTACTGGGTGCCGGGCAGCGAGAAGATGGGCTACAAGGCCGCCTATCGGCCGCTCGAGATCCACACCCGCGAAGGCTGGCAGGATCTCGAGGACGAAAGCGCCTTCGACACCACCCCGCACCCCCTGGCCACCGAACCCGTGGCCGAACAGGTCGCCGCCATCCGCCTGCCGGAGATGCCGGCAAGGGGCTGAGCCGAAGGGCCGACAACACCGCACGAGGTTGGACGAAGCCGCAAGCGGAGGGCCGCCGGGAGCCGCAGGACCACCGATGCCAGCGCCGCTGCCAGCCGCGCCGGTGGCCGCAGCCGGAGCGCAGGACGAAGCCGGAGAGAAGAAGCCGAAGGGCACCTCCCTTCGCGCTTCCTCCCCGTTCCCGGCCGGCAGGAATGCGAAAGGGGCGGCCCGCAGGCCGCCCCGCCCTTCTTCGGTGACGCGGCACCTCAGCCGTTCGGGAACAGCGATGGCACGATCGTCACCACCTCCGGGAACCACCACAGCAGCGCCAGCCCCAGAACCTGGATGAGCACGAAGGGCACGATGCCGCGATAGATGTGCGCCGTCGTCACCTCGGGCGGCGCCACGCCCCGCAGATAGAACAGCGCGAAACCGAAAGGCGGCGTCAGGAACGAGGTCTGCAGGTTGACCGCGATCATGATCGTCACCCATTTCGGATCCATCGTGCCGCCGTAGATCACCGGACCGACGATCGGCACGACGATGTAGATGATCTCGAGGAAGTCGAGCACGAAGCCGAGGAAGAACAGCACCGCCATCACCAGGAGAAAGACCGTCGTCTCCGAGTCGAAGGAGCGCAGGAAGGCCTGGATGTAGTGCTCGCCCCCGAAGGAGATGATGACGAGGTTCAGCACCTGCGACCCCATGAGGATGGTGAAGACCATGGAGGTCACCTTGGCGGTCTCCCGCACCACCGGCACCAGCACCTTGCCCCTCAGGAGCACCCAGCACGAATAGAGGATGCCGAAGAAGGCGAAATGATAGGCGATGACGCCGACGGCGATGGCGATCCACTGTTCGATGGAGATGTGCTCGAGCGAGGTGCGCAGGTCGAAATTGATGCCGACGAGGATCATCACCACGATGGCGATCGCCGCCCAGATGATGAGCCTGCCGTCCTTGCCCTCGTCCTTGAGCTTGCGGTGAGCGGCCAGCATCAGCGCACCCGCGGCCCCGAGCGCGGCGGCCGGGGTCGGATTGGTGATGCCGCCGAGGATCGAGCCGAGCACGGCGACGATCAGCACCAATGGCGGGAAGACCACGCGCAGCAGGTCGTTGCGCCCGAGATAGTCGAAGGCCGCCTTGAGGCCGTAGAGCCCGAGCGCCATCGGGATCGCCAGCCACAGGAAGGTGGTGCCGGGACTCGTCACCGGCGAGATGAAGAGCGCATCGACCACCAGCGCCAGCACCACCCCGGCCGCACCGACGACAAGCGGCCGCGGATCGGCCGAGGGGGTGACCCCGCGGGCGAGCGCCAGGAGCAGGGCGATGACGAGGAAACCGCTCAGCACCCCACTGCCGATCGGCGGCGCGGCGGCGATGGCGGCCTTGCGCGCGGCTTCCAGCTCCTCGGGCGTGCGGGCCTTGGCCTCCTTGGCGCCGCCCTCGGCGTTGATCCTGGCCTGCTGGGCCACGGCCAGATCCCACTTCTCCCGACCGTGCAGCGCGATCATCGACTTCTTGCACTGCTCCGGCACATTGGTCCGCAGCACCGCCTGTTCGCCCCCCTCGCTGTAGGAGCTGACGGTGATGTCCTGCGAACCGGCCAGTCCGACCTCGAAGGCCAGCACCGCCGCCACGATCAGCCCGAGCGGCGCCCCGACGATCCACAGGAGGACATCCTTGCGCGTGAGCGGCTCCCCGACCGCCCCGAGCGACGGCACCGGCGGTGCCTTGTGGGGCCGCACCATCGCATAGCCGAAGGCGTAGGCGGCATAGAGGAAGGCAAGGAGGATCCCCGGCAGGAGGGCGGACTGGAACAGCGTGCCGACCGACACCACCGCCGGCTTGCCGAGATAGGTCAGCGCGTCGGGGCAGCCGGCAGCATGGGCACGGGTTTCCTGGGCGGCGGCATAGAGATCGCCCGCCAGCGTGCCGAGGAGCACAATCACGATCGAGGGCGGGATGATCTGCCCGAGGGTGCCCGAAGCGGCGATCACGCCGGTGGCCAGCTCGGGCGAATACTTGTGCCGCAGCATGGTGGGGAGCGACAGGAGCCCCATCGTCACCACCGTCGCGCCGACGATGCCGGTCGAGGCGGCGAGGAAGGCGCCCACCACCACCACCGAAACCGCCAGACCGCCGGGCAGCGGCCCGAAGACCCGTGCCATCGTCGTCAGCAGGTCCTCGGCGATCTTGGAGCGCTCGAGGGCGATGCCCATCAGCACGAACATGAGCACGGCGAGCAGCGTCTCGATCGACTGGCCGGCGAGCACGCGTTCGTTGATGCGGTTGACGATGAAGGAGAGATTGCGGTCAAGCGCGCGCTCCCATCCCCCTTCGAAGATCGGCACCGCCACCCGTGGCAGATCGGGGTATCGGAAGACCGAGATGTCGATGTCGCTGACCCCCTTCGCCACCAGCGCCTTGTAGGCATCCGAACCCGTGTCGATCGCCTGATGGACGAGGACGCCGGAGCTGTCGAGCGCGGCGAGAATGATGAAGGAGATCACCCCGGCCCCGCCGAGGGCGAAGGCCACGGGAAAACCCGACATGATCGCCCCGAACAGGCAGGCGAATACGATGAGGAGGCCGATTTCGACCCCGTCGAGACCAAAGAGCATGGTTCCTGTCCCCGTTCGTCAGTGTGTGCCCTCGTAGACTTCCTCGCCTTCGCCGAGCGTGTCCTTGTCGAGGTGCTTCGTTTCCGCGTCCGGCCCTTCGCGGAAGGCGAGGAGAGAGCGGTAGAAATAGGTGATGGCCATCAGGATCATGGAGGCGGTGAAGGCCACGAGCAGCACCTTGAAGAGGAAATAGGCGTCGAAGCCGCTCGGCGAGAAGCCGGTGGTCTCCACGTTCCAGCGCACCACGATCGCCTTGCGCAGCATCAGTTCGAGCCGATCGGAGGCCGACACGGCCGGGGTGATGAGGTGGCGCCACATGAAGGGCCAGCTGTATTTCCAGATCAGGAGCATCATCGGCAGCATGAAGAGGAGCGAACCGACCATGTCCACCAGCTTCTTGCGGCGGAAACGCAGCCGGGCATAGACGAGATCGACCCGCACATGCCCTCCCTGGATGAAGGTATAGGCGCAGCACAGCGTGACGATGATGGCATTGTAGAGCTTGAGCTCCTCACCCCACCAGCTGAGATCCTTCTCGATCAGGGTGAACCCGTCCCACAGCTTGTAGCCGAAGGGGGAGAAGGGGCCGATGGCGATTTCCGACACGCGGAAGATGCGCTGCAGGAAGACGACCATCGTCTGCTGCAGAACCATGATGAGCCCGGCCCAGGCCGCGGTGCGGCCCAGCGCGTTGGCGAACTTCTCGTAGGCGATCACCGAACCCCACATGATGCGCCGCCGCCACAGGCCGAGCGCGGTCAGGATCAGGAAGAAGTCGAGGAAGACGAAGAACAGCTCCCGCGACCCGCCGTAGTAGATGAAGCGCATCAGCGCCTTCTTGTCGTCGGTGGAGGCAAGGCCGTTCCAGACCCAGCTCAGCCACAGGTCGGGGTGGGTGACGGCGTAGAAGAAGCTGTAGAAGCCCATGCCCATCTCGCGCACGAGCCAGAGGATTGCGTCCAGCATGATGTCCCTCGCAAGAAAGCGCAGGCAGGCGGAATGCCCCTTGCGCGTCCGTCCCGTGCTCCGGGAAAGCCAAGGAGAAGCGGCCGCCCCGAAGGGCGACCGCCAAAGTGCCGCGAGGCCGGATCACATGTCGCTCATCACCCGGTCGCGCTGCTTCACATAGACGCCTTCGGACACCGACAGCCAGCCGCTGATGTCCTTCATGGCCGGGACGTAGTCGTCGTAGATCTTCTTGAAGAGGTCGTCCGAGAGATAGCCGGAGATGACCTTCTTCGCCGCCTCGCCCATCGCTTCCCAGACGCTGTCGGGGAACTGGAGGACCTTGACGCCTTCCGCCTTGAGGCGGCGCAGCGCGGCACCGTTGTTCATCTGGAACTGGGCCAGGCTCCAGATGTTGGCATAGCCGGCGGCCGTCTCGATCGCCTTCTGATGGGCCGGCGACAGGCTGTTCCACACGTCGAGGTTGGTGGTCACCGAAAGGCTGGCGGAGGGCTCGTGCATGCCGGCGGCATAGTAGATCTTGGTGATCTCCTGGAAGCCGGCCTTCTCGTCGGCCCACGGCCCGATCCACTCGGTGCCGTCGATCGCACCCGAGGCCAGCGCCTGATAGATCTCGCCGCCCGGCAGGTTCTGGATCGACACGCCGAGCTCGGAAAGCACCTTGCCGCCGAAGCCGGGCATACGGAACTTCAGGCCCTTGAAGTCGTCGGGGCTCTTGATCTCCTTGCGGAACCAGCCGCCGGCCTGCAGCCCGGTGTTGCCGGCGATGAAGGGCTTGAGGTTGAAGATGCCGGCCAGCTCGTCATGCAGCTTCTGGCCGTTGCCGTGGTAATACCAGGCGTTGAACTCGGTCGCGACCATGCCGAAGGGCAGCGCGGTGAAGAACTGGAACGCCGGGTGCTTGTTGACGAAATAGTAGTCGGCGGCGTGATACATGTCGGCCTGGCCGGAGCTCACCGCGTCGAACACCTCGAAAGCCCCCACGAGCTCGCCGGCGGCCTTGACCTCGATCTCGAGCGTGCCGTCGGTGATCTGGGTGATGGCATTGGCCGTGACCTCGGCGGCATCCCACACGCCGGCGAAGCCGCGCGGCCACGAGGTGACCATGGTCAGCTTGCGCTTGCCCTGGGCGATGGCGGGCGCGGCCAGGCTGCTGGCGGCAGCGGCAGCGCCGCCGAGCGCCGCGTTGCGAATAAACGAACGACGATCCATGCGTCAGTCCTCCCTAGATTTGCAAACATTCTCCCGGTTGGCCCGGGGTTCTGCGAAGCCCGCGGGCTTCAACGCCCCGGAGCCTAGCGCCGGGCATGCGTCATGGGAATACCCGGATTGCGTTTTTTGCCACGGGAGACGGGAAATTTTCCGATCTTTCCGGCCTGCATCCCCTCGCGAACGCCCCGTGCCGCCCTTGCCGGCCCTGCCGCCTTGCGTGATGCGTGAACGCCGGGGCACCCCTCACCTCACGAGCGAGGCCGTCCTGCCTTGAGGCCCCGGAAGGCCGATCGGCCCGCACCGGCCATCGTTCGTCATCCATGCAGGCCGATTCGCCCGCGCGCCGCGCCTACCGCACTATCCGCGCCCTCCCAGAACCGAAATATTGTTTCGCCAGAGCCTGGTGTGGCGACATTTCCGCGATTTTGCGGTTGACCCTCCTTCCCCCTCTCCATAATCTCGGCCCCGATGGCGTCAGCGCCCTTGCCCGCCTGCGAAAGGATGCCTTCCACGCAGGAAGGGCGAAGGGAAACGACACCGGGGAACCGCAATGGCGCCGAAAGAAAGGCCGAGGGAAATCGCCAGGATGACACGCCCATTCGACAGCGTCATGACACGCCACATGGCCTGCCCCGGCGCAGCGCCCGGGGAAGGGGTCGTGCGCATCGGGCCCGGCGTGGTAGGGCGATGTCGGCGCAGGGGATGAGCCGCTCGAGCGGCCCCGTGCGCCCCCGACCCCGTTCGGGGGCGTTTTCGTTCCCGGCCGGCACGGTTCCCGCAGGGGGACAGCCTGCGATGAGGAAACGGAGACAGGTGCGATGACGGAACAGATGACAGGCGCAAGGATCGTCGTTCAGGCGCTCAAGGATCAGGGGGTCGAGGTGATCTTCGGCTATCCCGGCGGCGCCGTCCTGCCGATCTATGACGAGCTTTTCCTGCAGAACGACATCCGCCATGTCCTCGTGCGCCACGAGCAGGCCGCGGTCCATGCCGCCGAGGGCTATGCCCGTTCCACCGGCCGGCCCGGCGTCGTGCTCGTCACTTCCGGGCCGGGGGCGACCAATGCCGTCACCGGCATCACCGATGCGCTGATGGACAGCGTGCCCGTGGTCGTCCTTTCCGGCCAGGTGCCGACCTTCATGATCGGCACCGACGCCTTCCAGGAGGCCGACACCGTCGGCATCACCCGCCCCTGCACCAAGCACAACTGGCTCGTGAAGGATACCGACCGGCTGGCCGACACGATCCACCGCGCCTTCCATATCGCCGCTTCGGGCCGTCCCGGCCCGGTGCTGATCGACATCCCGAAGGACGTACAGTTCGCCACCGGCCGCTACGTGCCGCCGCAGAAGGCCGATCTCGGCCATTACCGGCCACGGCTCAAGGGCGACATCGAGGCGATCACCCGGCTGGTCGAGCTGATCGAGACCGCCGAGAAGCCGATCTTCTACACCGGCGGCGGCGTCATCAATTCGGGGCCGGCCGCCGCCCAGCTCCTGCGCGAGCTGGTGGACGCGACCGGCATTCCCGTCACCTCGACGCTGATGGGCCTCGGCGCCTATCCCGCCTCGGGGAAGCACTGGCTCGGCATGCTCGGCATGCACGGTCTCTACGAAGCCAACATGGCGATGCACGACTGCGACCTGATGATTGCCGTCGGCGCCCGCTTCGACGACCGCATCACCGGCCGGATCCAGGATTTCTCGCCCGGTTCGATCAAGGCCCATATCGACATCGACCCCTCCTCGATCAACAAGGTGGTCCATGCGGACGTGCCCATCATCGGCGATGTCGGCCATGTGCTCGAGGACGTGCTCAAGATCTGGAAGGCCCGCGGCCGCAAGGTCAACCGCGAAGGGCTCGCCCGCTGGTGGGAGCAGATCGCCAGATGGCGCAAGGTGGACTGCCTGCGCTACCGCAACTCCGACGAGGTCATCAAGCCGCAATACGCCCTCGAGCGGCTCGAGGCGCTGACGGCGCAGCACGACCGCTACATCACCACCGAGGTCGGCCAGCATCAGATGTGGGCCGCCCAGTTCATGAAGTTCGAGGAGCCGAACCGGCTGATGACCTCCGGCGGTCTCGGCACGATGGGCTACGGCTTCCCGGCCTCGATCGGGGTGCAGATGGCCCATCCCGATGCCCTCGTCATCAACGTGGCCGGCGAGGCATCGTGGCTGATGAACATGCAGGAGCTCGGCACGGCGGTGCAGTATCGCCTGCCGGTCAAGCAGTTCATCCTCAACAACGAACGCCTCGGCATGGTGCGCCAGTGGCAGCAGCTCCTGCACGGCGAGCGCTATTCGGCAAGCTGGTCGGAAGCGCTGCCCGATTTCGTCAAGCTGGCCGAGAGCTTCGGTGCGAAGGGGATCCGTGTCGAGAAGCCGGCGGAGATCGACGCCGCCATCACGGAAATGCTGGCCCATGAGGGGCCGGTGGTCGTCGATGTGCTGGTCGAGAAGCACGAGAACTGCTTCCCGATGATCCCTTCGGGCGAGCCCCACAACAAGATGCTGCTGGGCGACGATGCCGCCACCGACGCCATCCGGGGCGACGGGCAGGTGATGGTATGAGGAGCCGTTCGGGAGCGGCGGAGGAGGACGGGCGTACAACCCCGGCCGCGGCCGCGCCCCGGCAGGAACGACAGATCGGCAAGGGATGAAGAGACATGTCCGCACTCAGGATCAAGAAAGGCTCGTCGCGCAAGTCGGCCTATGACCTGCGCCCGGCCTTCGAGGATGTCGAGGAGCGCCACACGCTGGCGGTGATCGTCGACAACGAGCCCGGCGTGCTCGCCCGGGTGATCGGCCTCTTCTCGGGCCGGGGCTACAATATCGAGAGTCTGACCGTGGCCGAGGTCGATCATACCGGCCACCGCTCGCGCATCACCATCGTCACCACCGGCACGCCCGAGGTGATCGAGCAGATCAAGGCCCAGCTCGGGCGGCTGATCCCGGTCTACGAGGTGCACGACCTGACGGTCGAGGGGCCGGCGGTCGAACGCGAGCTGGGGCTCTTCAAGGTGGTGAGCACCGGCGAGAAGCGGGTCGAGGCGCTGCGGCTGGCCGACATCTTCCGCGCCAACGTGGTTGACAGCACGCTCGAAAGCTTCATCTTCGAGATCACCGGCAGCCCCGAGAAGATCGACGCCTTCGCCGATCTGATGCGCCCCCTCGGCCTGACGGAGGTTGCCCGCACCGGCGTGGCCGCCATCGCCCGGGGCACCTGACGGCACCGGCAGGGCGCGCCGACGGCTGGCCGTGCTGTCGGGCCGGGCGCTTTCCCGTGCGGCCCCTGCCACATCCGGGGCGCGGGAGACCGCCCTTTCGGCGGATGGGGCCGCACACCGAAGGAGCCGCCGCTCAGGGGGCGGGTGCGCTGCATGGCGCCGCGGTGCCCGCAGCGATCCTGCTGCGGGGAGGCCGGCGTGCCCGGCCGGGACGGGCAAGGCATCGCGGTCGGCCCGGCTCTCCCGGGAGCCGCCCACGAAAGGGGCCGGGGCCGGAGCATGAACGGAGAGAGGACAGATGCGCGTGTTCGATCCCGCCCTTCTCGATCCCGGCGCCGTCTTTGCGGGCTTTTTTGCCGATCTTGCTGCCAGCGCCCTTGCCGGGGTGGTGTTCGGCATCGCCGTGGCCGCCGACGCCGCGAGCGACGCGGCCGAAACGGGCAGCCCTCCCGAGAGCCGTTTCCTCGAGACACTCGGCAAGCCGACCGTCGGCCTGCAGATCCTCGCGCTCTCGCTGCTTTCCTCCATGATCGGCGGTGCCGTCGCCGGCTGGATGGCCCCGGAAGGCGCGGCGCCGGCCAACGCCTTTGCCGTCGGACTTCTGAGCACCGTCGTCAGCGCCCTCACCCTGTTCTTCGACCCGCCGACCCGGCCCTGGGTCGTATGGGCCGACATCCTCCTCTCCCTGCCCGGCGCCCTTTTCGGCGGCTGGCTCGCCACCTTCTGAGGGGCGCCGCACCTGCCCGGCCGCCCCGCCTTGGCATGCGTCCACGGGCGGCGGCAATGCCGCCGGACAGTCGGCAGCGGCATCACGCCCCTTGCGGGCCCCGGCTCCAGGCCCTATCAGGGCGGCGCGGCCTGCCCCGGCCAGCACTTCCGCCAGCACTCCCGAGCGACGAGGAGCCGCGATGATCCCCCGCTATTCCCGCCCCGAAATGGTTTCCGTCTGGTCGCCCGAGACCAGGTTCCGCATCTGGTTCGAGATCGAGGCCCATGCCCTCGACGCCATGGCCGAGCTCGGCATCGTCCCGAAGGAGAATGCCGAAGCGGTGTGGAAGGCAAAGGACATGGCCTTCGACATCGACCGGATCGACGAGATCGAGCGCGAGACGCGCCATGACGTCATCGCCTTCCTCACCCATCTTGCCGAGCTTGTCGGCCCCGAGGAGGCCCGCTTCGTCCATCAGGGCATGACTTCTTCCGACGTGCTCGACACCGCCTTCAACGTGCAGCTCGTCCGGGCGGCCGATCTGCTTCTCGAGGACATGGACCGGGTGCTGGCGGCGCTGAGGAAACGGGCCTTCGAGCACAAGTACACCATCCGCATCGGCCGCTCCCACGGCATCCATGCCGAACCGGTGACGATGGGGCTGACCTTCGCACGCTTCCACGCCGAGATGGCCCGCGGCCGGGCCCGGCTCGAGGCGGCCCGCGAGGAAATCCGCACCGGGGCGATCTCCGGCGCGGTCGGCACCTTCGCCAATATCGACCCGCGGATCGAGGCGCATGTCTGCGAGAAGCTCGGCCTCAGGCCCGAACCGATCTCGACCCAGATCATCCCCCGCGACCGTCACGCCATGTTCTTCGCCACCCTCGGGGTGATCGCCTCGTCGATGGAGAACATCGCCGTCGAGATCCGCCACATGCAGCGCACGGAGGTCCTGGAGGCGGAGGAGTTCTTCGCCAGGGGGCAGAAGGGCTCATCGGCCATGCCTCACAAGCGCAACCCGGTTCTGAGCGAGAACCTCACGGGGCTTGCCCGCATCGTCCGCGGCTATGTCACGCCGGCGCTCGAGAATGTCGCCCTGTGGCACGAGCGCGACATCTCCCATTCCTCGGTCGAGCGCATCATCGGCCCGGACGCCACCGTCACCCTCGATTTCGCCCTCAACCGTCTGGCCGGGCTGATCGAGAACCTCGTCATCTACCCCGAGAACATGCGGCGCAATCTCGATCTCCTCGGCGGTCTGGTGCATTCGCAACGGGTGCTGCTGGCACTCACCCGGAAGGGGGTGAGCCGCGAGGACGCCTACCGCCTCGTGCAGCGCAACGCGATGAAGGTGTGGGAAGAGGGCAAGGATTTCCGCACCGAACTCAAGGCCGATCCCGAGGTGCGCAACGTGCTAAGCGCCGCCGAGATCGACGACAAGTTCGACCTCGATTACCACACGAAGCACGTCGATACCATTTTCGAACGGGTGTTCGGCACCGCGGAAGGCTGAGGGCACGGCTCCGAACGCCTGCTGCACCGAAACCGCACCGGATTTCGCCTCCCGCATCCGCCGTGCCCGGGCAGCAGAAGAAACGGTTTTCCTTGCGCCGTCGCGCCCTTCCCGGCGGAAGCTTTCTCCGTGGGGGAGGGGGAGCGGGCGCAGCGCCGCCCTTTTCGCCGATCCGCTTCCGCGCCGAAAGCGGGCGGAGGCCGAGGCGGGGAAATCGGCTTTTCTCCGTCAGGAACCGAAGGAGGGCTTGCCCCGAGCGGCTGTCCCCCGACCGGCCTTCCTGCGGAGCGCGCCGGCAAGCACTGGTGCTGCCGCAAGAAGCGCCATCCCCCGAGACGGTCCGCCCGACAGAACCACGGCCGGGGGCCTTCCGCCTCGCGGCAATCGTCGAAGCGGCCGGGCCGATCCCCGAAGGGAGCACGACCAGGCCCCTTCTGTCCGACTTTCACCGGCCTCGCCCCCATCCGGAACGGCGCGAGCCGAGCCGTCAAGGGCCCGTGCCGGCTGCACAAGGCGCACACCCGGCTCGAACGAGTCATCCGCGCATCCACCGCCGGATCGACGCCCGGGAGGCCGGAGGGTCGCCTTCGCCACCGCGCGCCCGGCCACACCGGCCGCGGGCGCCCTGCACGGCCCGCATCCGGCATCACCGATGCCACCCCGGCCGCATCCCGCCGGAAGCGGATCCCTTGCCCTCATCTCTCACCGGCTCCGCGGCCGAAGGCAACTCGAGGCCGAAACGGGGAAGCGTCCTTGCCCCTGCAGGGGCGGGTGATGCCGACGGTGTCGGCCTCCTGGAAGGCGTCGGTGCCGATCATGAAGGTCGGCACCTGGCCGGAAAGGACGACCACGGGCACGCTGTCCATCAGCGCATCGGTGATGCCGGTGACGGCATTGGTCGCCCCCGGCCCGGAAGTGACGAGCACGACGCCGGGCCGGCCGGTGGAACGGGCATGGCCCTCGGCGGCATGGACCGCGGCCTGCTCGTGGCGCACGAGGACATGGCGGATGTCGTTCTGCAGGAAAAGCTCGTCATGGACCGGCAGGACGGCGCCGCCGGGGGCTCTGTCGCTCAGGCGCCGAGCGCCCCCTCGGCACCGTCCTCGAACCCGTGGACGGGGTCGAGCCCGTGGGCCGCGCGGATCTTGTCCTCGATCTCGGCCGCCAACTCCGGGTGTTCCTTGAGGAAGAGCCGCGCGTTTTCCTTGCCCTGCCCGATACGCTCGTCCCCGTAGGAATACCACGCCCCGGACTTCTCGACGATGCCGGCCTTCACCCCGAGGTCCAGAAGTTCCCCGAGCTTCGAGATCCCCTCGCCGTAGAGGATGTCGAACTCCACCGTCTTGAAGGGCGGCGCGACCTTGTTCTTGACCACCTTCACCTTGGTCTGGTTGCCGATCACCTCGTCGCGGTTCTTGATCTGGCCGGTACGGCGGATGTCGAGCCGGACCGAGGCATAGAACTTGAGCGCATTGCCCCCGGTCGTCGTTTCGGGGTTGCCGAACATCACCCCGATCTTCATGCGGATCTGGTTGATGAAGATCACCATGCAGTTGGTGCGCGAGATCGCCGCCGTGAGCTTGCGCATCGCCTGGCTCATCAGCCGGGCATGGAGCCCCATCTGGGCGTCGCCCATCTCGCCCTCGAGCTCGGCCTTCGGAGTGAGCGCCGCCACCGAATCGACCACGATCACCGACACCGCTCCCGAGCGCACCAGCGTCTCGGTGATCTCCAGCGCCTGTTCCCCCGTGTCGGGCTGGGAGATCAGGAGCTCGTCGAGATCGACCCCGAGACGGCGGGCATAGACCGGATCGAGCGCATGCTCCGCATCGACGAAGGCGCAGATGCCGCCCCGCTTCTGCTCTTCCGCCAGCACATGCAGCGCCAGCGTGGTCTTGCCCGAGCTTTCGGGGCCGTAGATCTCGATGATCCGCCCCTTGGGCAGACCGCCGATGCCGAGGGCGATGTCGAGCCCGAGCGAGCCCGTGGGCACCGCCTCGATGTCGGTCACCGCCCCTTCCTGCCCGAGGCGCATGACCGACCCCTTGCCGAAATTCTTCTCGATCTGCGCCAGAGCCGCATCGAGCGCCTTCTTCCTGTCCATCTTCCGCCTTTCCGTGAAATCGAGCAGATTGTCCGTCATCCTGCGCTCCTTCTGCCACAGCCGCCCGATGGCGGCAATTCCCGCCAGCCGCGGCCACCCTGCCTGGCGTTCGCCTTATGTTCCTTATGCGAACAAAGAGAGAAGATTTCAAGCCCTTTCCTGCGTTCCACGGCGAATCGGCCTTGGCCCTTGATCGCGCCATTCTGGCCGGCAAGAGTTGAAATCCGGTAAACATCCCTCATTCGCAGCCCCCTCATACGCGAGAGAAACCGCCGATGCTGATCTTTCCCGAAGCGCGCCTTGCGCTCCTCGCCGTTCCCAAGACCGGCACGCAGGCGCTCGAGACGGCCCTCGCCCCGCATGCGGCGATCCGGCTGACAGGGCCGCCGCGGCTCACCCACCTGACGGTGCGCCAGTTCCGCCGGCGTCTCCTGCCGCTCCTTGCCGAAGCGGGGATCGGCGATCTTCGGACGGTGGCGGTGATGCGCGAGCCGATCGACTGGCTCGGAAGCTGGTTCCGCTACCGCGCCCGACCCGCCATTCGCGGCCAGCCCCGATCGACCGAGGGGCTCGATTTCGACACCTTCATCGAGGGCTATCTCGCGGCCGAGCCGCCCGAATGGGCCCGGGTCGGGGCGCAGGCGCGGTTCCTCTCGGCCGAGGAAGGCGTGCCCGATATCGACATTCTCTTTCCCTACGAGCCGGGGCATGCGGCGCTGGCCGCCTTTCTCGAGGCCCGGCTCGGGGTTCGGCTAGATCTGCCGCGGACCAATGTCTCGCCACCGCGGCCGCTCACGCTCTCGCCGGGGCTCGAAGCGCGGCTGCGGCGGGAAAGGGCGGAGGATTTCGCCCTGTGGGAGGCGGTGCGCGAGGGCTTCTTCCTGCCGCGGTGAGAGCGCTCCTCAGGCGACGGCGGCGGCGGTCTTGTCCGCCAGCCTGCCCGAGGGCCAGAGCGCCCAGATCCGCACCGCGATCCAGGGCAGCAGCACCGAGGCGAAGATCAGCGTCGCCGTGGCGAGCCATTTCCAGCCCTCATGGGCGCCGGCGCCGGTGAACCAGAGAGAGGCGGCCGCGGCGGTGGGGAAGGTGAAGGCGCCCCAGACCGGGGAGAAACCGGCCTCGATCAGCCATCCTTTCCACAGCACCATGGCGACGAGAAGCGCCGCCACCACCACGCCCAGGAAACGGAACATGCCGGCTATGTCCTGCCAGCCGAGCAGCGCGGCGACGATGCCGAAAAGGGCGACGGGCGAAAGGTGAATCGCCATCGTCGGGCGCAGCGGAGCGGGGCGCGGCGCCCCGACGGGCCGCAACACCTCCACCAGCCAGATGAGGACGGCGAAGGGGAAGGTGATGCGGAAGATCCATTCGGCCAGGAACACCGATCCGAGCGGCACGAGGGCCAGCGGCGCGACGATCAGCCCGACGAAGGGCAGATGGAGCGTGCCCGGCGCCGCCAGGACGAGCGAAGGATTGCGGACGAGGGTGGCGGCAACGGCAAGCACCACTGCCACATGCATCAGCATCCCGATCATTACCGCCCACCGGGCCGCCTCCGGCCAGATCGGCACGAGGGCGGCGCCCGTCAGCATCAGGGCCATGGTGCCGGCGGCGACCCCGGCCCGGGCCGGCGGCACGGAGACATCCTCGACGAGGACCGCGGGCCGCGCCGCGATCTTGGCAAGATAGAGCAGGAGGAAGAAGAGCACGATCAGGGAAGCGGCCCCGAGGATCATGTCGCCTGCAGCCGGGCCGAAGCCCCAGAGGGCGCCGGCCTTGCGCCAGGCCAGCCCCAGCCCCATCAGCCCGAGCGCAGGCGGAAAGACAGCCGGCGGCATCCGCCGCCATCCGAGAACGCCTCCTCTTGCCGCCGTCGGAAAACCCGCCATCGTCGCCTCCATTCATGGTCCGAAAACCTGTCGCCCCGCCGGGCCGGACGCGGCTGAAGGGGCGCATACGGGATCAACCTTGCCATTCGGGCGCGATTTGCAAGGGGGCCGGGGGTGCGACAAAAGGGGCCCGGCTCCCCGCACGCACACCGCATGAGGAAGCCCCGAGCGCGACCGCCCAGCCCTCGGCCCGTTCGACAGACGCGGGGACGGCCGAAGGGGCTTTCTCTCCGTGCTACCGGTTCCGTTTGTCCTCCGTCGGGGAACCGGAGCGCCCCGCCCCACCGTCGTCTTGCGGCGGTTCTTCCGCGCGGGAGGGGGCGCCGCGGAAACCGAGGGCGACGACATACTTCTCGGCGCTGTCGGCCCGGCTTGCCGGCGGCTTGACGTTGAGCACCTTCGCAAAGCCCCGCTTGAGCCGTTTCTGCAGCTCGGCCTGAGCGCCCCCCTCGAGCACCTTGGCGACGAAGGTGCCGCCCTCCTCGAGCACGTCGAAGGCAAGCTCGGCCGCCGCCTCCGCCAGCGCCATGATCCGCAGATGATCGGTCTGGCGGTGGCCGGTGGCCGAAGCCGCCATGTCGGACATCACCACATCGGCCTTGCCGCCGAGCCAGTCACGAACCTTCTCGTCGGCACCCTCCGCCATGAAGTCGAGCCGATGCAGCTCGGCTCCCGCAATCGACTCGACCTCTCTCAGATCGACCCCGATCACCCGGCCGCGGCGCCTGCCGGGCTTCTCGCCGCGGGCATTGACCCGTTCGACCGCCACCTGGGTCCAGCCGCCCGGCGCACAGCCGAGATCGACCACCCGCCCGCCGGGTTTCAGGAAGTGGAACCTGTCGTCGAGCTCCATGATCTTGTAGGCGGCGCGCCCGCGATAGCCCTCGGCCTTCGCCCGCTGGACATACGGGTCGTTGAGCTGGCGCTGAAGCCAGCGCGTGGACGAGAGCTTGCGTCCGCGCGCCGTCTTCACCCGCACCGACAATTCGCGCATTCCGCGCCCCGAGGAGCGCCTCGGCCCCTTCGTCCGCCTGCGGCTCATCTCCGCTCTCCTAGCAACTGTCCTCGAGCACGCCGTCGGCGCTCATCTGCGCCATGAGCAGCCCTTCGCGCAGGCCGCGATCGGCCACGGTGAGATGGCGCGTCGGCCAGATCCGCAGAAGCGTCTGGAGGATGGCCGCTCCCGACAGGATCAGCACCGCCCGGTCGCGGCCGATGCAGGGGTCGTTCCGCCGTCCCTCGGGGCCCATGCGCAGATATCTGTGGATCACACGGTCGATCTGCTCGGTGGTCATCGTCAACCCGTCAACCTTGTTGCGTTCGTAACGCCTCAACCCGAGATGGGACGCGGCAACGGTGGTGACGGTCCCGGAAGTGCCGATGATCTGGAACTCCTCGCCCTCGGCCTGTGGCAAGGTGGCATAGGGGGCGAAGGTTTCCATCGCCTCCTCGAAGGCGCAGGACATGAGGGCGAAGCGCGCCGCCTCGTCGGCCACGTCGCGGAACTGGTCGCGCAAGGTGGCGACTCCGAGAGGGATCGAGATCCAGTCCACCACCTTCGGGGCCGGGAAGGGCGTGTCCTCGGCGTGGAACCCCCGGTGCAGCCGCATCAGCGCCCGCGGCCGCTCCACCGGGGGCACCTTCGAGAGGTCGATCCAGACGAGTTCGGTCGAGCCGCCGCCGATATCGACCACCAGGAGCTGGGCCGTGCGCGTCGAGACCAGAGGCGCGGTGCTGATGACGGCCAGCCGCGCCTCCTCCTCGGGCGGGATCACCTCGAGGCTGAGACCGGTTTCCCGTTCGACCTGCCGCAGGAAGGCCGGCCCGTTCGAGGCGCGGCGGCAGGCCTCGGTGGCCACGAGGCGCATGCGACGGACATTGTGGCGGTCGAGCTTGGCACGGCAGACCCTGAGCGCCGCCAGCGCCCGGTCGATGGAGCTGCGGGCAAGCCGCCCCGTCCGCTCGAGGCCGGCACCGAGGCGCACCGAGCGGGCAAAGGAATCGACCACATGGAACTGTCTGCCGCGCGGCTGCGCGATCAGCATACGGCAACTGTTGGTCCCGAGATCCAGCGCGGCGTAGAACTCGGCCGGATCGGGCCGCGCCCCCCCCGCGACCGGGCGGGGCAGAGCACGCCGCCGAGCGGGGAATCGCTTGGTCATCTCGTGACTCCCGTGAGACGTCTTGTCGCTCAAGGTAGACATCGCCCGCCCCCTGTGCAAGCCGTGCTGCTGAAGCGGGCGGAGGCGGGCCGCACGTCGCATCATGGCCCTGCCGTGTCGCAACGAGGCCGCGGCCGACGCGCCGCCCGTGGCAGGAAACCGGCAAGAGGAGACGGGATGACGAAGCACAAGGTGATTCTGGTCAGCTGGCGGGACATTCCGGCGCAGATCATGGTCGGCCGGGGGCGCAAGGGCCATCGTGCCGCGCTTTCGGAGCGTTTCGAGAAGGCGATCGACCGGGCCGCCATGCGGGCCGGGCTGCGATCGAGCGATGCCTACATGAACGAATGGCGCCGCGAGGTGATCGCCGAGGAGGAGGGGAAACCGGCCGAGATCGCGGCCCGTCATGCCGCCCGCATCGAGGCCGAACATGACGACGAGCGCCTGCGCGCCCTGGCCCTGGCGGAAGGCCGCGCCGAAGCGGCGAACCAAGCGCAGGGCTGACCCTCGAGCGACGGCGGCGCCGCAGGGGGATGCCGAGAGGGGAAAGACCACGGGGCGCCGCCCGCGCTCCCGGCCGGGTGCCGGGTCGGCCAGCACGAGGAGGACACGCGATGAGAACACCAGAACCGGCCTCTGTCGCCCCTGGCGTCCCCCCTGCCGGCGAGGGCGCGTCCGCCCCCCTGGCGGAGCTTCTCGCGGGCTGGTCGATCGAGGTGACACCGCGCACCCTCGCGAAGACGCCCGATCTGGCCGGGCGGCTGCCCGCAGGCACCGAGGTCTATCTCGCCCATATCGCCGGCACGGCCGTGGAGGAGATGGGCGCGGCGGCGACACGGCTCGCCGAGGCGGGGGTGACCGTCATCCCCCATCTGCCGGCGCGCGTCTTTCCCGACGGGGCGACCTTCGCCGCGCTCGTGGCGCGCTATGCCGGTCTGGGCATCCGCGCCGCCCTCGTGCTGGGTGGCGGCACGCGCGAGGCGGCCGGCCCCTTCGCTTCGGCGATGGACCTCCTCGCGACCGGTCTTTTCGAGGCGCACGGCTTCCGGCGGATCGACATTGCCGGTCATCCCGAGGGCAATCGCGACATCGACCCCGACGGCGGCCACCGCCTCGCCGACGACGCCCTGCTCGCCAAGCAGAACTGGGCGGCGACCCGCGGCATCGAAATGAAGATCGTCACCCAGTTCGTCTTCGAGGCAGAACCGGTGATCGCATGGGCTCACCGGATCGCCGCGCTCGGCATCCGGCTGCCGGTCCGGGTCGGCCTTGCCGGGCCGGCACGGCTCCAGACCCTCATCCGATATGCCATCGCCTGCGGCGTCGGCCCCTCGCTCAGGGTGTTGCAGGGACGGGCGAAGGATCTCTCGAAACTGCTTCTGCCCTTCACGCCCGATGCCGTCGCCTCCGGGCTCGCCCGCCATGTCGCTACCCATGGCCGGCTCCGGGATGCCGAATTGTCGCCCTGCCTGATCGAGGGGGTGCATCTCTTCCCGCTCGGGGGTATATCGGCAGCCATCGACTGGGCCCGTGAGCGCAGCGCACCGGCCGGGAGCTGACCCGCCGCCGCGGCGCACCGGCCCGTCCCCGGCGCAGCACGACCCGACGCAGCACAACGGAGCACGGAACCCCATGACCCGCACCATCATCGAATCGAAGACGAAAACCGTCGTGATGGGCTTCGACGAGCCCTTCTGCGTCATCGGCGAACGGATCAACCCGACCGGACGCAAGAAACTGGCCGCCGAGCTCGAAGCCGGCGATTTCTCCACCGTCGAGAAGGACGCGCTCGAACAGGTGGCCGCCGGGGCGATGGTGCTCGATGTCAACGCCGGTGTCGTCTACAGCTCCAACCCCAACCCGAACGAGACCGAACCGCCCCTGATGCGGCGGATGATCGAACTGGTGCAGAATCTGGTGGACGTGCCCCTGTGCATCGACAGCTCCGTGCCCGCCGCCCTTGCCGCCGGGCTCGAGGTCGCCGAGGGGCGGCCGCTGGTCAATTCGGTGACCGGGGAGGAGGAGCGGCTCGAAGCGATCCTGCCGCTCGTGAAGAAATACAACGTGCCCGTCGTCGCCATCTCGAACGACGATACCGGCATCTCCGAAGACCCGGATGTGCGTTTCGCCGTGGCGAAGAAGATCGTCGAGCGGGCGGCCGACCACGGCATCCCGAAGGAGGACATCGTGGTCGATCCCCTGGTGATGCCGATCGGCGCCATGGCCACCGCCGGGCGGCAGGTGTTCCATCTGGTGCGCCGGCTGCGCGAGGAACTCGGGGTCAACACCACCTGCGGCGCATCCAACATCTCCTTCGGCATGCCCAACCGCCACGCCATCAACGCCGCCTTCCTGCCGATGGCGATCGCCTCGGGCATGACCTCGGCGATCATGAACCCCTGCCGGCCGGCGGAAATGCAGGCGGTGCGGGCGGCCAATCTGCTGATGGGGAACGACCCTCACGGTGCCGAGTGGATCCGGCACAACAAGCCCGAGGGCGAGGTGACGGGCGCCGCTCGCCGCGGGCGGCGGCAGACCCGCCGTCGCAACCGTGCCGCCGCCGGCGAGTGACGGCCGGAGCGCTCCGCCCCCCGCGGACGCGGCCCGGAAAGACCCGGAACGCCCTCCTGACCGCCCTTCGCCGGGCAACGCGAACGTGCGAGAAAGGAGCCCTTGTCGGCGGAAGGCGACCCCACGCCGACCCTGCATCGAGACTGGTCTCGAGCGACCATTCTTGCCAAGCCGGAAGCCCCCTCGCCCCCTCTTGCACCCCCGGTTGGGGAAGGCGCGCCCACACCGGACGCGATCTTCCGAGCGGCGACGAGAGGGCAAAACGGAGGAGCGGGAACATCGCCGCAGCGCCGCTCTCCCGGCACGGGGCGGCACATTCCCCGGCGGCACCACATCGCCGGTCGCGCGTGAAGGGAAGGCGGGCGGAGATCCCGCGGCCAGCCCCGGAACCCGCCCGCAAGGCCGACCGCTTCTTCGCTTGCGCCCGGTCGGGAAAGACGGCACTTTGTCGGAATTGACGCGTCAGCATCGGAAAGAACCCGGAACGACCATGCGCCTTTCAGCCCGAGCGGACATTGCGGCCGAGCCTGCGGCGGTCTTCGCCGAGCTGACGGAGTTCGAACGGTTCGAACGCATGGCCCTGCAGGCCGGGGCCGAAGTGGTGCGTGCCGATGCGCTCGATGCGCCCGATGCGGGGATGGAGTGGGTCGTCAAGGCGCCGATCCGCGGCCGGATGCGGCGCGTCAGGGTGACCCTCGTCGACATTCATTCCGACGAACGGCTCGAATTCCACGCCACGTCGCCGAATTTCGACATGACCTCCGAAATCGTGCTGATTGCCCCCCGTCCGGGCAAGACCCGGCTGCAGATCGCCTTCGACATCCGACCGAAAACCCTGGCGAGCCGCATCACCCTGCAATCGGCAAAGCTGCGCAAGGCCACGCTCTCGCGCCGGTTCGACGAAAGGGTGAAGGGCCTCGCCCGGCTGATCGAGGACCGCATCGCCGAGAAGGCGGGCCGCTTCGGGGCCGCAACCCGTTCCTGAGGCCGAAAAGCACCGGCCATGCGAGGCCGCCCCTGCGCACCCGGCTCTTGTCACGACACCCGGGCGGCTTCCCCCGCAAGGCGGGCCGGTGACCTGTCCGGCCGGGGCCCCGCCGCCCCCTCTTTTGCCGAAGCGGGGAAGGCCGTTCCGAGCACCCCGGACACGCGGAAACCAGGCGTGCAAGCGCATCGCACGCGTGAAGGGCGCAGCGCGCGTTCGGAGCACGAGACAGGCGTCTCCTGCCCCTTCAGGAGACGAGGCCGCCGTCGGCATCCTCCCCGGCCTCGACCAGAAGGGCCATGAAGTCGGGAATCACCACATGGCGGTTCTGCGTGATCCGGATGAGACCGTCCCGCTTGAGGGCCGAGAGCTGGCGACTGACCGTCTCGAGGGTGAGGCCGAGGAAATCGGCCATCGCCTCCCGGGTGAGCGGCATGTCGAATTCGATGCACTGGCCGAGAGGCTGGCGCCGCAGCGCGGCGAAGCGGCGAGCGATGTTGGCCAGAAAGGAGGCGATGCGCTCGCGCGCGGTCTTGCGGCCGAGAACCAGCATCCATTCGCGGGCGGCGTCGAGCTCGTCGAGCGAGATCTCGAGGAGCCGGTTCTCGAGATTGGGGAAGCGGCCCAGAAGTTCCTCGAAAGGCTTGCGCTGGAAGCGGCAGACCAGCACCTCGCTGACCGCCGTCACGTCATAGGCCGCATGCTCGCGCCCCGGCCGACCGATGAAATCGCCGGGCAGCACGAGACCGACGATCTGGCGCCGCCCGTCCTCGAGGCTCTTCGAGAGCGTCGCCGCTCCGGTGACGACGGTGCCGACGAAATCGAGCGGCTCGCCGCCCCAGACGACGGTCTCGCCGGGTTTGTAGAGCTTGTAGGACTTGATCTTCTCGAGCGCGACCAGCTCGTGGGGCTGACAGCGCGAACAGACCGCACGATGGCGGATCGTGCAGTGGCTGCAATCACGCACCACGGCGTCGGCCGAAGCCGGTTTCTCTCCGGTCTTGATCTCGATCAATGCGCAAACTCCCAGGCTCGGCCAACCCTATGCCCATGATGACAAAAGAGCAACTGAGGGAAGCCGGTCTTTTCGACGCTCGCGTGCCGCGTTACACCAGCTACCCCACGGCCCCGCATTTCTCCGCCGACATCGGCGCGGAGGATTTTTCCCGCTGGCTCTCCCGCCTGAGGCCGGGAAGCGGAATCTCGCTCTATGTGCACATCCCCTTCTGCCGGCGGCTGTGCTGGTACTGCGCCTGTCGCACCCAGGGGGTGAAGAACGACAGGCCCGTGAAAGCCTATCTGGACCTTCTCCTTCGGGAGATCGACATGGTGCGGCAACATGTTCCCGAAGGGGTGCGGCTCCAGCGGCTGCACTGGGGGGGCGGCACGCCGACCATTCTCGGGGCGGACGACATCCGCCGTCTTGCCGGTGCGATCACCGAGCGCTTTCCCTTCGCCGAAGAGGCGGAATTCTCGGTCGAGATCGACCCGAACGAGATCGACGCGGCCCGGCTCGACGCCCTTGCCGAGGCGGGGATGAACCGCGCTTCGATCGGCATCCAGGATTTCGACCCGCTGATCCAGGAGGCGATCGGCCGGCCGCAGGGTTTCGCGGTCACCCGCCAGGCGGCCGAGGGGTTGCGCGCCCGCGGCATTCACAGCCTCAACGCCGACATCGTCTATGGCCTTCCGCACCAGACACCGGAGCGGATGGCCCGCACGGTGCGTCAGCTTCTCGAGCTCGATCCGGACCGCATCGCCATGTATGGCTATGCCCATGTGCCGTGGATGGCGAAACGGCAGGTGATGATCCCCGAGGAGGCGCTGCCGGGCAGCGAGCAGCGGCTGGCGCTCTTCGAACTCGCATCCGGAATGTTCGAGGAAGCGGGCTTCCTGCCGATCGGGATCGACCATTTCGCCCGTCCCGGCGACGGGCTGGCCACGGCGCTTCGCGACCGCACGCTGAGGCGGAACTTCCAGGGCTATACCGACGACCAGGCCGCCGCCCTCATCGGGATCGGGGCATCCTCCGTCTCGCGCCTGCCCGAAGGCTACGCCCAGAACGCCGCCGCCACCGCCGCCTGGCAGCAGCGGGTGGGCGCAGGAGAGCTCGCCACCTCGCGCGGCCATGCCTTCAGCACCGAAGACCGGCTTCGCGCGCGTATCATCGAGGAGCTGATGTGCTTCTTCGAGGTCGATTTCGCCGGGCTCGAGGCCGCCTTCGGCGAGATGCCGGCCAGCGTCACCGCCGACCGCGACCGCGCCGTCTCCCGCTTCGCGCCCTTCGTGCGCTTCGACGGCAGCGTTCTGGCCATCGACCCGGAGGTGGTGCGCCCCCTGGCGCGGCTCGTCGCCTTCATCTTCGACACTTACGGACCCGGCGGCGGCGGACATTCGCGAGCCATCTGAGGCCGCTCCCGCCGACCGGTTCCCGCATCGAGGACGAAACGGCTTTCTCCTGTCCGGCCCATGCACTCCAAGCGTCATGCGGCCTTGCCGAAGCCGCGGAAGGTGCGGCCCCTGCGCCAGAAGCGGCTACGAACCATCCCGTGACGCTGCGGCCGGGCCCTTCTCCGGTGCGAGGTTGAGCGCGGCCGCCAGAAGCGCCCGCGTATAGGGATGGGCAGGGCGTTCAAAGATCCGCTCCGCCGGCCCTTCCTCGACCACGTCGCCCGCCCGCATCACCATGATCTTGTGGCTGAGCGCCCGCACCACCCGCAGATCGTGGCTGATGAAGAGAAAGGCGAGCCGGTGACGGGCCTGCAGCGTCCGCAGGAGCTCGACGATCTGCACCTGCACCGTCATGTCGAGGGCCGAGGTGGGTTCGTCGAGCACCACGAGACGCGGCTTGAGAACGATGGCCCGGGCGATGGCGATGCGCTGGCGCTGCCCGCCGGAGAATTCGTGAGGGTAGCGGTGCATCATCGCCGGATCGAGCCCGACTTCCTCGAGCGCCTCGGCGACGCGGGCTTCGCGTTCGGCCCGGCCGCGGGCAAGACCGTGGATCTCGAGCCCTTCGCCGACGATCTCGGCCACGGTCATGCGCGGCGAGAGCGAACCGTAAGGATCCTGGAAGACGATCTGCATGTGGCGGCGCAAGGGGCGCAGCGCCTTCGAACGCAAAGCCTCCATGTCCTGTCCGAGGAAGACGATCCGCCCCTCGGACGGCACGAGGCGCAGCACCGCAAGGGCAAGGGTCGTCTTTCCCGAGCCCGATTCGCCGACCACGCCGAGCGTTTCTCCCTCGCGCAGGGTGAAGGACGCGTCGTTCACCGCCTTCACATGGCCGACCGTGCGCTTGAGAAGACCGCGGCGGATCGGGAACCAGACCTTGAGATGCGCCGCCGCAAGCACTTCTTCGGCATCGGTCGGCACCGGCGCCGGGCCGCCCCCGGGCTCGGCGGCGATCAGCTTGCGGGTGTAGGGATGACGCGGGTTCCCGAAGATCTCGGCCCGACTGCCGGCCTCGACCACCTCGCCGTCCTTCATCACCGTCACCCGATCGGCGATCCGGCGGACGATGCCCAGATCATGGGTGATGAACAGGAGCGTCATGCCATGTTCGCGCTGGATCCGGGCCAGAAGGTCGAGGATCTGCGCCTGGATGGTGACGTCGAGGGCGGTGGTGGGTTCGTCGGCGATGAGGATGTCGGGGTCGTTGGCCAGCGCCATGGCGATCATCACCCGCTGACGCTGACCACCGGAAAGCTGGTGGGGGTAGTCCTGAAGCCGGCTTTCCGGGTCGCGGATGCCGACCTTCTCGAGCAGATCGAGAATGCGCCGTCGCGCGGCCTCGCCGGTGAGCCCCTGATGGAGCGCCAGACTCTCGCCGATCTGCTTCTCGATCGTGTGCAGAGGGTTGAGCGAGGTCATCGGCTCCTGGAAGATGAAGCTGATGCGGTTGCCGCGCACGCGGCGAAGCGCCTCCTCGGGCGCGGCCAGCAGGTTCTCGCCGCGATAGAGCACCTCCCCCGTCACCCGGGCTTCGACCGGCAGCAGCCGCACGGTCGAAAGCGCGGTGACCGACTTGCCAGAGCCCGATTCGCCGACGAGCGCCATCGTCTCCCCGGCCACGAGATCGAGCGAAACGTCCCTCACCGCCGGCGGCGCATCCCCGAAGGTGACGGTGAGATCGCGGATCGAGAGCGCGAGCCCTTCCGCCCCGGCCGCCCCGTCCTTCCCTCCTGCACCGCTCATGCCGCCGCCTCCCCGGTCCTCTCGCTCCGGGCGGGCGCGAAGGTCTTGCGCGGATCGAAGGCGTCACGCACCCCCTCGAAGATGAAGACGAGGAGCGAAAGCATGGTCGCCAGCGTCACGAAGGCCGAGAAGGCCAGCCACGGCGCCTGCAGGTTCTGCTTGGCCTGAAGCGCCAGCTCCCCGAGCGAAGGGTAGGAGGGCGGCAGGCCGAAGCCGAGAAAATCGAGCGAGGTGAGCGTGCCGATCGCACCGGTGATGAGGAAGGGCATCATCGTCAGCGTCGCCACCATGGCGTTGGGCAGCACATGGCGGAACATGATCTTCCAGTCCCCGACACCGAGGGCCTTCGCGGCGCGGACATACTCGAAATTGCGCGCACGCAGGAATTCGGCCCGCACCACGCCGACAAGCGCCGTCCAGCCGAAAAGGGCGACGAGGACCGTCAGCAGCGTGAAGTTCATGGTAAAGAGCGAGGAGATGATGATGATGACGTAGAGCGCCGGGATGTTGGCCCAGATCTCGGTCACCCGCTGGAATACGAGGTCGATCCAGCCGCCGTAATAGCCCATGGCGGCGCCGGCGGTGATGCCGATCAGTGACGAGACGCCGACGGTGATGAAGGCAAAGAGCGTCGAGATGCGGAAACCATAGATGATGCGGGCGAGGACGTCGCGGGTCTGGTCGTCGGTTCCGAGCCAGTGACGGGCATCGGGCGGCGAGGGGGCGGTGACGACGTCATAGTTGATGGTGTCGTAACTGTAGGGGATGGGCGGCCAGAGGATCCAGCCCTTCTCGATCGGCCGGCCCGCCACCACCCCGTCCTCGGCGTCCTGCAATACTCCCTCGGGATCGTCGAAACAGGCGTCGAGCCCGCCGGTGACGATCAGGCATTGCACCTCGGGGGCGGTGTAGTCGGCCTCGGTCTCGAACTCGCCGCCGAAGGCCGTCTCGGGATAGAAGCGGAGCACCGGCACATAGAGCTCGCCACGCCAGGAGACGAGCAGCGGCCGATCGTTGGCCACGAATTCGGCGAAGAGCGAGATCGTGAACAACACGGCGAATATCCACAATGCCCACCAGGCGCGCCGATTGGCCCTGAAGTTCTGCCAGCGCCGCCATGCGAGGGTGCCGGGCCGGAAAAGCGGTCTGCCGAAAAGCGCCATCGTCAGCCCTCCCGGCTTTCGAAGTCGATCCGGGGATCGACCCAGGTGTAGGTGAGATCGGACAGCAGGTTCACGAAGAGCCCTATCAGCCCGAAGATGTAGAGCGAACCGAAGAGCACCGGGTAGTCGCGGTTGACCGCGGCCTCATAGCCGAGCCGGCCGAGCCCGTCGAGCGAGAAGACGATCTCGATGATGAGCGAACCCGAGAAGAAGATGGCGATGAAGGCCCCCGGAAAGCCGGCGATCACGATCAGCATGGCGTTGCGGAAGACATGGCCGTAGAGCACCCGCCGCTCGGAAAGCCCCTTGGCCCGGGCCGTCATCACGTATTGCTTCTTCAGCTCCTCGAGAAAGGAATTCTTCGTCAGCAGGGTGAGGGTGGCGAAGGAGGAGATGGTGATCGCCGTCACCGGCAGGGTGATGTGCCACAGATAGTCGAGCACCTTGCCGACGAGCGAGAGCTCCTCCCAGTTGTCCGAAGTGAGCCCGCGCAGCGGGAAGATCTGCCAGTAGGAGCCGCCGGCGAAAAGCACCAGGAGGAGAATGGCGAAGAGGAAGCTCGGAATGGCATAGGCCACCACGATCACCGCCGAGGTCCAGGTGTCGAAGGGCGTGCCGTCCTTCACCGCCTTGCGGATGCCGAGCGGGATCGACACCAGATAGGCGATGAGGGTGGACCAGAGCCCGAGCGAGATCGACACCGGCATCTTCTCGAGAATGAGGTCGATCACCGAGATCGAACGGAAGTAGCTCTCGCCGAAATCGAAGCGCAGATAGTTCCACAGCATCATCAGGAAACGCTCGTGGGCCGGCCGGTCGAAGCCGAACTGGGCCTTGAGCTCCTCGATGAATTCGGGCGGCAGGCCGCGCGCGCCGGTATAGCCGCTCTCGTCGGCCCCGGCCGCCACCTCGGCGCCGCCGCCGGCGATGCGTTCCATCACCCCGCCCCCTTCGTGCTCGATCTGGGCGAGGATCTGCTCGACAGGACCGCCGGGCACGAACTGCACCAGCACGAAATTGACCAGGAGGATCCCGAGGAGCGTCGGCGCCATCAGGAGGATCCGCCTCAGAATGTATGCGCCCATCGCGGGTCGTCCTTTCCTGTCCTGCCTCTCCCGCCTGCCGGACGACGCCTCACAGCGCCCCTTCCGCCCGCAGACGGGCGACCTTCTCGGGCGAGAGCCACCACAGATCGAAGAAGCCCGGATCATAGGGCGGCAGCGGGTCGGGGTGGTCGTAGATGTCGAGATAGGCGACGGTGTGCCTGTCCTTGAACCATTGCGGCACCCAGGGGCGCAGCGCCCGCAAGGTGCGGTCGAGGGCATGGACGGCCACGGTCATCTCCGCGCGGCTCCTCGCCGCGATCACCGCCTCCACGAGTGCGTCCACCGCCTGGTTCTTCACCCCGGCGATGTTGCGCGAAGGGATGTCGGCCGCCTCCGAGGACCAGCGCTGGCGCAGCTCGAGCCCCGGCGTCAACGAATTGGAATAGGTGGTGGTGATGATGTCGAAATCGTGCTTGCGCTGACGCTCGAGGAACTGGGGCAGATCGGCCAGGCGCAGCCGCGCCTTCACCCCGAGTCGGGCAAGGTTCTCGATGAAGGGGTTGATGATGCGTTCGAAGGCCTGGGAGACGTTGAGAAATTCGACCTCGAGCCTCTCGCCGGCGGCATTGGTCCGCACCCCGTTCACCACCTTCCAGCCGGCCGCCTCCATCAGCCGGCTGGCCTTGCGCAGAAGCCGCCGGTCGAGCTGACGCTCCGAGGAGCGCGGCGGCGACCAGGCCGGCTCGGTGAAGACCTCCGGGGGAATGTGCTCCCGGAGCGGCTCGAGCAGGGCCAGCTCCCCGGGCGAGGGCAGGCCCTTCGCCTCGAGCGGCGAATTCTCCCAGAAACTGTCGATGCGCTTGTAGAGCCCGTAGAACAGGGTGCGGTTCGACCATTCGAAGTTGAACATCAGCCCGATGGCCTCGCGCACGCGCGGATCGGCGAACTTCCTGCGGCGCAGGTTGAAATAGAATCCCTGGGCCGGGGCGACGTTGCCGTCGGGGATTTCCTCGCGCTTCACCCAGCCCTTGCGGACGGCGGGGAAGTCGTAGGCCTCGGCCCAGAGCTTGGAGAAGTTCTCGTTGCGGAATGTGTAGCTGCCGCCCTTGAAGCCCTCGAAGGCCGGGGCGCTGTCGCCGTAATACTCGAAGCGGATGCGGTCGAAATTGTGCCGGCCGCGGTTGAGCGGCAGATCGCGCCCCCAGTAGTCGGGGTTGCGGCGATAGACGATCCGCCGGCCCGGCTCCATCTCGTCGAGCACCCAGGGCGAGGTGCCCAGCGGCGCTTCGAGGGTCGAGCGGGAGAAGTCGCGCGTGGACCACCAGCTCTTCGAGAAGACCGGCAGGCCGGCCGCCGTCATCGGCAGCTCCCGCGTCGCCGCACCCCGGCGGAAGGTGTATTTCACCCGCCGCCGGTCGAGAGCCTCGACCTTCTCGAAATCGGCGAAGATCACCTTGAGCGAGGGAATGCCCTTGTCGCGCAGGATTTCGTAGGTGAAGACCACGTCCTCGGCCGTGACGGGGCTGCCGTCGGAAAAGCGGGCTTCCTCGCGCAGGGTGAAGATGCACCACTGGCGGTTCTCGGGATATTCGATGCTCTCGGCCAGGAGACCGTAGAGCGCGTCGGGCTCGTCGGCCGTGCCTTCCATCAGGGATTCGAAGAAGATGGTCGCCGAGGAAGCGGCATTGCCCTTGATGATGTAGGGGTGCAGCGAATCGAAGGTCCCGAGCGCCCAGGTCGAGATCTCGCCGCCCTTCGGCGCCGCGGGATTGACATAATCGAGGTGGGCGAAGCCGGCAGGGTATTTGAGATCCCCGAAGGTCGAGATGCCGTGGGCGCGGATGATGTGCATGCCGCTCGCGGCCCGGGCGGCGCCGGCGAAAGGGTCGCGCGATACGAAGGGCAGCGCCACGGCTCCCGAGAAGCCGGCGAGCCCGGCCAGCACCATGCGCCGGCTGATCCGCCGCCCCTGCCGATCGGCCCGGGCCATCTCGGCCGCGGCAAGCGGCGCTTCTTCCGCGCGCGCCGGTCCGAACAATGTCTTCTCGCGTCCCATCGTGCCTCTCCCGTCGTCTTCCCCGTCCTCTTCCCGGCTGCGGGCCGGCCCTGCCATCGCAGCCTAAGGAGAGGGCTGCAGCGGGGCAAGATCTCCCCGAGCGCCTGTGAGCGAATGCGAGCGCGGGTGAAGGAAGCGGCACCGCACCGGACAGGACCACACCTGCACCGCGCTCATCGGCCGCACCGGATACGACAAGGGGGCCGGCGATGCCGACCCCCCTGCCCTGTCCGCAACCGGAGCGTTCGGGCTCATTGCCCCCCTGCCTGAGCCAGATAGGCGATGAGATCGGCCCGGTCCTGCGGCTTCTTCAGCCCGGTGAAGGTCATCTTCGTGCCGGGGGCATAGGCCCGCGGCTTCTTGAGGAATTCGGAAAGACGCTCGGGCGTCCAGTTGCCGCCGAAATTCTCGAGCGTGCTCGAATAGTCATAGCCTTCGACCGAACCCACCGGCCGCCCCACGACCGCGTGGAGCGTCGGACCGACCTTGTTCATCCCCGGCTCGAGCGAATGGCAGTTCTTGCATTTCTTGAAGATCTTTTCCCCTCTTGCCGGATCGGCCTTGGCCATGAGAGCCGCGATGTTCTCCTCGGCCTCTTCCTTGACAGCGGCAGCCCCGGCCACCTTCTCCGCCACGGGCGCACCGGCCATCTCCTCCCCTTCCTCCGCCGGCCCGACGCGGTAGAGGGTGCCGGCAATCATGCTCAGGACGAGAAAGACCAGAACGGCCACGAGAAAGGCCGCACCGGCCTTCACCAGCTTCATCGAGTCACGCATGGCATGCTCCCCTTCAGGGCGGCCGAGACAATATGCCGCCATCCCTCGTTCGGGGTCCTTGTTAGCCCCAGCCAGATCACGGCGCAAGGGACGCGCGGCCCGACGCGGCAAGTTTCTGCACACCACGGTATGCCGCACCTTGGCGGGGAGAGAAGATCCCCGGAGCGGTGCCGCGATGCGGCCGTGATTCCCCTTCGTCCGCCCCGGTCACGCGACGGGCGGCCCCTTTCTGGCGCTGTATCCCGACAGAGCCGGAGGGACGGGGCGGGGCCTCGGCGCTGCAGGCCATTCCGCCGGTCCGCACGCATGCGCGGATCCCGGCATTGGCCGGGCTCGGGCCGCCACCGTTGCTCCGGGCCGGCCGACCCTCGAGACGCGGCGCCTCATGGCCGGCATCACCCGGTGGCGCCGGGCGGTTGTGCACCCGCGGGGCCGGCACGACGGTGCGGGGGCCGCCTCCATCTGCGGTGCCGCGACCTCTGGGTCATCGTGCCTCCGGCCGGGCATGCCGGCACCGCGCGATTGGCGGCGGTTTCATTCGGGCCGCCAGATCTCGGGGCCGGCGCAGATCCTGTCGTCGGGCAGGGCGGCGACGGCCGGATCCTTGAACGGATAGTCGAAGGCGGCGAGGATCCGGCGAATGGCGGCGAGACGGGCACGGCGCTTGTCGTCGGCAAGGATCACCGTCCAGGGCGCATGGGGAAAATGGGTGCGGGCGAAGGTTTCGCCGATGGCGCGGGAATACTCATCCCATCTGCCGAGTCCCTCGACATCGATTCGCGAGAGCTTCCATTGCCGGAGGGGGTCGCGCTCCCGTCTGAGGAAGCGGCGAAGCTGCTCGGCGCGATTCACGTTGAGCCAGATCTTGACGAGGGTGATGCCGTCCTCGACCAGCATTTCCTCGAATGCGCCGAGCTGGGCGAAGAAGCGTTCGCGCTCGGCGGGGGTGCAGAAGCCGAAGACATGTTCGATCACGGCGCGATTGTACCAGGAGCGGTCGAACAGGGCGATCTCGCCGCGACTGGGAAGCTGGCGGATGTAGCGCTGGAAATACCATTCGCCGCGCTCGCGCTCGCTCGGTTTCGGCAGGGCGACCACGCGGGCGATGCGCGGGTTGAGATGGGCCCGGATGCGGCGGATGGTGCCGCCCTTGCCGGCCGCGTCTCGCCCCTCGAACAGCACCACCAGCCGTGCGCCGCTCTCGACCACATGACGTTGAAGCTTCACCAGTTCGATCTGGAGTGCCGCGAGAGCCGCTTCATAGGGCTTGCGGGCCAGCCGTTCGGAGTAGGGATAGCCGGTCAGGATCGGCCCGCGATCGTGCCGGGCGAGGGTTTCGCGAATTCCGACCGGGGCTTCCTCGGCGAGAAAACGGCTGATGGCACCCTCGAAGGGCAGGGGCGGTGCGGTTCGCTCCGGAGCCGGGTTCGGTTTCATGGTCTTTTCCTGCGTCTCTTTCCCTCGGGATGCAGCCTTGGCCGGGGCGCGGCCCGCGTCAAGCCTCTTCACGGCAGGCCTGCGCGCGTGGCGGCCCGGCCGATGGCGGCAAGCACGGTGTCGCGATGGAGCCAGTGGACCATGTGCCCGGCCCCTTCGATCGCGGTAAGCCGGGCATCGGGCAGGGCGCGAGCGAGCGGCGGGGAGACATCTTCGAAACGCACCATCCTGTCGGCCGTGCCCTGCACGATCTCGACCGGCATCCGCACATGGCCGAGCCCGGCTTCGAGACGGGGAAAGGCCTGCACGAGGTCGGCCAGCTGCAATGTGACGGCCTTCTGCGTCACCCGCCTGAGCGCAAGGGCGACACCGCGTCTTTCGGGATAGTCGGGCGGCATTCTCTCGGGGGCGAAGATGCGCTGCTCGAGGATGAAGCGGCTCACCGGGCCGGGAGCGAGGAGAGCGGCAACGAAGGCCAGGGCACCGGCCGCGGGTTCGTTGCCGAGGAGGAGAAGAAGCCGCCGGGGCAATCCGCGCCAGGGCCGTGCGGCGGGGGCGAGGAGCACGACGGCCGGGGTCTCGTCGGGGTAGAGTTCGGCCCAGGCCAGCGCCACCGCGCCGCCATAGGAATGCCCGACGACCACCGGCGAGCGGGCGCCCGCCGCTCTCGCGGCCGCATGAAGGAGCCGCGCCTGCACGAAGGGGCCGTGCGCGGGGCCGGGCAGGGGGGCGGTCCAGCCATGGCCGGGCCGGTCGATCACGAAGACACGGAACCGCGCCCGAAGGGAGGGGGCGAGCGAGCCTGTCATGTCGTGCCAGTTGCCGCCGGCGCCGTGAATGAGCACGATGTCGGCCGGCTTCCTCCTGCCCGTGGCGGCGGTGGCGGGCAGGGTCAGCACATGCACTTTCTGCCCGTTCACCTCGATCAACCGCCCCTCGGGCGGCCAGGCGGCCGCAATCGCGGCTTCGCGGACATCGAGCCAGCGGTCGAGGCCGAGGAGAGCGAGGACGGCGAGAAGAAGCGTCAGCACGAGGCGACGCCGGAAAGGGGAATGAGCGGCCATTGCACAGCTCCGTTTCGCCGCATGCTGGGGCGAGGAGGCGGAAGATGCAAGCAGGGGAAATGCGGGCGGAGACGGCAGAGGCAACCGGCTCGGGCGGTTGCGGGGAAAACGCGACGCCGCGCGATCCGGGATCGGCGGTTGCGGCGAAGGGGTGCGATACGCATGGCCCATGAGGAAGGGGGACGCGAGGAAAGGGGTGCAGGTGCCGCATTCCGCGGGCCGCCGGGCTTCTTTGGCGGAAGGGCAGGCGGAACGCACCTGCGGGGCTCCGGGAGGTGGAGCGCAGTGGCCGCCGTTCTCCCCGGGCACCCCTCTTGCCGCCCAGCAAGGATCGCGGTGCTCCGTGGAGAAGCTCCCGGCCGATCCTTCCCGTTCACAGAGGAGAGAAGAGTCGCGAATCACGCCGGCTTCGGGAAGGTGGGGGAGGACAACGGTTGCGATGCTCGCGACACGGTTTGCGCAGGGACAACCGGCATCGCGCGATCGGAAGGGCCTCTCCGGCGGGCGCGGGGCGGTCGGGTCGCGGCAGGGCCGGCAGGAAGCGCCTCTCCGTCGGCACCACGGCTTCAGAAGGGCATCGGGTGGAGCTTGTGGGCGGCGTCGATCTCGGCCAGCACCTCCTCGGGCAGGGCGAGGTCGATGGCCGGCAGCAGCCGTGCGAGCTGCTCGGCGGTGGTCGCCCCCACGATCGGGATCGCCGGAAAGGGGCGGTGGCGGATCCAGGCGAGGGCCATCTGCGCCAGATCGAGCCCGTTGCGCCGGGCCACGTCGGCATAGGCGGCAATGGCGGGGAAGACCCGTTCCGTCACCCGGCCGAAAAGCGTCGGGTTGACGGCGCGGCGCGTGCCCGGGGGGATGTCGTCCATGCCACGATACTTGCCCGTCAGGAGCCCCGCCGCGAGCGGCGAATAGGCCAGGAGATCGACATTCTCCATCACCGACACTTCGGCCATGTCGGTATCGAACAGCCGGTTGAGCAGGGAATATTCGTTCTGGATGGTGACCGGACGCTTCACGCCGAGCTCGTCCGCCAGACGCAGGAAGGTCATGGTGCCCCAGGCGCTTTCGTTGGAGAGCCCCCATTCGCGGATACGGCCCATGGCGATCTGCCGGCCGATCTCCTCGACGGTCTCGGCCATGTCGGCCACCACCTTCCGCGGGTCGCGCCCCGACGGATCATAGGTCCAGTTCTTGCGGAAATGATAGGAACCGCGATTGGGCCAGTGCAGCTGGTAGAGGTCGATCACGTCGGTGCGCAGCCGCCTGAGGGACCCTTCCACCGCTTCGCGGATCGTGCCCGGGGTGATGGGCAGCCCGCCCCGCACCGCCTTCGAACCCTCGCCGACGATCTTGGTGGCGATGACGAGATCGTCGCGGCGGCCGGTCCGGGCGATCCAGTTGCCGATGATCTCCTCGGTCCTGCCGGAGGTTTCGGCCGAGATCGGGTTGACGGGGTAGAGCTCCGCCGTATCGAGGAAGTCGATCCCGGCATCGAGCGCCATCGCGATCTGACGATGGGCATCCTCCTCCGGGGTCTGGGTGCCCCAGGTCATGGTGCCGAGGCACCAGGCGCTGACCGCGAGATCGCTGTTGCCGAGCGTGAGCCTTTCCATGCGCTCCTCCCCCTCCCCGTTCGCTGGCGGGCACGGTCGCGGGCCTCATGCCCCGAGCGGGACCGTCTCCTCGGGTGAGGAAAGGACCGCCCGTCCCGCCTTTCCGGACGCCTCCGCAGCGGCGACCATTTCCCCTTGTCCGTGCCCCGTCAACCCCGCCCCTGCCGCAGGGGCACACGAAAGGGGCCCTCGCGGGCCCCTTCCCTTTCCCCGGATCTCCGGTGCCCTCAGGGGCGGACATAGGCATAGCCCTGTTCCTGCAACTCGACGATCCGCACGACGCCCGAAGGCACCACCTGTGCCTCGGACATGATCTTCACCGGATGGCCGAGCTTCTTTTCCATCTTGCGCTTGGTGTTGCCGCAGGCCGAGAAGGTGATGTCGTCCATCTCGAGCGCCATGGTCTCGATGCGCTTCTCGACCGGGCTCTTGCCGGGAACATACATCACGAGTCCCGGACCGTAGGCGACGATCTCGATCACCACCTTGTCGCCCTTCGACTCGTAGTATTTCCGCACGTTCTGAACGTTGTTGAGGGTGATGTTCATCACCTTCGGGTTGTTCTCGTCCACATGGAAGACGATGTAGTGGGTCTTCCCCTCGGCAAGGGCGGCGCTTGCCGCACCAAGAGCCGCACCAAGAGCGAGGGTAAAGGCGAGCAGGATGTTTCGGACGAACTTCATCGAGTTTTCTCCCTGTTTTCTGTTCCGATCGGTCACCCCTCCGGAACGGAAGGGCCACCCCTCTGCATGCCTCCCCACATGCAACACCATCCTCCGGTGCAATCACGAAACTGTCAACAGCCCGTGGGATGGCACGAGGCCGAAGGGGCGGGGAGCGACTTGCCTTCCGGGGCCGGACGTGGATGCTGGCGGCATGAAGCTGTGGGAACGCATCCGCGACACGCTCGCCGCGCTCGCTTCCGGCGAGAGTCTGCACGCCCTCCTTGGCCGGATCGGCGCGGGCACGCGGCCCGAATGCTCGGTCGCCTTCACCATTGCCGTTCTCGCCCTCGGGGCCAAGATGGCCAAGGCCGACGGGCGCGTGACGGCCGACGAGGTCGCCGCCTTTCGCGAGATCTTCCATATCCGCCCCGAGGACGAAACCGCCGCCGCCCGGGTCTACGATCTCGCCCGGCAGGATGTCGCCGGTTTCGAGAGCTATGCCCGCCAGATCGCCCGCATGTTCCGCCATGAACCGGCCATGCTGCGCGACATCTACAGCGGCCTTCTGCACATCGCCCTCGCCGACGGGGTGCTGCACGAGGGCGAAAAAGGCTTTCTGGCGCGCGTCGCCGAGATCTTCGACATTTCCCCGCGCGAGGCGGCCTGCATGAAGGCCCGTCTCGACCCCGAGGGGGCGGCGGACGCCTTTGCCGTGCTCGGCCTCTCGCCCGACACGCCCCCTGCGGAAGCGCGGCGGCGCTGGCGCCAGCTCGTGCGGGAGCTGCATCCCGACCATGTCGCCGCCCGCGGCATGCCGGCCGAGGCGGTGCGCCTCGCCAATGCCCGGCTCGCCGCCGTCAACCGCGCCTGGGCCGAGATCCGCCGCCACTACGCCGCCACCGCCGCCTGAACCGCCCGGCCGCGCGGCGGAGCACGGGAAGAGCGGTCGCGCCAGGCAGCGGGCCACGGCAGAGCTCGCGACAGCACCGCCCGCCCCTCCCGCATCGGCGCCATGCCAGCCGACGAGATCTGGCCGACGCGATGCCGCGAATGCACCCCGACGCCCCCTCCCGCGCCGGAACGGAGGGGCGGCACATCGCGACGGGCCGGCCCTGGACACACATATCAATATGTATTGATGCACTGACGACTTGAACCCGACCGCCCCGGCTGCCTATCTGGCCCGGAGAAACGGAACGACGCCCTCGGCCGGCAAGGCGGTCGGGGCTGGAAAATGCAACGGCCCGCGCCGCCCCGGCCGGCGCCCAATACGGGGACCACAGACCATGAACACCGCCATCGCGCGTCATCTGCCGCAGATCCTCCGTCACGAGGAAGTGCCGGCGGGCATCATCCGCGACAAGTCCGAGCTCGAGATCGCCGCCAGGCTGGGCGAATTGCCCGAATGGGACCTGTCGGATCTCTATCCCGCCCCCGATTCGTCCGCGCTCGAGGACGATCTCGCCTGGCTGAAGAAGGAAGGACCGCGCTTTGCCAGCGACTATCAGGGCAAGCTCGCAAAACTCTCGGCCGACGACTTTCTCGGCTGCATCCGGCGCTACGAGAAGATCCAGAACGTCGCCGGCCGGCTCGTCTCCTATGCCGGGCTGCGCTACTTCCAGAACACGCTCGATTCGGAGCGCGCCAAGTTCTACGGCGACATCCAGGACCAGGTGACGGTCGCCACCGCACCGCTGGTCTTCTTCTCGCTCGAAATCAACGCGATCGAGGAGGGCCATCTCGACGCGCTGATGGAGGAGAACGCCGAGCTTGCGCGCTATCGTCCGTGGTTCCGCCGGCTGCGCAAGCTGCGCCCCTATCAGCTTTCCGACGAACTCGAGCGCTTCCTGCACGACCAGTCGGTGGTGGGCCATGCCGCCTGGAACCGCCTCTTCGACGAGCAGACGGCCGCCCTCGAATTCGAGGTCGACGGCCAGACCCTCAATCTCGAGGCGACGCTCGACCTGATGACGGAAAAGGACCGCAGCCGCCGCGAGGCCGGCGCCCGGGCCATGGCCGGGGTGTTCCAGCAGGAGATCCAGCTCTACTCCCGCATCATGAACACCATCATCAAGGAAAAGGAGATCGAGGACCGCTGGCGCGGCTTCTCGACGCCACAGCTCTCGCGCCATCTGGCCAATGACGTCGAACCCGAGGTGGTGGAAGCGCTGACCGATGCCGTCAAGGAGTGCTACGGTTCGATCTCCCACCGCTATTACAGCCTCAAGGCCCGCTGGCTCGGCCTCGAGAAGCTCGAGGTGTGGGACCGCAACGCCCCCCTGCCCGAGGCCCCCGAGGAGCTGATCGAATGGGAGCGGGCCAGGGCGATCGTGCTCGAGGCCTATGGCGAGTTCTCCGAGCGGATGGAGGCCATCGCCCGGCCCTTCTTCGAGAAGGGCTGGATCGACGCGGCGGTGAAGCCCGGCAAGGCCACCGGCGCCTTCGCCCACCCCACGGTCACCAACGTCCACCCCTACATCCTTCTCAACTATCTCGGAAAGCCGCGGGACGTGATGACGCTGGCCCACGAGCTCGGCCACGGTGTGCATCAGGTGCTGGCCGCCGAACAGGGCGAGCTTCTCGCCTCGACGCCGCTCACCCTCGCGGAGACGGCCAGCGTCTTCGGCGAGATGCTGACCTTCCGCAAGATCCTCGCCGCCACCGAGGACAGGGCACAGCGCAAGGCCCTTCTCGCGGCCAAGGTGGAAGATCAGATCAACACCGTCATCCGCCAGATCGCCTTCTACGACTTCGAGAGCCGCATGCACGAGGCGCGGCGCAAGGGCGAGCTCACGCCCGATCAGTTCGGCGCCATGTGGATCGAGGTGCAGCGCGAGAGCCTCGGCCCGGCCTTCGACTTCATGCCGGGTTACGAGAACTTCTGGGCCTATATCCCCCATTTCGTCCACGCGCCCTTCTACGTCTATGCCTACGCCTTCGGCGACAGCCTGGTGAACGCGCTCTACGCGCTCTACCAGGAAGGGCATCCCGATTTCGTCGAGAAGTATTTCGAAATGCTGAAGGCCGGCGGCTCGAAGCACCATTCGGAGCTTCTCGCGCCTTTCGGGCTCGATCTGTCGGATCCGGGCTTCTGGAAGAAGGGGCTCGGCCTCATCTCGAGCTTCATCGACGAGCTCGAGGCGATGGAAGACTGAGACGGCGCGCAGCTGGTGCAACGAGGGGGAGGCCACGGCCTCCCCCTTTCTGCTGGGCGGGTCGGCGCGACGGCCTTGCCCTCGCGGGGTCGCATCCCCACATTGCCGGAGAGGATGCACCGCCCCCGGAGGAAGACGGAAAGGGAGGACCGGCATGAGCGGCATGTCCATCGCCAGGATGTTCGTCATCCTCGGCATCGTCTTCATCGTCATCGGCCTGATGTGGGCACTCTTCGCGCGGCTCGGTTTCGGCCGGCTGCCGGGCGACATCCTGATCGAGGGCAGGCACGGCCGCGTCTTCATTCCCGTCACCTCGGCAATTCTCCTCTCGGTGGTGCTGACGGTGGTGCTCAACCTCGCCCTCTGGCTCCTGAACCGCCTCGGCTGACCACGCCGGCCCCGCCCTGCCGTTTCGCGCGGAGGGCATTTCACGGCATCGCCCGGCCGGAGATGGATCAGCCGGTCAATTTCCTGTTGATCGTGCAGCTTTCGTCCGTATCCTCTCCCGCAGGGCCGCACCAGGCGGCCGACAACCGACAGGGAGAGTATGATGAAGACGAAACTGCGTTCCCTCGCACTCGCAGGGGCCGCTGCGGCTGCGCTTCTGGCATCGGCCGCCTCGGCCCAGGAATTCCGCTACGCCTTCCAGGCCGATGCCCAGTCGCTCGATCCGCACGGGCTCAACGAGACCTTCACCCTCGGCTTCCTCGGCAATGTCTATGAGGGGCTGACCACCTATGACGCCGACATGAACCTCGTGCCGGCGCTCGCCACGAAATGGGAAGTGGTCGATCCCACCACCTGGCGTTTCGAGCTGCGCAAGGGAGTCAGGTTCCAGGAAGGGCAGGACTTCGCCGCCGATGACGTGATCTTCACCTGGAAGCGGGCCACCTCGAAGGAATCCGGCCAGAAGGCCCGGGCCTCGCTCATCAAGGACATCCGCAAGATCGACGATTACACCATCGAGATCACCACTCCCGGACCGGTGCCGACGCTCGCGCGCGAACTGGCCTGGCTCTACATCATGGACAAGGAGTGGTCCACGGAGCACAACGCCACCGAGGCCGCCACGCCGGCCCAGGCCGGGCGCGAGAACGCCTACGCCACGACCCACGCCAACGGCACGGGGCCCTTCATCGTCGTCTCGCGCGAGCCCGACGTGAAGACGGTACTCAAGCGCAACCCCAACTACTGGGGGCAGCCGAAGACCAATGTCCAGAAGGTGATCTTCACCCCGATCTCCCAGGCCGCAACACGGGTGGCCGCGCTCCTTTCGGGGCAGATCGATCTGGCCTATCCCGTGCCGGTGCAGGACTGGAAGCGGATCAACGCCGCACCGGGCGTCACGGCGCTCACCGGCCCCGAGGCCCGAACGATCTTCCTCGGCCTCGACCAGTGGCGCGACGAGCTGACCAATTCCTCGGTCAAGGGAAAGAACCCGTTCAAGGACGTGCGGGTGCGGGCCGCCTTTGCCCATGCGATCGATCTCAACGCCATCCGCGACAAGATCATGCGCGGGGCAAGCTGGCCCTCGGGGCTGATGTGGGCGCCGCAGGTCAACGGCTACAACCCGAAGATGAACACGCCCTACAAGTATGACCCGGCGCTGTCGCGGAAGCTTCTGGCCGAGGCCGGCTACCCCGACGGTTTCACCGTCGGCATGGACTGCCCGAACAACCGCTACGTCAACGACGAGAAGATCTGCCAGGCGGTGGCCTCGATGCTGGCCAGGGTCGGCATCAAGGTCGATCTTCTCGCCCAGCCCAAGTCGAAGTTCTTCGCCAAGGTGCTGGCCTCTGGCGGCTACGACACGCCGTTCTACCTTCTCGGCTGGACGCCCGGTTCGATGGACGTCCACAACGTGCTCTCGAACCTGATCGTGTGCCGCGACAAGGAGAGGAACCGCGGCAAGTACAATCTCGGCGGCTACTGCAACAAGCGGGTGGACGAGCTCACCGACCTGATCGCCGCCGAGACCGATCCGGCCAGGCGGCAGGCCTATATCGACGAGGCCGCGGCCATTCTGCAGAAGGAATACGGCTACATTCCCCTGCACCAGCAGCCGCTGTCCTGGGGGGTGAGCGAGCGCGTCTCGGTCGCCCAGCGGGCCGACAACGTGCTGGATCTGCGCAACGTTGTCGTGAAGGAATGACCGCGCCGCATGCCTGACTTTGGCGTCTGACACCGGGGGAGGCGGTCGTGCCGCCTCCCTCCCCTTCCTCCTCCCGCTCTCATCTCCGGTTCGGAGCCGCCATGCTGCTCTACATCATCCGCCGCCTCGTCCAGTCCGTTCTCGTGATGCTGACGGTGGCGCTCATCGCCTTCACCCTGTTCCAGTTCGTGGGCGATCCGATCAACAACATGGTCGATCAGGACACGACGCTCGCCGAGCGCGAACGCATCCGCAAGGAACTCGGGCTCGACGACCCGGTGATCGTCCAGTTCTGGCGTTTCGTCGAGAATGCGGCCCGGGGCGAGTTCGGCGTCTCCTACCGGCTCAAGAAACCGGTGGCCGAGCTCATCGCCGAGCGCTTCCCGGCGACGCTCGAGCTTTCGATCATCTCGGCGATTCTGGCGCTCGGCATCGGCATTCCCATGGGGGTCTACACCGCCCTCAACCGCGAGCGATGGACCGCCAAGCTCTTCATGACGCTCTCGCTGATCGGCGTCTCGCTGCCGACCTTTCTCATCGGGATCTTCCTCATCCTGATCTTCGGCGTGCAATTGCGCTGGCTGCCGACCTTCGGCCGCGGCGAGGTGGTCGATCTGGGCTGGTGGACCACCGGCCTTCTCACCGCTTCGGGGCTGAAGTCGCTGATCATGCCGTCGATCACGCTCGCCGTCTTCCAGATGACGCTGATCGTGCGGCTCGTGCGCGCGGAAATGCTCGAGGTGCTGCGCACCGACTACATCCGCTTCGCCCGCGCGCGCGGCCTGAAGGACCGGGCGATCCATTTCGGCCACGCGCTGAAGAACACGCTCGTTCCCGTCATTACCATCATCGGCCTGCAGGTCGGCGCGATCATCGCCTTCGCCATCATCACCGAAAGCGTCTTCCAGTGGCCCGGCATGGGGCTGCTCTTCGTGCAGGCGATCTCCGAAGTCGATATTCCGGTGATGGCGGCCTATCTGATGCTGATCGCCTTCGTCTTCGTAGTCATCAACCTGGTCGTGGACATCCTTTATGTCGTCATCGACCCGCGGCTGCGCACGGAGAGCTGAGCATGAGCGACGAAACCGCCCTTCCCGAAGCCGCCGGCCGCCCCGACGAGCGCCCCCCCTCGGCACTTGCCCGCTTCCTCGATTCGGACCTGTGGTGGAGCTTCCGCCGTTCGCCCCTCGTCATCACCGCCTTTCTCGTTACCGTGCTGATGATCGGAGCGGCGACCTTCGCGCCCTGGGTGGCGCCGCACGACCCGTTCGATCTCGCCTCGCTCGATCTGATGGATTCGCTCCTGCCGCCTGCCTGGCTCGAGGGGGGCGACCCGCGCTATCTCCTCGGCACCGACGATCAGGGGCGCGACATCCTCTCGACCATCCTCTACGGGGCGCGGATCTCGCTTCTCGTCGGTTTCCTCTCGGTGATCCTCGCCATGCTGATCGGGGTGACGATCGGCCTCGTCGCGGGCTATGCCGGCGGTGTCACCGATGCCGTGCTCATGCGGATCGCCGACATCCAGCTGACCTTCCCGGCCATCCTCATCGCCCTTCTGGTGGACGGGGTGATGCGCGGCATCCTGCCGCCCGAAGCCCATGAGGAGGTGGCGCTGTTCGTGCTGGTGCTGGCCATCGCCCTGAGCTCCTGGGTGCAATACGCCCGCACGGTGCGCTCCTCGACCATGGTGGAGAAACGCAAGGAATACGTCCAGGCGGCGCAGGTGATCGGCCTGCCCTCGGCCCGCATTCTCGTTCGCCACATCCTGCCCAACGTGATGGGGCCGGTGCTCGTCATCGCCACCATCCAGCTGGCGCTTGCCATCATCATCGAGGCGACGTTGAGTTTCCTCGGGGTGGGCGTGCCGCCGACATCACCCTCGCTCGGCACGCTGATCCGCATCGGCAACGACTATCTCTTCTCCGGCGAGTGGTGGATCACCGTCTTTCCGGGCCTTGCCCTCATCATCCTCGTGCTGGCGGTCAACCTTCTGGGAGACTGGCTGCGCGACGTGCTCAACCCGAAACTGAGGTGACGGCCATGGACCAGGACCTTGGCACCGGCATCCCTTCCGAACCGACCGAGAGGGCGGCGCCACTTCTCGAGATCCGCGATCTCAAGGTCGAATTTCCCTCACGCCGCGGCACGGTGGTAGCGGCCGAGGGCGTCGGCCTTTCCCTCGAGGCCGGCGAGATTCTCGGTGTGGTCGGCGAATCGGGCGCCGGCAAGTCCACGCTCGCCTATGCGGTGATGGGGCTGATCGAACCGCCGGGGCGCATGGCCGCAGGCGAGATCCGCCTCGGGGGGGAACGGATCGACACCCTGCCCCCCGAGGCGATGCGCAGGGTCCGCGGCAAGCGCATCGGCATGGTGTTCCAGGATCCGCTGACCTCGCTCGACTCGCTGATGACGGTCGAGGAGCAACTCGTGGAAACCATGCTGACCCATCTGCCGATCAGCGACCGCGAAGCGAAGGGACGGGCGGTCGAGCTGCTCGAGCAGGTCGGCATTCCCGATGCGGCGACGCGGGTGAAGAACTACCCCCATCAGTTCTCGGGGGGCATGCGGCAGCGGGTGGTGATCGCCCTCGCGATCTGCTGCGAGCCCGAAGTGCTCCTCGCCGACGAGCCCACCACCGCGCTCGACGTCTCGATCCAGGCGCAGATCCTCGCGCTTCTGAAACGCCTCGTGCGCGAACGCGGCATGGGAATGCTCATCATTACCCACGACATGGGCGTGATCTACGAGATCACCGACCGGGTGGCGGTGATGTATCGTTCCCGTCTCGTCGAGATCGGCCCGTCCGACAAGGTGCTGAACCGGCCCGATCATCCCTATACCCGCTCGCTGATCGCCGCCGTGCCGCCGCCCGATCGGCGGATCGACCGCTTTCCTCTCGTCGAATACATCGAGAGCGCCGGCACCACGACGCGCAAGCTCGACCTCGCCAGCCACTGGCTGGGCAAGGCCCGCGATTTCGGCGCCGGGGACGGGCCCCTCCTCAGACTCGAGCATCTGACCATGCGCTTTCTCACCCGCCCGTCGCTGCTGCCCTCACGGCGACGGTGGATGACGGCGGTCGATGACGTCTCCTTCGAGATCCGGTCCGGCGAGGTGTTCGGCCTCGTCGGCGAATCGGGTTCGGGAAAGTCCACCATCGCCCGCATCATCACCGGCCTCTACCGGCCCGAGGCCGGGCGGGTGATCTTTGCCGGCGAGGACATGACGGCGATGTCCTCCCGCAAGGAGATCAACCGCCTGCGCCGGCAGATGCAGATGATCTTCCAGGATCCCTATTCCTCACTCAATCCGCGCATGAAGGTGGGCGACATCGTTGCCGAGCCGATCCGCTTTCATCGCCTGGCCGAAAGCGAAACGGAGGTGCGGCGGATCGTGGCCGACCTGCTCGAGCATGTGGGCCTCGGGTCGCGGGCGGCGCTACGCTATCCGCACGAGTTTTCCGGTGGGCAGCGCCAACGCATTTCCATCGCCCGGGCGCTGGCAACGCGGCCGCGCTTTCTCGTCTGCGACGAACCGACCTCGGCGCTCGACGTCTCGATCCAGGCACAGATCCTCAACCTTCTCAAGGACCTGCAGGAAGAGCTCGGGCTGACCATGCTGTTCATTTCCCACGATCTGCCGGTGATCCGCCAGATGTGCGACCGGGTGGGGGTGATGCAGCGCGGAAAGCTGGTGGAACTCGCGGAAACCGAAGCCCTGTTCGAGGCGCCGCAGCACGACTACACCCGCCACCTGCTCGCGCTCATGCCGCGGATGCGCGCCGCCTGAGCGCCGACGGCCGTGCGGCGGCGCAACCGGCGCGGCGGCAGGCGCATTGCAGCCACCTTCCATCAATTGGTCATTTCCCGCGCCCAATTCGGCCATATTCCCCCGCCAGAAAGAGAGCGAGCCACCTTCCGGCCGGCAGCCCCCTGTCGTGGCCCCTTCCGGGCCAGATGCCGGAAGACCAGATGTGCGAGGTGAGTCATGAGAATGATCTTTGCGGCCATGCTGGTGGTGGGGTTGGGGTTGGCAGGCTTTGCCGTCTACACCACCCAGCAGCAGTTTCAGGAATACCAGAGGAAGATCGCGCTCCAGGAAAAGGAGCTCAAGACCAAGATCCCGCTGGTGAAGGTCTATGTCGCCAAGAAGCCGCTGCGCTATGGTGACGTTCTCCACCCCGAGGATGTCGCGGCCGTTCCCTGGCCGAAGACCGCCGTTCCGAAAGGTGCCTTCGTCAACGAGAAGACCCTCTTCCCCGAGGGTTACGACGACAAGCCCCGTTACGTTCTCAGGGCGATGGAGGCCGGTGAGCCGCTGATGAAGGTCAAGGTGACGGAGCCGGGTCAGGATGCCGGCGTGGCTTCCCGGCTCGAGGCCGGCAAGCGGGCCTTCGCCATCCGCGTCGATGTCGCATCGGGCGTTTCGGGCTTCCTGCGCCCCGACGACCGCGTGGACATCTACTGGACCGGCGAGGCCCTCGGCCGCGATGTCACCAAGCTCATCATGGAGAACGTGCGGCTGATCGCCGTCGATCAGATCACCGACAAGGACCGCAACAAGCCGATCGTGCCGCGGACGGTCACCGTCGAGGCCAGCCCGGAGCAGATCGCCATCCTCGCCCAGGCCCAGGCCGACGGCAAGCTCTCGCTCTCGTTGCGCTCCAACCGCGACGACAGCGCAGTCGGCGCCGAGGCGGTGCAGGTGGACAAGCTCGCCTTCCTCGGCATCAAGCGCGAGAAAGCGAAGGTGGTGAAGAAGGTCGAGGCCCCGAAGGTCTGCACGATCCGCACGCGGAAGGGCGGAGAAGTCTCGGTGATCGAGGTGCCCTGCCCCGGAACGAATTGATCCCCCGCCCTGCCCCCGCTCCGGCGGGGGCTTTTTTTCATGTGCGGACGCGACCGCCGGGGCCGCGCGAGACCGGAAGGGCGTTTTCCGACCGGGAGAGGCGCAGATATGGAGGATGATGCCTCTCCTGCACCAACATCGCCGATGACACGCCCGATTTCAGGCTCTTGTTGCAATGAAGCACCGTTTCGGGCATGCTTTGCAAAACGGTTGCGCCCAAGGCAGCTGGGAACGAGGCAGGACTATGCGGGCAGGAACATATCTGGCAGCCGGGTTTCTCGGGCTTGCCCTTTCACTTGCAGGCGGAGCGGCGCCGGTGCGGGCGCAGAGCGGCTCCATCGTCCGGTTGATGGAGGGCGAGAGGACGAGCCGCATCAACCTGGTGGTCGATCGCGCGCTGGTGATGGAGAGCGACATCCCCTTCAAGGAGGTGTCGGTCGCAAATCCCGACATCGCGGACATCGCCACCCTTTCCGAACGCACGGTCTATCTCCTCGGCAAGAAGCCGGGGCGCACCAATGTCACCCTTCTCGGTCCGAACGGGCAGCTCATCGCCAATGTCGAGGTGGCGGTGCGGCCCGATATCGCCGAGTTCAAGGAACGGCTGAAGGAAATCCTGCCGAAGGAACGGATCGACGTTCGCACCGCGAATGACGGCATCGTGCTTTCGGGGCAGGTCAGCAGCGCCCGCAAGGCCCAGCTCGCGCTCGATCTCGCCGAACGCTACGCGCCGGAGAAGGTCACCAACCTGATGACGGTCGGCGGCTCGCAGCAGGTGATGCTCAAGGTCCGCTTCGCCGAAATGCAGCGTTCGGTGGCCAAGGGGCTGACGAGCTCGCTCGTGGTCAACGGCAAGAACGCCACCGGCGGCGGGCTCGGCGCCGCCACCGGGTCGATGTCCTCGAATGCGAACATCCAGCGCCTGACGGGGCAGACCACCACCCCCCTGTCTTCGGCGACCGAGCGCTTCGGCACGCTGGTCTTCGGTCTCGGCGCCGGGGCAACCGGTGTCGCCCTGATGCTCGAGGCGCTCGAGCAGAAGGGGCTCGTCCGCACCCTGGCCGAGCCCAACCTGGTCGCCATCTCGGGCAAGAAGGCCGAATTCCTCGCCGGCGGCGAATATCCGATTCCGATCAACAAGAACGGTGATACCGCCATCGAATACAAGCCTTTCGGCGTCAATCTCACCTTCGTGCCGGTGGTGATCGACGACGACATGATCAGCCTCTCGATCATCGCCTCCGTCAGCGAGATCGATCCGACGGTGCAGGTCACGGCCAACGGCTTCACCGTCAATGCCTTCAAGACCCGCAGCGCCAGGACCACCATCGAACTGAGGGACGGGCAGAGCTTCGCCATCGCCGGCCTCCTGCAGGACGATTTCAAGGACAGCATCCAGCAGCTGCCCTGGCTTGCCGACGTGCCGGTGCTCGGGGCGCTTTTCCGTTCGACGAGCTTCCAGCGGCGGCAGACCGAGCTCGTCGTCATCGTCACCGCCTATCTGGTGCATCCCGCGCCCGGCAACGCCCTTGCCCTGCCGACCGATCGCGTCCGCATCCCGACGGAGGCCGAACTGTTCCTCTTCGGCTCGCCCGCGGCACGTTCGGGGCGCAAGGTCGCCAAGAGCAGCTCGGGCGCCGTGCCGGCCCGCAAGGAACCGCCGAGCGGCGCCTTCGGCTACGTGATGGAGTGAGCCCATGCGTCTTCTCTCCCGGATGGCAGCCCTCCTTGCCCCCGCCCTTCTCGCCGCCTGCGCCAATCCGGTCGGCGATGCCGTCAACCGCGGCATCGACCGGCTCGGCATCGAGGCCGGTTCGAGCGTCGATGAAGGGCAGTTCGGCGCGGCCGTGGCCTATAACGAGCGGGTGCACCAGGCCTATGGCTCCGACGCCCGGCTGATGATCGACCTGCAGAAGAAGTTCGAACGCGAAGTGCCGACCACGATCCACTTCGCCTTCGATTCGGCCGTCCTCGACGAAGAGGCCAAGGCGGTCCTGCGTCGCCAGGCCGACTGGATCCGGCAATATCCGGAGGTGCGCTTCAAGGTCTATGGCCATACCGACAAGGTCGGCTCCGACGCCTACAACAAGCGCCTCGGTCTTCGCCGGGCCAAGGCCGCGGTGCGCTACATGATTTCCCAGGGCGTCAACCCGAAACAGGTGGCCGCCGTCGTCTCCTATGGCGAGAGCCGCCCGATCGTGCATTCCGAAGGCCCCGAGCGCGCCAACCGGCGCACCGTCACCGAAGTGAGCGGGTTCATGCCGAATGCACGCAACCTGCCGACCGATGCCCGCTACGCCGCGCTGGTCTATCGCACCTATGTGGCCGGCGGCGCCTATGTCCGCAACGGCTTCAAGCCCGCCCATTAGGAAACGCCCATCCGGCTGATCCGGAACGGTTTTCTCTCCCGGCCGGAGAAATGCCCCTTGGCCTCCCCGACGGGGCGGAAGAGCCGCCCCCGCGCGTTCCTCCGCGTTTGCACGCAAAAGCGGAATTCTCGCGGTAGAGGTCAAGAAATGGCCACGCTTTGGGCCGCAAATCTGCCCGACTCCACTTCCAGATTGCCCCATGAAGTACCGCCGACGGTCTACTGCGCAGGCGAGGCGGCGGCTTTTGTCGCAATCGAGGTCTTCGAGTAACAGGAACGGGTGCGGGGATGCATGGTGGAACAATCGGCAACGGACATGTGGCACAGAAGGCCAGGGCCTGGATCGTGGCGCGCGATCCGGCTGCCTTCGACCTTCTGCTCGAGGAGATCGAGAGCGTTGCCGGAGACGACTGGGACGAGGTGCTGCTGGAGGAGGCGGCGGAACGCCTCGACGATGCGCCGCGCACGCTCGAGCTCGTCGTCCTCTGCGTGAACCGGGACGACGAGAAGGACCTCACACCCTTCGCCGAGATCGTCACCGCCGGACAAGCCCGGCGCCTGCCCGTCTTCATCGTCGCCGACGAGGTCAGCCCCCGGGCCCTGCACCACCTTCTCAAGCTGGGCGCCGACGACTTCCTGCCCTATCCCCTGCCCGCAGGGGAGCTGGCTCAGGCCATCGCGCGGCACAGGGAAAGACACGCCGCCGCCCGGCCCGGCGAGGACCGGGCCGGCGCTCTCATCGCCGTGCATCCGCTGGCCGGCGGCAGTGGCGCCTCCACCTTCGCGGTCAATCTCGCCTGGGAACTGCAGAGCCTCGGCAAGGAACGCGACTTCAAGGTGCTGGTGATGGATCTCAATTTCCAGACCGGCTCCGTCGGCACCTATCTCGACGTCGAGCGGCGCGAAGCGGTGTTCGACCTCCTGTCCGATCTCTCCGTGCTCGACGAAGAGGCCTTCGCCAATGTCGTCCAGCGCTACGAGGACACGCTCGACGTCTTCACCGCGCCGAGCGAGATCCTGCCGCTGGACTTCCTGCAGCCGCCCGATCTCGAGGCGCTCCTCTCCATGGCCCAGCGCCTCTATGACATCGTGATCATCGACATGCCTTCGGCCATGGTCTGTTGGACGGCCAACGTGCTGGAGCGCGCCGACATCTATTTCGCCACCCTCGAGCTCGATCTGCGCTCGGCCCAGAACGCCTTTCGCTTCATCAACCTTCTGAAGGCCGAGGAGCTGCCGGGCGAGACCGTCCGCTACGTGCTCAACCGCGCTCCCAGAAGAACCGAGTTTTCGGACCGTGCCAAGGCCAGGCGGCTGGCCGAGAGCATCGGCGTGCCGCTCGAGCTTTACCTGCCCGATGGCGGGAAGCAGGTGGTCGAGGCCAACGACGCCGGCACGCCTCTCGCCCTCGCCGCCCCCAAGAACCCGCTCCGCAAGGAGATCGCCCGCGTCGCCGGCGAGATCTTCAACCTTGCCAACATCAAGGACGAAGCCGCCTGAGGCTGAACGGGAGGATCGACCATGTTCAAGCGTTTCAATCGCACCCGAAGAACCACCGGTCCTGCAAGTAGTGCCGCGGCCGAAAAGGCCGCCGTTCGGCCCGTGTCCCCGGAGCCGAGCCGCAAGCCGGCCCCCGAGGCCGCCGCCGGCCCGGCCAATCTCGCGGCCCGGGCCGAAACGGCCCGCACTTTCGCCAGACGCCGCGCGGCCGCTCAGGCAGCCCCTGACGACAAGGAGCGGCGCCGGCGGGAGAAGCTCAACGAGATCAAGGTCGAGATGCACCGCCGCCTGCTCGACACGCTCAATCTCGCCGCCATCGACGATGCGCCCGAGGCCGATCTGAAGGCCGAGATCGCGGCCATCTGCAGCGAAGGGCTGCAGGAGATGGGCATGGTCCTCAACAAGGAGGAGCGGCAGACCCTTCACCAGGAACTCTATGACGAGGTGAAGGGGCTCGGCCCTCTCGAGCCGCTCCTGCGCGACGACACGGTGAGCGACATTCTCGTCAACGGCCCCCATCAGGTCTATGTCGAGCGGGGCGGCAAGCTCGAGCTTTCGGATGTCCGCTTCCGCGACGAGAAGCACCTCCAGCGCATCATCGACAAGATCGTTTCCGCCGTCGGCCGGCGGGTCGATGAATCGAACCCTTATGTGGACGCCCGCCTGAAGGACGGCTCGCGCTTCAACGCCATGATCCCGCCTATCGCGGTGGACGGGTCGCTGGTCTCGATCCGCAAGTTCAAGAAGGAGAAGCTCTCGGTGGACGATCTGGTCCGTTTCGGGGCCTTCTCCGAGGAAATGGCGCTCTATCTCCAGGCGGCGGTGGCCACGCGCCTGAACGTCATCGTCTCGGGCGGCACCGGCTCGGGCAAGACCACCACTCTCAACGCCCTTTCCTCCTTCATCGACAATTCGGAACGCATCCTCACCATCGAGGACACGGCCGAACTCCAGCTTCAGCAGCCCCATGTCGGCCGCATGGAGAGCCGGCCGCCGAACGTCGAGGGCAAGGGCGCCGTGACCCAGCGCGACTGCCTGCGCAACGCGCTGCGGATGCGCCCCGACCGCATCATCGTCGGCGAGACCCGCGGCGAAGAGGTGATCGACATGCTCCAGGCCATGAACACCGGCCATGACGGCTCCATGACCACCATTCACGCCAACTCGGCGCGCGATGCCGTCTCCCGCCTGGAGAACATGGTGGCGATGGCCGGGATCGACATGCCGCTCAAGGCGGTGCGCCAGCAGATCGCCTCGGCGGTCAACCTGATCGTGCAGGTCTCGCGCCTGCAGGACGGTTCGCGGCGCATGCTCTCGATCACCGAGATCACCGGCATGGAGGGCGAGATCATCACCATGCAGGAAGTGTTCCGCTTCGAGCGCACCGGCCTTGGCGAAGGCGGCAAGGTGCTCGGCCATTTCACTGCGACCGGCGTGCGGTCGTTCTACTCGGAACGCTTCCGGCAGTGGGGTTACGAGCTGCCCCCCGACATCTACGAACCGGTCGCGGCCCAGTAGGCCCGGCCCGCAAGGGAGACGACGACCATGGAAATCGGAGCGGAAGGCATCGTCTATGTGCTGATCTTCATCGGCATCCTGCTCGCGGTCGAGGGGATCTACCTGTTCGCCTTCGGCAAGTCGATCAGTCTCTCGGCCCGCATGAACCGGCGGCTCGAGCTTCTGGAGAAGGGCAAGAGCCGCGAGGCGGTGCTCCAGCAGCTGCGCCGCGAGATGGATCGCCACCGGCAGGGATTGAAGATCCCGCTCTACGCCATTCTCGCGGACAAGGCGACGAAGGGCGGCATTGCCTTCTCACCCCAGGCGATCCTGATGCTCATGGCCGGGCTCGCGGGCGCCGCCTTCATGGCCATGACCTTTCTCACCGAGGCCCCCTTCCCGGTGCGCCTCCTCCTGAGTGTCGCCATGGGCGTCGGCGGCATCTATCTGTGGATCAGCCACCGGGCGAAGAAACGCGTCGGCCTGATCGAGGAGCAGCTGCCCGACGCGATCGAGCTGATGGTCCGTTCGCTGCGTGTCGGCCATCCGCTGATCAATGCCATCGGCATCGTCGCCCGCGAAGTGCCCGACCCGCTCGGCACGGAGTTCGGCATCATCGCCGACGAGGCCGCCTATGGCGGGGATGTTTCCGAGGCGATCAAGGCCTTCGCCGAACGCATGGACCTGCAGGATCTGCGCTTCCTCGCGGTGGCGGTGGCGATCCAGCAGCAGTCGGGCGGCAACCTTGCCGAAATTCTCGAGGGGCTCGCCAAGGTCATCCGCGCGCGCTTCAAGCTCTTCCGCCGGGTGAAGGCCATCACCGCCGAGGCCAAATGGTCGGGCATGTTCCTTTCGGCCTTCCCCATCGTCGCGCTGATCATGATCACCCTGATCAAGCCCGACTATTTCGACGATGTGAAGAAGACCGCCTATTTCATTCCCGCGGCGATCATCGTCGGCGTCTTTCTCGTCGTCAATCTCGTCTTCATGCGGATGATGGTCAACATCAAGGTCTGATCCGGCCGGGCAAGGAGTGACAGCGCCATGTGGCAATATATGACGGAGACATTCGGCCCCAACGGCCCGCTGATCGCCATGGGCGGGGTGGGGGTGCTGCTGACGCTCGCGGCCCTGCCCTTCATGCTCGGCCCGCGGAAGGATCCGTTCTCGCGCCTCGCGGCCAAGAGCGCGGCCCGCCCGGCGGCTCCCGCGAAGGAGAACGGGCGCAAGATCGGGCTCAGACCCCGTGACGAGGCCGCCCGGAAGCTCGACCGTTTCTCGTCCTTCCTCGAGCCCCAGGACGAGGAAACCTACTCGGCCACCCGCCTCAAGATGCTTCAGGCCGGCTATCGCAGCCCCGGCGCGGTGCGGGTATATCACTTCTCCAAGTTCGTTCTGGGCATGGGGGGGTTGCTGCTCGGCGTGATCTACGCCCTTCTCACCGCCAAGGGGGGGCAGATCGAGCTGACCCGGCTTCTGCTGTCGATCCTCGTTCCGGGCGGCGCCGGCTACTACCTGCCGATCTACTGGGTCGAGAGACGCCGGCAGACGCGGCAGGCCAACATTCTCGACGGTTTTCCCGACGCCCTCGACCTGCTCCTCGTGTGCATCGAGGCCGGACAGACCGTCGATCAGGCGATCCTGCGCGTGGCCACCGAGATCCGCGCCGGTTTCCCCGATCTGGCCGACGAATTCGAGATCGTCGCGCACGAGATCAAGGCCGGCAAGGACAAGACCCGCGTCTGGCGCGACATGGGGGAGCGTTGCGGCGTGCCGGACATCTCCTCCTTCGTCACCGTGCTGATCCAGTCGGCCACCTTCGGCACCTCGATCGCCGATGCGCTCAGGGTCTATGCCGCCGAGATGCGCGACAAGCGGGTGATGCGGGCAGAGGAAAAGGCCAACAAGCTGCCGACCAAGCTGACCCTCGGCACGATGATGTTCACTCTGCCGCCGCTTCTCATTATCCTGATCGGGCCGTCGATCTACAATATCGCCAAGCTGCTCGGAAAGGGATGAGACCATGACGAAGCCCCGGCCCGGTTCCAGGGCCTCGTGGCGCCCCGCCACCACGAGCGGGGAAACCGGAGCGCCCGGGAGCCGCCGGGGCAAGAGCCCGCCGGCCGCCGCCGGCTCCAAGGCCGGGAGGGTGGACACCGTCGGGGGGATGGACGGTGCCGGCAGGAGCCACACCGGCAACGAGGTCGGCGCCGTGCCCCAGTCTGCCGCCGGCAGCGCATCGGGCCCGGGCGCCATCGTCCGCCGCAGGGCCTTCCTGATGCTCGGCGCTCTCGGCCTTGCCGCCTGCACCCCTCTTGCTCCGCCCGCGCCCCGCTCCCCCGAAACCCTGGCCCGCGAGGCCGATGCGCTTCTGGCGGCCGGCAATGCCGATCTCGCCCTCAAGCTCTACATCAAGGCACTGACCGCCGGACGAAACGATGCCGGCATCCTTGCGGGAATCAGCACGGCGAACCTCCTTCTGGGGCACGAAGGAGAGGCGGAGCGTTACCTGCGTGCCGCGCTGGAGCGGGACGACAGCCATGTGCCGGCGCTCAACAATCTGGGGGTTCTTCTGGCCCGCAGGGGAGAGCTGGCGACCGCGATCCGGCTCTTTCGGGCGGCCTTCGCCCTCTCGGGCGCCGAAGATCGGAAAATCGCGCACAATCTCGAACGCGCTCTCGCCAAGAAAGCAGAAAACCCCTATGCTGCCGACAGGGAAGAAGGGGCCTACGCCGTTCTCCTGCCCGTGTCCGGTTGAAACCGGCGGAGGCGCGGAGGGCCCCCGCCAAGGCCAGAGCGAGCAGGATCCGCTATGCGATCTTCCAGAACATTCATGGTCGTGCTTCTCGTCGGCATGGTCCCTCTTGCCGGTTGCGAGCCGCTCTCGAACACGGCGAAACCGGCCGAGACGGTCAGCCCGCTCGACGACGCCAGCATGGCCGAGGTCATGCTCACCGCCGCCGATCCGGCCGAAGCGGTGGCCTATTTCACCCGCGCCAGCCGCGCCCATCCGGAGCGGACCGATCTCAGGCGCGGCCTTGCCCTCTCTCTGCTCAGGGCAAAGCGCCCCGCCGAAGCGGCCGTCGTCTACGAGAAGCTCGTCGCGCTGCCGGATGCCACGAACGAGGACAGGGTGAATTATGCCGATGCCCTCCTCCGCACCGGCGAATGGGACAGGGCGCGGAAGGTGCTCGACACCGTCCCCCCGACCTACGAGACCGCCAAGCGCTACAGGCTCGAAGCGATCCTCGCCGATCATCGCCGCGAGTGGAAGAAGGCCGATGCGTTCTATGCCAACGCCGTCGGACTCAGCCCCGAGCCGGCGCCGATCCTCAACAACTGGGGCTTTTCCAAGCTCCAGCGGGGAGACGCGAAGGGGGCGGAGAAGCTCCTTCTTCAGGCCGTCACCTACGACCCGAAGCTTTTCACGGCCAAGAACAACCTCGTCCTGGCGCGGGCGGCGCAGGGAAAGTATTCGCTGCCGCCGATCCCGATGACCGAAGAGGAGCAGGCCCAGCTGCTCTACACGCTCGCGCTCGCCGCCCGGCGCGACGGCCGGATCGACCTTGCCCGGGCTTTCCTGCGCGAAGCGATCGACACCCATCCGCGCCACTTCTCTGCCGCCGTGCGGATGCTCAAGGAACTCGAAAGGGGAAGCTGAGCATGACCCTCGCCCTGTCATCTGCCGAAGCCGTCGCCTTCCTGCCCGTGGCCGCCGCCGTCGGTGGCTGGGTGATGGTGTCGGATCTGCGCGAGATGCGCATTCCCAACCGCGCGGTGCTGGCCCTGCTCGCGGCCTTCATCGCCATCGGCGTTTTCCTGCTGCCGCCCGAAACGCTCGCCTGGCGCCTCGGACAGGGGCTGGCGGTGCTCGCCATCGGCTTTCTCTTCAACATGGCCGGCCTGCTCGGCGCCGGCGACGCCAAGTTCGCCGCCGCCATGGCGCCCTTCGTGGCTCCGGCCGACGCCCTGCTCGTGCTGATGGTCTTCGCCGGGCTGACGGCGATCTCGCTCGTCCTCCATCGCCTTGCCCTGGTCGTTCCCGGGCTCAAGGCGCAGCTCGCGAAATGGGCCAGCTGGCAGCGACTGCGCGAATTCCCGATGGGGGTGCCGCTGGCGCTCACCCTGATCGTCTATCTCGCACTCGGCCTCGGGAACGGCCCCGCTTGAGACGGTCGGGCCGTTTCGGACTCATCCATCCCTGGTCCCCGGAAGGGAACGCCTTCACCCGTCCTTGCGCGCAAGCAGGATGTAGTGCTCGGTGCGATAGAGCTCCCGCCAGCGGTCGCGCCTTTCCTCGAGCTCCTTCAGAATGGCGGCGCGCACGGTGAGGGAAGCTCCGCACAACGGCAGGACGACATGGGTGGCGTTCTCCATCCCCCCATCGCCGCCGTAATACCACGGCCAGCCTGCCGGCACCGGTTCTCCGGCGCCGAAAAGCCAGAGCGGACTCACCGAATCGCCATAGAAGATCCGCGCGCCGGGAGCGGCCACTCCACGCGCGCGAAGGTCCTCGGCGATCCCGGCCACGAGGCCGACATAGCCGTTCTCGACGATGCAGTAGGGCAACGGCTGCCCCCAGAGCGTCTGATCGGCCTGGCTCCGATAGCCTGCGGCCTTCTCCTCCATCTCCATGGTCGGAGCCGGCATGTAGCGCCTGACCTCGAGCCGATAGACCCGGTCGGCCTTGAACAGGAGATCCTGGTGGCGCGGATCGGCCAGAGGGGCGACGAATGCCGAACCGTCAACCCGCAACACCCGCACGATCGACTGGCCGAGATTGACGAAGATCGGCGCCACCAGCACGGTTGCCGCCACCAGCACCACGAGCGGCAGATGCCCCCCCTGAAGGCCGGGACGCAGACCCGCCGGCCGGCGCAACGCCGCGATCACCAGCGCGATCACGACAAGCCATTTCGGATCGTTGCCCCAGTTCTGGAAACTGACGAGGATGAACCCCGGCAACAGCAGCAAAAGCCCGATCGCCTCGACCCGGAACCTCTCGGCCATGGCGACGACAGCCGCAAGCACCGTCAGATAGCCCATGATGTGATAGGGGCTCGTCAGCATCTGCGAGAGCGGCATGGTCGAATAGGGCCTGAGCCCGCCCCGCGGCACGGCCAGAAGATCCTCGGCATAGGCGACGAGAAAGCCCGGCTCGCCGGCCCAGAGCGTGGCAAGCGCGGCCATCGCCAGCCCCGCCAGGAGAGCAACGACGATCGTGCGGAAGGCCCCGCTCATCAGAAGAACGACGATCACCCCGGGCAGAAGGGCGACGAAATAGGTCATCTTCAGCAGCGCCAGAGCCCCCATGCCGAGGCCGACGAGCAGCCCGTCACGCCGTCCCATGCGTTCGCCGTCCGCCGGTGGAACCAGCACGTTGACCAGCACGACGAGCGCGACCGCCCAGGCCCAGCGATTGTAATGCATCGACAGGGCGAGACCGGGGAAGAAGCCGCCGAAGATGGCACCCGCCGTCAGCAGCAGGACTGCGAAGAACAGCACCAGACCGAGCCCTTCACCGAGACGGCTGCGGGCATTCCACCAGATCGCCGGCAGAAGCAGCAGGGTCACGAGAAGCCCGGCGGCGAAGACCGCCGTGCCGAGCCCCCAGCCGGTGAAGGGCACGATCGGCAGGAAGGCGAGAAATCCGATCGGCGTATGGAAATCGAGATGGGGCATCTCGCCCCGAGCCATCCGCAGCACGATGTCGGCCACGTGCAGGGCGTCCCCCTCGTGGTTCGCCACGGGAAAGACGCCCCGGTAAAGCAGCGCCGCAAACACGACCGCCGTCACGACAATGGTGACGATGGCGAAACGAATGCCCTCAAATCTGCCCATTCCTGCCCCCGTTCGGTCTTTTCCCGAAATTAGACCGGCAGGTGCCGTGGCGCAAAGGAAAACGCCCGGATGCGCCCCCCAACGGGCCGCCGCGCCCCGGTGGGAACGGCACCGGTGCAGCGACAGGCCGAAACGGCGGCGGCGCTCTCGCCCGGCGGATGATCGGCCGAAGGTGCAGCCGGGTGCGAGGCAAAGCACCGGCCGGGCCGGAGGCGCCGGGTGGGAAGACCGGGCGAGACAGGGAGGCGCCGCCTTCCGCAGCCCGGCACTCCGCGCGCGGCGGCTCGTGCGCGGGAGCCCGGCGGCTGGCCGGGAGCGGGTCGCCCCACCTCTTGCCGGAACGCCGGCCCGGGCGGCCGACGCCGCAAGGGAGGCAGCAGAGTGCCGGGAAGCGCCGGAACGACAGGATGCAAGGAACAAGGGAGAGCGTCGATGAACATGGAGGCCCCTCTCGCGGGAAAGGACCACACCCCCCTGCCCCCGCGCCGGTTGCAGGACACCGGCCTCGGTCTCGTTCTGATGCGGGACATCCTCCTCAAGACCGTCTTCCGCCGCAATCTCTCCACCCTCTCGGCCATGGCCCGCACCCTCTGCCTGCCGATCGGGCTGACGCAGGAGCTGGTCGATCTGTGCCGCTCCCAAGGGCTGATGGAATCGCTCGGCAACATGCATGCGGGCGCCGGGGCGGAGATGAACTTCGCCCTCTCGGACAGCGGCAAGGCCCGGGCGCTCGATGCGCTCGAACAGTCCTCCTACAACGGGCCAATGCCGGTGCCGCTCGAAACCTTCGCCGAACAGGCGGCACGCCAGTCGGTGCGCAACATCGCACTCACCCGCGAGCGGCTGGCCGAGGCCATGGGCCATCTGATCCTGCCCGAGGGCTTCCTCGACCGGCTCGGCCCCGCCGTCACCTCGGGCCGCTCGATCCTGATGTATGGCCCGCCCGGCAACGGCAAGTCCTCGATCGCCAACGGCATCCGCGCCGCCTTCGACGAAAAGATCTACATCCCCCATGCGCTCGAATATTCCGGGCAGGTCATCACCCTGTTCGACCCGGTGGTACATGAGCCGGTCGCCGCGCCGGAGGGCGGCGGCTCGGGGCTGCGCCGTGTCGGCCCACGGCACGATGCCCGTTACGTGGCCTGCAAGCGCCCGGCGGTCCTCACCGGCGGCGAACTCACGCTCGACATGCTCGACCTCTCGTGGAACAGCGTCTCGCGCACCTATCAGGCGCCCCTGCAGCTCAAGTCCACCGGCGGGGTCTTCATCGTCGACGACCTTGGCCGCCAGCAGGAGCCGGCCCAGGCCCTCATCAACCGATGGATCGTGCCGATGGAGGCGGGCTACGACATTCTCACCCTCGAATCGGGAGAGAAGATCATCGTGCCCTTCGACACGCTGGTGATCTTCTCGACCAACTTTCACCCGAAAAACCTGTTCGACGAAGCGGCGCTGCGGCGAATCTTCTTCAAGATCAGGATCGACGGGCCGACCGAGGACGAGTTCCGCCGGGTGCTCGCCCTGGTGGCACGCAGAAAGCGCGTGCGCTTCACGGAAGCGGCGGTCCGCCACCTGTTCGAGGTCAAGTTTCCCTCGATCGGCAATGCCTACGCCAACTTCCACGCGCCCTTCCTGATCGACCAGATGATCGCCCTGTGCGATTTCGAAGGACGCGCCTACGAATTCACCCCTGACGACATCGACCGCGCCTGGGAAAACCTGTTCGTGGCCGAGGGCGAGAATACGCTCTGACCTTGGCGACGGAAGAGGCCGGGCCCTCCCCGCGGGGAGCGATCCGTCGCCACTCCTGCACAGCACCGCGCTGAAAGGAACGGACGCGATTTCGACGTTCCGGCAAGCGGCCAGCCCTCTGCCGGGGAGAGGAAGCGGGGCGGCGATGGCGCCTCAGCCCGAGAGCAGATCCGCCGGCACCGGCAGGCCGTGGATGCGGCAGGCGGCGGTCACGGTATTGGCCAGAAGGCAGGCGATCGTCATCGGCCCCACCCCGCCCGGCACCGGCGTGATCGCCCCGGCCACCTCGGCCGCCTCGGCGAAGGCGACATCGCCGACGAGGCGGCTCTTCCCTTCACCGCGCTCGGGGGCCGGCACGCGGTTGATGCCCACATCGATCACCACCGCGCCGGGCTTGATCCAGTCGCCACGGATCATCTCCGGCCGCCCCACCGCCGCCACGAGAATGTCGGCCCGGCGACAGACCGCCGGCAGGTCGCGGGTGCGCGAATGGGCGATGGTGACGGTGGCGTTCTCCCGCAAGAGAAGCTGGGCCATGGGCTTGCCGACGATGTTCGAGCGGCCGACCACCACCGCCTCGGCCCCCGACACGTCGTCCATCACGTCGCGAAGGAGCACGAGGCAGCCGAGCGGGGTGCAGGGAACCATGCCTTCGAACCCCACCATCAGCCGGCCCGCATTGACGACATGAAAGCCGTCCACATCCTTGTCGGGGTCGATGGCGTCGATCACCCGGGCCGCGTCGATATGCGCCGGCAGGGGAAGCTGCACGAGGATGCCATGCACCGCGGAGTCGGCATTGAGCCGGGCGACGAGATCGAGCAGCTCCTTCTCGCTCGTGGCGCCCGGCAGGCGATGCTCGAAGGAGCGCATGCCGGACTCGGCCGTCTGCCGCGCCTTGTTGCGCACATAGACCTGGGAGGCCGGGTCTTCCCCCACCAGAACCACCGCGAGCCCCGGCACGAGCCCGTGATCGGCCCCGAGCCGCGCCACTTCCGCTGCCACCTTCTCGCGAATCCGCACCGCCCGCGCCTTGCCGTCGATGATCCGTGCACCCATGGCTGCCTCCGCCTTGCCGTCCGTCGTGCTCCGGGCAGCTTGTGCATCCGCCGCGCGTCCGATGCAACCGCCCCGCAGCGCCGTCTCCGTCAGAACAGACCCTGGATGAGGCCTTCCTCGTCGATATGGATTCTCTCGGCCGCCGGATGGCGCGGCAGACCCGGCATGGTCATGATCTCCCCGCAGATGACGACGACGAAACCGGCGCCGGCGGCCAGTCGCACCTCGCGCACCGGCACCGAATGGCCGGTGGGTGCGCCCCGCAGTTTCGGATCGGTCGAGAAGGAATAGGGGGTCTTGGCCATGCAGACCGGCAGATGGCCGTATCCCTCGGCCTCCCACCGACGCAGCTGATCGCGGATCTTCTTGTCGGCCAGCACCTCGTCGGCGCGGTAGATCCGCCGGGCGATGGTCTCGATCTTCTCGAACAGCGGCATGTCGTCGGGGTAGAGCGGGGCGAACTGGGCCGCCCCCGAATCGGCGATCGCGGCCACGTGCTCGGCCAGATCGCGAATGCCGGCCGACCCTTCGGCCCAGTGACGGCAGAGATGGGCCTCGGTGCCATGCTCGGCCGCGGCACGGCGGATGATCTCGATCTCCTCCTCGGTGTCGGTGGCGAAATGGTTGATCGCGACCACCACCGGCACTCCGAACTGCTTGAGATTCTCGATGTGCCGGAGAAGGTTGGCGCAGCCCTTCTCCACCGCCGCCGGATCCGGCGCGCCAAGCGCCTCCCGATCGACGCCGCCATTCCATTTGAGCGCCCGCACCGTCGCCACCAGCACCACCGCATCGGGGGAAAGCCCGCCCAGGCGGCACTTGATGTCGAAGAACTTTTCCGCCCCGAGGTCGGCGCCGAAACCGGCCTCGGTCACGACATAGTCGCCAAGCGCCAGCGCCGCGCGCGTGGCCACCAGCGCGTTGCAACCGTGCGCGATGTTGGCGAACGGACCGCCGTGAATGAAGGCGGGGTTGTTCTCGAGCGTCTGAACGAGATTGGGCAGGATCGCATCCTTGAGGAGCACGGCCATCGCCCCGTCGGCCTTGAGGTCGCGGGCGAAGACCGGGCTCCTGTCGCGCCGCCAGCCGATGACGATACGGCCGAGCCGGGCCTCGAGATCGGAGAGATCGTCGGCAAGGCACAACGCCGCCATCACCTCGGAAGCCACGGTGATGTCGAAGCCGGTCTGCCGCGGAAAACCGTTGGGCACGCCGCCCAACCCCACCACGATGTCGCGCAGCGCCCGGTCGTTCATGTCCACCACCCGCCGCCAGGCAACGCGGCGGCTGTCGATGCCGAGCTCGTTGCCCCAGTAGATGTGATTGTCGATCATCGCCGCCAGAAGGTTGTTGGCGGCGGTGATGGCATGAAAGTCGCCGGTGAAATGCAGATTGATGTCCTCCATCGGCACCACCTGGGCCCGGCCGCCGCCCGCAGCCCCGCCCTTCATGCCGAAACAGGGGCCGAGAGAAGGCTCTCGGATGCAGATCACCGCCTTGCGGCCGATGGCATTGAGGCCGTCGCCCAGCCCGACCGTGGTCGTGGTCTTCCCCTCGCCGGCGGGCGTGGGGTTGATCGCGGTCACGAGTATGAGCCGGCCCGGGGGGCGCTCGGCGAGACCTGCGAGAAAATCGGCCTTCACCTTGGCCTTGTCGTTGCCGAAGGGGATGAGCGCGTCGGGCGGAATGTCGATCTTCTCGCCGATCCGGTGAATCGGCTCGAGCGTGGCGCTGCGGGCGATGTCGATGTCGGAAAGGCTCATGGCCGCCCCCTCCCTGCTGCTCTCGCCCTTCCCTAGAACGGCTGCGACGGAAGGTCACGCCCGATTGCGACCATCGGAGGGGTTTTCCGTCGCGGGGCGCAGGGGGCCGCCCTTCCCCGTCAATGCCAGAGATCGGCTTCGGTGCCCTCATGGGCGGCGGTGCGGAGCCACAGATCGACATGCTCGGCCACCGAGCGGAAGCACATGAGATGGAACACGCCCTCCTCGAGACTCCAGATGCCGGCGGCCACGGCACCGAGCCGCGTGCGCCGCATCTCGCCGCGGGGCAGCCCTTCGGGGGAAAGATCGGCCGGCACGCCCTTGGCGAGGATCTCGCGCAGATGCCCGTCGGCGCCCTCGAGGCGGAAGATCGCACGCGCCGCCGACATGTCCGCCACCAGATGATGGTGCTCCGCGAGCGCCTTTTCGAGCGAGCGCGTCACCCTGTCCAGCCGCTCCCGGGGCATGAACAGCATCAGCTCGTCGGGCGACATCCAGGCGGTAAGATGGCCCTTGCGCCGCGAACGCAGGATACGCCGCCGGGCAGGCACAACCGTGCCCATCGCCGCCTTGAGGGCCGCCTCGGTCGCCGGATCGGCCAGATCGGCCCTGAGCGTCACCATGCCGATCCCGGCGACACGCTCGATCAGCACCGGCGGCCCCGGGCGCTGCCCCGCCCCGGTCTGCCGCTTCGTCTCAGCCATGAAGCCGCCTCCCTTCCCTGTCATGGAATACCGGATCGACGATGCGGGCTCGGATCGTCTCCCCTTCCGTGGTGAGGAAGTCGATCTCCTCTCCGAGCCGCTCGGGGCCGCGTTCAACGAGGCCGAGAGCGATCGGCCGGCCGAGCGTCGGCGAGAAATGCGAGGTCGTCACCCGGCCGATGGCGCGGCGTTGGCCGAACATGTTGATGCCGTGATCGGTGGCATGGGCCCCGACCGGCAGCAGCGTCTGCCCGTCCACCGGCTCGAGCCCGACGAGCCGCCAGCGATCGGCGCGCCGCAGGAAGGGCCGCTCGAGCCCCCGCTTGCCGATGAAGTCGGTCTTCTTCTTCGAGATCATCCGCCCGAGACCGAGATCATGCGGGGTGACGGTGCCGTCGGTCTCGTCTCCGACGATGATGTAGCCCTTCTCGGCCCTGAGAATGTGCATCGCCTCGGTTCCGTAGGGGGTGATGCCGAAGGGCGCGCCGACCTCGGCCAGCTTCTCCCACAGCTCCAGCCCCCGGTCGGCCGGCACGGCAAGCTCGAAGGAGAGCTCGCCCGAGAAGGAAATCCGGTGGATGCGGCCGGGGATGCCGGCGATCTCGGCCGCGCAGGAATGCATGAAGGGCAGGCCCTCGGGGGAGATGTCCGCACCCTTCACCCCCAGCGCGACCAGCACCTCGCGGGCCTTCGGGCCGGCGACGGCGATCTGGGCGAACGCCTCGGTCTGATCGAGGGTGAAGACCTGCCAGTCCCACCACTCGGTCTGGAGCCATTCCTCCATCCAGCCGTGAACATGGCCGGCGCCCCCCGTCGTCGTGTGGCATAGGAAGCTGTCCTCGGCGAGGCGGACCACCACTCCGTCGTCGATCACGAAGCCCTGCTCGTTCAGCATCACGCCGTAGCGGCAGCGGCCCACGGGCAGGGTGCTCATCGTGTTGATGTAGAGCATGTCGAGGAAACGGCCGGCATCGGGGCCCTTGACGAGGATCTTGCCGAGGGTGGAAGCGTCGAGCATGCCGACCTTCTGCCGCACCGCCAGCACCTCGCGCGCGGCGGCTTCTTCCCGTGTCTCGCCCTTGCGGGGATAGGAGAAGGGGCGGCGCCAGTCGGCGACATTCTCCCACACCGCACCCGCCGCCTCGTGCCAGCCGTCGATCGCGGTCTTGCGCAGCGGCTTGAAGAGCGGCCCGCGCGCCAATCCCGCGATCGCCCCGAAGGTGACGGGGGCGAAGGGCGGGCGGAAGGTGGTGGTGCCGATGGCCGGGATCGGCGCCCCGCGTGCGAGCGAGAGGGCGGCGAGGCCGTTGATGCCGGACGTCTTGGCCTGATCGGTGGCCATGCCCCAGGTGGTGTAGCGCTTGGCGTGCTCGACGCTCTCGTAGCCCTCGCGCACGGCAAGCTCGAGATCGGCAAGCTTCACGTCGTTCTGCAGATCGACGAACATCCTTTCCTTCTGCGCCGCCTTCGCCCTGCGCGGCACCACCCAGTCGCCCGAGCGGGTGCCGGCCGGGCGACCCCGGGAGGCGGGCAGGGGCATGTCGGGCCGCTCGAGACCAAGCGCCTCGGCCGCCTCCAGCCCGGCCGCGCGCCCGCCTGCAAGGGCGGCGCCGATCTCGAGATCTCCTGCCGCGGCGCCGGCGGCGATCACCAGCGGCGCCCCGTCGCCGCCACGGGGCGGGCGGGTCGGATCGGGGCGAAAGAGCTGCGCCGCCTCGTCCCACAGGAGCTTGCCGCCCGCATGCGACCACAGATGCACCGACGGGCTCCAGCCGCCGGCCATCGCCACCCCGTCGCAGGCAAGGCGGGTGAGGGTCTCTCCCGTCTTCACCCGGCCGATGGTGACGCCCTTCACGCCCTTGCGGCCATGGGTCGCCGTCACCCCCGCGCCGAGGATCACCCGCACGCCGCGCGCGCGCAGCGCCCGTTCGAGCGCCCCCGCCCCCTTGGGACGCAGATCGACGAGGGCCGCCACCGCGATGCCGGCCTCGAGCAGCAGTTCGGCGGTGTGGTAGCCCTCGTCGTTGACCGTGAGGATCACCGGCCGCTCGAGGGGCGCCACGCCCCAGTTGATGAGATGGTCCCGGACGGCCGAAGCCAGCATCACGCCGGGGCGATCATTGCCGGGGAAGACCAGCGGTCGCTCGATCGCGCCGCAGGCATTGACGATGCGCCTCGCCCGGATGTGCCACAACCGCTGGCGCAGCACCGCCCCGTCCAACGATCCGCCCGCGAGCGGGCGATCGAGCGTCTCGACCGCCACCACATGGCCATGGTCGTAGACGCCGGCCACGAGGCTGCGAGAGCGCACCGTCACCTTGTCGGAGGCGGTGAGCCGGGCGAGCGTTTCCTCCACCCAGATCTCCGCCGGCCTGCCGTCGATCTCCTCTCCCTCGACCGGAGCACGTCCGCCCCAGTGGGCCGCAGCCTCCATCACCAGCACCCGCGCCCCGGCTCGGGCGGCCGTCTCGGCCGCCATCAGACCGGCAACGCCCCCCCCGGCAACGAGCACATCGACCTCGACATGGATCTGCTCGTAATGGTCGGGGTCGGGAGCAGCCGGGGCCGGGCCGAGGCCGGCGGCGCGGCGGATGAGAGGCTCGTAGATCTTCTCCCAGGCCCATCGGGGCCACATGAAGGTCTTGTAATAGAAGCCGGCCGGCAGGAAACGGGCGGCGAGGTCGGCCACGGCGCCCAGATCGAAACCGAGGGAAGGCCAGCGGTTCTGGGACCGGGCCGCGAGATCGGGCACGAGCGGCACCACCGTCGCCCTCAGATTGGGGGTGGCCCGCGGCCCTTCCCCCACGGTCACGAGCGCGTTCGGCTCCTCGATGCCGGCTGCGAACACCCCGCGGGGGCGATGATACTTGAAGGAACGCCCCACCAGGCGGATCCCGTTCGCAAGAAGCGCCGAGGCCAGCGTGTCGCCCGGATGGCCGCACATGCGCTCGCCGTCGAAGACGAAGGGCATGGTCTGGTGACGGTCGATCAGCCGACCGCCGAAAGTCACGCGACGGCTCATGCCTTCCCTCCCTCCCCGTCTCCCGCGCCAGCGCCCGGCTCCGCCTGCCCTCCCCGCGCGGAGAGACGGGCGCGGATCCGCTCGACGAGATCGGCGGGTGGCGCCTTCGTCTGGGCGGGGTAGGTGCCGAATACCTCGAGGGTGACGGTATGGCGGGCGGCGATGAACCACTTGCCACAACCGTAGAGATGGCGCCAGCGCTCGAAATGCACGCCCATCGGGTTCTTCCGTGCGAAGAGCCAGGCCTCGAACCCCTCGTCGGAAGCGCCGGGACCGGCCCGCTCGAGATGCGCCTCGCCGCCCGGTCGCAGCTCGGTCTCCTCGGCGGTAATCCCGCAATGGGGACAGGTCAGCCTCAGCATGGGCGGAGTTCCTCCTCGGACGGGGGGCTCATGTCGCGCGAACATCGCCTTCGCATTCCGCATCCTCCCTCAATGCGCCACCCCGGCGGCAACGCTCTCGTCGATGAAGCGGCCCTCGCGAAAACGGCTGAGGGCGAAAGGTTCGGCCAGCGCGCCGGGCTCGCCGGTGGCCACGAGCTCGGCCATCGCCCAGCCCGATCCGGGAATGGCCTTGAACCCGCCCGTCCCCCAGCCGCAATTGACGAATAGGTTCTCGACCGGCGTTTTCGACAGGATCGGCGACCGGTCGCCCGTCACGTCGACGATGCCGCCCCACTGGCGCATGAGGCGCAGCCGGCCGAGCACCGGGAAGGTCTCGACAAGGGCTGCCACCGTCTCCTCGACATGCTGGAAGGCACCGCGCCGGGTGTAGTTAACATAACCGTCCGTGCCGCCTCCGATGACGAGCTCGCCCTTGTCGGACTGGCTGATGTAACCATGAACGGTGTTGGCCATCACCACCACGTCGAGCATCGGCTTCACCGGCTCGGAGACGAGGGCCTGCAGCGTCACGCTTTCCATCGGCAGGCGAAAACCGGCCATCTCGGCCAGACGCGAGGAATGACCGGCCACGACGAGGGCGAGCTTGCCGCAGTCGATCGGCCCCTTGCCGGTCTCGACTCCGACGACCTTCCCGCCTTCGGTGCGAATGCCGGTGACCTCGCAATTCTCGATGATGTGCACCCCCATCCGGTCGAGCGCACGCGCATAACCCCAGGCCACGGCGTCGTGCCGGGCAGTGCCGCCTCGCGGCTGCCAGAGCGCGCCGAGCACCGGATAGCGCGGCCCGTCGATATTGATGATCGGCACACGGCGCTTCACCTCCTCGGGGCCGATGAAGCGCGTGTCTATCCCCTGCAGCACATTGGCATGGGCCACGCGCTGCCAGACCCGCTTCTCGTGCTCGGTCTGGGCCAGCATCATCACCCCGCGGGGCGAGAACATGATGTTGAAATCGAGCTCCTGCGAAAGCGTTTCGTAAAGCTGCCGCGCCTTCTCGTAGATGGCGGCCGATGGATCGTGCAGATAGTTCGAGCGGATGATCGTGGTGTTGCGGCCGGTATTGCCGCCGCCGAGCCAGCTCTTCTCGAGCACGGCGATGTCGGTGATGCCGTGGTTGCGGGCGAGATAGTAGGCCGTGGCGAGACCGTGACCGCCGGCCCCGACGATGACGACCTCGTAGCGCCGCCGCGGTGCGGGCGAGCCCCAGGCCCTGCCCCATCCGAGATGGTGGCGCAGCCCTTCGCGAATGAGCGACCAGGCGCCGTATCCCTTCATCCTGTCCTCCCCGGTCCGTCGCGCCCGCCCCGAGAGAGGCCCCGGAAAAGGCCTCGAAGAGACGTCGTGCCTTGCCGCGCTCCGCGACCTGGTGGCGGTCCGCATTCAGAGCCCTGCCGGGCCACGGCCCGCTCACGATGCCCGGAGGCGGCCCGTGGCGCGTGATGCGCGCGCATCCCCGCCCCTTGCACTCCGCCCCCTTCATCGCATCCGGCGCGCGGGAGAACCGCCTCACCTGCGGCGCTGCCTGCCTCGTTTGCGACATGGCCGGGCGCAGCGACGGGCGGCATCTCCTCCCAACCCCTGCCGCAGATCGGCCACGGGCGCAAGATCGTGCCGGAGGGAGCGGCCCCGCGGCCTTCTGCCACAGCCCGCGGCCCTCAGGAGAGCTGATAGGCGATGTCGAAGGCGATGGCGAGAATCGCGCCCCAGGCAACGGCGAAGATCCAGCTGCGGATGTAGAAGCGGCTGATTCCCGAGAGCATGACCAGCGCATGGAGCACCCGCGCCCAGAAGAACACCATCGCGGCCAGCCCCATGAGATCGCTCGTCACGCCAAGAAGCCCCGCCAGAAGCACGAGGGCGGCGAAGGGGCCGAACTGCTCGACGAGGTTGAGATGCGCCCGATTGGCCCGGCGCACCCAGTCGGGCAGATCGTCCATCTCGCCGATGGCCCGCCCCGCCCGGTAGTCCTCGCGCGTCGGAAGGCCGCGATGCATGAAGCGGCCGATCGCCGGCGGCAGCCACAGCGAAGCGACGAGAAGCGCCGTCCAGAAAAGATAGATCTGCTCGAGGGTCATCGCGGGTTTCATGGCTCACTCCCTGTGTTCCCCCCTCATCTGGACCATCCCCGCCGCCGCGACAAGGGGCATGACCGGCGGCGCGCATCTGCATCGGGTCACCGCCCGGCTTGACAATGGCGCCCGGCCGGGAGAGGCGGAAAGGGCGGAACATCACCTCAGGAGCACCCGCGGCTGCAACGGCGAAAGGGAGCGGGAGGGACGGAACGGGAGGGACACCCCATGCTGGCACTCGTCGCGAATCCCGAGGGAAGCACGCTCCTGGCGATGCTGGCGCTGCTTCTCGCTATCGGCGCGATCGCCGGGGTGATCGCCGGGCTCCTCGGCGTCGGCGGCGGGATCGTCCTGGTGCCGGCATTCTATTACGCCTTTTCGGCCCTCGGCTACGAATCGCCCCGCCTGATGCAGATCTGCGTCGCCACCTCGCTTGCGACCATCGTCGTGACCTCGATCCGGTCGGTGCTGTCCCACAACCGCCGCGGCGCGGTGGACTGGGAGATTCTCAGGGGGTTCGCGCCGGGGATCGTCGCCGGGGCGCTGCTGGGCCTCGCCGTCGCATCGAGCCTGCGTTCACGCGAGCTGATGGTGGTGTTCGGCGTGATCGGGGTGCTGATAGGCCTCTATCTCGGCTTCGGCCGGATCCGTTGGAAGCTCGGCGATGCGCCGCCGCGGGGCCTCGGCCGCCTTGTGCTGTCCTTCGTCACCGGCTTCTTCTCGGTGCTGATGGGAATCGGCGGCGGCTCCTTCGGCGTGCCGATCATGACGCTTTACGGGGTGCCGATCCACCGGGCCGTGGCCACGGCCGCAGGCTTCGGCACCATCATCGCCATTCCCTCGGTGATCGGCTTCCTGATGCTGCCCGTGCCGCCCGAATGGCGCCCTCCCTTCACCATCGGACACGTCAACATCGCGGCCTTCGCCATCGTCGTGGCCATGACGACACTCACCGCGCCCCTCGGCGTGCGCCTTGCCCATGCGATGGACCCCAAGCCGTTGCGCCGGGCCTTCGCCGTCTTCATCATCCTGATGGCGCTCAACATGCTGCGCAAGGCGTTCATGGGCTGACCCTTCCCGCAGACGCGGCGGCTGCCGCAGGCCGCCCGTGCCTTCGCCGCGCACCACTCTTGCGCCTTCGGGCGGCGGAACCGGACGACGGGCATTTCCTCAGCTCCGCCCACCCTCCCTCTTGCCCCGACGGCCGCCGCGACGGCGCGGCAGGGAGGCGAGCCGCGCCGGCAGCGCCGCCATGATCTCGCGCCGCGCTTCGGGGGAGAGGGTCGACCAGCGGGCGATCTCGTCGCCGGTGCGCCCGCAACCGATGCAGATGCCGGCCTCGGGATGCAGCAGGCAGATGGCAACGCAGGGGCTCTCGATCTCGTTCCGCCGCCAGAGGGCGGCAGGATCCTTGCCCTCCCGCTCGTCCGAGGGCTCGCAGGGGGTCTTCCGGCCCGAACGCCTCTCCTCAGCCACGCCCGCCCTCCTTCGCCGCCCGTGCGGTGCGGCGCATGCGTTCAAGCGCCTCCTGCAGGATGATGGCGGCGGCCATCCGGTCGATCACCTCCCGGCGGCGCTTGCGCGAAAGACCCGCGGCGAGAAGCCGGTTCTCGGCCTCGACCGTGGTCAGCCGCTCGTCGCTGAAGGTGATCGGCAGATCGGTCAGACGCGCAAGGTTGCGCGCGAAGGCCCGGGTGGACTGACAGCGCCGCCCCTCGCTGCCGTCCATGTTGCGCGGCAGTCCGAGAACGAATCCGGTCACCTCCCGTTCTCTTGCCCGGGCGAGGAGCGTCTCGGCGTCATGGGTGAATTTCGTCCGCCGCACCGTCTCGAGGGGGGTGGCGATCGACCGGCCCACATCCGACACGGCAAGGCCGATGGTGCGCGTGCCGAGATCGAGCCCCATCAGCGCACCGCGCGCGGGCAGTGCGTCGGCGAAGGCGGCAAGATCCTCGATCACGGGCATGGCTTCCCTCGACAGCTCTCGCGGCGCTTTCCGCCGCATGAACGGGAGCAATGCCGCAAGGTAGCCGCGCCTGCGGTGGCGGACAAGGACGGCGCAGGCAGAAGCCGGAACGCATGCGCCCCCCGAAATCCGCCGGAGCGAACCATCTCCGAAGCGGAACCCGGCCCGGATCGGGAGACGCCGGCCATCGCGCCACAGGAGGCGCCGTGGCACGGAGGGCGACACGAGGAAGCCGCATCCGCGGGCGCTCCCCCTATTGTCCGGGCTTGACACCGACGGAGGCCGCAGTCTTCTCGACGAGGGCAAGACCGGCCGCATCCCCGGCCAGGGCCCGGCGGGCCGCCACATAGCTCTTGCGGGCTCCTTCCATGTCGCCGAGCACGCTCTTTGCCCGAATCAGCCGCGCCCACTCCTGGGCGGTGCCGCCTTCCTCCTCGAGCCGGGTTTCCAGCCGGTTCACCATCGAGCGGATCATCGCCTGGCGATCCTCCGCACTCATCTGCTGGGCCGCGGCCACATCCTCGCTCGAGGGGCCGGGCATGCCGGCAAAAGGCGCTCCTCCGGCCCGCGGCGGGGCAAGATCGGGCAGTTGCGAAGGCCGGATGCCCGCCATCGCCGCCGCCTGCGGCAGCTGCTCGCGGATGAGCGGCATCCAGGGCGCATCGGACGGGCTTTCGCGCGCGAGCCGGCTCCACATGTTGACGGCCAGATCCGGCCGCCCGGTCTGCACCAGAAGGAGGCCGGTGTAATAGCGGGCCCGCGGATCGGCCGGGTCGCGCTTGAGGGCGGCGACGAGCGCCTTTTCCGCCTCGGGGGAAACGTAGCCCCCCGCCGCCAGGATCATCAGCTCGGCAAGATCGGCGAGATCCTCGGCCGTGGCCTTGTCGGGGCCAAGCAGATCGACCACCCGCGCCTGAGCGCGCCAGGCGGCCTTGAAATTGCCAAGGGTGGCCTCGTGGCGGGCAAGGAGCCGCTGCCCCTCGAGATCGTCGGGCCGGTCCTTCATCAGCTTGCGAAGTCGCTCGACGAGCTGGACATAGCTCTCGGGCGCCCGGGCCGGCGGCGGCGGGGTGGCCGCGTCGGCCTCGGCCTCTTCCTGCGTGGGCCGCTTGGCCGCCGCCTCGCGGATGTCGGCAAGGCGCTTGTCATGCGGCAGGTCCGGCAGCCCCGGCGCCCCGATCCGCTGATAGACCAGAACCGAACCGCCGAGCACGGCGATGCCGCCGATCGCCGCGGCCACGAGGCGCAGCTTGCGGCTCTTTCCCCCGTCGGCCGGATCTTCGGCGGCCGATACGGCCCTGTCGGCCTCGAGCATGCGCCGCTTGATCTCGATCCGGGCCCGCTCGGCCTCGTCCTCGGCGATGACGCCGCGGGCAAGATCGCGATCGACCTCGGCAAGCTGGGCCTTGTAGACGGCGAGATCGTATTCGGCGGCCCGCTTCAGCCGCTCCCTGCGCGGCCGCAGGAGCGACCAGGCAAGAATGGCGACGACTGCAAGGGCCAGAAGACCGGCGAGAATCCAGAAAAGGGTCACGATGGCACTCCCGACGCTGTTGTCCCGATGTCTCTAGCCGTCATCCGGGCCCCGGGGAAGGTCACATCCTGGCGCAATCACGACTTTTGCGGCGGATTTGCATCACATTCGTGCGAAATGCAGGGTGGGATGCGTAGTCTAAGCGGTGCCCGATCAGGAGGCCCTCGCGGCCGCCGCCTCGAGCGCCGCCGCCAGGGCACGATCGACCACCTCGAGCCCGGCGCCGGGCCGGTGCGCCTCTTCCGAGAGGATCCGCCGCCAGACCCGCGCGCCGGGGCGGCCGGCAAAAAGGCCAAGCATGTGACGGGTGATGCGCGCGAGCCGCTCACCGCGCGCCAGCTCGCGGATGATATAGGGGCGCATGCGCGCGACAATCGCGGCCGGATCCGGCGCTTTTCCTTCCGCGCCGAAGATCGCCCCGTCGGCGGGCCCCAGAACGGCAAGCGGTCGATGATAGGCCGCCCGACCGATCATCACCCCGTCGAGCCCTCCGGCAAGGAAACGGCGGGCGGTGTCGATGTCCTCGATGCCGCCGTTCACGGACAGATGCAGATCGGGGAAGGCCTGCTTCATCTCCACCACCAGCGCATGGTCGAGCGGCGGGACGGTGCGGTTCTCCTTCGGGCTCAGCCCTTCGAGCCAGGCCTTGCGGGCGTGGATCGTGAAACGGCCGACCCCGGCGGCCGACACCTGCTCGAGAAAGGCCGGCAGCACGTCGCGGGGCTCCTGGTCATCGACGCCGATGCGGCACTTGACGGTGACCTCGGCCCGCGGCGCCACCGCCTCGATCATGGCCGCCACGCATTCGGCGACCAGGGCCGGCGTCTTCATCAGTACCGCCCCGAACGCCCCCGACTGCACCCGGTCGGACGGGCAGCCGACATTGAGGTTGATCTCGGCGAAACCGGCCTCGGCGCCGATGCGGGCGGCACGTGCGAGAATCGCGGGCTCGGCCCCGCCGATCTGAAGGGCGACCGGCTGCTCGGCCGGGTCATGGGCCAGGAGCCGTGCGGCATCGCCATGCACGAGCGCCTGCGCCACCACCATCTCGGTATGGAGCAGCGCGTGCCGGCTGATCTGGCGATGGAAGAAGCGGCAGTGCCGGTCGGTCCAGTCCATCATCGGAGCGACGGAGAGCCGCGCCGCCTGCCGCATCCGCGCAAGCGCCTCTCCCGCCGCGGGGCGAAGGGCGTGGATGTGGCGAGGAGAGACGATCGGGGCTTTCATGGGCCGCTCCGGCATGCTGAGGATGTGCGGGCAACGGCCGGCCGCACGGGCCGGCGCCTTGCCGCCCATATAGGCGATGACGAGCGGCTTTGCACGCGCCGGCGCCCCTCCCGGGCGCCTCTCCTTGCGATTGCCCGTGGACCGCCCGCTCAGTGCAGACGGATCTCGTGGCGCACATGGCGCCATCTGCCGGGGGCGATCAGCTTGCGATGCACGAAACGCACCGAGTGCAGCGGCCCCTCGATCTCCCGCTGCCAGAATTCGATGAAACGGAAGAGGCGGGGATAGTCGGGGGCGAGGTCGTATTCCTGCCAGACGAAGCTCTGCAGCACATTGCGGTAATCGGGCAGGCGGTAGATGAATTCGGCGGTCGTGAGACCATACCCCTCGAGCATCAGCTCCATCTCGGATCGGGCCATGCCGGTCTGTTCCCTCCCTTGCTGTTTCCGTGCCGGTGCCTTTTCGCCATGCCCCGGCGCGACCGGCGTCACGTCGGGGCCGGGCAGAATCGATGTTACGCCGAACCGGCAGACGATCAAGACTTTATGTTATTGAAATCAACGTGTTGGCACTCGTCGGCACCTGCTGACAGCAGCCGCGGGGTGCGCATTCGGCGAAACCGGCGGGTGACGGAGGGCTGGCCCGAGGCCGGCGCCGCTTGCGGGCCGGGCGGCGGCGGGCCATAAGGCGGGGTGTGCCCTGCCGCGGCGGGCCGGCCGACCGATGGTGCATGAGGATCCCCGGATTGCTCGACAGGCTCGATACCGCATTCTGGCTGACGGCGGCGGGAATCGTCCTGCTGCTCGCGGCCTCGGCCTTCTTCTCGGGCGCCGAGACCGCGCTCACCGCCGCCTCGCGCTCCAGGCTCAAGGCGGCAGCCGACCGCGGCAACCGGGCCGCCGCCCTGGCGCTCGATCTGACCACCGACAGCGAGCGGCTCATCGGAGCGCTGCTCCTCGGCAACAATCTCGTCAACATCCTTGCCGCCTCGCTGGCCACCCGGCTCCTCACCCGCATCTTCGGGGACGGCGGGGTGGCCATCGCCACGCTTGTGATGACCCTCCTGGTGCTGATCTTCGCCGAGGTCACACCGAAGACCTATGCCATCACCAATCCCGAGAAGGCGGCCATGCGCGTGGCGCCGCTCGTGGCGGTGATGGTGGTGGTGCTGTCGCCGGCCGTGGCCGCCGTGCGCTGGCTCGTGAACCGGATGCTGCGCCTCATCGGCGTGCGGGCCGACCCGAAGAGCCCGATCCTCGCCGTGCGCGAGGAGATCCTCGGCGCGATCGAGCTCGGCCATGCGGAAGGAGCGATGGAAAAGGACGACCGCGACCGCCTCCTCGGCGCGCTCGAGCTTTCCGACCGCACCGTCGAGGAGGTGATGCGCCATCGCTCCGAGATCGAGATGATCGACGCCGACGCCCCGCCCGAAGAAATCATCGACCAGATTCTCGCCTCGTCCCACACCCGCCTGCCGGTCTATCGCGACGAGCGCGAGAACATCGTCGGCATCGTCAACGCCAAGGACGTGCTGCGCGCGCTCTACAAGACCTATCGCGCCAGGGGGGCGGAATTCGACATGAACGACTTCGACATTCTCGCCGTGGCGCGGCCGCCCTATTTCGTCCCCGAGACCACGCCGCTCGACGACCAGATGCGCGAATTCCTGCGCCAGCACACGCATTTCGCCCTCGTGATCGACGAATACGGCACGCTGCAGGGCCTCGTCACCCTCGAGGACATTCTCGAGGAAATCGTCGGCGAGATCACCGACGAGCACGACCGCCGCGAAGAAGGGCCGGAACCCGACGGCGCCGGCGGCTGGATCGTGCCGGGGGCGATGTCCGTGCGCGAACTGAACCGGGAACTGGGCTGGCATCTGCCCGAGGACGTGGCGACCACCGTTGCCGGGCTGGTGATGCACGAGACACGCACCATCCCCGAAGAGGGGCAGATGTTCGCCTTTCACGGCTTCCGTTTCGAGATCCTCGAGCGGGAGGGCAACCGCATCCGCCGCATCCGCATCCGCCCGATCGAGCCGGAGGACGAAGGGGCGCGACCGGGCGCCCCTTCGACCGGCTGCGCATCGTGATCGCAGCGGGCCCCGCGGCCACTGCGGCCGCCCCCTTTACCATCCGGCCGGCTCTGTGGCGCCTCGGCCGAGCCGCTCCGCGTGCCAGGCGACGTGATCGGCCGCGAAACTCGCGACAAAGAAATAGCTGTGGTCGTAGCCCGGCTGCATGCGAAACACGGCCGGGATGCGCGCCTCGGCCACGGCGGCGGCCAGAGCTTCCGGCATCAGCAGATCGAGGAAAGGATCGGCCGTGCCCTGATCGATCAGCATGTCGCGCGCCCATCCCCTTTCGCGCACCAGGAGCGTGGCGTCATGGGCCTGCCAGCTGCTCTCGTCCTCCCCCAGATAGGCCGCAAGCTGCCTGCGTCCCCAGTCCGATGCCGTGGGATGGGCGATCGGCGCGAAGGCCGATACCGAGCGATAGATGTCGGGGTTGTTCATCGCCAGGGTCAGTGCCCCGTGCCCGCCCATCGAGTGGCCGGTGATGCCGTGCCGGTCGGCCAGCGGAAAGCGGGCCATCACCAGCTGCCGCAGCTCGTCCCGCACATAGTCATACATGCGGAAGTGAGCCGACCACGGCGCTTCGGTGGCGTTGACATAGAATCCCGCCCCCTGCCCCAGCGCGTAATCCTCATCGTCGGGCACACCGTCCCCCCGCGGGCTGGTGTCGGGAAAGACCAGTGCAAGCCCGTGGCGCGCGGCATGGGCCTGAAGCCCGGCCTTGACCATCGCGTTCTCATGGGTGCAGGTCAGCCCCGACAGATACCACAGGACCGGCACGGGGCCGCCCTCGGCCTGCGGCGGCAGATAGAGCCCGAAGGTCATCGCACACCCCGTGACCTCCGACGAATGGCGATACACCCCCTGCACTCCCCCGCAGCAGGCGTGTTCCTCCAGCGTCTCGACCGTCATCAGTAGACCACCACCGCGCGAATGCTCTCGCCCTTGTGCATCAGCTCGAAACCCTTGTTGATCTCGTCGAGCGACAGAAGATGCGTGATCATCGGGTCGATCTCGATCCTGCCCTGCATGTACCAGTCCACGATCCGTGGCACATCGGTGCGCCCGCGGGCACCACCGAAGGCCGTGCCGCGCCAGACCCGGCCCGTGACCAGCTGGAAGGGCCGCGTCGAGATCTCGGCCCCTGCCGGCGCCACGCCGATGATGATGCTCTCGCCCCACCCCTTGTGCGCGCATTCGAGCGCGGTGCGCATCACGTCCACATTGCCGATGCATTCGAAGGTGTAATCCGCTCCGCCGCCGGTCAGCTCGATCAGATGCTGCACCAGATCTCCCTCGACCTCCTTCGGATTGACGTAGTCGGTCATGCCGAAATGCTCGGCCATCTCCCGCTTCGAGGGATTGATGTCCACGCCGACGATCTGTGCCGCGCCGGCCAGCTTCAGCCCCTGGATGACGTTGAGGCCGATGCCGCCCAGCCCGAAGACCACGCAACGGGAGCCGAATTCGACCCTGGCGGTGAACAGCGCGGCGCCGATGCCGGTCGTCACGCCGCAGCCGACATAGCAGACCTTCTCGAAAGGGGCTCGCGGGTCGATCTTCGCGACGGCGATCTCGGGAACCACCGTATGGTTGGCGAAGGTGGAGCAGCCCATGTAGTGGTAGATCGGCGTGCCGTCGAGCATCGAGAAGCGGGTGGTGCCGTCGGGCATCAGGCCCTTGCCCTGCGTCTCGCGGATCGCCTGACAGAGATTCGTCTTCGGGTGCAGGCAGTATTCGCATTCGCGGCATTCGGGCGTGTAGAGCGGAATGACGTGATCGCCCGGCTTGACGCTGGTCACTCCCTCCCCGACCTCGAGCACCACGCCGGCGCCCTCATGGCCGAGGATGCACGGGAAGATGCCTTCCGGGTCGGCCCCGGAGCGGGTGAACTCGTCCGTATGGCAGATGCCGGTCGCCTTCAGCTCGATCAGCACCTCCCCCGCCTTCGGACCATCGAGATTGACCTCCATCACTTCCAGAGGCCTGCCCGGCTCGAGGGCCACCGCCGCGCGTGTCCGCATCGTTCTCGCTCCCTGTCTTCCGTGTTGTCGTGTTCGGGTTTCCCATTCCCACACATGGCCGGGGGCGCGGTCATGCCATGACATCCCCGGCGCACGGACAACCTGAAGAGGTCGGGCATCCGTGTCAAGCGGGCGAACCGGGTTCAGCGGCCGCGGAAGATACCGCCGAGAATGCCGCGGATGATGGCCGAGCCGATGCGGGTGCCGACAGAACGGGCCAGCGACTTGGCGAAGGCCTCGCCGAGACTGTCCGAGCGGCCGCGGCTCCGGCGGGTGCGGCGGCTCGCCTTCTCGCGTTCGGCCTCGCGACGGCGGCGCTCCTCCTCCGCCGCTTCCCGTGCCTCGGCCTCGCGGGCGGCCCGTGCCGCTTCCTCGGCCCGGCGCGCGAGTATCTCGTAGGCCGATTCGCGGTCGATCTCCTTCTCGTAGATCCCGTAGAGCGGCGAGGAACGGATCACCTCCTGCCGCTCGGCCTCGGTGATGGTGCCGAGACGCGAGGAGGGCGGACGGATCAGCGTGCGCTCGACCATGCCGGGCACGCCCTTCTTCTCGAGAAAGCTGGTGAGGGCCTCGCCGACCCCGAGCTGCGTCAGCGCCTCGGCCACGTCGATTCGCGGGTTCGCCCGATAGGTTTCCGCCACCCGCAGGATCTCGCGTCGCTCGCGGCCGGTATAGGCGCGCATGGCATGCTGGATGCGGTTGCCGAGCTGGCCGAGCACGTCGGGCGCGATGTCGTAGGGATTCTGACTGACGAAGAAGACGCCCACCCCCTTCGAGCGGATGAGCCGCGCCACCTGTTCGATCTTGTCGAGCAGGGTTTTCGGCGCGTCCTCGAACAGGAGATGGGCCTCGTCGAAGAAGAGAACGAGGCGGGGCCGGTCCGGGTCTCCCACCTCGGGCAGTTCCTCGAACAGCTCCGAGAGCAGCCACAGAAGGAAGGTGGCATAGAGCCGGGGCCGGACCATCAGATCCTCGGCGGCCAGGATGTTGACATGGCCGCGCCCGTCGGGCGCACGCCGCATCAGATCGCCGAGCGCCAGCGCCGGCTCGCCGAACAGCTCGGCACCGCCCTCGTTCTCGAGCACCAGCAGCCGCCGCTGGATCGCCCCGATCGAGGCGTGGGAGATGTTGCCGTAACGCAATGTGAGTTCGCGGGCATGTTCCCCGATCCAGACGAGAAGGGCGCGGAAGTCCTTTAGGTCGAGCAGCGGCATCCCTTCCTCGTCCGACAACCGGAAAGCGATGTTGACGATGCCTTCCTGGGTCTCGTTGAGGCCGAGAAGACGCGACAGGAGAAGCGGCCCCATCTCGGCAACGGTGGTGCGGACCGGATGACCGAGCCTGCCGAACACGTCCCAGAACACCACCGGAAAGGCCTCGTAACGATATTCCTCCCCGAAGCCGATGGTCCGCGCCCGCTTCATGAAGGCGTCATGGAGCTTGAAGTCGGCCGAGCCGGGCCGGGCGAGCCCGGCGAGATCCCCCTTCACGTCGGCGAGAAAGACCGGCACACCGGCGCGCGAGAAGCCCTCGGCAAGGATCTGCAGGGTGACGGTCTTTCCCGTTCCCGTCGCCCCCGAGACGAGGCCGTGACGGTTGCCGTATTTCAGCGCCAGATATTGCGGCTCGCCGTAACCCTCGCCTCCGCCTCCCACGAAAACGGCATCCTCGCGCAGGATGCGCCCCGGTTCCTCCGCCATGCGTTCCTCCCTCGTCGCGTCACATCAAGAACATGGGCGGCAGCTTCCGAAATCCCCGGAACATCTGCAAGCGCCTCGTGGCCGCAGGCGTGTCCTGCCGCCCGGCAGCGTCGAGAGGCGCGACAAGGCCGCTTCGGGCGCGAAACCGCACGCAGCGGCCGCAGGGGCCCACGCCATCTTTCCGTCATAATCATTTGTTAAACATTGCCTGTCATGAATGACGCCGCGAGCGGATGGACCGTTCGTTTTCTTCCTCCCTGTTGGACTGGCCGCACCTTCGGGTGCGGCCTTTTTTGCCGAATCGGCGCTTCCCCGGTCCGATGCCTCACGAAAGGCATCCAAGGCATCTCCCGTCTCCGGCAGCGTGCCGCGCACCCGGCCTCTCCCGGAAAACGCACCCTGCCCGCCAAATCAACCCTGGCGGGTTCCCCCTCGCGCCCTCTCCCACGCCGCAGGAAAGGGAAAAGCGCATAAATGCTGAAAATGCATGAATAATTTGTCCATTTCATGCGGATTGTTTCCGGAAGAGCGACCCGACCCGACACCGGCTCACAAACTGTTGACCGATGCGTCATCTTGCCCTAGCTTCTGGGCTGCCGGCCGGTCCGGCAGGGAGGAAAGGGAGTGGTTCGGCAAGGAACCGCTCACGACCACCACAGGTGGCAAGGGGGCGTCTTCGACGCCCCTTTTCACGTTGCGAGGGCCGGCGCGGTGTTGCATGGATAGGTGCGAATCATTCCGCAGCGCTTCATCCGCCAAGGTGCATCCATGACATCGTTTCCCCGCCATCGCCTTCCTCGCCGCCTGATCGCTCTCGGCCTGTTCCTTCTTCTCGCCGCCCCCCTGCCCGGCACGGCGCAGACCGCTGGCGGCGCTCCTGCCTCCGGTTTTCCCGTCGGCCAGCCTGCCGCGCCCAAGGTCGGTCAGCCCTATGTGCGCGACAGTTTCGGCAAATGGCAGATCCGCTGCGTGAAGGCCCCCGAAGGGCAGACCGACCCCTGCCTGATGGTGCAGGTGATCACCGACGGCAAGGGCGCACCGGTCGCCGAGTTCCGCATCCAGCCGCTGGAAGGCAACGGGCCGGCCGTGGCCGGGGTCGAGGTGGTCACGCCGCTCGGCACGCTCCTGACCGAGAACGTCATCCTCACGATCGACGGCTCCACCCCGAAGCAGTATCCCTTCCTCTGGTGCGACCGGGGCGGCTGCATCGCCCGCATCGGCCTGACGAAGGAGGAACTCGAGAAGCTCCGCAAGGGCAAGCGTGCCGTCATCACCATCCGCTCGATCGCCAACCCCCAGCAACCGATCCCGCTGCTCCTGCCGCTCGAGGGCTTCACCGATGCCTGGAAGGGCCTCGCCGGAGCCACGGCACAGGCGAGGAAGGACAAAGACGGCAAGACCGGGCAATGACGCCCCGCCCGCGCCGGCGCCCCGCGAATTCCCCGCATTCTCGCGGAAAATCCTTCCGCCGGGGCGGCCTTTTGCGCTATTGTCCGCAAGACGCCGGCCCGGAGACGACAGGATGGGGGGAATACGGGGAGCATGATGCAGGAAGCGGCAACCAGTTCGGAGAACGAGGCGGGGTTGCCCGCGGAGCTGCGCCGGAGGATCCTCGCCGATCCGGGCCTCGTCCTCGATGACGAGGAGGTGATGACGGCGCTTCTCGCCGCCACCGACCTGCGCCACGGGGTCAATGTCGTCGATCTGCGCGATGTGGCGTTGGCCCGGCTCGAGGAGCGCCATGCGCGGCTGGTCGGAACCCACCGCATGGTGCTGGCCGCGGCCTACGAGAACATCGCCGGCGCGCGACGGGTGCAGCGCGCGATCCTCGCCCTGCTCGAGCCGCTCGACTTCACCACCTTCATCACCTCTCTCGGCACAGGCATCGCCGCCACGCTCGGGGTCGAGAGCGTGCGGCTGGTACTCGAATCGTCCGCCGCCGGCAACGCCGACGATCCGCTCGCCGATCTGAGCGGCATTTCGGAAACCGTCCGCATCATGCCGCCGGGCAGCGTGGAAGCCGAGATGACGGGAGGGCGCAACGTTCACCCCGGCCCGATCGTGCTGCGCCAGCTGGCGGCCGCGCAGAGGGAGCTGCACGGGGACAGGGCCGAATGGATCAAGTCCGAGGCGCTGATCCGGCTCAATCTCGGCACCGGCCGGCTGCCGGCCATGCTCGTGCTCGGCGCCGAGGATCCCCACAAGTTCAGACCGGGCCAGGGCACGGAGCTGCTCGAATTCTTCGGCAAGGCCTTCGAGCGCATCCTGCGCCGCTGGCTCGCCTGAGGCCATGCGCGGCGGCCCCCATGCCCCGTCCCTGCCGGCCGACTGGGCCGAAGCCGTCGAGACATGGAGCCATGCGCTTTCCACCGAACGGGGGCTTGCACCGCGCACGGTGGACGCCTACCGCCGGGACGTGACGCACCTCCTCTCCTTTCTTGCGCGACATTGGGGCGAGGGAGGGGGACTCGCGCGGCTCGGCGGCATCACCGTGCAGGACATGCGCGCCTGGATGGCCCATGCGCGCAGCAGCGGGCTCTCGAGCCGAACCCTCGCACGGGCGATCTCGGCCAGTCGCGCCTTCTTCGGCTGGCTCGAGGCGCGGCACGGCGTGGAAGCCACCCCCGTTCTCGCCGCCCGTGCGCCCCGCTACCGGCGCTCGCTGCCCCGGCCGGTGCCGGCCGAGGATGTTGCCGGGCTCATCGACAGCACGCGTGCCGGCGACGGCCGGCGGCCGCGCTGGGTCGATCTGCGCGATGCCGCCGTCCTCACCCTGCTTTACGGCTGCGGGTTGCGGATCTCCGAGGCGCTGACGCTGCGCCGGCACGACGCCCCCCTGCCCGAGACGTTGCGGATCCGCGGCAAGGGCGGGCGCGAGCGGCTGGTGCCGGTCCTGCCGGTGGCCCGCGAGGCGGTGGAGGCCTATCTTGCCGCCTGCCCCTGGCCGCTCGAGGCGGAAGGGCCGCTCTTCGTCGGGCTGAGAGGAGGCGCGCTCTCGCCGCGGCTGGTGCAGAAGCGGGTGGCCGAACTGCGGGCCGCCCTCGGCCTGCCCCCCACCGCCACGCCCCATGCGCTGCGCCATTCCTTCGCCACCCATCTCCTGGCCGCGAGCGGCGATCTCAGGGCGGTGCAGGAGCTGCTCGGCCATGCATCGCTCTCCACCACCCAAGGCTATACCGCCGTCGAGGAGGTTCGGTTGATGGAGATCTACCGGAAGGCACGGAAGAATCTCGAGAGGCGGACCGCCAGTCGGCAGCGCAACGCCGTCGGCACGCATCCGGCGAGAGGGGGAACCGCGCCATGAGACGCCGGACCCCGGCCATGGCGGTGCATCTCTTCACGGCCACGGGAGCCGTCTTCGCACTCTTCGCCCTGCATCAGGCGGTCGAGGGTGCATGGAGCATGATGTTCCTGTGGCTTCTCGTCGCCTTCGTCGTGGACGGGATCGACGGGCCGCTCGCCCGCCGCTTCGATGTCGGTCGCCATGCACCGCAGATCAACGGCGTGCTGCTCGATCTCATCATCGACTATCTGACCTATGTCTTCATCCCGGCCTATGCGCTCTTCCGCTCGGGACTCCTGCCGGGATGGACCGGCTGGCTGGCGGTGATCGCCATCAGCTACGGTTCGGCGCTCTATTTCGCCGATACCCGGATGAAGACGAAGGACAATTCCTTCTCCGGCTTTCCCGCCGCCTGGAACATGGTGGTGCTGGTTCTGTTCGCACTGCAGCCGCCCTTCGAGACGACGCTGGCCGTGGTGCTCCTCCTGGTCGGGGCCATGTTCGTGCCGCTCAAGTTCATCCACCCGGTGCGGACCGCCCGCTGGCGCCCCCTCTCGCTGCTCGTGGCGGCCCTGTGGACCCTTTTCGCTGTCCGGGCCGCGTGGAGCGATTTTCACCCGGCAGGCTGGGTCCACTGGGGGCTTCTCGCGAGCTCGCTCTACCTGCTCCTTGCGGGCATCGCCCAGCAGATCCTGCATGGCCCGGAAGGCTGAGCGACCGCCGGACCGCGGCAGGGCCGGCGTCCCTTCCCCCGCGCCCTGCCGCCCCCTGCGGCGTGGTCAGCGGTCTTCCTCGAGCACGATCTCGACCCGGCGGTTGCGCGCCCGGTTGGCCTCGCTGGTATTGGGCACGAGCGGCCGGCTCGCGCCGAACCCCACAGGTTCGAGCCGCCCCGGATCGACCCCCGCCCGCGCAAGGGCCAGGGCCACGACATGGGCACGCAGCTCCGAAAGCACCCTGTTGAAGGCCGGGCTGCCGACATTGTCGGTATGTCCCTCGATCCGCACCGTGCCGCCACGTCTCTTCGCCAGCAGCGCCACCTTCTCGAGCACCGCACCCGCTTCGGGGCGCAGATCCCACTTGCCGAAATCGAACAGGACCCGGTTCTCCAGGGTGATCCTGAGCCCCTTCCCGGTTTTCACGGCACCCAGTTCGGCCGCAAGATCCTCCTCCGGTTTCGGCGCGGCTTCCCGGCCGCTGTAGCCGGCAAGGCGGATGCGCCGCACCAGCACGGGCGCATCGGCGAAGGGCACGCCGGTCCCGAAGGTGCGGCGGAAGGTGAGGCTGAGAACGCCCATCGGCGCCTCGGGGTGGAAGGGCAGCACCCCGATCCGCCTGCCATCGACGAAGAACCGGATCTGCCCCCGTCGCAGCATCACCGCGACGTGATGATCCGCATTCGCATCGAGCCGCGTCTCGAAGGAAAACCGCCCGTCAAGCGATCCGTCCGGGGCATCCTTGGCGCCGAAGAGCGAAGGCTGACCGCCACGCACCACACCCGCCACCAGCTCGTGCCCCGGCGCCTCGCCGATGCGCCCGGCCGTCGCGGCCGGATGCAGCGCAAAGCGCAGCATCGGGGCACCCTCGGCGAAGGGATGCACCACCATCTCGAGGGAAAACTCCTCCGGCAGGGCCGGGTCGATCGGCAACCACATCATCGTGCCGTGGGAAAGCGGGCGGATCCAGATCCGGTCGTTGAAGCGGGCGCACTCATACCCGCCCCGCGCGATGCGCCACTCGGCCAGCACTTCGCCCACCGGGCACTCCTTGAGCCGGCTCTCGTAGATCACCCGGTCCCCCGGCGTGAATGTCTGTCGTGCACTTCCGCCCTCGATCCCGGCCAGCGCTCCCGTGGCCAGGAGAGCAAACACGGTCGCCACCACGAATCCCAAGCGCATCTTTCGCCTCCCCGCGTCTTCCTTCCCGTTTCGTTAACGCATCACCGAATCCGTTTCGGGGAGAAATATCGGTCGGCAGGGGCACGCCTTCAAGAGCAGGCTCCCATGCGCCCGTGACCAGCGGCACGTCGGCTCGCGAGACGGATCACCACCATGCCCAGCAGGATCAGCGCAGCCGAGAACCATTTTCCCCGCCCATCGGATCGCGGAAGACGAAGGCGCCGATCATCATGGCAAGGAGAATCGAACTTCCCCCGAGTGCCGCCACCACGGCACGGGCACCTCGCTCATGGCCCAGACCACGAGGGCACAGGCCGTGATCGAGACCGGCCCGCCGACCACGCCGCAGGGAAGAAGCCGGGCGCGAACGATGCAGACCGCCCGCCCCCGGACCGTCCACATGATGAGCGGAAAGACGCGCCGGCGACAAGCATCACCCAGCCCGTGAAGGGAACGGCGCCTCCCGGCAAGCCGCATCCCGCATGCCGACGCCTGGCGCGTCACCGGCGACAGGGCCGCCGGGGCGACGCCCTACCCCCGGGTCGCCGAATGCCGCCTGCGTCACCCGGCCGCCTCGAACGCGCCCAGCACCGCGTCGCAACGCGCGCACACTCCCGGATGCGCGTGGCTGCCGACATCGGGCAGGATCTTCCAGCAGCGCAGGCATTTTTCTCCCTCCGCCTTGCGGAAGACCACCGCAACACCCGGCACCTCGTCGATCGTGAAGGCCCCTTCGGGCGGCGCATCGCGGCGAACGGTGATGGCCGAGGTGATGCAGATGGCGGCGAAGTCCACCCCCTCGAGGGCGGCGGCGAGGTCGTCATCGGCCACATGCACCACCGGAGCGGCCTCGAGCGAGGCGCCGATCACCTTCTCGCGGCGCTTCTCCTCGAGGGCCGCCGTCACCACCCGGCGCACGCGACGGATCTTCTCCCACCGTCCGGCCAGCGCCTCGTCGCACCAGGAAGCGGGCGTTTCGGGGAAATCCTGCAGATGGACGGAGCTGTCCTCGCCCGGGAACCGGGCGAGCCAGGCCTCTTCCATCGTGAAGGCGAGAACCGGCGCAAGCCACGTCACCAGCCGCCCGAAAACGAGATCGAGCACGGTGCGCGCCGCCCGCCGCTCGATGTCGCCCGGCGCGGCGCAGTAGAGCACGTCCTTGCGGATGTCGAAATGGAACGCCGAGAGATCGGAGGTGGCGAACTCGAACAGGGCGCGGAACACCCCCTGGAAATCGTAGGCTTCATAGCCCCTGCGCACCACCTCGTCGAGCTCGGCGAGGCGATGGAGCACCCAGCGTTCGAGCTCGGGCATCTCCTCCGGGGTGACGCGCTCGGCCTCGGAGAAGCCGGCGAGATTGCCGAGCATGAAGCGCAACGTGTTCCGCAGCCGCCGGTAGCTGTCGGCCACGCCCTTGAGGATCTCCGGGCCGATCCGCAGATCGGCGGTGTAGTCCGACTGGGCCACCCACAGCCGGAGGATGTCGGCGCCATACTGGCGGATGACATCCTCGGGCGCGACGGTATTGCCCAGCGACTTCGACATCTTCATCCCCTGCTCGTCGAGGGTGAAGCCATGGGTGAGCAGGCCGCGATAGGGCGCGCGGCCGATGGTGCCGCACCCCTGAAGCAGCGAGGAGTGGAACCAGCCGCGGTGCTGGTCGGTGCCCTCGAGATAGAGATCGGCGATGCCGCCCGGCGCCCCGTCGGGCCGGTCGCGCAGCACGAAGGCATGGGTCGAACCCGAATCGAACCACACGTCGAGAATGTCGAACACCTGCTCGTATGCGTCGGGATCGACGATGCCCGAAAGGAAACGCTCCTTCGCCCCATCCGCATACCAGGCATCGGCGCCTTCCTTCTCGAAGGCCTCGCGGATGCGGGCGTTGACCTCCGCATTCCTCAGGAGGAAATCCGGATCGTCCGGCGTCGCCCCCTTCTTCGTGAACAGGGTGAGCGGCACCCCCCAGACGCGCTGGCGCGAAAGCACCCAGTCGGGGCGGGTCTCGATCATCGCCCGGAGCCGGTTTCTCCCGCGCGGGGGGGTGAAGGTCACCAGCCGGTCGATCGAGGCGAGGGCGCGTTCGCGGATCGTGTCGCCGAGCTCCCCCCTGCCATCCTCGATCGGCCGGTCGATCGCGACGAACCATTGCGGCGTGTTCCGGTAGATCACCGGCGCCTTGGAACGCCAGGAATGCGGGTAGGAATGGGTGATCTTTCCCCGCGCCAGCAAGGCCCCGGTCTCGACGAGCTTCGCGATCACCGCCTCGTTGGCCCCGCCTTCCCGGCCCTCGGGGGTGATGACGTATTCACCGCCGAAGAAGGGCAGATCGGGGCGGAAGGAACCGTCTTCGAGCACGTTCCACGTCATCGGCAGGCCGTGGAGCCGGCCGAGCTTGTAGTCGTCCTCGCCATGAGCCGGGGCGGTGTGGACGAAACCCGTGCCCGCATCGGCGGTGACATGCGCGCCCGGCAGCATCGGCACGTCGTAGTCCCATTCGCCATTGGCCGCCGCGCCGCGGAAGGGGTGGGCGAGGGTGAGGGCCTCGAGCACGTCCTCGGGCACGTCGGCAAGACGCTTCCAGCCGCTCACCCGCGCGGCCCTGAACACCTCCGCGGCAAGATCGTCGGCGAGGATGAAGCGCTCGCCGACCCTGACCCGGCCGCCTTCGGCGGCTTCGGTCACCTCGTAGAGCCCGTAGGAGATGTCGGGCCCGTAGGCGACGGCGCGGTTCTGCGGAATGGTCCAGGGAGTGGTGGTCCAGATGACGACCCACGGCCCCTTCTCCCCGGTCATCCAGCCCTCGGGACCGGCGACGATCGGAAACTTGACCCAGATCGTCGGGGAGACGCGATCGTGATACTCGACCTCGGCCTCGGCCAGCGCCGTCTTCTCGACCGGGGACCACATCACCGGCTTCGAGCCCTGGTAGAGCGTGCCGTTCATGAGGAACTTCATGAACTCGCCGGCGATCACGGCTTCGGCGTGATGGTCCATCGTGAGATAGGGATCGTCCCAGTTGCCGGTGATGCCGAGGCGCTTGAATTCCTCGCGCTGCACATCGACCCATTTCTCGGCGAAGCGGCGGCATTCCTGACGGAAATCGATCACCGGCACCGCGTCCTTGTCCTTGCCCTCGGCGCGATACCGTTCCTCGATCTTCCATTCGATCGGCAGGCCGTGGCAGTCCCATCCGGGCACGTAGCGGGCGTCGAACCCCATCATCTGGTGCGAACGGACCACCATGTCCTTCAGGATCTTGTTGAGGGCATGGCCGATATGGAGATGGCCGTTGGCGTAGGGGGGGCCGTCATGGAGCACCCAGGGGGTGCGCCCTTCAGCCGCCGCCTTCTCGCGCAGACGGCGATAGACGCCGAGCTTCTCCCAGCGCTCGAGCCAGGCCGGCTCCCGCTTCGGCAGGCCGGCACGCATGGGAAAATCGGTCTTCGGCAGGAAGACGGTCGAGCGATAATCGGGCATGTCGGCTTTGTCGGCACACATGGAACTGTCCTCGGAAACTGGCGCGGCCCGCAGGCCGGCGGAATGTTCGGGAGTGGAAAACTGGCACGATGCCGCAAGGGAGGAGTCCGAAACGGGTATCCCGGCGCGCTCAGAAGCCCGCCGGGCCGGTAATTCGCTGCCTTCTCGTGCGCGCTGGCATGGCCCTCGTCCCGTGCTTTTCGTCGCCGGGCTTATAGCGCGGGCATCCGGGCGGGTAAAGCGGGGCGGGATGCCGGTCTTGCCCTCGGGGCATCAGGGTCGTAGGGCGGATGGAAGGCGAACGGGACGAAAGGAACGGGATCATGCGCACTCTGTGGCACTGGCTCGTGCGCCTCATCCTGCTGCCGGGGGAGCTCGTCGCACGGTTCTTCCCCGAACTTCAGGGCGAGGCGCTTCGGTTCACGAAGCACATGGCCAACTACATCTTCTGGTTCTCGCTGGTGATGATCGTGCTGATCGTCATCACCGTCGATCATCCCGAATGGTTCGTGCCCTCCGAACACGGCGGATGATCGCGGCCCGCCCGCAGAGAGGCGGAAAGGACCGCGGCAGCCCGTCAGCCCATCAGCCGCCACAGGCCGAGGCCGACGAGGACGAGAAACCACAGGGCGTGCGCGAGGAAGGCGGCGGCGAATTCCCGCGCCACCGGATCGATGCCGCGGAAAGGCAGGAGAAGGAGAAACCCCGGCGCCAGCAGGATCCGGCGCCACGGGGAGATGCGTTCACGCCCGTCGGGTTGCGTCATCCTTCGTCCTCCTTTCGTATCGGCCGACCGCCTTTTCGACAAGAGCGCCGCAGGGCGCCCCGGACGCAAGCAGCCCTTCGGTTTTGCCGGCGAAGGGGGCCGGGCGCCGCCTGCATGGCGCCGCAAGCGGAGCGCGGAAGGAGCATCGGGGACACCACGGCGCTGCCTGTGGCGCCGCATGACCGCTCCCCCGAACTTCGCCCCGGCAAGGCACGCCCTCCTGGAACCTCCCCACGCCGGACGGGCGCCGACGGGGCGGCACCGGCCGTTCTCACCCCTGCCCGCGCCCTTTCCCGCCGACGAGCCGCGCATGCTGGGCGAGAGCGAAGCGGTCCGTCATGCCGGCAACGTAATCGGCCACGAGGCGGGCCAGCGCCGCGTCGCTCCCGGCCACGGCGATCCCGGCCTGCCACTCGGCCGGCAGCAGCGACGGATCGTTCATGTAGAGCGGAAAGAGCGCGCGCAGAACCTCCGCCACTTCGGCCCGTTTCTCCATCACCGACGGGGCGCGATACATTCGGCGGAAGAGGAACTCCCGCAGCTGCACGATCTTGCCCGCCATCGCGGACGAGAAGGCCGCCATCTGGATTTCCGCGGCGCGGATATCGTCCGCCGAGGCCGGACCGAGGGCGGCGATGCGCCGCCCGGTCTCGCCGATCACATCCTCGACCATGGCCCCGAAGACCCGCCGGAGCGCCTCATGGCGTCGCCGCTTGGCATCGAGTCCCGGATATCGCCGATCGACGGCGGCATAGGCCTCCCCCACGAGCGGCAGCGTGGCGATCTCCTCGTCGGTGAAGAGCCCGGCCCTGAGCCCGTCGTGCAGATCGTGGTTGTTGTAGGCGATGTCGTCGGCAATGGCGGCGATCTGGGCCTCGAGCGAGGCATGGGTGGCGAGCGCGAGATCATGGCGGGCGTCATATTCGGCCAGCACCGGCGGCAGGCTCTCGCGGCTGCGGCCGGAACCGAGCAGCGGGCCGTTGTGCTTGGCCATGCCCTCGAGCGTCTCCCAGCTCAGGTTGAGGCCGTCGAATTCGGCGTAATGGCGCTCGAGCGTCGTGACGATGCGGATCGCCTGGGCGTTGTGGTCGAAACCGCCGAAGGGGCGCATCAGCTCGGCCAGCACGTCCTCGCCCGTATGCCCGAAGGGCGGGTGGCCGAGATCATGGGCGAGGGCGACGGCCTCGGTCAGGTCGCTGTCGAGGCCGAGCGCCCGGGCCATGGTGCGGGCGACCTGCGCCACTTCGAGCGTATGGGTGAGGCGGGTGCGATAATAGTCGCCCTCATGCTCGACGAAGACCTGGGTCTTGTGCTTGAGACGGCGGAAGGCGGAAGAGTGGATGATCCGGTCGCGGTCGCGCTGAAAGGGTGTGCGGAAGGCGCTCTCCTCCTCCGGGTGGAGCCGCCCCCGGCTTCGGAGCGGATCGGCCGCCCAGGGCGCACGCCTCTCGGTCCAGCTGGAATATTTCATCTTCCCGGTCCGCATTCCCGACCTCGCCCCCGTCGGGCGGGGTTTCAAACGCAATCTAGGCCCTTGCGCGGCAAAGGCCAGCCGAAATCCCGGAAATGTGCATGAAGGCGCCGGAAATCCATCGAAAGGCGGCACCTCTTGCGCACCGGGCCGCCCACCCCATATCCGGCTTGCCGGGGGAAGTGGCCCGTGGCGCCGCCTCCCTGCGCCTTGCGGGCGAGGGTTGCCGGATGGGCGGGGCGGCCGGCGACAGGGCCGCTCCCCTTCTGGCGCTTTCGGGGCGGATGGGCTATCATCGTTTCATCTTCCCGGACGCCGTGCGCTTGTCGAGGACATGCCGATGAAGGACCTTGCACTGCCACCCAGGGTGACGGATCGGGCCTTCGCCCGGCTCGCCGAGATCAACCAGGCCGCCGGCACCGCCCGGGCGCTGCGGGTCGCCGTCGAGGGGGGCGGCTGCTCGGGCTTCCAGTATCGCATCGAACTCGACGAGCCGGCCGAGGACGATCTCGTCATCGAAAAGGACGGGCAGAAGGTGGTGATCGACCCGGTATCCCTGCCGCTTCTGCAAGGAGCGGTGATCGACTTTTCCGAGGAGCTGATCGGGGCGCGTTTCACCATCGACAACCCCAACGCCACCTCCTCCTGCGGCTGCGGCACCAGTTTCTCGATCTGACGAGGCGGTTTCGCGAACGCCCCGCACCGCTCTCCCGGCCGAAGCCCCCCGGCAAACCCCGCGGAGCGGCGGGGCGATGCAGGCGGCGGGACGGCTTCCGGGCCCGCATGGCGGGACAGCCTGACCCGCGGCCGCGCCATGCGGCCATCCGGCTATTGCCTCATGCCTTGCGGATGCAATATATTCCGGTTTCAATATATGCGCAGTGCAGCGCCGGTTCCGTCGTCCGGGGCCGCCACAGGGTTTTGCAGGGAGAGCCACATGCTCCGGGATTGTCGCACCACGCCTCCCGCCTCCCTTCCCCGCGGCCTCGGACCCAACCGGAAACTCTTTCTTGCCCAGCTCGTGCAGGTGCTGTTCGTCGGCATGATGGTCGGCATGCAGCGGCCGGTGTTGCCCCCCCTGGCCGAAAGCGAGTTCGGCCTGCCCCGTGGCACCTTCGCCCTCGTGGCCGGCCTCGTCATCAGCTTCGGCATCGTCAAGGCGGTGATGAATTTCGTCGCCGGGCAGATGGCCGAGCGTCTCGGCCGCCGGCCGACGCTCCTTCTCGGCTGGCTGGTCGCCCTGCCGATCCCGTTCCTCTACTTCCTCGCCCCGAGCTGGGGCTGGTTCCTCCTTGCCAACGCGCTTCTCGGCATCAATCAGGGACTGGCATGGTCGATGACGGTCACCGCCAAGTTCGACATCGCCCACCCCCATGAGCGCGGACTGGCAACGGGGCTCAACGAATTCATGGGCTATTCGGGCGTGGCGCTGGCCGGGTTTCTCGCTGCTGCGGCGGCCACGGTCTTCGATGCCCGGGCAACGCTGACGGGTTTCGCGCTTCTCGTCATCCTCGCAGGGCTCGCTCTCGGCTGGGCCTTCTTCGCGGAGACGATCGGCCATGCCCGGGCGGAGACGGTCCGCGAGGCCGAGGCGGCGAACAGGACAGCCGGAGGGGGCAGGCGGACGGACGCTCCCTCGGCACGCGAAGCCTTCCTGCATGTCAGCCTGCACGACCGCACCCTCGCCCTCCTCTCCCAGGCCGGTGCGGTGGAAAAATTCGTCGATGCCCTGATCTGGGTGCTCCTGCCGGTCCAGCTCCACCGCCAGGGGGCGAGCCTGCCCCAGATCGGCATCGTGACGACGATCTACGGCCTCGTCTGGGGCGCCGGCCAGCTCGTCACCGGCCCGCTTTCCGACCGCACGGGGCGCAAATGGCCCGCCATCGCCGGCATGTGGCTTGCGGGGCTCGGCACGCTGGCCTTCCTGCCGGCCGGCGGCATGATCGGCTGGAGCGGCGCGGCGGCCCTGACCGGAATCGGCATGGCCCTGCTCTATCCGACGCTGATCGCCGCCGTCGGCGACCGCGCCCCGGCGCGAATGCGCGGCGCAAGCCTCGGGGTGTATCGCTTCTGGCGCGATCTCGGCTATGCCATCGGCGGCATCGTCATGGCCCTCGCCGTGGGCCGGCGCGAGGATCTCGCGGCCGGCATTCTCATGGTCGGCATCGCGATGCTGATCTCCGGGGCGGCCCTCCTGGCGATGGAGGAAACCCTGCCGCGGGCGCTGCGGCGCGGACGGCCCGCCAGGCCGGAAGGGAAAGGGGGCCGCGGCTGAGAGGGCGCTTGCCCTCGCCCCGCCTCCCCGCTTAGGTGGGCATCACCCGGCGGCGCCATGCGCGGCCCTGCCCATCTGCCCCATCAGCCCGGATCGGAGACGACCATGCCGCTCGAGATCGCCAGTTTCAACATCAACGGCATCCGCGCCCGCCTGCCGCGGCTTCTCGAATGGCTCGACGACACCCGCCCCGACATCGCCTGCCTCCAGGAGATCAAGATCGCCGACGAGGCCTTTCCCCATGCACCCTTCGAGGAACGCGGCTACAACGTCGCCGTCAACGGACAGAAGGGATTCAACGGGGTCGCCATTCTCTCGCGCCTGCCGCTCGAGGATGTCGGCCGCGGCCTGCCCGACGGCGAGGCGGATGTCGAAGGGCTCGGCGACGAAGGCCAGTCGCGCTTCATCTCCGCCCTCGTCTCGACCGAAAGCGGCGCGCTGCGGATCTGCAACCTCTACGCCCCCAACGGCAACCCGGCGCCGGGGCCGAAATTCGACTACAAGCTGCGCTGGATGGAGCGGCTCCGGCACCATGCCGCCGCAACGCTCGCCCGGGAGGAAACGGCGCTCTATTGCGGTGACTGGAACGTGATCCCCCAGCCCGAGGACGCAAGACACCCCGACGAATGGCTTGGCGACGCGCTCTTCCGCCCCGAAAGCCGGGCCGCTTTCCGCCGCATCCTCCATCTGGGCTACACCGACGCCCTCCGCGCCCGCAGCGACAGCGCCGACCTCTACACCTTCTGGGACTACAAGGGCGGCGCCTGGCGGCGCAATGACGGCATCCGCATCGACCATTTCCTGCTCACGCCCCAATGCGCCGACCATCTCCTCGATTGCCGCATCGAGAAGGAACAGCGGGCGAAGGAGAAGCCTTCCGACCATGTGCCGATCCGGGTCGTTCTCGACCTCGCCCCGCCCGGCGGCGCCTGAAGCGACGCCCGAACGAGACGGAAGACGGGAAGACCGGGGCAAGAGGCGGCAACGGATCGCCCCGGCCGGCGGGCCGATCCGCCCGCGGCCTTCATCCGCCCGCCGAAGCTCCACGGCCGGCAGATCAACCGCACCCGCCCCTGGCCCGCCTTCATGCACCTTGCCCATGCCCCGCCCCGTAGTCGGCAATCGCCCCGCCGGCGCGGGCATCTGCCTTTCGTCGGCATGACGATCACCGGGACACGCCGCCGCCACTCCCCGCCGCGGGTGATACCGCATCGCCGGATTTCACGACATCCGCCCCGTATCCGCCCCTCGTCTCCACGCCCCCCCCTGAAAGAAAGCCCGGGCGCGTTGCGCCCCGGCGCTGCGCGAAAAGCGGCCGGAGCGACGCTCGTGACAGGCCTCGTCGTCGAATACGAACCGCCAGCGCTCGGGGGCAGGGGGCGTGCCGGGAAGCCGCGTCACCCCGGAAATCCGGGCTGCAGAGCGAAGACCGCAGATCATGGCGGGAACGGCAGCGGCCAATTCCCGCACTGCCGCCCTCGGGATCGCACCACCGGAGCGATACCGCGGAAAGGCGGAAGAAGCAGCCGCCCGCGCCGAGGTCCGGCATTCGCCCTCCCGCAGCTGCCGCCCCCGGGATCGCATCACCGTCGGAATGCGACGCCGCCCCCAAGGCACGATGCCGCCGGTCGGGGCCAACGCCACGTTGAGCGCGATGCCGCCCCGGGGAACGGCGGCTCCCCCGAAAGCAACACCGCTGCCGGTCGGGCACAATGCTCCTTCGAAGCATGATACCACCGGTCGTGACACGCCCCGGTCGGAGGTGATACCGCCGGCCAGGACACGAACCATCGATCGGAGTCGACGGCCCCTCGATGCACGATGCCAGCGGCCGAGACACGGCACGGCCGGTCAGGATTCGATGCCGCTGCTCTCGGGCGCAACCTCTCCCAGCAGGGCAGGGCGCCGCAGAGCGGCTCAGGCGAGCGGTGCGGCCGTCGCGTCGTATTCGTGCACCCAGTCATAGCGCCGGGCGAAGAGGCGCGGCGCAAGGCGGGCCGACGCTGCCAGCGCCCCATGGGCGAGATGCCGCACAAGCGGATGCCGCAGATGATAGAGTCGGCTGTTGTGATCGGCCGCGGCCACGATGCGCTCGGCGCGCGGACGGCGCAGGGCGGCGAAGCGGGCAAGGGCCGCGGAAACGCTCTCCTCGGCCGCGAGAACGCGCCGCAGGAGCCAGGCGTCCTCGAGCGCCATGTTCGCTCCCTGGGCCAGGAAGGGCAGGGTCGGATGGGCGGCGTCACCGACGAGCACGAGCCGGCCCCGCGCCCATCGGCGGGCGACGGGATGGCGGAACAGCCCCCACAGGTGGACATCGGCGACATGCTCGATCCGGAGCCGCACCGCATCGCACCAGCCGCGAAACGCCATTGCCAGCGAAATCGGATCGTCCGGCTGGTGCCAGCCCTCGGGCACCCATTCGTCGCGCTCCTCGACCGCCACGACATTGACGAGACGGCCGCCCCGCAGCGGATAGCTGACCATGTGGCGCCCCGGCCCCATGAACACATGGGGCTCGGGCGGATGGTCGCCCATGCCGCGCACGAGCGCCCGCCAGGCGACCTGGCCGGTGAAGCGGGGCGCGAGATCCCCCTCGACAAGGCCGCGCGCGAGCGAGCGGACGCCGTCGGCCCCGATCACGAGATCGGCCGCGGCGCTGCGCCCGTCCGCCAGCACCACCTCCGCCCGTCTCCCGTCGGGGGCGATACGGACAACCTCGGCATCGGTCTCGATCCCGACACCGGCCTTGCAGGCGGCCTCGTGCAGGAGCGTCATGAGATCGGCCCGGTGCATCAGCAGCCAGGGGTGCGGGCTGGAAAGCCGCTGCCCCACGGGCAGCCGCATCACCACCCGGCCCGTGAGCCCGTCATGCAGCACCACCCCCCGGGCGGCCACTCCCATTTCGCGTGCCGCTTCCCCGAGGCCGAGCGCCGCGAGCACCGCGCTGCCGTTGGGCGTGATCTGCAGGCCGGCGCCGATCTCGCCGATGATGGTGCGCCGCTCGAAAAGCCGCACATGCATGCCCGCCTGCGCGAGCGCCGCGGCGGCTGCAAGTCCGCCGACTCCCCCGCCGATCACGATCACCTCGACAGCATCCGGTTTCATGCCCTCCCCCCGCTTCGGGGCCCGTTGCCCGCCGCCCCACATTCGCAGCGATTCGATAATGTCCGGTTAACGGCGCCCGTTTTCCCCGCCTGAAGGAGCGCCCCGCACACGCCCCGGTCGCGGCGCCACCTCCCGAGGATGCCCGCAGGCCCGAACGACAAGGGCCGGCAATGCCGGCCCTTTTCCTCGCTTCCGCATCAATCGTCGCGGAAGACCTTTTCCTTGCGTTCGTGGCGTTCCTGGGCCTCGAGGCAGAGCGTGGCGATCGGCCTGGCCTCGAGCCTTTTCAGCGAGATCGGCTTGCCGGTTTCCTCGCAGTAGCCGTAGGTGCCTTCCTCGATCCGCCTGAGCGCGGCGTCGATCTTGGCGATGAGCTTGCGCTGCCGATCGCGCGCCCTGAGCTCGAGCGCCCGTTCCGCTTCCTTCGAAGCCCGGTCGGCCGGGTCGATCAGCTTGTCATTCTCGCGCTGGAGCTCTTCGAGGGTCTTCTGCGTCTCGAGCAGGATCTCTTCCTTCCAGGCAATGAGCTTGCGGCGGAAATATTCGAGCTGACGGGGGTTCATGAAGGGTTCGTCTTCGGCCGGGCGGTAGTCGTCGGGCAGAAAAACCTCGGCTTTCATCCCATTATCCCCTCTCGTTTCCTGGCATTTCCCACACCTTGCCGCGGGCGCCAAGCCTTCCTCGGCGCTCATGTACACATCCGCCGCCCGATTGTCACGCGCAATTCTCGGTGAACCTCCCCGGCGACGGGGCGAAACGAGCGGCGCCAGCCGCGGCCACGCCCGCTTGCCATGGCGCGCCGGCTGGGATAGCTGGAACTGCCCGAAGGAGGAGCGAGGAGCCCATGCGTTTCGAAGGCACCGACCGCTATATCGCCACCGAGGATCTGACCGTCGCCGTCAACGCGGCGATCACGCTCGAGCGGCCGCTCCTGGTCAAGGGCGAGCCCGGCACCGGCAAGACCGAGCTTGCGCGCCAGGTGGCCGACGCGCTCGGCCTGCGGCTGATCGAATGGCACGTCAAGTCCACCACCCGGGCCCAGCAGGGGCTCTACGAATATGACGCCGTCAGCCGGCTGCGTGACAGCCAGCTCGGCGATCCGCGGGTGAAGGACGTGCGCAACTACATCCGCAAGGGCAAGCTCTGGGAAGCCTTCGAGTCGGACGAGAAGGTGGTTCTCCTGATCGACGAGATCGACAAGGCCGACATCGAGTTCCCGAACGACCTCCTCCAGGAACTCGACCGGATGGAGTTCCACGTCTACGAGACCGGCGAGACGGTGCGCGCCCGGCACCGGCCCGTCGTCATCATCACCTCGAACAACGAGAAGGAGCTGCCCGACGCCTTCCTGCGCCGCTGCTTCTTCCACTACATCCGCTTCCCCGACGCCGAGACGCTGGCCGAGATCGTGCGGGTCCACTTCCCGGACATCAAGCAAGAGCTGCTCGCGGCAGCCCTCACGCGTTTCTACGAGATCCGCGAAACACCGGGGATCAAGAAGAAGCCCTCGACCTCGGAGGTGCTCGACTGGCTGAAGCTGCTGCTGGCCGAGGATCTGGGCCCCGAGGATCTGCGGGCCGACGCCCGTTCGGCGCTGCCGAAGCTCCACGGCGCGCTTCTCAAGAACGAACAGGACGTGCAGCTCTTCGAGCGGCTGGCCTTCATGGCCCGGCGCCAGCGCTGAACCGAACTCCGAGGGGCAGGCAAACCTGACCCCGTCTTGCCCGCAAATGCGGCAAGATCCGGGCCGCAGCGCCCGCCGAGGGCGGATCGCGGCCCCATGATACCGCCATCCTGCCCCGATTCGCCGCCCGCTCCCCCCTCGCGGGGTGCAGAAACCTGACCTGTCCCGGCAGAAATGTGGCGAAATTCGGGCGAAAGGGACCGTTTTCCTCATCAATAGCGGCCAAAACGGCCGATCTTTCCCTTTCCACCCCCCTTTTCGCCCCATTCAACAGTCCGTTTCCCGATTTGCGCCACATTTTGCTGGATTTTGCCTCGAATTTGCCGGAAATTGTCAGGGCCGGGTGGGGGCACTGAACCCGGGATACACAGATGGCACTTTCGGCCACGGTTTTCGGTCTCGTCGCGGCGAAGCGGCTGTTCCTTGCGTCGGGAAGCGTCTTCGCGCGCGTCACCTGCGGCGTGCTCTCCGTCCGGACGGCACCGTACCCCGCCCCGGCGCATGTCCGGTCGGCCCGGACCGTGCGGCGTCTCGCGCCCATCACCCTTCTAGCCCTTGCCGGCTGCATGTCCGCCGAAAGAGGCGACATCACCCTCACGCGCCGCCCGGCAGAGACGGAGATCGCGCCCGCGGTGGCGCTTCGCACCCCGCCGCCGGCGCTGCCGCAAATAACGCGGCCCGCGGCGGTCCGGCGCTCCAATGCCGATCTCGCCCGGGATTATCTCGACCTCGTCTTCCGGCTGGAAACCGGCAAGTCCGTCGCCCGTCTCACCCGTTTCGACCAGCCGATCCGCGTGGCGCTCGCTCCCGAGGCGCCGGCCACGCTCGCACGGGATCTCGACAGCCTCATCGGCCGACTGCGCCGCGAGGCGGGGCTCGACATCTCCCGCGCCGGGCCGGACGAGACGGCGGCGATCCGCATCAACGTCCTGCCCCGGGCGATGCTGGCGCGCGTCGCCCCCGATGCCGCCTGCTTCGTCGTCCCCGGCGTGACGAGCTGGCGCGAATTCCTCGCCGCCCGCGGCACCGGCCGGCTCGACTGGGCCCGCCTCTCGCGTCGCGAACGGGCCGCCATCTTCATCCCGGCCGACGTGGCACCGCAGGAAGCGCGCGACTGCCTGCACGAGGAGCTGGCCCAGTCCCTCGGCCCGGTGAACGACCTCTACCGTCTCGGCGACAGCATCTTCAACGACGACAACATCCAGTCGGTGCTCACCCCGTTCGACATGCTGATGCTGCGGGTCCATCACGACCCCGCCCTGGCAAACGGCATGACACGGGCCGAGGTCGCCCGCCGCCTGCCCGCGATCCTGGCCCGGCTCAACCCCGCGGGCGAACGCATCGCCCCGGCGCCGCTGGCGAACGATCCCGCCGGGTGGAAGGAGGCCATCGGACAAGCCCTTTCCGCGCACCGGCCGATGACGGCCCGCATCGCCGCCGCCCGAAGGGCGGTCCGGATCGCGGACCGCGGGCTGGGGCCGCGGGATCCGCGCACCGCCTTCAGCCACATGGTCCTGGGGCGCCTCGTCTTCGGATCGGACCCGGCCCTCGGCCTGGCCGAGCTCGTCCGCGCCCGGCAGCTCTATCTCTCCCTCTACGGCACCGAGGACATCCACACCGCCGAGGTCGACCTGCAGCTCGCGACCGTCGCCCTCGCCCGCGGCGATGCCCGCACCAGCCTACGCCTTGCCATGCCGGCCATCACCGCCGCACGGCAGGCCGGCAACGCCGCACTCCTCTCCTCGCTCCTGATGGTGGCCGCCGAGGCCAGCGCCCGCACCGGACAGGCGGCCCGTGCCCGGCAGATGCGCCTCGACTCCCTCAGATGGGCACGCTATGGCATTGGCCGGAACAGCGAGGTGAAAGCCCGGCTGGCCGCGATCCGCACCCTCTCGACAGGCGGGCCGGCCGGCTGAGGCGCCCGCCCGCTCAGGCAGACGCATCGGAGGCTGACACATGCTCCCCTGGCTGGCTCTGGCCCTCGGCGCCCTCGTCGGTGTCTTCCTCGCCCGCAAGCGCGGCGGCAACGGCTTCGACATCGCCCAGTACGCTGTCGTCCTCGGCATCATCGGCTGGGTGATCGGCTACACGATCGCCCTCATCGTCCTGCGCATGGGATAGGGCATGTTCCGGCGCTTCTTCGAGGAACTGCGCGAGGAAGGCATCCCGGTTTCCCTGCGCGAATATCTCGCCTTCCTCGAGGCGCTCAGGGCCGAGGTGGTCCTCCACGATGTCGAAGGGTTCTACCATCTCGGCCGGGCGGCGATGGTGAAGGACGAGCGGCACTTCGACCGCTATGATCGTGTCTTCGCCCGCGTCTTTTCCGGGCTGGAGACCATCACCCCGGCCGAGGTGCTCGAAGCGCTCGATCTGCCCGCGGACTGGCTCCGCAAGATGGCGGAGCGCCATCTCAGCCCGGAGGAAATGGCCGAAATCGAGGCGCTGGGCGGCTTTGAGAAACTGATGGAAACGCTGAAGAAGCGGCTGGCCGAACAGAAGGAGCGCCACCAGGGCGGCAGCAAGTGGATCGGCACCGCCGGCACTTCCCCCTTCGGGGCCTGGGGCTACAATCCCGAGGGCGTCCGCATCGGCCAGAGCGAAAGCCGCCATCGGCGGGCGGTGAAGGTGTGGGACCGGCGCGAGTTCCGCAACCTGGCCGACGATGTCGAGCTCGGCACCCGCACCATCAAGATCGCCCTGCGCCGGCTGCGCCGCTGGGCACGGGAGGGAGCGGAGGAGGAACTCGACCTCGAAGGCACGATCCGCGCCACCGCCGAGAAGGGCTGGCTCGATCTCAAGCTCAGGCCCGAGCGGCGCAATGCGGTCAAGGTGCTGATGTTTCTCGATGTCGGCGGTTCGATGGACCCGCATGTGAAGCGCGTCGAGGAGCTTTTCTCGGCCGCGCGCTCCGAATTCGGCCATCTCGAATACTACTACTTCCACAACTGCCTCTACGAATTCGTCTGGCGCGACAATAGCCGCCGCTGGTCCGAACGCATCGCCACCCGTGATCTCCTCAACACCTACGGGGCGGACTGGAAGTGCATCTTCGTCGGCGATGCGGCCATGAGCCCCTACGAGATCCTCTATCCGGGCGGGGCCAACGAACACTGGAACGAAGAAGCCGGAGAGGTGTGGCTGCGCCGCGCCCGAGAGGCCTGGCCCGACAATGCCTGGCTCAACCCGCTGCCGGAGCCGCATTGGCCCCACACCCCGTCGATTGGCCTCGTGCGCGAGATCTTCGAGAACCGGATGTATCCCCTCACCCTCCGGGGCATCGAGGCGGCGGTGAAGGAGCTCGGGCGATGAAACGACGGACCGCCCTCATCGCCCTCCTCGTGCTGTCGCTGGCGCTGGCCGGCCTCTTCACGGCCCGGGCGGTGATGATCGCGACAATGCTGCGCAATGAAGGCCCGGCGTCCACCTTGCCGATCGCCCCGTGGATGACCCCGCGCTACATCGTCCGCGCCTATCATGTGCCCCCTTCCGAGATGCGGGCGCTCCTCGACCTCTCCCCCGGCGAAGGCGGACGGCTCACCCTCGAGGAAATCGCCGCGCGGCGCGGCGTGCCGGTCGAGACGCTGATCGCCCGCATCGAACAGGCCCTGCCGGCAGACGCGCCTTCCGAGGGAAAGGCGCCGCAAGCGGAGAGCGGTGGCCGGCCATGACCGAGTTCGTCGACTCGCTGCTGGCGCTCATCCCCGAATGGGGCGCCCTCTCGCTCGCCCTCATCACCTATCTGAGCTGCCTGGCGGTGCCGATACCCGCTTCGCTGGCGATGATGGCAGGCGGAGCCTTCGCCGCGGCCGGCGATCTCGACCCGCTGGCAATCTCCTTCGGAGCGCTGGGGGGCGCCCTTCTGGGAGACCAGAGCGGCTATCTTGCCGGCCGATTCGGCGGCGTCCTGATCGCCCGGAGACGTCGGCGGCAGGATCCGGCGGGGACGCGGCAAGGGGGCGGCGGAAGAAGCGAGGCGCTCCTCGTTCGGGCTCGGGCGCTGCTCGAGCGGCACGGCGCGCTCGGCATCTTCTTCTCGCGCTGGCTGCTCGCGCCCCTCGGACCGTGGATGAACCTCACGGCCGGGGCCGTCGGCTTTCCTTGGCCGCGCTTCACGCTCTGGGCCGCGCTCGGCGAAATCGTCTGGGTCGGCCTCTATGTCGGTCTCGGCATGGTGTTCGTCGAAAGCTTCCCCCTCGTGGCTGAATTCCTCGGCGATCTCTCGATGGCGCTGGTCCTGCTCGCGGCCGCGCTGGCCATCGCATGGTGGCTCTGGCGTCACGGGCAGGGCGGCACGGCCCGCAAACGCTTCTGAACGACCCTTCGCACAGGGAAATCCGGGCTCTCCACCGCCCTTCCCCTCCTGCCTCGCCTGCCCCCGTCACACCGTTCTCCGCCCCGAGAGAGTTTGTGGCGCGACAATCGTTGCACGAGCAACATCCTTCCGCTATCCTCCCCCCGATCCCATCCCCGGAGATGCGCATGTCCGACGCCCCTGCCTACGAGATCGACCTCGCCGCCTTCACCGCCGACCCCTACCCGGATCTCGCCCGGATGCGGGCCGAATGTCCGATCTGCTTCGTGCCGCAGCTCGGGGCGACCCTGCTCACCCGGCGCGACGACATCCACCGCCAGGAAAAGCGCATCGACGTGTTCTCCTCGGCCCAGCCCGAAGGGCTGATGACCCGGCTGATGGGCGAGAACATGATGCGGCGCGACGGAGAGACGCATCTGGCCGAACGCAAGATCGTCATGCAGGCGCTTTCGCCGCGAGCGATCGAGACGCATTGGCGCCCCGCCTTCCGCCGCATCGCCGAGGAGATCCTCGCCGATCTCGCACCCCGCGGGCAGGCCGATCTCGTGCGCGACTATGCCATGCCGCTCGCCGCACGGGCGCTCTGCGCCATCACCGGGCTCGAGAACATGAGCTGGCAGGAACTCGACCGCACCAGCCAGGGCATGATCGACGGCATTTCGAACTATGCCGGCGATGCGGAGGTGGAGGCCCGCTGTCTCGAATGCGTCGCCTCGATCGACCGGCACATCGACGAACGGATCAACGATCCCGCCCTTGCCGAAACGCCGAACATGATGGCGGTGATGAAGGCGGCGGGGCTCGACATCGAGCGCATCAAGGTCAACATCCGGCTGACGATATCGGGCGGTCAGAACGAGCCGCGCGACGTGATCGCCGGCGCATCCTGGGCGCTCCTCTCCCATCCCGACCAGCGCGCGCTGATCGAGGCGGGCGAGGCGACATGGGACGACGCCTTCGGCGAATACACCCGCTGGATCAGCCCGATCATGATGTCGCCGCGCCGCATCGCCCGGCGCGACACGGTCGAAGGGGTGACCTTCGAACCCGAGGACCGCGCCTTCCTGATGTTCGGTTCGGCCAACCGCGACGAGGCCCATTTCGAACACCCAGAGCGTTTCGACATCACCCGCGACACCTCGGCCGCGATCGTCTTCGGATCGGGGCCGCATCTGTGCGCCGGCAAGTGGGTCAGCCGGGCGATGATCGCCGATGTCGCCCTGCCGCTGCTGTTCGAACGGCTGCCGGGGCTGCGGCTCGACCCCGAGAGCGATACGCGATTCACCGGCTGGGCTTTCCGCGGGCCGATCACGGTGCCGGTGGTGTGGGACGCCTGACCGGCCCGGCCGCGCAACGCGCACAGGCCCCCCTTCGCCTTGCCTTCCGGGGCGGGCGTCGCCATATCGGGAACATGCTCAGGTTCACCCCGATATTGCTGGCCGTTGCCTACGGGGTGCTGATGTATCTCTTCTCGGCCTGGCGACTGAAGCACGAGCTCGACGCCCGCTCCACCCGCCTTGCCGATCCGCGCATCGCTGCCCTTGTCCGCAGGATGGCCGCCGTGCTCGATCTCGAGGAGATCCCGGTGCACATCTACGAGATCGGCCCCGTCAACGGGCTGGCCGCGCCCGACGGGCGCATCTTCGTCACCCGCGGCTTCATGGAGAAATATGCCGCCGGCGAGGTGACGGCCGAGGAGATCGGCTCGGTGATCGCCCATGAGCTCGGCCATGTCGCTCTCGGTCATGCCCGACGGCGCATGGTGGATTTCTCGCTCCAGAACGCCGTGCGCGTCGGGCTCGGCATGGTGCTCTCGCGCCTGCTGCCGGGCCTCGGGGCGATGGTGGCGAACCTCGTTGCCTCCCTCCTCACCGCCCGGCTTTCGCGGGAGGACGAATACGAGGCCGACGCCTGGGCCGCGGCCCTTCTCGTCAAGAGCGGGATCGGCACCGGCCCGCAGAAGAGCCTCTTCCGCAAGCTCGAGAGGCTCTCGGGGCATGCCGGGCCGATGCCGGCCTGGCTCATGTCGCATCCCAAGGTCGCGGACCGGATCGCCGCCATCGAGGCGCTCGAGCGCAAATGGCACCTCGCCGGCGGCTGAGCGCCGAACGGCGGAACGGCCCCGTCCTCACTCGCTTCCGCTTCCCGCATCGGGTCCGGCAAGCCCCGGCACTGCGGCGATATTGCCGAGGATGATGCTGCGCGAGCGCGAGGCGTATTCCCGCCGCCACAGCACCACGAGCGTGATGCCCGTGGCCACGAGAAGCCCGATCGGGCCGATCAGCCAGGCCAGGGCCGCAAGGGCGAAATAGACCGATCGCAGGCCGCGGTTGAAGCTGCGGGCCGCGGTGATGTTGACCTCGGCCGCCTGCCGCGCCCGCATCCGCGCCCGCGGGTCCGCCGGATCCTCGGGCACGGCGGCCATGAGGATGGCGCAATATCCGAAGAGCCGCTGCGACCAGACGAACTTGAGAAAGGCGTTGGTCAGCACCAGAAGGCACAGGAGCAGCTTCATCTCCCATACCGCCGCCGGCGCCGCCGCGAGGCTCAGATCCCGCGCCACGCCGACGAGCCGCTCGCTGTTGCCGATGAGCGCCAGAAGACCGCCGATGCCGAGCATCGCCCCCGAGGCGAAGAAGGTCGTGCCCTGGCGCAGATTGTAGAGGATCGAGGCGTCGAACATGCGGGCGGTGCGCTGGACGAACACCTCCATCCATTCGCGCCGGTAGCGCGCCATCAGCACCGCCACGGACGGGCGGGTGGCCGTCTCGCGGTCGATCAGCCAGCCGATGCCCCACCAGGCAAGAAGAAAGGCCGACACCGCCACCCCGTCCCAGGGGGAGAGCAGCATCAGCCGGTCGCGCAGCCCGACGAGCAGGGTTTCCTCTCCGAACATGGCACCACGATAGAACGTCGGCGGGCATCTGTCATCCATGCGCCCCATCCGGCGGACACCGGACGAACGAGCGGCGCCATGCCCTTGCCTCGCGGCGCCGGAAGGCCGACAATCGGCTTGCGTCGATACCCGGCGATCACTATTCTTCGCGCAAGTTTGGAAATATTTTCCAAAACAGCCGAAAATTGTCGGGGCCATACGGATAGCGGAACGGCCCCATCAACCGCACCGGCGCCCGGCCGGCAAGGAGGCAGAGATGGAACTTCCGGCACCCGACCCGTCGATCCTCGCCCGTCGCGATGCCATTCTCGCCCGGCTTCGGCAGGCGGTGGGCGCGGAGGGGCTCATCACCGACCCGGTCGAGACCAGGGCCTACGAATGCGACGCGCTCTCGGCCTATCGCTGCCCGCCGATGGCGGTGGTGCTGCCGAAGAGCACCGAGGAGGTCGCCCGCATCATGCGCATCTGCCACGAGGAGGGCGTGCCCGTCACGCCGCGCGGCTCGGGCACGTCGCTTGCGGGCGGCGCCCTGCCCACGGCCGATTCGATCATCCTCGGCACGTCGCGGCTCAACCGGGTGCTCGAGGTCGATTACGACAACCGCTTCATCCGCGTCGAGGCCGGGCGCACCAATCTTTCCGTCACCCAGGAGGTCGAGAGCGACGGTTTCTTCTACGCCCCCGACCCGTCCTCCCAGCTCGCCTGCGCCATTGCCGGCAACATCGCGATGAATTCGGGCGGCGCCCACTGCCTGAAATACGGCGTGACGGTGAACAATCTTCTCGGGGTGAAGATGGTGATGGCCGACGGGGAGATCGTCGAGATCGGCGGGCCCTGGGCCGATCTGCCGGGCTATGACTGGCTCGCTCTCGTCACCGGCTCGGAAGGCCAGCTCGGCATCGTCACCGAGGCCGTGCTGCGGATCCTGCCCCGGCCCGAGGGAGCGCGGCCGATCCTCCTCGCCTTTCCCTCGAACGAGATCGCCGGGGCCTGCGTTGCCGACATCATCCGCGCCGGCATCCTGCCCGTGGCCATCGAGTTCATGGACCGGCCGGTGCTCGAGGCGGTGGAACGTTTCGTCGGGGCGGGCTACCCCGAATGCGAAGCGCTGCTCATCGTCGAGGTCGAGGGATCGGAGGAGGAAATCGACACCGAGCTTGCGCGCATCCGCGCCATTGCCGAAACCCACGACCCGATCGAGATCCGCGAGGCCCGCGACGAGGCCGACGCTGCGCGGATCTGGGCCGGGCGCAAGTCGGCCTTCGGCGCCATGGGACAGATCAACGACTATATCTGCCTCGACGGCACCATCCCCGTCTCTCGCCTGCCCGACGTGCTCAAGGGCATCGGCGACCTCGCCCGCAAATACGATCTCGGCGTCGGCAACGTCTTCCACGCCGGCGACGGCAACATGCATCCGCTCATTCTCTACGACGCCAACGACCCGGAGGAATTCGCCCGGGCCGAGGCCATGGGAGCAGAGGTGCTCAGGCTCTGCGTCGAGGCCGGGGGCTGCCTCACGGGCGAGCATGGCGTCGGCGTCGAGAAGCGCGAGCTGATGCCGGCCCAGTTCAGCCGCGCCGATCTCGAGGCGCAGATGGACGTGAAGGACGTGTTCGACCCGAACTGGATCCTCAACCCGGCCAAGGTCTTCCCACTCACGCTCTCGGCCCCGCGGCGCGAAAGGAGAAGGCCCGGCGCCGCGGCCGGTGCCGACTCTCCTCCCGCTCCTCCCGGCCAGGCCGCCTGAAGAGCCCTCCCCTGCACCCGCCCGCATCCGCCACCCTTTTCGAGCCACGACCCATGACCACCACCCCCCTGGCCCCTGCCTCCGAAGAGGCGCTGGCCGAGATCATCCGGGACCACGCCGCGCGGCGCGCCCCGCTCGTCATCCGCGGCGGCGGCACCCGGCCCGTCGGCCCGCCCCTCGACGGCGAGGTGCTGACGACGACGGCGCTTTCCGGCGTCACCCTCTACGAACCCGGCGCGCTCACCCTCGTGGCTGCCGCCGGCACGCCCCTGGCCGAAATCGAGGCGCTTCTGACCGAGCATGGCCAGCGCCTTGCCTTCGAGCCGATGGACCACCGCCCGCTGCTCGGCACCGCGGGCACGCCGACCATCGGCGGGGTGGTGGCGGCCAATGTCTCCGGGCCGCGCCGGATCGAGGCCGGCGCCTGCCGCGACACCCTTCTCGGGGCCCGTTTCGTCAACGGAAAGGGCGAGATCCTCAAGAGCGGCGGCCGGGTGATGAAGAACGTCACGGGCTACGATCTCGCGCGCCTGATGGCGGGTGCACGCGGCACGCTCGGCGTGCTCACCGAGGTATCCTTCAAGGTGCTGCCGGCCCCCGAGACCGAAGCCACGCTCGTCGCCCGCGGCCATGACGCCCATCGCGCCGTGGCCCTGCTTTCGAAGGCCCTCGGCTCCCCCTGGCGCGTCGGCGGAGCGGGGTATCTGCCGGCCGATCTGGCCGGTGGCACGAGCGAAACGCGGATCCGCATCGAGGGGCGTGAAGACTCGGTCAGGGCCCGCGGCGAGAAGCTCGTCCGCCATCTCGGCGGTGACTGGGAAATGGTCCGGGCCGAAGAAAGCGCCGCGCTCTGGCGCGAGCTGCGCGAGGTGCTGCCCTTCGTCGGCCATGACGGGGCGGTCTGGCGCATCTCCCTCAAGCCGACCGACGGGCCGGTGCTTCTCGACCTCCTCGGGCAGGACGGCCTCGCCCATCACGCCTTCCTCGACTGGGGCGGCGGGCTGGTCTGGCTCGTCACCCCCGACACGGGCGATGCGGGCGCCGCCATCATCCGCGGCCACCTCGCCGCTCTCGGCGGCCATGCGACGCTGGTGCGGGCCTCCGAGAACACGCGCCGCACCGTGCCCGTCTTTCACCCCGAACCGCCGCGCCTTGCCGCCCTCGCCCGCGGCCTCAGGCACCGGTTCGACCCGGCCGGCATTCTCAATCCGGGGCTGATGGATCCGGCCCCCGCCCCCCTCACGGAGCACGCCTGAGATGCAGACCAGTTTCACCCCCGAGCAGCTGGCCGATCCGCGCATCGCCCGCGCCAACGAGATCCTCCGCACCTGCGTGCATTGCGGTTTCTGCACCGCCACCTGCCCGACCTACGTCACCCTCGGGGACGAGCTCGACAGCCCCCGCGGCCGCATCTACCTCATCAAGGACATGCTCGAGAGCGGCCGACCGGCGGACGAGAAGACCGTGCTGCACATCGACCGCTGCCTTTCCTGCCTCGCCTGCATGACGACCTGCCCCTCGGGCGTCGATTACATGCACCTGATCGACGAGGCCCGCGCCCATGTCGAGGAAAGCTGGCGCCGGCCGCTGATGGACCGGCTCCTGCGCTGGGCGCTGGCGCGCATCGTTCCCCATCCGGGCCGGTTCCGCCTCTCGCTGCTGGCGGCCAGGCTCGGCAGGCCCTTCCGGCGGCTGCTGCCCGACAAGCGCCTGCAGGCCATGCTCGAGATGGCGCCGCCGCGCCTGCCGAAGCCCTCGCCCGTGGACCGCCCCCAGACCTTCCCGGCCGAGGGGGAACGGCGCATGCGCGTGGCGCTGATGACGGGATGCGCCCAGCGCGCCCTCGATCCGGCGATCAACGAGGCCACGGTGCGGCTTCTCACGCGGCTCGGTGCCGAAGTGGTGATCCCGGCCGGCCAGGGATGCTGCGGTGCCCTCACCCATCACATGGGCAGGACCGACGAGAGCCACGCCTCGGCGGCACGCAACATCCGCGCCTTTCTCGCCGCCGACGCCGAAGAGCCGCTCGACGCCATTGTCATCAACGCCTCGGGATGCGGCACCACGGTCAAGGATTACGGCGTCATGTTCGAACGTGATGCCGGACTGGCCGAGGATGCCGCCCGCATCGCGGCGCTGGCGAAGGATGTGAGCGAAGTCGTCGCCCGGCTCGATCTGCCCGCGAACGTCGCCCCGCAGATGCGCGTGCTCTATCATGCCGCCTGCTCGCTCCAGCACGGGCAGAAGATCCGCGATCTGCCGAAAAAGCTGCTGCGGCAGGTCGGGTTCGAGGTGGTCGAGCCGAAGGAAAGCCATCTGTGTTGCGGCTCGGCCGGCACCTACAATCTGCTCCAGCCCGAGATCTCGGCCCGGCTCAAGGCCCGCAAGGTGCGCCATATCGAAGCGAAATCCCCCGATGTGGTCGCAACCGGCAATATCGGCTGCCTGGTGCAGATCGCTTCGGGCACCCCGATCCCGGTGGTCCATACGGTCGAGCTTCTCGACTGGGCGACAGGCGGCCCGATGCCGCAGAACATCGCCGCTTCCAGGAGCGCCGCCTGAGACCTGCCCTTGCGCGACGTTGCGTCACGAATGGGGCAGGACGATCCATGCACGGTCAGGTTTTCCACCATGACGAGAACGGATATTCGCCTTCCGTTCACGGTGAGTCGGTATTTTCTACCTCATCGCCATGACCTGATCATCATTTCTTCAGGATCGGCCGCAATCCGTTCAAGGAATCGCCCTTCTGCCGCTCTAGCATGCTTCTCGTGGAACAAGGAGAAGACGGGATGAAGAAGGGCATGTTCACCGGCATGATCGCCTCTCTTGCACTGCTCGCAGGGCTTGCCCTCGCGCGGCCGGCGCCGGCCGGGGAGATCGAATTGCTCGACACGCCGCGCGAGGCGGGCCCCTGGCAGGCCGTGGGGCAGCTCATCCTGGACCGGAGCGCCACCTGCTCGGGCACGCTCATCTCGCCCGACATCGTGCTGACGGCCGCACACTGCCTTTACGAGAAGCGCAGCGGCCAGCAAATCGCACCCGGATCGATCCTTTTCCTTGCCGGCGAGCGGCGGGGCCGGGCGGCGGCCATGCGCCGGGTCGTCGCCGCCGTGATCGCACGGGGCTACGTCTATCGCGATCCACGAAAGCTCGAGCGGATCGCGAACGATCTCGCCCTTCTGCGGCTCGAGGCGCCGATTCCCCCGAGCAGGATCGCCCCCTTTCTCGCCGCCGGCATTCTCGCCCCGGGGCACAAGGTCGATCTCGTTTCCTACAACGCCACCTCCGCGCTGCGCCGCGACACCGCCACGCTCGAGGACGGCTGCCGAACGCTGACCCGCGAGGGCCGGGTGGCCGTTCTGAGTTGCGATGTCGATTCGGGGGCCTCCGGCGCTCCGGTCTTCCGCATCATCGACGGGCGGCCGCAGATCGTCGCCATCGTGTCGGCCAAGGCGCGGCTGGCCGGCCGCAAGGTGGCGCTGGCAAGCGTGCTCGACGGACGGATCGAGGCGCTGCGGGCCCGCCTGCCCGCGGCGCCGCTCCTGGCCGCCGCCGCATCCGCGGCAACGGATGCCGCCTCTCCGGCGGAGCCGCGGCCCCTCCCGCGCATCCTCCCGCACCGCCTCGGCGGTCGCGAGATCGACCGCGGCGTCGGCGCCCGTTTCGTTCGCCCCGAATGACCTTCCCCGACGAGCCACCACTTCCTCCCACTTCCCCGAGGGGTTGCCCGGCCCGGGCAACCCCTTGAAAAGGTTTGCAGCCATTCCCATCTATGTCATGCCGGCGCCGCAAGGGCCGGCAATGGTGCCTGTCGGTTGAAGGCACACCAAGGTGTATCGCTCGGAAAGGAGGATACAGCCATGAGGAGCTTCGATCTGACGCCGCTCTACAGGGCGACCATCGGTTTCGACCAGCTGGCCGAGATGTTCGACCGCATCTTCTCGAGCGAAACCGGCGGCGGATCCTATCCGCCCTTCAACATCGAGAAGATCGGTGACGACCATTACCGCATCTCGATCGCGGTGGCGGGCTTCTCGCCCGACGAGATCGAGGTCGAGCTGCGCGATCAGCAGCTGGTGATCCGCGGGGCCAAGGCCCAGAACGAGGAAGAAGCCGGACGGACCTTCCTCTATCGCGGCATTGCCCAGCGGGCCTTCGAGAAACGGTTCCAGCTGGCCGACTACATCCGCGTGCAGGATGCCATCTACGAGAACGGCATGCTGCATGTCGATCTCGTCCGCGAGATCCCCGAGGCGCTGAGGCCGCGGAAGATCGAGATCAAGTCGCTCTCCGGCCGCAAGGCGGAGACCGGCAAGGTCATCGAGGGCGAGGTCGAGAAGCCTGCCGAAACCGCCGGGGCGAAGGAAGCCGAAACCGCCTGACGCCTCGGTTCTCGGCAGAGGTGAACGGGCGTGGCGACGAGCCACGCCCTTTTCGCGTTCCGGCGGATGCAGGCCCGCGCATGCGCCCCTCGGCGTGGAATATCTTTGCGCATGCAAGGGGAAATACGGGCCTTTTTCCCGTCACACCGCCATACATAGATATTTCATTTCGAGATATTCCTCGATGCCGTGGCGCGATCCCTCGCGGCCGAGCCCGGATTGCTTGACACCACCAAAGGGGGCGAGCTCGGTCGAGATGATGCCGGTATTGATGCCGACCATGCCGTATTCCAGCGCCTCGGCCACGCGCCAGACCCGTGAGAGGTCGCGCGCGTAGAAATAGGCCGCGAGGCCGTAGATCGTGTCGTTGGCCTGGCGGATGACCTCGGCTTCCTCCGAGAAACGGAAGAGCGGCGCGAGCGGCCCGAAGGTCTCCTCCCTCGCCACCTGCATCTCCTGGCTGACGTCACAGATCACCGTCGGGGCGAACCACGGCCCCTCCCGGTCGAGACGGGTGCCGCCGACCAGCACCCGCGCCCCCTTCGCCACCGCATCGGCCACATGCCGCTCCACCTTCGCCACCGCCGCCTCGTTGATCAGTGGCCCGGCATTGGTGGCCGGATCGAACGGGTCCCCCACCTGCACCTGCCGCACCTTCTCGGCCAGCCGCTCGGCGAAGGCATCGTAGATCCCTTCCTGCACATAGATGCGGTTGGCGCAGACGCAGGTCTGGCCGGTGTTGCGGTATTTCGACATCATCGCCCCCTCGACCGCTTCCTCGAGATCGGCATCGTCGAAGACGATGAAGGGCGCATTGCCGCCAAGCTCGAGGGAGACGCGCTTGATCTGGTCGGCCGAGAGCCGGAGCAGGATGCGGCCGACCTCCGTCGAACCGGTGAAGGTGATCTTGCGCACGGTCTCGTTGGTGCAGAATTCCTCGCCGACGAGGGCGGGGCGGCTGGTCGTCACCACCGAAAAGAGTCCGCCCGGAATGCCGGCACGCTCGGCCAGCACCGCCATGGCAAGGGCCGAGAGCGGGGTTTCCTCGGCCGGCTTGATGACGAATCCGCATCCGGCCGCCAGCGCCGGCGCCACCTTGCGGGCGATCATCGCGTTGGGAAAGTTCCACGGCGTGATGCCGGCAGCCACGCCCACCGGCTGGCGGATGACGATCAGCCGCTTGTCGGGCTGGTGCCCGGGTATGGTCTCACCATAGACGCGCTTGGCCTCCTCGGCGAAGAACTCGACGAAGGCGGCGCCATAGAGAATCTCGCCGCGCGATTCGCCGATCGGCTTGCCGGCCTCGGCGGTGAGGATGACGGCGAGGTCGTCGGCGTTTTCCACCATCAGCTCGAACCAGCGCCTCAGGATCGCCGCCCGCTCCTTGCCGGTGCGCCCTGCCCATTCGTGACGCGCGGCCTCGGCCGCCTCGATGGCACGGCGGGTCTCGTCGAGCCCGAGATCGGGCACGGTGGCGATCACCTCTCCGGTGGCGGGGTTGGTGACGGGGAAACGCGCATCGTCATCCGCCGTCACCCATTCCCCGGCGATGAAGGACCGCGTCTCGAGCAGCGAGGGATCCTCGAGACGGGCACGGAGCGGGGCATCTGCGCTGTCGGCCATTTTCTTCTCCTCCCTTGAAGCGGCAGGCACCGCTTTCGTCAGACAATCGCATCTGCTCCATCGCTGCCACAGAGATGGCAAAGGTGCAATGCCGCCCCATGTCGGCCGGAACCCCGAGCGGCTCTTCCACCCCTGCCATCCGGCCGTTATGGAAGAGCCATGAAGGAGATGCTTGCCAGAGCCTATGCCGCGCGCACCGCGGCCGAAGGCTTCCTGCCCGACAGCGGCCAGGAAGCGGCGCTCGAGCGCCTGGCGCGACTGGGAGAGGTCATCCTGCGCCATCGGCCGGGCGCAGCCTGGCTTGCCCGCTTCCGCCGCCCGAACATGCCCGCGCTTCACGGCCTCTATCTCTGGGGCCCGGTCGGACGCGGCAAGTCGATGCTGATGGACCTCTTTTTCGACGTGCTTCCCGAACCGAAGAAGCGGCGCCTGCATTTCCACGAGTTCATGCGCGAGATCCATCACCGGCTCGACGCGGCCCGCAATCGCGGTGCGGCCGACGCCCTTGCGCCGGTGGCCCGGGAGATCGCGCGCGGCGCCCGCCTCCTCTGCCTCGACGAGATGGAGGTCAAGGACATTGCCGACGCGATGATCCTCGCGCGGCTGTTCGAGGCGCTCGCCCGCGAAGGGGTGTTCATCGTCACCACCTCGAACCGCCCCCCGGCCGACCTCTACAAGGACGGGCTCAACCGCGCGCTCTTCCTGCCCTTCATCGACGCGCTCGAGCGCCATTTCGACATCGTCGAGCTGGCCGGTCCGCAGGACTATCGCCGGCTGTGGCATTCGGGCGCCCGCGCCTGGATCGCCCCCGACACGCCGGAAGCCACGCACCGGCTCGACGGGCTGTGGGATCTGCTGACGGGGGGAGCCACGGGCGCACCGCTTGCCCTGCGCCATGCCGGCCGCGAGATCGGCCTGCCGCGCTGGCATGGCCGCATCGGCCGTACTCCCTTCGATGCGCTCTGCCGTCAGCCGCTCGGTGCGGGAGACTATCTCGCCATCGCCGGGCATCTCGACTTCCTCGTCATCGACCATGTGCCGCGTCTCGGTGCGGCCGACGCGGCAGCCGCGCGGCGTTTCATCAACCTGATCGACGTTCTGCACGATCGCGGAATCCGCCTCGCCGCCTCGGCGGCCGAAGAACCCGAACGGCTGATCGCTCCGGGCAGCAAGGAAGCCTTCGAATTCGCCCGCACCGTCTCCCGCATCCGCGCTCTCGAAGGGCCCGATGCCCGGCTCCTGGCAAGGCGGCACGAGGCCGTGCAGGAAGGCGCCACGCCCGAAGCCGCCATCCCCTGCGACTGACCACATCGGCCGCCGGGTCGAATGCCGCCGCGGGGAGCTCCTTGCGTGTCCTGCAAACGGATATCCGCGGCAGGGAGGCGACACCACCCCCTTTCCATCCCTGCGCAGTCATGCCAGTTGGAGCGCGAGCGGGTGCCTTGAAAACCGAGGGGGACGCGATGGAACACCAGCATTATTCCCACCGCACCGGCTGGCTGAGAGCCGCCGTGCTCGGCGCCAATGACGGCATCGTCTCGACCGCCGCGCTGATCGTCGGCGTAGCCGGCGCCGGAACGGGAGCGCGCGAGATCCTCCTGGCCGGCGTTGCCGGACTCGTGGCCGGGGCGATGTCGATGGCGGCGGGGGAATACGTCTCCGTCAGTTCCCAGAGCGACACCGAGGCGGCGGACCTCGCCAAGGAGCGGGAGTGGCTCGAATCCCATCCCGAATACGAGCTCGACGAGCTCACGCGGATCTACATCGAACGCGGCGTGTCGGCGGATCTGGCCCGCGAGGTGGCCCGGCAGATGATGGAGAAGGACGCCCTTGCCGCCCACGCCCGCGACGAGATCGGCATCACCGAGGTCGGTTCCGTCTCGCCGATCCGGGCCGCTTTCGCATCGGCCCTGTCCTTCCTCGCCGGTGGCCTCATTCCCCTTGTCGCCGTGCTCTCCGTCCTCGGCACGACACGGGCGGCGATGATCACGGTCGTTACGGCGGCCTCGCTCCTCTCGCTCACGCTGCTCGGCGTGCTCTCGGCCCGTGCCGGCGGCGCCCCGGTGCTGCGGGCCGTGTTGCGGGTGACCTTCTGGGGGGCGCTGGCCATGGCGATCACCGCCCTTGTCGGCAATCTCGTCGGCACCACGGTGTGAGGCCGACAGGCGGAGAGGCGCCCTCGCCTTCCCCGCGGCACCGGCCGGCGGATGACCGAAGGCCGGTCAGGCCGAGAGCGCGGCCGGTTCCGCAATGCCGGGGCGCCCCGACGCCGGCATCGCCATGCCGAGCCCGAGGACCAGCTCGGCCTCGAAGGCATCCGCCAGCGCCAGACCGGCGGGCAGGGCCTCGGCCGCCCCGCCCTTCAGCGCCAGCCGGCTGCCACCGATCGAGAGGATCGCCGGCCGCTCGAGCACCGGCTCGACATAGACGACCCTGCGGCCCGGACGCAGCAGCGGCCGCACCTGCCTGCCGGTCCGCATCAGCCCCGCCGGGATCGCCACCCGCTCGCAGCCCGTCAGCGCCGGCACGCCCGCCCCTTCATGCACCACCGGCTGACCGGGGGCGAGGATCAGGCCGGGGCTGCCGGGCAGGAAGAGCGGGGCCAGCTCGGGATAGGCCTTGATGCGCGCGCCGCTCGTCTCCCGGCACCGCAGCCGGCGGATGCCGACCGCCATGCCCGCCTCGTCGATGAGGGCACCGCCCTCCTCGAGTTGTGCGGCCGGGATCGGCCCCAGGGGCGTCGGCAGGACCGTCCCGGTGGCAAAGCCCGCGGGCAGCGCCATGTCCCCCATCCCCACGGGCTGCCCGGCCATGGCCGCCACCTCCTCGTAGCCCGCGACTTCGACGACCTCGAGGCGCAGGCGCCGCGGCGGCAATCCCTGATGAAAGACGAGGAAGGTTTCCGCGAAAGACGGGCCGGACACCACATCGAACGGAAAGCGCCGCACCCCGTCGCTGACGACGATCCGCGGAAAGGGCAGCGCCTCTCCGTCGTCCGCCGTGCCCGTCGCCGACAGAGGAGCGTGCGCTTCCCCCGCATCGGCGGCACCGACCGCTGCAAGAGCGGCCGCCGGTTCCCGGAGACCGCCGTCCTCGGCCAGAGCGATGCGCACCGCCTCCCCCTGCCATGTCCAGATGTCGCCGATGGCGGGCGGGGCATCGTAAATGCCGGTTCGTCCGCGCAAATAGGTCTGGCATGCCTTGACGATGGCAACGAACCCCGTCCGGGGCGTGTGGTGGTTGTTCCGTGTCATGGTCCTGCTCGATATGGGCGCCGCCCTCTCGGGTCTTTTCCGCGCTCTCCTGTCGATCCGTCGCCCGGCCCGTTTCACGATCCGCGGCGAACCGCTGCCGGGCCGTCGCGTCCTTGCCTGCCTGCCTGCCGCCTCGTCCGTCTCCTCGTCTGTTGTCTTGTCCGCCTCCGGGATCGTCCTTGCGGATCTTTTCTCCCGCCTCTCCACACACAGAACATGAATCAGAAATCGAGAGCAAGTGAAAGCGTGCCGACAACCTGCCCCGAAGGCTGACCCACGAATTCGCGGCCAAGCCAGGTCAACCCGTAGAAGAAGCCGTGGCGCTGGCCGCCATAGGCCACGCCGAGCCGCAGGCGGCTGCGCCAGGGTTCGGGAGCGGTGCCTCGCCCTGCGGGCAGATAGGCGGAAGACACCACGCGGGCGATGTCACCACCAAGGGTGAAGGACCAGCCGGTACCGCGCATGGGGCCCGTGCCGGAATTGCGCTGGCCGCTGACCACATCGCGCGGTCGCACCACCCCGTCCCCGATCCGGCCGAAAGCGAGGTCGAAACCGATGCGGGCATAGGTCTCGACCCCGGCTTCGGCCTCGACGAAGGGGGAGAACATGGCCCTTCTGCCGAGGCGGATCTCGCGGGTGGCGGCGACCGAAACCGTCGGGTAGAGCGCATTGCCGAGCTGGCTCGCATGGACGGTCGGTCGCGGCAGGCCGGCGATGTTGTGGACGAAGCCCTGAAAGGCGGACATGCCCGAAGCTGGGCCGATCAGCACCAGGTCGCCCCCGAGCCGCAGATCGAGCGCGCCCCGCCGCCACCAGAAATGCCGCCCCACCGACAGCACCCCGGCATAGGGACGGTCGAGCGGGGGCGCCATGGTGAGCGTCGCGGGGGCGATGATCTCGCTGCGCAGGCGGGTTTCGGCCACGTCGCCGAAATGCTCCCCGAGCCGGTCACTCCAGTTGCGGGCCTGGATGAAGCTCACTTGGTAGGAGCCGGTGCGCCAGCGATCCTGCCCGTCACCGATCTGGTCGTTTGTGAAGAAACGCACGACGCCGACGCGCCGACGCGGCGCTTCCTGACCGGGCGTCGGCGCAGCCGCCGTCTCGCCCGTTCGCCCTTCCGGGGCATCCATGGCGAGGAAGGACACGACATGGACGGAAGCGACGAGGATTATCAGCATCAGCCGCCGGATCGTCGTCGGCAGGGGCGGCAGCAGACGCCACGCCCGGCGACCGCGCCCTCCCGTCCTTGCCCCGTCCATGCCCGACCGTCCCGTGCCCATGGCGCCTCTGCCCTGCCCTCGTCGGCCGCCGGCCCTGCTTCACCTCGCGCAGGCGCCGCGCCCATACGCGAATCGGCCGGTTCATGCCCATTCTGCCTTGCATTCCTTGCTAGAAAGGAAAGATGGCAGAAATCGGGCGCGGCGGGTTCTCGCGCCCGCACGCACCGCCGCGCGGCCGGTTTCAGATCGCCTCGGGCGGATCGGTCTCGTCCGCATCGCCGCCTTCCTTCGTGGGCTTCGTCGATGCCGCCCCCTGCGAACGCTGCCGGCGCCGGGCCCGTCTTCGCCGCCGCTCGGCCTCGAGCTCCTCGGTGAGTGCCGCCGAGATGAGGCCCGTCGGCACGGCGACGATGCCGAGACCGACGACGAGGATGATCGCGGTGAAGATCTTGCCCCCGGCCGTGACGGGATAGACGTCGCCATAACCCACCGTCGTGAAGGTGGCGATGGCCCACCAGAGAGAGGCGGGGATCGAGGAAAAGGCCTCGGGCTGGGCCTCGTGCTCGAAATGGTAGATGCCGACGGCGGCGACGTAGATCAGAAGGGCGGCGATCGAGAGGAACACCAGCAGATCGTCGCGGATGCGCAGGAGGGCCCGCACCAGCCGGTCGAGCGCCGACCAGTGGCGCACGAGCTTGACCAGCCGCAGCACCCGCACCACGCCCCAGATTCCGTCACCACCTGCAAGGAGTGTCGGTGCGAAGGCCAGAAGATCGACGATGCCCCAGAAACCGAAGACGTACCGCAGCGGCCGCCGCGCCACCCAGACCCGCAGGGCATATTCGAGCGCGAAGACGATCGAGACCAGGAATTCGAGCCAGAGAAGGAGGTGCCGCACATCCGCCGGCAGGCTCGGCACGGTCTCGAGCGAGATCGCCACCGCCGAGATCACGATCAGCGCATTGACGATGCCGCCGACGACGGCGCTCGCAAGCGCGTCCTCGCCCTCGAGCATGGCGCGGATGCGTGTGCGCAGGGAATGGGATTGCCCTTCGGTCACCGCACCGGCTCAGCCGCATTTCGAGAAGCCGCAGGCAAGGCAGCTCATGCAGCCCTCGGCCATCTGCACCTCGGCACTGCCGCAGGCGGGGCAGACCGCGCCACCGCCGACACCACCCCCTGCCGCACCTTTCTGCCCGGCGACGCTCACCTTGAGCTGCGGATCTTCCTTGAGGCCCATTCCCTCGCGCTCGAGAAAACCGGTCTCGATCATGTGGCGTTCGATCACGCTGCCGATCGCAGCGAGGATCGAAGGCACATAGCGCCCCTCGACCCAGGCGCCGCCGCGCGGATCGAACACGGCCTTCAGCTCCTCGACCACGAAGCTCACATCGCCGCCGCGGCGGAAGACGGCCGAGATCATGCGGGTGAGCGCCACCGTCCAGGCGTAATGCTCCATGTTCTTCGAATTGATGAACACCTCGAAGGGCCGGCGCTGACCGTTGATCACGGCGTCGTTGACGGTGACGTAGATCGCATGCTCCGAATGGGGCCAGGTGAGCTTGTAGGTCCGCCCCTCGAGCGCCTCGGGCCGCGCCAGAGGCTCGGAAAGATACACCACCTCGGCGCCCTTGTCGGCCTCGGGTGCGCTTTCCTCCTTCTCGGAGACCGACAGCACCGAGCCCGTCACCTCGTTCGGACGATAGGTGGTGCATCCCTTGCAGCCGCTCTCGTAAGCATCGAGATAGACATCCTTGAAAGCATCGAAGGAGATGTCCTCGGGCAGGTTGATGGTCTTCGAGATCGAACTGTCGACCCATTCCTGCACCGCCGCCTGCATCCGCACATGATCGGCCGGCGCCAGGGTCTGGGCATCGACGAAGTGGTCGGGCAGCGGCCGGCCCGGAAACTTCTCGCGCCAGAGCTTCACGGCGTAATCGACGACCTCCTCTTCCTCGTGCGAGCCGTCGGGCATCAGCACCTTGCGCTTGTAGGCATAGGCGAAGACCGGCTCGATTCCCGAGGAGACGTTGCCGGCATAGAGCGAGATCGTGCCGGTCGGGGCGATGGAAGTGAGAAGGGCGTTGCGGATGCCGTGGCGGGCGATGTCGGCACGGATGTCCGCGTCCATCTTCCGCATGAAGCCGGAGGCGAGATACTTCTCGGCATCGAAGAGCGGAAACGCCCCCTTCTCCTTCGCCAGCGCGATGGAGGCACGATAGGCCGCGCGGGTGATCGACCTCATCCAGCCTTCGGCCCGTCTCGCGGCCTCTTCCGAGCCGTAGGTCAGCCCGAGCATGAGCAGCGCATCCGCCAGCCCCGTCACGCCGAGGCCGATGCGGCGCTTGGCCTCGGCCTCGCGCTTCTGCGCCTCGAGGGGAAAGCGCGAGGCATCGACGACGTTGTCCATCATCCGCACGGCGGTGGCCACAAGCTCCTCGAGCGCGGCCTCGTCGAGTGCGGCGTCGGGGCCGAAGGGATCGCGCACCAGCCGGGCGAGGTTGATCGAACCCAGAAGGCAGGCGCCATAGGGCGGCAGGGGCTGTTCGCCGCACGGGTTCGTGGCCGAGATCGTCTCGCAATAGCCGAGATTGTTCATGGCGTTGATACGATCGATGAAGATCACGCCGGGCTCGGCATAGTCGTAGGTGGCCCGCATGATCCGGTCCCACAGATCGCGGGCGCGGACCGTGCGCCAGACCTTGCCGCCGAAAACGAGATCCCAGGGCCGGTCCGCCTTCACCGCGGCCATGAAGGCATCGGTGACGAGCACCGAGAGGTTGAAGTTGCGCAGCCGGGCCGGATCCTGCTTGGCGGTGACGAAGTCCTCGATGTCGGGATGGTCGCAGCGCATGGTCGCCATCATCGCGCCGCGGCGCGAACCGGCCGACATGATGGTGCGACACATCGCGTCCCAGACATCCATGAAGGAAAGCGGCCCCGAAGCGTCGGCCCCAACCCCCTTCACGAGCGCGCCGCGCGGACGCAGGGTCGAGAAGTCGTAACCGATCCCGCCGCCCTGCTGCATGGTGAGGGCCGCCTCCTTCAGATGCTCGAAGATCCCTTCGAGGCTGTCGGGGATCGTGCCCATCACGAAACAGTTGAAGAGCGTGACATCGCGGCCGGTGCCCGCCCCGGCGAGGATACGCCCCGCGGGCAGGAAGCGGAAGTCCTCGAGCGCGGCGTAGAACTTCCCTTCCCAGCTCTCGGGCTCCTTCTCGACGGCGGCGAGCGCCCGGGCGACGCGGCGCCAGCTGTCTTCGACCGTGGCGTCGATCGGTTGCCCGTCGGGCGTCTTGAAACGGTATTTCAGATCCCAGATTCGTTCGGCGATCGGGGCGGCGAAGCGGCTCATGGCTGTGTCCCGGCAGCTGGCGGATGATCGGCTCGGCTTCCGCGCCCCCCGGAGGTCCGACGGGGCGCGGACGGCCCCGCAGGCGCGGTGGTCGGTCGCGAAGCGGGGGACACCCAACCTATGCTTCGGCCCGGGCGCGGTCAATGGCGGGATGGTGTTCCGGTTCCCCGATCGTGCGGTGCGTCGGGCAGAGGAGCGCTCGTTCGCCCCTGCCGCCCCCCTGCAAGGCGCACGGGCTCTCTCCGACCGACATGCCGCTCCGGCGAGCACTCCCTGCCCTTGCGGACGCCCCGCAAAAGGGGCAGGTGGGAACGGGGAACCACCGGCCTGCGCGAAATCGCCGCGCGGCCGGGGGCCGGCATCGCGGCGTCCGAGCCGGCAGCAACGAGGCGGAAGACGAGGACGGGGGAGACATGAGCGGCGGGCTGCATCTTCTCAAGCTCTGCGTCGGCATCGACAGCGTCGAGGCGCTCGAGGCCTCGATCGCCCGGCGCCGCGCCGCCGCCGACGATCCGGGGAACTGGCATCCGGTCCATGTCACGCGCATGTTTCCCCGCCGGGCGGGGGAGCTGCTTGCCGGCGGATCGCTCTACTGGGTGATCGGGGGCGAGATCCGCGCCCGGCAGGAGATTCTCGCTCTCGAGGAGCGGATGGGCGAAGACGGCATCCGCCGCTGCGCGATCCATCTCTCACCGACGCTCATGCGCACGCAGCCGGTCCCGCGGCGCCCCTTCCAGGGCTGGCGCTACCTTCCCGCCGCCGAAGCTCCGCCCGACATCGTTCCCCGAGGCGACGAGGAAGCGCTGCCCGAAGAGCTTGGCGCCGCCCTCGGTCTGATCGGCGTAAGGCTCTGAGCGCCGCACGGCCCGAACCCTCTCCGGGGCACGTCTCGCCGAAAACGCCTCGCGCGCCACATTCTGCTCCCCCCAGGACACCGAAACGGCGCGGCTGCGCCCGAAGCACGGCCGCATGGCGCCGCGCGGAAAGGAACGCCTCCGTCGTTCGGAAACCCGCCGTTCAGGAAGAAGCGGCGCCGGCACCCTTCAGCTTCGGCAGATCGAGACCGAGCCTGGCGCACAACCGCGCCAGCGCATCCTGCGCATCCTTTCCCCAAGCTGCCCGGCGCGAGAGAAAGAGCTCGGCCTGGCTCTGCAGGATCAGCCCGTCATCGAGGATCTTCAGCCGATTGGCCCTGAGCGTCTCCCCGGTGGAGGTGATGTCGGCGATCGCTTCGGCGGTGCGGTTGCGGATCGTGCCCTCGGTCGCTCCCTGGCTGTCGACGAGGGCGTAATCGGCCACACCCTTCACCCGCAGGAAATCGCGCACGAGGCGGTGATATTTGGTGGCGATTCGCAGACGCCGGCCGTGGCGACGGCGGAAGCGGGCCGCCACATCGTCGAGATCGTCCACCGTCGCCACATCGACCCAGGGCACCGGCACCGCCAGCACCAGATCGGCATGGCCGAAGCCGAGCGCGGCCAGGGACTGCACGTCGGCGGCCGGATCGGGGATCTTCTCGCAGACGAGATCGGTGCCCGTCACCCCGAGGTGAATCCGCCCCGCAGCGAGATCACGGGCGATCTCGCCGGCCGGCAGGAGTTCGACGACGAGCCCCGCGACCCCGTCGGCGGCCGCGGCATATTCGCGGCCCGAGCCGGTGCGGCGCAAGGTGATGCCGCGGGCCCCGAACCACTCGAAGGTCGCTTCCTGAAGGCGGCCCTTGGAGGGCACCGCGAGACGCAGGCTCATCATTCCCCCTCCCTCAGGCGCGCGACGGGCCCGGGGCGCACCACCGCCCCGACCGCCGGCAGGCGCGCCCCGCCGAGCCGCGCGGCCAGGGCATCGTAGCGCCCGCCCGTGGCCAGCGGCGGCAGATCGGGGCGGTCGCGGGCCACGAATCCGAAGACGAACCCGTCGTAATATTCGAGCGAGGTGCGACCGAAACTGCCGGCGAAGCGCACTTCCTGCGGCTCGATACCGGCACGCGCCAGCGCCACGACACGCTCGGCGAAACGGCTGACCGCCTCCTCCATGCCGGGCAACTCGGCGGCGATCTCCTCGAGGGCCGGCAACGCCTCTCCGAGCGGACAATCGAGCGCCAGCAACCGCTCGACGGCGTCGAGCCGGGCTGCGGGGAGCGGCGGGGTCCGCGCCTCCTCGAGAAGCGCCCGAAGCCGCTCGGCGATCTCGTCCCGCTCCCGCAGACCATGGAGTTCGCCGATCCCGGCCATCACCCCCTCGACCCCTTCCTGCGCGAGACGCGCCAGCAATGCCGCCTGGGCCGGATGGGGCGCACGACGGCCGCCGAAGCGCTCGACCAGTTCGCGAAACCGCCCCGGCCGCCACAGATGACGCAAGAGCGCATCCTTGCGCGCGCGGCTGGTGCCGAGCGCCTCGACCGCCGCCACCAGAAGGCCGACATCGCCGGTCTCGATCCGCACGGGCAGACCGGCCAACGCCTCGTGCACTTCGAGAAAGAGCGCGATCTCCTCGGCCAGAGGATCCTCCCCGCCCAGATGCTCGAGGCCAACCTGGAGATACTCGCTGGGCCGGCCGCTGCCCGCCTCCTGCATGCGGAAGACCTTGCCGACATAGGCATAGCGCCCGGCCCCGCCACCCGCGGCCAGATGGGCCTCGAGCAGGGGCACGGTGAAGTCGGGGCGCAGCATCAGCTCGCCGCGCAGCGGATCACGGGTGACATAGGCGCGGGCGCGCATGTCCTCGCCGTAGAGATCGATCAGGGTCTCGGCCGGCTGGAGAATCGCGGTGTCGAACGGCGCCGCCCCTTCGCGGAAGCGGGCGAAGAGCTCCTCGGCCACAGCCTTCTCGCGCGCCGCCGGATCGGTGATGGCGGCTGGCGGTGCAGCGGCGGACATGGCGTCAGCCTTCGCCATCGCCTGCCCCTTCCGCCAGCATTCGGCGCACCTCGGGCACCAGATCGGCCCGGAGCACCTCGCGCTGGGCGGGGCGGGCCTTCCACTCCTCGAGCGAAGCCTTCTCGGCGATCTTCGCCCCGAGAACGAGATCCTTCAGCTGGACGACGCCGCGGGCCTTCTCGTCGGAGCCCTGAATGACGGCGATCGGCGCGCCGCGGCGGTCGGCATATTTCATCTGGTTGCCGAAATTCCTCGGATTGCCGAGATACATCTCGGCCCGGATGCCGGCACGGCGCAACTCGTCCACCATCTTCATGTAATCGCCGATCCGGTCACGATCCATTACCGTCACCACCACCGGGCCGGTGGCCGCGGGCCGTTCGCCGGACACGGCGCCGAGGGCCGCAAGCAGCCGGTCCACCCCGACCGAGGCCCCCGTTGCCGGCACGCGCTGGCCGGTGAACCGCCGGACGAGATCGTCATAACGGCCACCACCCGCCACCGACCCGAACTGCCGCGGACGGCCCTTCTCGTCGGTGATCTCGAAGGTGAGCTCGGCTTCGTAGACCGGCCCGGTGTAATAGCCGAGACCGCGCACCACCGACGGGTCGATGAGGATCCGGTCGCTGCCATAGCCCTGCCCCTCGAGAAGGGTGGCGATGGTCTCGAGTTCCGCCACCCCCTCGCGTCCGGTCCCGGAGCGGCCCACGAGCTCGCCGAGCCGGGCGAGCGTCTCGCCCCCCGACCGACGCCGCGCAGCGGTGAAGGCCATGACGAGATCGGCCTGCTCGTCCGACAGCCCGGCGCCGCGGGTGAAGTCGCCGCTTTCGTCCCTGCGCCCCTCCCCGAGCAGTGCCCGCACGCCTTCCCCGCCGAGCCGGTCGAGCTTGTCGATCGCCCGCAGCACGATGCCGCGGGCCTCGGCATGGGCATCCGGGTCGTCCGGGTCGAGAAGCCCCGCCGCCTCGAGCACGCCGTTCAGCACCTTGCGGTTGTTGATGCGGATGAGGTAGTCGCCTCGGGCAATTCCCACCGCTTCGAGCGCCTCGGCCAGCATGGCGGCGATCTCGGCATCGGCCGCGACCGAAGGCGCGCCCACCGTGTCGGCGTCGCATTGCCAGAACTGGCGGAAGCGCCCCGGCCCCGGCTTCTCGTTGCGCCAGACCGGCCCCATGGCATAGCGGCGATAGGGGGTGGGCAGTTCGTTGCGGAACTGGGCATAGACCCGCGCCAGCGGCGCCGTCAGATCGTAGCGCAGTGCCAGCCAGTCCCCATCCTCTTCCTGCCAGGCGAAGACGCCCTCGTTGGGCCGATCGACATCGGGAAGGAACTTGCCCAGCGCCTCCACCGTCTCGACCGCCGGCGTCTCGAGCGGCTCGAAGCCGTGCAGGTGATAGACCTCGCGGATCTTCTCGAGCATCTCGGTGCGGCGCAGCACGTCCTCACCGAACCAGTCGCGGAACCCCTTGGGCGGAGCCGCCCGGGGCCGCCTTTCCTTCTTCGCCTTGTTTCTGGCCATCGCGTCACGTCCGCCTTGCCCTGCCCGGCACGGGCATTGCCGCTCTCCTAGCCGAAGGGCGGTGGACGGGCAAGGCAGGCAGGCTTCCACGGTGGCCGAACCCGGCCGACCCGGGGCTTGCCCCGCCGGTTGTTTCGTGCCATCGCCGGGGCATGACGAAGACCTGCGACGACGACATCCCGGACGAGGCGCCTGCCGCGCTGCGGGCACGGCTGGAACGGCTCGAGGAGGAAAGCGCCCACCTCGCCCGCGAAACGGAAACCCTCTCCGAAGTGGTGCGCCGGCAGGGCAAGCTGATCGAGACGCTCGAACGGCGCCTTGCGCTGCTTCTCGAACAGGCCGCCGAGGCCGAAATCGAGGCCGGCAGCCACGCCCTGTTTGCCGACCGGCCCCCGCCCCATTACTGACAGGGGCGGGCAGCGCCGCTGCGGCAACCTCCTCCGCGCAAACGCCCCCTGAGACAAGGGACCGGTGCCGACCGGGGCACGGCCCGTCCCAGCCTCAGTCGAAGGCGCCGCCTCGCCCCGCCCCGTCGACGAAACGGGCGGCGCCGCGGGTGCCTTCGTCCTCGAGCACATCGAGAGAGCGCCATTCGCGCCTGAGCCGGCGGGCCAGCTCGCCGCCGTCGAGACCCATCGACGCCCGATCGGCCCTGAGGCAGGCTTGCGGCAGACGGGCGAGCTCTCCGGCAAGCGCCACCGCCTGCGCCACGGCCTCCCCCTCCGGCACCAGCCGATCGACAAGGCCGACGGCATGGGCCTCCGCCGCCTCGACCCGCCGGCCGGTGAGGATCAGGTCGCGGGCACGACCCTCGCCGACGAGGCGCGGCAGGCGGATGGTGCCGCCGTCGATCAGCGGCACGCCCCAGCGGCGGCAATAGACCCCGAAGACCGCCGTCTCGGCCGCCACGCGCATGTCGCACCAGAGCGCCAGTTCGAGCCCCCCGGCCACCGCGTAACCCTCGATCGCGGCGATGACGGGCTTTCGGAGCACGAGCCGCGTCGGCCCCATCGGCCCCGGAAGCGGCTCCGCCCAAGCATCGGCCCAGTCGGCCGGAATGGCGCAGCGGGCGATCCAGGCGCGTGCCTCTCCGGAGGCGACGGCAGTCAGGTCGAAACCGGCACAGAAATGCCCCCCGGCACCGGCAAGCACCGCCACGGACACGCCGTCTTCGGCATCGAAGGCCAGAAATGCCTCGAACAGCGCCTCGGCCGTACTCGGATCGACGGCGTTGCGCCGCGCGGGCCGGGAGATGGTGACGATCCGCACCCCGCCCCGATCGGTGATCTCGACCGTCATGCCTCCCTCCTCGGCCGCCCGTCAGAACTCCTCCACCGTGAGAACGCCGGGCAGGCTCTTCAGCGCCTTGCGGACGTCGGGAGTGACGGGGTAGCCGTCCCCCACCGCCACCTCGACCTCTCCGGGAAGATCGGGAGCGGTGAGGCACAGATGCACCGGGCCGCGGGCGCGGCTCTCGATCTGGCGCCGCACCCGCCCCAGAAGCTCCGCCACCGCCTCCACCGCCTCGACATCGCCGAGAAACACCCTGAGGCCGGCCGGGGCCGCATCGGCCACCGCCCCATCGAGCGGCTCGACGGCGCGGGCAAGCAGCTTGAGCTGATCGTCCCCCTCGAGCTGCCCCTCCACCGTCAGCACCACCTTCGAGCCGGGCTCGAGCGCGTCGCCGGCCTTCTCGAGCACGTCGGAAAAGCAGGTGACCTCGTAGAAACCCGTGGGATCGGACAGGGCGACGAAGGCGAAGGCGTTGCCCCTGGCCGACTTGCGCCGCTTGATCGATGCCACCATGCCGGCAATCCGCCCCGTCACCGAGCGCCCACCGGCGGCCTTGCGGGCAAGCTCGCGCAGGGTGAGGATGCCCTTGCGCCGGAGGGGCGGCATGTAATCGTCGAGCGGATGGCCCGAGAGATAGAAGCCGACGGCGGCATGCTCCTCGGCAAGCTTCTCCTCGGGAAGCCAGTCCGGCGGCGAGGGCAGACGCGGCGGAGGCAGATCCTCGCCGGCGGCCCCGAAGAGCGAGACCTGCGCCGAGTGGCGCGCCTCGTGCACGGCGGCCGAATGGTCGATCAACGCCTCGACGCTCTCGAACACCTTGCGCCGATTGGGTTCGAGACAGTCGAAGGCCCCCGCCCGGGCCAGCATCTCGAGGGGCCGCTTGCCGATGCGCTTGAGTTCGACACGGCGGGCGAAATCCTGCAGGTCGCGGAACGGCCCCTCCGCCCGTGCCGCCTCGATCAGCCGCATCGCCTCGACGCCCACGTTCTTCAGCGCACCGAGCGCATAATGGATCCGCCCTTCGCGCACGGTGAACCGCGCCCCCGAACGGTTGACACAGGGCGGCACCAGCTCGATCCCGAGCCGCTCGACCTCGGCCGCATAGACGTGAAGCTTGTCGGTGAGGTGGATGTCGCAATTCATCACCGCGGCCATGAACTCGACCGGGTGATTGGCCTTGAGCCAGGCGGTCTGGTAGCTGACGACGGCATAAGCCGCGGCGTGAGACTTGTTGAAGCCGTAATTGGCGAATTTCTCGAGAAGGTGCCACACCTCGAGCGCCTTGGCCTCGTCCACCCCGCGCTTCTTCGCCCCCTCGATGAAACGGGGGCGTTCGGCGTCCATCGCCTCCTTGATCTTCTTGCCCATCGCCCGGCGCAGAAGGTCGGCCTCGCCGAGCGAATATCCGGCCATCTCGCGGGCGATCTGCATCACCTGCTCCTGATAGACGATGATGCCGTAGGTCTCGTCGAGGATGTGATCGATCAGCGGGTGGATCGACTCGCGCTCCGCATGCCCGTTCTTGACGTCGCAATATTTGGGGATGTTCTCCATCGGGCCGGGGCGGTAGAGCGCGACGAGGGCGACGATGTCCTCGATCGAGGTCGGCTTCATGCGCCGCAGCGCATCCTGCATGCCGGCGCTTTCCACCTGGAACACCGCCACGGTCCGGGCCGATGCGTAGAGCTCGTAGGTCTTCTCGTCGTCGAGCGGAATGTGCGAAGGATCGACCGTGATGCCGCGTTCCTTCAGCAGATCGACCGCGTTCTGGATCACCGTCAGCGTCTTGAGACCGAGGAAGTCGAACTTGACGAGCCCGGCCTGCTCGACCCATTTCATGTTGAACTGGGTGGCCGGCATCTCCGAGCGCGGATCCTTGTAGAGCGGCACCAGCTCCACCAGCGGCCGGTCGCCGATGACGATGCCGGCGGCATGGGTCGAGGCGTTGCGCAACAACCCCTCGAGCCGGCCGGCGTAGTCGAGAAGCCGGGCGACCTTCTCCTCGCGCGCCGCCTCCTCCCGCAGCCGCGGCTCCTCGGCCAGCGCCTTCTCGATCGAGACCGGCTTCACCCCCTCGACCGGAACGAGCTTCGAGAGCCGATCGACCTGCCCGTAGGGCAGTTGCAGCACCCGCCCCACATCACGCACCGCCGCCTTCGAGAGCAGCGCGCCGAAGGTGATGATCTGGGCGACGCGATCGAAGCCGTACTTGCGCTGGACGTATTCGATCACCTCCTCGCGTCGGTCCATGCAGAAGTCGATGTCGAAATCGGGCATCGAGACGCGTTCGGGATTGAGGAAACGCTCGAAGAGCAGCCCGTAGCGAATCGGATCGAGATCGGTGATCGTCAGCGCCCAGGCCACCAGCGAACCGGCGCCCGAGCCGCGCCCCGGCCCCACGGGAATGTCATGTGCCTTGGCCCATTTGATGAAGTCGGCAACGATCAGGAAATAGCCGGGGAAGCCCATGCTCTCGATGATGCCGAGCTCGTATTCGAGGCGCTTCTCGTATTCCTCACGCGGTGCGGCCGGTCTGCCGACAGCGAGGCGCCGCTCCAGCCCTTCACGGGCCTGTCGGCGCAGTTCCTCGACCTCGTTCTCGGCAAAGCGCGGCAGGATCGGCTTGCGGGTGACGGGGGCATAGGCGCAGCGGCGGGCGATCTCGACGGTGTTCTCCACCGCCTCGGGCAGATCGGCGAAGAGCGCCATCATCTCCTCGGGCGACTTGAAGAAGTGCTCCGGGGTAAAGCGGCGTCGCTCCCCGTCCTGATCGACATAGGCACCCTCGGCGATGCAGACGAGGGCGTCATGGGCCTCGAACATCTCCCGGTCGGGGAAATGCACGTCGTTGGTGGCGACGAGCGGCAGATCGAGCTCGTAGGCAAGGCCGACGAGAGCGGGCTCGGTGGCCGCCTCGAGCGGCGTTCTCGGCCCCCGGGGCGTCGGGTGACGCCCGATCTCGACATAGAGCCGGTCGCCGAAGACGGTCCGGAGCCGCTCGGCGAGCGCCCGCGCCTCGCGCGCGCGGCGGCGATGGATCAGCCGGCCGAGCGGCCCTTCCGCGCCGCCCGTCAGGCAGATCAGCCCGGCGCCGTGCTCCGCCAGCCGGTCGAACGTCACATGGGGCCGGCCGTCGTCGCTCTCGAGCCAGGCGGCCGAGACCAGCTTCATCAGATTGCCATAGCCCGTCTCGTTCTGGACGAGGAGCACGAGCAGAGCGACGAGCGGCTCCTCCTCGCCCTCCGCGATGGCGAGGTCGATCTGGCTGCCGATGATCGGCTGAATGCCGGCCTTCCGCGCCGTGACGGCAAATTCGAGGGCGCAGAAGAGATTGTTGGTGTCGGTCACCGCCACGGCCGGCATGTCGTGCCGGCGGCACAGATCGGGCAGGCTCTTGAGCCGCACCGCGCCTTCGAGCAGGGAATATTCGGTATGCAGCCGCAAATGGATGAATCGGGGCGTTTCGCTCATGCCTTCTCCCTAGCGCGCCTGCGCCCGGCCGACAAACGGCAACCGCGGCCCCGTCAGGCCCCCGCCCGCATCTTTCAGCTGCCGTTGAAGATAATTGCCCGGAGCATTGATAATCCGCCCTTGTCTTCCCACCATCGGACGGGTCTTGATGAAAGAGGGAGGAAAGGATGGGCAAACTCACGACACATGTGCTCGACACCGCCCGCGGCCGGCCGGCTGCGGGGCTCGACGTGCAGCTCTTCCGGCTCGAGGCCACCGGCTGGGAACTCGTGGCCGAGGACACCACCAACCAGGACGGCCGCCTCGCCGCACCGCTGGCCGAGGGTGCCGATTTCGCGCCCGGCGAATACGAGCTGCTGTTCCATGTCGGCGCCTGGCTGGAACGCGCCGGCTTCGATCTGCCGCAGCCGAAGTTCCTCGACATCGTTCCGGTGCGCTTCGGCGTCTCGGAAGACGGGCATTACCATGTGCCTCTCCTGATCTCCCCCTACGGCTATGCGACCTATCGCGGCAGCTGAGCCTCCGCCGCCCCCGGTGGCTCCGTCGGCCCCGGGGGGGCGACCGGCTGGAAGGCCCCTGCCGACCATGCAACGTGGAGGCCCCGCGAGAGGGCCCGTGAAGGACGAAGAATGACCCGGCCCCTGCGCTTTCTTCTCAACGGCAGCCCCGTCAGCCTCGCCGAGGCACCGGCGCAGCGCACCCTTCTCGACTGGCTGCGCGAGGAACGGCGGCTGACCGGCACCAAGGAAGGCTGCAACGAGGGCGATTGCGGCGCCTGCACGGTGATGATCTCCGATCCGCAGCCCGAGGGCGGGCATCGCTGGCAGGTCCGCAACGCCTGCATTCTCCTCCTGCCGATGCTGCACGGGCGGGCGGTGCGCACCGTCGAGGGGCTCGGGGAAGGGGGAGCGTTTCATCCGGTGCAGGAAGAACTCGTGCGCCATCACGGCTCCCAATGCGGTTTCTGCACGCCGGGCATTGCCGTGGCCCTTGCCGCGGCCCATGCCGACGGACGGCGCGATTTCGATACCGCCCTTGCCGGCAATCTCTGCCGCTGCACCGGCTATGCGTCGATCATCCGCGCCGCCGAGGCCGCAGCCGAGGCGCCCGCCCCGGGCTGGGTGAAGGAGGATCTCGCCCGGCTCGACGATCTCGCCGCGCCCGGCCCCCTCACCGGCCCCGGCTGGATCGCCCATGACGATGTGGACGCCTTCGCCGCCTGGTATCGCGATCATCCCGAAGCGCGGCTCGTGGCCGGGGCCACCGATGTCGGCCTGTGGGTGACGAAGAAGCTCATGGACATCACCCCGGTCGCCTTTCTCCACCGGTTGAAGCGGCTGAAGCGCGTCGAGGTCACGACCACGCACATCACCTTCGGCGCCCTTGCCCCGATCGAGGCGCTCCGGGTCCGGCTTGCGGAGGACGCGCCGCAGCTGGGCGCCTTTCTTTCCCGTTTCGGCTCCGAGCAGGTGCGGGCGGCCGGCACGGTGGGCGGCAATATCGCCAACGCCTCGCCGATCGGCGACAGCCTGCCGCTGCTCATCGCCCTTGGCGCCACGCTCCGGCTGCGGCGGAGCGAGACGCGCCGCGAGATGCCGCTGGAGGATTTCTTCCTCGACTACGGCGTGCAGGATCGCAAGTCCGGCGAATTCGTCGAGGCGGTGACCCTCCCCCGCCCCCGAGCGGCCGAAGGACGGCTCGTGCGGGCGTGGAAGATCTCGAAGCGGCGCGATCAGGACATCTCGGCCGTGGCCGGCGCCTTCGATTTCGTGATCGCGAACGGAACGGTCAGCACCGCCCGCATCGCCTTCGGCGGCATGGCGGCAACCCCCCGGCGCGCCCGTGCCACCGAGGCCGCCCTCGTCGGTCGCCCCTGGACGGAAGCGACGATCCGGGCGGCGGGAGAAGCCCTCGCCGAGGACTTCACCCCGATCTCCGACATGCGGGCCTCGGCCCGCTACCGCATGGAGGCGGCCCGCGGCCTTCTCGAGCGGCTCTGGCACGAGAGCCGGGGGACGGGGCCGATCGAGATCGACAGGGTGCTCGAGGAGGCCGCCCGATGACCGTCGCCGTGCACAAGCCCCATCCCCACGATTCGGCACCGCTCCATGTCAGCGGCAAGGCCCGCTATACCGACGACATTCCCGCGCCGGCGGGCACGCTTCATCTGGCCTTCGGCCTCTCCCCCGCCGCCCGCGGCCGGATCCGCCGGCTCGATCTCGCCCCCGTCCGGGCCGCCGAGGGCGTGGTGGCCGTCCTCGGCGCCGACGATCTGCCCCGACCGGTCGATCTATCCCCGGCCCATGCCGGCGACGAGCCGCTCCTTGCCACGGGCACGGTCCACTATCTCGGCCAGCCGCTCTTTCTCGTCGTCGCCACCTCCCATCTCGCGGCCCGCAGGGCGGCGCGGCTGGCCGGGATCGACATCGCCGGGGAGAAACCCGTTCTCACCATCGACGACGCCATCGCCGCCGGCACCGATCTCGAACCGCCCCTCGAATGGCGCAAGGGCGATGCGGAAGCCGCCATCGCCGCCGCGCCCCATCGGGTCAGGGGGCGGATCGAGGTCGGCGGGCAGGAGCATTTCTATCTCGAGGGGCACGCCGCCCTCGCCCTGCCGCTCGAGGATGGCGGCATGGAAATTCATGCCTCGACCCAGCACCCCACCGAGATCCAGCACAAGGTCGCCGAGGCGCTCGGCCTGCCGATGAGCTGGGTGCGGGTGAGCGTGCGCCGCATGGGCGGCGGCTTCGGCGGCAAGGAAAGCCAGGGAAGCGCCCTCGCCGTCGCCTGCGCCATCGCCGCATGGAAGACGGGGCGGCCCTGCCGGATGCGCTACGACCGCGACGACGACATGATCATCACCGGCAAGCGCCACGAGATCCGCATCGACTACGAGGCCGGGTTCGATGCGGACGGCCGGCTTCTCGGCGTGCGCTTCGCGCATTTCCTGCGCTGCGGCTGGAGCACCGATCTGTCCCTGCCGGTGGCCGACCGGGCCATGCTGCATGCCGACAACGCCTATCACCTGCCCCATGTCACCATCCGCTCGCGGCGACTGCGGACCAACACCCAGTCGAACACCGCCTTCCGCGGCTTCGGCGGCCCTCAGGGGATGATGGGCATCGAACGGGTGATCCAGCATGTCGCCGCCACGCTCGGCAAGGATCCGCTGGAGGTGCGGCGGGTCAATCTCTACCGCCCGATGGCCGCGGTGGCGGCCGGCGAAGCAGCCCAGACCACCCCCTACGGTCAGCCGGTCGAGGACAGCATCATCGATGCGCTCGTCGATCGGCTGGCCCGCGAGGCCCGCTACGCCGAACGCCGCGCCGCGATCGCCCGCTGGAACGCCGGCAGCCCGGTGATCAAGCGCGGCATCGCCCTCACCCCGGTCAAGTTCGGCATCTCCTTCACCCTTACCCATCTCAACCAGGCGGGCGCCCTCGTCCATCTCTATCAGGACGGTTCGATCCGCATCAATCACGGCGGCACCGAGATGGGCCAGGGGCTCAACATGAAGGTGGCGCAGGTGGCGGCCGAAGCCTTCTCGGTGCCGGTCGAGGCGGTGCGGATCACCACGACCGACACCGCCCGGGTGCCGAACACCTCGGCGACGGCGGCTTCCTCGGGGTCCGATCTGAACGGCATGGCGGTGAAGGCAGCCTGCGAGACGATCCGCGCCCGGCTGACGCGCTTTCTGGCCGAACGGCATCAATGCCCCGAGGAGGTGGTGCGCTTTTCGGAGGGCCGCGTGCATGTCGGCACCAATGTGCTGACCCTCGCCGAAGCGGCCCGTGCGGCGCACGAGGCGCGGATCTCCCTTTCCTCCACCGGCTTCTATGCCACGCCGAAGATCCACTGGGACCGCACCCGCGGCCAGGGCCGGCCCTTCTTCTATTTCGCCTATGGCGCCGCCGTCAGCGAGGTGGCGATCGACCCGCTGACCGGGGAGACGCGCATCCTGCGCGTGGACGTGCTGCACGATGTCGGCCGCTCGCTCAACCCGGCGATCGACATCGGGCAGATCGAGGGCGGCTTCGTGCAGGGTGCGGGCTGGCTGACGATGGAGGAGCTCGCATGGGACGAGAGGGGCCGGCTCCTCACCCATGCCCCCTCGACCTACAAGATCCCCGTGGCCTCGGACCGGCCGCGCATCTTCAACGTCGCCCTGTGGGACGGGGAGAACCGCGAGCCGACCATCTACCGCTCGAAGGCGGTGGGCGAGCCGCCCTTCATGCTGGCGATCTCGGTGCATCAGGCGATCGCCGAGGCGGTGGCGGCGGCGGCCGGCGTGCCTTTCGTCGCCCTCGATGCGCCGGCAACGCCCGAACGCATCGCCCTGGCGGTCCGCAACGCCCGTGCAGGGGAGAACGCTCCATGAACCGCCCCCTGCCCCGGCAGCTTCTCGACGCGCTCGCGGCCGGCCCCTTCGTGCGGGTGCTGGTGGTCGAGACCCGCGGTTCGGCGCCGCGCGAGGCCGGAGCCGGGATGATCGTGCATGCCGATGCCTTCGCGGGGACGATCGGGGGCGGCACGCTCGAGTGGCAGGCGCTGGGCCACGCCCGCGACCTGCTCGCCGAGAGCGCCCCGTGGGCACGACGGCTCGAACGCATCGCTCTCGGCCCCGCACTCGGACAATGCTGCGGCGGCAGCGTCACCCTGCTGTTCGAGCGGTTCGACGAAAGCGCCCGCCCCATCCTCGAGAAACTCGCGGAGACGGAGGCGGAGATCTTCGCCCGCCCCCTGGCCAGCGGCGCCGCCCCGGCACTCGGACCCGCCGAATCGCCATCGGCACTGAGGAAAACCGTCGTCACGATCGAAGGGCCGGTCCTGATCGCGGGCTGGGTCGCCGAACCCGTCCTTCGAGGCGGCCCGCCGCTCTGGATCTGGGGAGCGGGCCATGTCGGACGCGCGATCGTCGAGGTGCTGGCCCCTATCGGCGCTTTCGCCATCCGCTGGGCCGACATCGACACCGGACGCTTCCCCGAGAAGACGCCCGCCGGGGTGGAGACGGTGGCCGCCGCCGACCTGCCGCTGCTCGCCCGTCATGCGCCGGCCGAAGCCCATCACCTGATCGTCACCCGGTCCCACGAGCTCGACCTGGCGCTGTGTCATGCGCTCCTGCAGCGGGGCGCCGCCTCGATCGGCCTCATCGGCTCGGCGACGAAACGCGCCCGCTTCGCCCGTCGCCTCGCGGCTCTCGGCCACGAAGACGCGGCCATCGCCAGCATCGTCTGCCCGATCGGCACGCCGGCGCTCGGCAAGCACCCGCACGCGATTGCCATCGGCGTGGCTCACGGGCTATTGCTGCGCAAGGTGGCAGGCGACCCGGCGAGTCCTCGGCAGCCGGCGCAGGATCCGCCCCCAGAAGAGGGCCAGCCGAAGGAGACGACCCCGTGAGCGACGCTCCCCTCCTCGTCGTCGATGGCATCACCAGACGCTACCCGGGCGTGGTCGCCAACGATCACGTGTCCTTCGATGTCGGCCGGGCGGAGATCCATGCGCTTCTGGGGGAGAACGGCGCCGGCAAGTCCACCCTTGTCAAGATCATCTACGGGCTGGTGCAGCCCGACGAAGGGCGCATGCTCCTCGAAGGCACGCCCTATGCCCCCGCCGAGCCGCGCGAGGCACGGGCGGCCGGCATCGCCATGGTCTTCCAGCACTTCTCGTTGTTCGAGGCGCTGAGCGTGGCCGAGAACATCGCCCTCGGCATGGAGGATCCGCCCCCGATGAACGCGCTTGCGACGCGGATCCGCGAGGTTTCCGCCGCCTATGGCCTGCCGCTCGATCCGATGCGGCTCGTGGGCGAGCTTTCGGCCGGGGAGCGGCAACGGGTGGAGATCATCCGCTGCCTGCTGCAGGAACCGCGGCTCCTGATCATGGACGAGCCGACCTCGGTCCTGACGCCGCAGGAAGTCGAGATCCTGTTCCGCACCCTGCGGCGATTGCGCGAGGAAGGCCGCTCGATCCTCTACATCTCGCACAAGCTCGAGGAGATCCGCGCCCTGTGCGACCGGGCGACGATCCTGCGCCTCGGCAAGGTGGTGGCGAGCTGCGATCCGCGTGCCTGTTCGGCACGGGAACTGGCGGAAATGATGGTGGGATCGAGCTTCACCCAGCCCGAGCGCACGCAACGCCCGTTCGGGGATGTGGTGCTGGAGGTGAAGGATCTCGACCTGCCCGCCGGCTCCCCCTTCGGCACTTCCCTCAGGAACGTGTCCTTCAAGGTGCGGGCCGGCGAGATTCTCGGTATCGGCGGGGTCGCCGGCAACGGGCAGGAGGAGCTTCTGGCCGCGCTCTCGGGCGAGCGGACCACCGCGGCCGGCGCGGTGCGGCTCGACAAAGAGGCGATCGGTCGGCTCCCCCCGAACCCGCGCCGCGCCCGCGGCCTCCTCTCGGCACCCGAGGAGCGGCTCGGCCATGCGGCCGCCCCCGACATGACGCTGACCGAAAACGCGATGATGACCGGAGCCGTGCGCCGCCACCTCGTCGAGCGCGGCTTCCTGCGCTGGCAGGCGGCCCGGCGCTTCGCCGAGGAAATCGTCCAACGCTTCGACGTGCGCACGGCCGGCGTCGAGCATGTGGCGCGGTCGCTATCGGGCGGCAACCTCCAGAAATTCGTCATCGGCCGCGAAATCCTACAGGCGCCGCGGGCGCTGGTGGTCAACCAGCCCACCTGGGGGGTGGATGCCGCGGCCGCCGCGGCGATCCGCCAGGCGCTGATCGACCTCGCGGAGAAAGGGGTCGCCGTCGTCGTCATCAGCCAGGACCTCGACGAGCTGCTCGAGATCTCCGACAGTTTCGCCGCCCTCAATGCCGGCCGCCTCAGCGAACCGCGACCGACCGAGGGGCTCGGCATCGACGAGATCGGCCTCCTGATGGGAGGCGTGCACGGCGCGGCTCCCGCTTCCCGGAACGGTGCGGGGCAAGAGGAGACGGTGTGATGGTAACGCTCGAGAAACGCCCCGAACCCTCGGAGCCGTGGCGCTGGCTGGCGCCGCTTCTCGCCGTGGCGCTGACACTCGTGGCCGGCGGCGTCATGTTCGCCCTCCTCGGCAAGGATCCGGTGGCGGCGATCCGCATGATCTTCTGGGACCCGCTGTTCAACGAGACCTTCGCCGCCTACGCCCGCCCGCAACTGCTGGTGAAGGCGGCGCCGCTGATCCTGATCGCGCTCGGCCTCTCCTTCGGCTTTCGCGCCAACATCTGGAACATCGGGGCCGAAGGCCAGTACATCATGGGAGCTCTGGCCGCCGCCGGCGTCGCGCTGGCGCTCTACCCGCTCGATGCCTGGTGGCTCTTTCCGCTGATGATTGTCGCGGGCGCTCTCGGCGGCTTTCTCTGGGCGATGATCCCGGCCTTCCTGCGCACCCGCTTCGGCACCAACGAGATCCTCGTCAGTCTGATGCTGGTCTATGTGGCCGAGGCGTTTCAGGCGGCGATGGCCCTCGGACCGATGCGCAACCCCGAAGGGCACGGCTTCCCGGGCTCGCGCAACCTTCAGGACTATCCCGCGGCCCACAATGCCGAGCTCGTCGCCGGAACCGGCATGCACTGGGGCGTGGTGACGGCCTTTCTCGCGGTCGTCATCGGCTACATCGCACTCAATCGCCACCTCTTCGGCTTTCAGGTCCGCCTCACCGGGCAGGCGCCCAGGGCCGCGCGCTTTGCCGGTGTCGATGCCGACAGGCTGGTGGTGATCTGTCTCGGCATTTCGGGCGCACTGGCGGGGCTGGCCGGCATGTTCGAGATCTCCGGCCCTTCGGGGCAGGTGTCGATCGACTTCAACATCGGCTACGGCTTCACGGCAATCATCGTCGCCTTTCTCGGCCGGCTGCACCCGATCGGCATTCTCCTTGCCGGGCTCCTGATGGCGCTCAGTTATATCGGCGGCGAGCTGGCCCAGTTCGGGCTCGGCGTGCCGGCGGCGGCGATCAAGGCGCTTCAGGGGATGCTGCTCTTCTTCCTCCTGGGCGTTGACGTCTTCACCAATTACCGGCTGCGCTGGAAGCCGGGGAGGGCTGGCTGATGGACCTTTCGGCAATCGATCCCCTGGTGCTCCTCGCCTCGCTGATGGTGGCGGCGACACCGATCATGCTGGCGGGGATCGGCGAGCTCGTGGTCGAGAAGTCGGGCGTGCTCAACCTCGGCGTCGAGGGGATGATGATCACGGGCGCGATCTGCGGCTTCGCGATCGCCGTCGAGACCGGCTCGCCGGCGCTGGGCTTTCTCGCCGCGGCGGCAGGCGGCGCCGTTCTCGCCCTCGTCTTCGGCATCCTCACCCAGTTCCTGCTCTCCAACCAGGTGGCGACCGGCCTGGCCCTGACGCTGTTCGGTCTCGGCCTCTCGGCCCTGATCGGGCAGAGCTACATCGGCATCAAGCCACCCCATTTCGACCCGCTCGACATTCCGCTCCTCAAGGATCTGCCGGTGCTCGGCCCGGTGCTCTTCCGCCATGACGTGATCGTCTATCTCGCTCTCGGCCTCGTGGTCGCCGTGTGGTGGTTCCTCAACCGCAGCCGCGCCGGGCTGGTGCTCCGGGCGATCGGCGAGAACCACGACGCGGCCCATGCCCTCGGCTACAAGGTCATGCGGATGCGGATGCTGGCGATCGTCTTCGGGGGCGCGCTGGCCGGGCTCGGCGGTGCCTACATCTCGCTCGTGCGCGTGCCCCAATGGACCGAGGGGATGACGGCCGGGGCCGGCTGGATCGCCCTTGCCCTCGTGGTCTTCGCTTCCTGGCGCCCCCTGAGGCTGGCACTCGGTGCCTGGCTCTTCGGCGGCATCACCGTGCTGCAGCTCAACCTGCAGGCGGCCGGGGTGGCGATCCCGATCCAGTATCTGTCGATGAGCCCCTACATCGCCACCATCCTCGTGCTGGCCTTCCTCTCCTCGCGTTCGGGCCGGGCGGCACTCGACGCGCCCGCCTCGCTCGGCAAGCCCTTCCACGCATCGAGCTGAGTCACGGATGGAAGCTGCCCCTCGATCGGGCAATCGGACCGCGGATCCGCCCCCTGCGGGCGGAAACATGGAAAAAGAACGAGACGAAAGCACCGGCAGGGTATAGGACAGGAAACCGGAACGGGCCACATCAGGCTGCTGCAACAAGGGAGATACAGCATGACCATGAAACGCAGAACCGTCCTCGCCGGCCTCGCCGGCACCACCGCCGCCGCCGCGCTCGGCATGCCGGCCCTCGCCGGCAAGGGCAAGGTCAAGGCCGGGTACATCTATGTCGGCCCGGTCGGCGATGGCGGCTGGAGCTATCAGCACGACCAGGGGCGCAAGGCGGTCGAGGCCGCCTATGGCGACAAGGTCGAGACCAGCTATGTCGAGAGCGTTCCCGAGGGGGCCGACGCGGAGCGAGTGATGACGCAGATGGCGCTGTCGGGCCATGACATCATCTTCGCCACCTCCTTCGGCTACATGGATGCCGTCCAGAACGTGGCGAAGAAGTTTCCGAACGTGAAGTTCGAACACGCCACCGGCTACAAGCGCGCCCCCAATGTCGCCACCTATTCCTCGCGTTTCTACGAGGGGCGGGCGGTGATCGGCACCATCGCCGGCATGGTCACCCGGAGCAACAAGATCGGCTACATCGCGTCCTATCCGATCCCCGAGGTGATCCGCGGCATCAACTCGGCCTTCATCCATGCCCGCAAGAAGAACCCCGATGTGGAGTTCAAGATCGTCTGGGTCTTCACCTGGTTCGACCCGTCCAAGGAGGCCGACGCCGCGAAGGCGCTGATCGAGCAGGGTTGCGACGTCATCATGCAGCACACCGACTCGACCGCGCCGATGGCCATTGCCGAGAAGGCCGGGATCACCGCCTTCGGTCAGGCTTCGGACATGCGCGCCTTCGGGCCGAACGCCCAGGCGACGGCCATCATCGACAACTGGGCGCCCTACTACGTCGATCGCGTCGGCAAGGTGCTCGGCGGCACATGGAAGAGCGAGGACACCTGGGGCGGCATCGCCTCGGGCATGGTGGCCTTCGCCCCCTTCAACGAGAACCTGCCCGCGGAGGTGAAGGCGGCTGCCCGGAAGATGATCGACGACATCAAGTCCGGCGCCTATCACCCCTTCACCGGCCCGCTCAACAAGCAGGATGGCACCCCGTGGCTGAAACCGGGCGAAGTGGCCGACGACGGGACGCTGCTCGGCATGAACTTCTACGTCGAGGGCATCGAGGGCACCATTCCCTCCTGATCCCTCCTGAAGGTGCCGGGCATGCGCGAGAGGCTCGAGGCCGGTGCCCGCTCTCGAACGTCATGCCCCGAAGATGCAGAAAGGCCCGGGCCGCGCCCCGGGCCTTTCTCCTGCGCCCTGCCGATGCGCACCCGGTGCGGACAGACGGCTCGACGACCGCACCTGCACCTTGCCCCCCGGCCCCTTCCTTCGGAAAAACCCGCTGCGGGTGATCCCATGCCCCGTCCGCGGACCGCCGGCGCACTCCAGGCGAAAACGGTTTTGCATTGCGCATGGAGCATATATCGGATTGCCAACCGGCGATGACGGCATTCATGATGATCCGGCGCGCTGAATGACGATTTTGCCGAAGTGCAGCAGGAACAGGCCCGACGCCCCATGCCGGAGTTTCCCATAAACCGTTACACATTGCGTTTCCGCGTTGAAGAACCATGCCGCCTGCAGCCGGTCACCGGCAGCATGTGGCGGGGGCTGCTGGGGCGCGAGCTGATGTGCATGAGCACGGGAGAAAGGTCCGCCCCCGGCAACCTGCCTGGCTGGATATCCCGCGAACGGCTTTACGAATACTTCATGGAAACCCCGCCACCGCCCGACGCACCGGCCATGCGCCGTTATCCTCACGTGCCGCACCCTTACGCATTCGCCATGCCGGTGCATGAGGAGGAAGTGAAACTGCCTGCCAACGCGCATCTCGATGTGCACATCACCCTGTTCGGCAAGGCCAACGAACTGCTCAACGTAGTCATCCTGGCGCTGGTACGCGCCGCTGCCGGAGGGCTGGGAAAGTTGCGTGCGCGAGCCAGTCTGCTGCAGGTGCTGCAATTGCTTCCCGGTGGCGAGACGCGGCACATCTTCGCGCCGGGGGAGAAAATGCACCGGCCCATACCGGCATCGCCCCTCATTCCCCCCGCCCCCGCTTCTGCGGTCCGCGTGCAGCTGCTGACGCCATTGCGCCTGCAGCATCAGGGCCGTTTGATGAAGCCGAAAACCTTTTCGCCACAACCATTGCTGATGAATCTCGTGCGGCGCTATTCCATGCTGCATCTCTTTCATGGTCCCGGTGAAATGCAGGCGGACTTCCGGGCATTGAAGCGCGACAGCGAGAAGGTGCGACTAGTCGATGCCGACCTGCGCTGGCGGCAGCTGTCGCGTTACTCCGCCCGTCAGCAGCGCAGCGTGCCGCTGGACGGCCTCGTCGGTTCCTGCGTGCTGGACCTGTCGCTTGCGCCCGGCCTGTGGCCCTACCTGTGGCTGGGGCAGCTCACCCATGCGGGCAAGGGCGCCGTCTTTGGCCTGGGGCAGCTGCGGGTACAGATCTGAATCGCCGTTGTCCGCCCCGCCACGGATTGCCCGCGTTGCAGCTTGACGTTGCGCCAACGTCTTTCGATACTGTCTCCGGGAGAGAAACATGCCACTATTGCGGGCATGCGGGGGGTGGCGGAGACCGACATGGATCGCAGGGCAGGAAAGGCCGCCCGTGCTGCGCATGCAGCCGCTGCCACGGCATTCCCTTCGGCGAGTGAACCGAATGTCCCGGGCGATGGCAAGGGTGCAGCCCCGGATGCACGCTTCTTTCCGGCCGGGTCGGCGCCAGCGGCAGCACCTCATGCCTTTGCGCGCCGCGTGCTGTTTCTGGTTGCGGGGCTGACCCCGCAGATCGTTACCGAAACGCTCTTTGCCCTGTGCCATCGCGCGCCGGATCCGTTTCTGCCCACCGAGGTCCATCTGCTCACCACCACCGAGGGCAGCCGCCGCGCGCGGCTGATGCTGCTGGAGGGGCAGGGGCGCTTCTACCGCTTCTGCGAGGACTACCGGCTACCGCAACTGGCAAAGGCCTTCGACGAGACGCGCATCCATCTGGTGCGCGGAGCCGACGGCACGCCGCTGGACGACATCGTGACCGCCGGGGACAATGCCGCGGTGGCCGATACCATCATGCACTACATCCGCACTTTCACCAGTGATCCCGACTGTGCGCTGCATGCCTCCGTGGCCGGCGGACGCAAGACCATGGGCGTGGCGCTGGCACTGGCCATGAGCCTGTTCGGCAGGCCGCAGGATGCGCTTTCGCACGTGCTGGTCTCGCCGCCGTTCGAATCGCATCCGGATTTCTTCTACCCGCCGCCGCAGCCGCAGGTGCTGCTGGTGGGCGCTCCACCGCAGCAGCGCCCGGTGAGCACGGCGGAAGCGCGCGTCTCGCTGGCGGAGATTCCGCTGCTGAAGCTGCGCGACCTGCTGGACGAGGCCCTGCTGGCCGAGGACTGCTCCTTCAGCGCATTGATCGAACGCGCCCAGACCAGCTTTGCGGCACCGCGCCTCGTCATCGACCTTGCGCGCAGCAGCGTGCAGGCCAACGGACAACAGTTGGACCTGAAACCGGCGGCAAAAGCTTTTCTCTTGATGCTGGCGCGCCGCAAGCTGCTAGAAAAGGCCACGCACTGCCCAGCGGAAGGAGCGCCGGATGCGGCGCTGGCGCGGGAGTTCCTGCAGGCCTTCGCCGACATCAATGCCGAACCGCCCACCGAGCAGACACGAAAGGCCCTGAAGGACGGCATGGACAAGAACTATTTCGAGCGCCGCAAGCACGAGGTGAACAGCGCCCTGCGCAAGGCGCTGGGGCCGGGGCCGGCAAAGGCCTGCGAGATCGGCAGGCGGCACGACGCGGCCAGCGGGCGCTACTGCCACGACCTGCCCCTGAAACCGGAGCAGGTGCGGATCATCGACGAAGGGAGGTAGGGGATGGCTTACCGCAAGATCGAAGCACGTTATGTGATCACAACGCCCATGTATCTGGGAGGACATGCATCCAATGTTGCCTCGGAACGCATGCGGGAGGCCTCGTTCAAGGGTGCGTTGCGCTTCTGGTGGCGTGCGCTCATGTGGAACGAGGCATGGCAGAAGGCCCACGGAGACGAAGGCAAGGCTTTGGGGCTGCTGCGGCAATGGGAAGGACAGCTTTTCGGCGTTGCTGCGGAAAAAGGAAAGGACAGCCGCGCCAGCATGTTCAGGCTGCGGTGTTCTATACAAAATCATGAAGAGGAAAAAAATCCTGACATACTGGAAGGGGCTGGCTGGCAATATCTGAAGGGGCAAGGCTTGGATCGCAGAATGGCTGCTTTTGCACCGGGGACTAAGATCACTGCCGTTCTATTGCTGCATCCACAGATTGCAGCCGAGCAAGTAGACCAACTGTTGAAAGCGTTGGTGGCACTTGGACTTTTTGGCGGCATTGGTGCCCGTTCCCGGCGGGGTGTGGGTTCTGTAGCAATTCAGTCTCTAAATATTAATGAACAGCCGGAAGGTGTTGTCCCGCATAATATCAATGAACTGCCCAAAACTTTGGAGTGGATGGGAGTTAACGAGAAGACTCTTCAATGCCCTTTACCCCCATTTGCAGCCTTTTCAGAAGAATCTCGAGTAGATTGGGTTAATTTGGGTGTATCTGAATTTGGTTGCCAATTCATGAACTGGAGAGGATACTACGAAAGAGATTGTAGGAGAGTGAAAGAAAAGCCAAAGAAAAAGAAAATCCCTGCTTTTAAACAGGATCATGACAATATGATGGATGTGGTCAATGGAATTTTGCCAGCATACCCCCCAAAGCGAGCTGTATTTGGGCTTCCGCACAATTATTTTTTTAAGAGTATATTTGAAAAACTTTTGCAGCAGGGATTTGATAAGAGAAGAGCTAGAAAAATGGCTTCTGTATATGTGAATTATGGATCTGCATTTGATAAAGAAAAGGCTAAGCACGAAAGACATGCTTCACCTTTGCTCGTTCATTTTCATGATGTCCATAATATACAAGGAATTATGTTGACATTCCTCCCAAGTAGATTTGTAGAAGATCAATTGGCCATGAAGGGAAAGAGAGTTGTAAAGAAGCCCTTCCAGCCAGATTGGCAGGTTGTGCACAATTTCATGAACCACATGGGCGGCAAGACACTGTAAAGGCGGGGCATGGTCATGGCGAATATTGAAGAAAAAATCTGGCGGGCCAAGGCGGCGGCGTGGGTGCATGATCCGGGCGAGAAGCAGGCCATCCTGTTCGCTCCCGGCTTTGCGCATGAGAAGGGCACATCGAGGAAGCTCACGGAATTGCTGCTGGGCTCGGACAAACTGCCTGGCGATCTCGAAACATTGCGCAAACAGGGCGACTGGTGGTCTTCCGCCGCCGACCGTCCGCAATTTCCGCAAGAGGCGGATGCACGGGTGGTGTTTCGCAATCAGCCGGTGCTGATTCATCCGCTGTGTGGCCTCATTCTCGATCTGGCGAAGGAAACCGGCGGTGCGCTGGCGCTGGATGCGGACGATTTTCAACGCATCGAGGAAGAAAGCTTCAAGGCCGCGACGAATCTCATCAAACAGGCCATCGGCAATGATCAGCCGCAAACGCCGGATGAGCTGAAGAAAGCGCTGCTGGCGCTGTGGCGGTTCCTGCCTGTGGCGGAGCATGCACCCAAGGGGTTCGGCGAATTGTGGCGGCTGCTGCCGGCGGATTCGCGGGTGCCGGATCATGCCATCTGGACGCATCTCGACCTTGCCTCCGCTCTGGGCGGCGCCATGGCGGGGGATGAGAACGGCGAGGTGGCCTTGCTGATGGTCTCGCTGGGGCCGGTGCAGGAGTTCATCGCGCAGGCGCGCTCCACTTCCGATCTGTGGGCCGGTTCGCATCTGCTCTCGCGCCTCACCCTGGCGGCGATGGAGCCGCTGCTGAATGCGCTGGGGCCGGATGCCGTCATCTTCCCGCACCTGCGCGGCCTGCCGCTGGTGGATCTGTGGCTCATCGAGCAGGGGCTGCCGCCGGAGATGTTCGACGAGGAAGAATGGCGCAGGCAGGGCACGGACTTCAACCCGCTGTTCATGGCCACGCTGCCCAACCTGTTTCTGGCCATCGTGCCGGCCAGTCAGGCGCAGGCGCTGGCCACACAGGCAGCGGAAAGCGCCCGCACCTTCATGCGCGAGCAGGTGGCGGAAAAGGCGCTGGAGAAGTTGCTGAAAGCCAAAGAGCTTGATCTGAACGCACCTGAAGCTGAAACGGCCAAAGCGCAACTCACCCGTCAGCTTGCCGACTTCCCGGAAATCTACTGGGCAACCGTGCCCTGGGCAAAACTGGGAGAAGACTTTGCCGCTGCAAGAGAGCGCCTGCGGGAGATCCTCGCCGTCTTTTCCGAAAAGACCGATGCGCCCGGCGTGCTGGACAATGAGGGCCTGAAGCTGCTGGCGGAGAGATACGAAACCAGCCTGTTCAGGTATGCCCCCAACCCCGGCGTGCTGTATCCGGCGGCGCATCAGGCGGTTTCACGCACCCATGGGGCGGCGAAGACGCTGCGTCCCTTCACCCAGGCGAAGGAAGATGGCTACCGCTGCTCCCTGTGCGGCGAGCGCGAATGGCTGACGCTGGATCGCGAACAACTGCACTGGACGCGTCGTCAGCGCGAGGAGAACGCCCGCAACGGCCAGCCCACGCTGTGGACGAACGTCAAGCCCGCCTGGGCGAAGAAGGGTGAGCACCTGTGCGGCATCTGCGCCTCCAAGCGCCTGTGGCCGGGGCTGGTGCGCGAAACGGTGGAACAGGCTTCCCGCAAGAGCTTCTCCCGCCGCTTCGTCATCTCCACCCACGTGCTGGCCATGGCCGATGATCTGGAGAAGCTGGCAACTGAAGAGCCGAAGAAGATCATTGATGCCGCCAGCAGGCATGCGGACTTTGCCAACGCCGATACGGCAGCCCTGCCGCGCCAGTTGATGAGGCGGCTGCCCAAGGATGACGAGAACAACCTTGCGGAGCTGGTGAAGAAGATTCCCGCCCACATCGATGATCTGCGCAACAGCGAAGATCGCGAGCGGCTGGAGGCCTTCCTGCAGGACATCGGGTTGTCAGAAGGAGAACGCTATTACGCCGTGCTGCTGATGGATGGCGACTCCATGGGCAAGTGGCTCTCCGGCGATGCGGCGTTCGCCATTTCCTTCGGCGAGTCGTGGCACCCGGACGTGCGCAAGAAGGCCGAGGCGCTGGCATCCACCGACAAGAGGGTTGCAACCTACCTCCAGACCAAACGCCCACCCTCGCCGGCACGGCATGTGAGCGTCTCCGCTGCGCTCAACGGCTTCTCGCTGGACATGGCGCGGGTGGTGGTGGAGGAGCTGAGCAACGGCAAGCTCATCTACGCCGGCGGTGATGACGTGCTGGCGCTGCTCAGCCTCGATGATGCACTGCCTGCGGCCATTGCCCTGCGCTTCCTCTATGGCGGGCATCTACCGGAAGGCATCGAAGACCTGCTGCCGGGGGGCTTTGCGGAGCGTTTCCAGGTCAACAACGGCTTCGTGCGCTACCGCGAGCGCCTCTACATGACCATGGGGCCGCGGGCCACGGCTTCCGCCGGTCTGGTGATTGCCCATTACATGACGCCGCTCTCCCGCGTGCTGGCCGAGGCACGGCAGGCGGAGAAGCGGGCCAAGAACAGCGGTCGCAACGCGCTTGCCATCACGGTGATGAAGCGGTCCGGCAACGTCGCACGCATCGCCGGGCAGTGGCCGGGCTTCACCATCAGCGACGACCGCCAGCGCGTGCAGGAAGCCGAACCTTTCGGCCAGACCTTCCCCGGCCTGATGGCGCGGCTGGCGGCAATGTTCCGCTCCGGCCAGCTTTCCCGCCGCGCGCCCTATCACGTGTTCCAGCACCTGCAACGCCTGCCGGAGCGAAAGCTTTCGGGCCTTGCGCAGGAGGAGTGGAACGCCATGCTGAGGAGCATGCTGGCCTATCAGTTCGATCGGCAGCGCAATGCCGGCAGCAAAGCGGACGTGCACAAGCTGGCCTGCGACATTGCCGACTGGGTCTGCCGCGAGGAGCACCCGCGTCCGTTACGCACCTTGCGCGAGTTCCTCGGCGCTGCGGAGTTCTTCGGCAGGCGCGGCAGGGAGGAAGATGCAAGGACGGATGAGGAGAGGGAGGATGCGGCATGAGCCAGGCCATCTTCATCAACCCGGTGGACGTGCTCTACCTGCGCGGTAACCGCCTGTTCGGCGGCGCCGGCGAGCACGGCGAGGCCTTGATGCCCCCGTGGCCCTCGGTGGCCTCCGGTGCGGTGCGCTCGCACCTGTTGAGTGGCAGCGGCGCGGACTTCGACGATTTTGCCAGCGGCATGACCGGCCTGTTCGATGCCCCGCTGCAACAGGCACTGGGCACGCCACGGGAGCCGGGCAGCTTCACCTTGCGCTGGTTCTCGCCGGCAGTGCTGCAGAACGGCACGGCGCAGCCCGTCTTCCCGCTGCCGCAGGATGTGTTCGTGCCTGATCCTGGCAAGGGCGAGGCCGGCCCCTCCGAGGTGCGCATGTTGCAGCCACAGGCGCTGCCTGCCGGCGTGCGGGCTTCCATGCCCCTGTCGCAGATGCCGGTGCTGAAACGCGACAAGCCTGCCAAGCCCGCCAGCGGCTGGTGGCTGAGCGAAACAGGACTGCAGGCCTGGGTGAAGGGCGAGCCGATCACGCCGGATCACCTCATCGCCATCAATGACATCTGGAGCACCGAACAGCGTCTCGGCATTGCCCGCGATGCCGAGACGGCCACGGCAGCAGAAGGGCAGATCTACACCACCGAGACCATTGCCTTCCGGCAGCAGGAAGGCAGGCAGGGCGGCTTTCTGGCGCTGGTGGATGGCATTGCAGCGGATGCCCTGCCTGACGGCCTGCTGCGCTTCGGCGGCGACGGCCGCGCCGCCTGCCTGCAACGGGCCGAGTGGCAGCCCCCGGAACCGGACTGGCAAGGCATCGAGCAACGGAAGGCCTGCCGCATCCTGCTGGCCACGCCGGGCCTTTTCCCCGAGGGCTGGCGGCTGCCGGGCATGGACGAGAAGGGGAACTGGCAACTGCCCGACGGCTCCCTGAAGGGCCGCGTGGTGGCTGCTGCGGTTTCGCGCAGCCGCACCGTCTCCGGCTGGGACCTGACCCGGTGGAATCCGAAGCCCGCGCAGCGCAGCGTGCCGGTGGGCAGCGTCTATTGGCTGACGGAGCTTGAAGGCGACATCACCGGCGGCCTGCAGCGCTTGCTGCAGGAAGGTCTGTGGGCCGCCATGACGGATGAACAGCGGCAGGAAATCGGCCCGCAGCGCCGGGCCGAGGGCTTCAATGCCTGTCTCGTTGGTGCGCCGCTGGTGCAGGAAAGCAACTGATTGCCGGGAGGAGAAGAGGAAATGTTCGAGCAGAAGCGACTGGTGTTCTGGTATGCCGTCAGTCCCGTGCACATGGGGGCGGGCACCGCTGTCGGTGGCCTCATCGACAATCCCATCCAGCGCGAGGTGCACACCGGCCATCCTGTCTTTGCCGGCTCCGGCCTGAAGGGCGCGCTGCGCGAGGCGGCGGAACGGCGGTGGGAAAGCGAGGATGTGCAGGTCATCTTCGGCCCCGATTCCGGCAGTGCCAGCGATCACGCCGGGGCGCTGGCCGTTTCCGATGCGCAGATCGTCGCCTTTCCCGTGCGGGCGCTGAAGGAGGCCTTCGTGCATGTAACCTCCCCCGCCTGCCTGGCACGGCTGAAGCGCCTTGCGCAAATGGCTGACGTGCCCACGAACTGGAAGGTTCCTGCAGCCCCTGCTGAAGGCAAGGCAAAGCTTCTGAATCCGGCCCTGATGTCCGGCGACAGGCTCGTGCTGGAAGCCTTTGCCTATGAGGCCGAAGAGGAAGATGACGACCTGAAAGCGGCAGCTGAATGGCTGGCGGAGAATGTCCTTCCCTCTGAGGCAGAACACAAGGATTTCGCCGACCGCCTGTGCCGAAATCTCGTGCTGCTGCGCGATGAGGACTTCAACCACTTCGTGCGCTTCGGCTCCGTGGTGGAGCCGCATGTGCGCATCGACAACGAAACGGGCACGGCGGATGACGGCGGCCTGTTCTACACCGAGAACCTGCCGCCGGAGACGGTCATGACCTCGTTGCTGATGGCCACCCGAGGCCGCAAGTCCGGGGTGTCTATGCCGGCGGATGCGGTGATGAAGAAGGCCGCCGCCCTGCTGGATGGCCAGCTCATGCAGGTGGGCGGCGATGCCACCACGGGCCGCGGCCTGGTCATCACCCGCGCGCTGGCTGCTTAGACCGAAGCCGCCGAATGAGGGAGGAAGCCACCATGCCCGACACGCAGGACGTCATCAGCCTCGACCAGCAACGCGCCGCCTATGCGTGGCGGTGTGTCAAGAACGGGGTGAGCAAGGACTATGCCAATCTTGCCAAGTCCGCGCCCGCCCTCATCATGAACAACGGCCTGATGCAGACGCTGGCGTTCTATCAGACCAAGGGAGGCGAGCACCAGAAACTGATGCAGGATGTGCTTCGCTGGCTTGAGCAACAGCGTATCGTGCCTTCTACCAATTATGTGCAAGCCATGAATGCCCTGCAGCAGATGGGAGCACAGGCCTATCGCCGCGCCACCGTGGAAGCATTGGAAGTCCTGAAGTGGTTGCGCCAGCTCGCACCCACGGCACCTGCAAACAACCGGAACCAACCATCCGGACGACATGAACAGGGAGGAACAGATGCCGCAACTGGCCATCCCCCGCAGCGTAGCTGATGCCTACAGGCAGTTAGCTGATGCCCGCAGGCAGGCATCCCCCATGCCGGGGCACATCTTCTCGCTCTATCTGCCCATGTGGAATGACAATTGGGAGCGCGCAGGCGACGATGCCCGCCGCCAGGCTCTGGAAGATGTGCGCAAGGCCAGTATGGGGCGCCTGCCTGAAGAATTGATAAAACGGCAAAGCCGGCTGGCCGGCATGGCAAAAGCAGAAGCCATCGAGGCCAAAGCGCTTTCCCCCTTCGTTACCGGCATAGGCGAGGAGCATGCGGTGGAGAACGGCTTTGCCTTTCTCAACCCCTATGGCGTGCCCTATCTCGCCGGTTCCGGCGTGAAGGGCGTCATTCGCCGCGCGGCGGAGGAACTGGCCGCAAAGCTGAACCCGGACGGCGCCTTCGGCTGGACACATGCGCGCGTGATGTGGCTGTTCGGCTACGAGGATGGGACAGAATACATTGAAGCGCTTGACGCGGAGCTGTCTGCCGATGACGAAACGGCGAAGGAAGCCAATGACCTGCTGAAGCTGCTCGACAAGGATGCCGGCACCTTCTCTGCCCTGTCCCCTGACAAGACCCACTTCATGGGCGCGCTTTCCTTCTGGGACGTGATCATCGACGGGAAGCTGGGCATCGACATCCTCACCCCGCACTATGGCCATTACTATCAGGGCGACGAGCCTCCCCATGATGCCGGCCAGCCGGTGCCCAACCCGTTCCTGGTGGTCGCGCCGGAGGCCAGGTTCACCTTCCACATCACCTGCGCCGAGCACCGCTTGCCCAAGAGCCTTCGGGGCGACACCTGGCGCGAGCTGATCCGCGCCGCCTTCAACCACGCCTTCGAGTGGGGCGGCTTCGGCGCCAAGACCGCGGTGGGCTACGGCGCATTGGAAACTCCGGAGATCCGGCAAAAAAGAGAGGCGGAAGCCAAGGCGGCCAAACCACTCGAGGCAGGCGATGAGGTCATTGTCGTCGACCACCCGAAATATGAAGGACGGAAAGGAAAAATAACGAATATCAACAGGACGCCTGATGGGAAGACCGTCATTCGGCTAAAAGCAATCGACGACAAGGGAAGACTCAAGGGTTCATTTGCGCCCGAACAACTGAAGAGGCCTAAGACAGACACATGACCACCCTCGTCAGCTTTCTGGGCATAGGCCGCCGTGATCCGGCGAGCGGTGAATATCGCTACGAAACCGTGCGCTATGCCGCGCCGGACGATCCTGCGCGGCAGGTGGAGACCTGTTTCGTGGCGCAGGCCATTGCCGAGCTGGAAGACGTGCGGCAGATGCACGTGCTGGCCACGGAAAAATCCTGGCAGTTGCATGGTGCAAGTCTGCGCCAGTCCATTGGCAATGCTTGCCAGTTGCAGCACCACATCATTCCCGATGGCACGAGCACGGCAGAATTGCGCCAGCAGTTCCGCGTTTTACGCGAAGTCTTGCAACAGGCAGGCAAGGACGAGGAACTGTTGCTCGACATCACGCACGGCTTCCGCACCCAGCCGTTCTTTGCCGCATCCGTGCTCTCCGTCCTGCAGGCATCTGGCGACCTGCCACGCCGCACACGCATTCTCTATGGCGCCTTCGAGGCTGGAAAGAAAACCGAAGACGAAGAGTTGCGAGAGGTCCCCATCTGGGATCTCTCACTGTTCCTGCAACAGCAGCAGCTCGCCTTTGCCATGGCCATCTTCCTGCGCACCGGCCATGCGGAGGCCCTGTCGCAAGCCTTGGAAGAGGAAAGGCGCCAACTCACCGAACGCGCCAAGCAAAAGGAGCGGGACTTTCCACGCTCCCATCGTCTGCTGAAGGCGCTGAAGGCCTTTGCCGATGATCTTTCCACCCTGCGCCTTCCGCAACTGATGCGCGGTGTCGGCAAGGAAAAATCCAGCGCCACCATGCTGCTGAAGGCCGTGGAGGAGTATCGGGAGGAGCTGTGCAATCGCGATCATCCGGCGCTGCTGCCCCTGCTGGACGATTTGCGCGACATGGCCGAAGGGCTGACCATCGCCAGCTTCGCCTCACCGGATCGCCCCAAGGCCATGCGCAAGCTCACCGAGCTTTATCTGCGCTTTCACCGCTATCTGGAGGCCGCAGCCGTGGCGCGGGAGGAAATCGTCAACCACATGGCCACCGGCGATGCCATCGAGCCGGCACATCCGCAATTCGACTTCGCAGCCAGACGCAAGGCCGAAAATCGCACAACGGAAGAACAATATATTCGCAACAAGCTGGATGTGCGCAATGACCTGTTGCACTGCGCCATGCGCAAGAATCCGATTCCTGCAGACAAGATCATGCAACAGGTGAGAGAGTTGGTATCTTTCAGTGCAGCCATGACCACCCCCCCACCCCGCACCATCTTCGTGACCCGCCACCGCGGCGCGCGGGAATGGGCCGAGCGGCAGGGCATCGTCGTCGATGATGTGGTCGAGCATCTCGACCCGGAGCGCATCAACCCCGGCGATCTCGTCATCGGCACGCTGCCCGTGCATCTCGTCGCGCAAATCTGCCGTCGCGGAGGGCGCTACAAGCACCTGAGCATGGACATCCCGCCCGACCATCGCGGGCAGGAGCTTTCGGCGGATGACATGCAAGCTTTTGGCGCGCGCCTAGAAGAGTTCCGCGTTGAATCCATCAGCACCGCCAAGCAGAAGGAGGCCGGGGGATGAGCAGCCTGTGGCAATTCCTCGTCTGGCTGGCCGAGGCGCTCGATCCCATCAATTCGCTCATCGGCCTGGTCACCACGTTCATTGCCGGCTTCACCGCCGTACTGGTGTGGCGCGAGAGCCGCAAGGCCCGGCGCTGGTGGCAAGAGATCCGCCAGTGCCCGGGTCAGCGTCCCGCCATTCTCGTGCTCGATCTGCTGGCCGGGCAGAACGTGCTGGCGCAGGTGGAAAACTTCCGCCGCCAGCAGTCGGGGCTGAAGGACATTCCCGATGATCGCATCATCAAGGTGCAGCGCGAGGAGAAGCTGCAGCCCGAACACATGCCGGAGCTACTGAAGGAATTGCGTAGCGCCGCCAACACCTTGATGGAAGCGGGTGCCGATCGCATCCACCTGTTCATGGCCGCTCCGCAGCCTGCCGCCGCCGCGGCGGGGGCGATGCTGGCCAACAAGCCGGCCACACTGTACCATTTCGACAGCGAGCAGGGCACATACGTGAATTATGGCCCGCTGCGCCTGTTGCAGTGAACAATGCCTGCGCCGCCCTTGGCGCGAGCACTGATTTGACATCGTGAATACGCTCCCTCGGGAGCATCTCGTCCGCCTCCCGGTCAGTCCCGTGCTGGCGGGAGCCGCCCTCCCATGCAGCAACGACAGACAGCCACGGCAAAAGCTTTTGCCCCCTGCCCTGTCCTGCCCTCTTCATGCATCCTGCCCGCATGCGCAGGAAACTCTACCTCGTGGCCTATGACATCAGTTCTGCGGTTCGTCTGCGCGCGGCCCTGCACTGCGTGCGCAACTGGGCCACGGGCGGACAGCTCTCCGTGCACGAATGCTGGCTGACCACGGGCGAGCTGAAGGAGCTGCGCCGGAGCATGCGACGCATCCTTCACCCGAAGGAGGACAGCCTGCTCGTCATCCGGCTGGATCCGCGCCAGAAACCCGTCACCTTGGGGCTGGCGCTGCCGCCGGAGGATCCCGACTGGTTCTACGCCGGCTGACCGGCGTTGCCGGAATGCCGGCTGAACCGGCCGAACAGGAGGCATGAAGGCCATGACCACGCTGTGGCTGGATCATCGCCATGTGGAGCTGCGCATCGAGCCGGGCGCCTTGGTGCCCTATGTGGCCGGAGAACGCTGGCGCCCCGTGCCCCTCCGTCTGCTCGAGCGCGTGGTCATCGTCGGCAACTGCCAGCTTGCCGCCTCGGTGCTGGGAGCGCTGGCCGAGGCCGGCGTGGCCGTGGCCATTCTCTCCCCGCGCAAGAGCGCGCGTCGCGCCTGGCTCATGGGACCGGGCCACAAGGACGCCACCCTGCGCCTGGCGCAGTTGCGCGCCGCGAATGACGATGCTTTCCGCCGGCAGGTGGCGCTTGCCGCCGTTCGCGCCAAGCTGCGCCGCCAGCTGCAACTGGTGCAGGACATGCGCCGGCAGCGCCCCGACGCGGGGCCGGAGCTGAAGAGGGCCGAAGATATCATCGCCGGCATTTGCGCCAGCCTGCAGACCGGCACCCCCGCCGACCTGGATTCGGAAACCCTGCGCGGCCTGGAGGGCAGCGCCTCGCGCGCGCAGTTCAAGGCGCTGGGGGCGGTGCTGCCCGCCTCGCTGGAGTTCACCAGCCGCCGGCGCCGGCCGCCGCCCGATCCGGTCAATGCCCTGCTGTCGCTCGGCTACACGCTGCTGCACCACCGCGCGGCGCAGGTGGCATGGGCCTGCGGGCTGGACCCGCTCATCGGCTTCTTTCACGAGCCATCGCACGGGCGCGAGTCCCTGGCTGCCGACCTCATCGAGCCGTGGCGGCCGGAAGTGGATCGCTGGGTCTGGCGCATGTTCGCCGAACAGCGGCTGCGCAAGACGCATTTCCACCAGGACAAGACCGCAAGCCAGCCGACCGAAGCACCCCTGCCCTGCTATCTGGGCAAGGCGGGCAGACGCATATTCTACGAGGCCTTTGAAACCGACCTGGCGCCGCTGTTCCGTGCCTTGCGGCTGCAGGTGCGCGCGCTGGTGCGCGAAATACGGCAATGGAGCGTGCAGGCATGAGCAGACAAGCGCACATCTCGCCCTCTCCCGGCACGCCGGCCCCGGCCCTGCGCAAGCCGCTGTATCTGGATGCAGGCGGCATTCGCGAGGTGCGGGTGGAAGGACCGGCCCTGCGCTGCCGGATGGCGCAGGGCCCGGATCGCCATTTTCCGCTGGCCCGTGTTTCGCGCATACTGGCCCGCGGCCCGGTGAACATCCGTGGCGATGCCATGCTGGGCATTCTGCAAGCCGGCCTCACCATCACCTGGTTGACGCCCGATGGCACTCTGACCGGATACGCGCTCACGGCCGCCCCCCGGCCGGATGCCCTGCTTGACCAGCGCCTGGAAGATCTCGCTGCCACCGGCGAACTTGCGGATATTCTCGAGAACTGGCGCCTCTCCCGCATGCGCCGGCTCATCATGGAGGAAGTCGCACCCCATCTGGGGTGGATGAAGGATTTGCGCGCCCGCGGCATTCGCGGCAGGGCGGGCGGCATCATTCGCAGGCGCCTGGGCATCCGCTGGGAGAAGGAGATACGCGCCTTCCGCCCCTTGTCGCTTTCGCTGGTGCTGGAGGAATGGCGGCGGATGGGCACTTCCCCCCTGTGGCTCGATCCCGGCCCGGAGCGGGCGGATCTTGCCGCCCTGCTGGCCGGCCTGCTGGAATGGCCCATGTGGCGCATTGGCCTGGAGCTGCCCGCTGCGCCGGATTTGTCGAGCTGGCAGGCGCGCGTGCGCTTTTTCGAGGAACACCGGCCGGCCATGCAGCGGCACACGCGGAAACTGGCGGACGATCTCGTCAGGCATCTCTATTCCGTCGTGCCCGGCGCGGGAATCTGACGAGGAGGCAGGGACATGAACCAGGGTGCGCTGCATCTGCTCGCTTATGACGTGGCCGATCGTCGGCGACTCAGCCGCGTGGCGGCCATTGCGGAAAGTCACGGAGTGCGCGTGCAGTATTCGCTGTTCGTGATGCGGCTCACGCCGGCCGCGCGCAAGGCGCTGGTGGCGGAATTGTCCCGCGTGATCGACCCGCGTGAGGACGACGTGCGCATCTACCCGCTGCCTGCCCGGCCCGCTTGGGAATTGTACGGCCGTGCCATGTGGCCGGAAGGAATTTCCCTGTCGGGCCTCTGGCCTGCACACGGTGATGAAGATGGAGCCTCGGATGGAGAAGGAGAGCGTGAGCCATGATCCACGGATCGCCCCGCAGGGAAGCGGGATCTTCCTCCCGCGTCAACTTGGCAGCCCCGGAAATTCCTGCTATGGCTGCCCGCAGGGCATTGAAAGTCGTGCGGAAAATGCCCGATGGAGGCTGCAGCCGCCCCTGAAGAAAAAGGGATTAAGACACGAGGGCATTCTTGAAATCACGGAAATTCATTGGCTGCAGCCGCCCCTGAAGAAAAAGGGATTAAGACCGAACAGTTCGTCTCCGATATTTTCCAGAATTGGCTGCAGCCGCCCCTGAAGAAAAAGGGATTAAGACTGTTCTCCTTCTTTTCTTGTCTTCCGTTTTCGGGCTGCAGCCGCCCCTGAAGAAAAAGGGATTAAGACCCTATCTCCCGGCCTGGTCCCTATCCTACCGGCTGCAGCCGCCCCTGAAGAAAAAGGGATTAAGACGTGCCGCTTGGCACGATCCCCTTGTGCCCCGGGGCTGCAGCCGCCCCTGAAGAAAAAGGGATTAAGACCATAAACCCAAGGGTGCTCCCTTGGATCAACAGGCTGCAGCCGCCCCTGAAGAAAAAGGGATTAAGACCTTGGCGGTCTTTAGACGTTTTTCCGCCTTGGAGGCTGCAGCCGCCCCTGAAGAAAAAGGGATTAAGACAGGGGCCGGGGCTGACGTTACCCTAGGTTATCCGGCTGCAGCCGCCCCTGAAGAAAAAGGGATTAAGACAAGAAAAATGGGATTTGTCTTCAACATTCTGGCTGCAGCCGCCCCTGAAGAAAAAGGGATTAAGACCTTTTCGCACTTCTTTATCCCCTTCGTGAATGGGCTGCAGCCGCCCCTGAAGAAAAAGGGATTAAGACATACATCAAACAGGGTATTCAGCTTGTCTTTATCGGCTGCAGCCGCCCCTGAAGAAAAAGGGATTAAGACCAGATCGTTCGTCGTCATTCAGGATTTCTTCTGGCTGCAGCCGCCCCTGAAGAAAAAGGGATTAAGACTCTGTTCTCCTTTTGCTTCTTGGTTTTTTCATGGCTGCAGCCGCCCCTGAAGAAAAAGGGATTAAGACTTGATTACCTCTTATTCTCATATCCGTCATTGGGCTGCAGCCGCCCCTGAAGAAAAAGGGATTAAGACCATCAAACAGGTCATGATGAAACAGGATTGAAGGCTGCAGCCGCCCCTGAAGAAAAAGGGATTAAGACTCAGGTGATTTCTCCAATTTCTCCAATGATGTGGCTGCAGCCGCCCCTGAAGAAAAAGGGATTAAGACTTTATCCTCCTTACATTTTGTTTTTCATCTTGGGCTGCAGCCGCCCCTGAAGAAAAAGGGATTAAGACTCTTCGGGAAGAACAATGTCCTCGGTAGTCCTGGCTGCAGCCGCCCCTGAAGAAAAAGGGATTAAGACAGATACCGCTGGATGCGGTCCTGAAGACGGCCGAGGCTGCAGCCGCCCCTGAAGAAAAAGGGATTAAGACGTCGGACCGCCAAAGGTTTTCACGAGGGCGTAGGCTGCAGCCGCCCCTGAAGAAAAAGGGATTAAGACGCAGATGGCACCGCGCCTTTCGGGGTTTCTGGTGGCTGCAGCCGCCCCTGAAGAAAAAGGGATTAAGACAGATCCCCATGACCGTTTCATGAGTCATCCCGGGCTGCAGCCGCCCCTGAAGAAAAAGGGATTAAGACCTTGTTCATCAGTCCATCCTTTCTTATACAAGGCTGCAGCCGCCCCTGAAGAAAAAGGGATTAAGACTCATTTCTTCATCTCCTTTTATTTCATCATCGGCTGCAGCCGCCCCTGAAGAAAAAGGGATTAAGACCTTCAGGATCAGGGTCTTGTTGGCTTCGACCTTGGGCTGCAGCCGCCCCTGAAGAAAAAGGGATTAAGACTGATCTCCCCACGGTAATCCTGATCGATTGTGGGCTGCAGCCGCCCCTGAAGAAAAAGGGATTAAGACATCTCCATCTCCTTCTCTGTCAGGTCTTCGTGGCTGCAGCCGCCCCTGAAGAAAAAGGGATTAAGACGTCACGACCCATTTCCGTTTTCCGTCATTGGAAAGGGCTGCAGCCGCCCCTGAAGAAAAAGGGATTAAGACCGAAAATCCATTTTCCTTCTCCTTCTGTTTCGGGCTGCAGCCGCCCCTGAAGAAAAAGGGATTAAGACGTATGTTCCCGCCGCAATCGCCGCAGCCCGCTGGCTGCAGCCGCCCCTGAAGAAAAAGGGATTAAGACAAATCTCCGCAAGCGCTTTCTCGATGAATGCCGGCTGCAGCCGCCCCTGAAGAAAAAGGGATTAAGACCGGAAAATCTCCGCGAGAGCCTTCTCTAAGAAGGCTGCAGCCGCCCCTGAAGAAAAAGGGATTAAGACAAGGCTTCCTCGGGCGACTTCGCGCCCGCCACGCGGCTGCAGCCGCCCCTGAAGAAAAAGGGATTAAGACGAAGCCGCTCGATAGCCTTGGAAGAGACCTTATGGCTGCAGCCGCCCCTGAAGAAAAAGGGATTAAGACATCATGTAGCGGTGTAGTTCGATAGGCACTTCGGGCTGCAGCCGCCCCTGAAGAAAAAGGGATTAAGACCTCTGTATTGCAGATAACAGTCACAACTGTTTCACCGGGCTGCAGCCGCCCCTGAAGAAAAAGGGATTAAGACCGATGGCGGGGACGTATTCCCCCGCCTTGATCGCGGCTGCAGCCGCCCCTGAAGAAAAAGGGATTAAGACGCTTTTCGAGCTCCGCGGTAAGGATAAGCGGGGCTGCAGCCGCCCCTGAAGAAAAAGGGATTAAGACCTTGCCTAAAGGCAAGCCTGCCTTGCGGCAGGAGGGCTGCAGCCGCCCCTGAAGAAAAAGGGATTAAGACCTTTTCGGCCTGCTCCTGGAGCTGGGCCTTCGGCTGCAGCCGCCCCTGAAGAAAAAGGGATTAAGACTTTTTTACCTTCTTCTCATCCTCCTGTAGAGGGCTGCAGCCGCCCCTGAAGAAAAAGGGATTAAGACTGCTGCAGCCGGGCCTTTTCCGCCCGGCCGCCGGCTGCAGCCGCCCCTGAAGAAAAAGGGATTAAGACCTTGTTGCGAATAAGGTTGGCGCGATGGCGGTGGGCTGCAGCCGCCCCTGAAGAAAAAGGGATTAAGACCCGCCCGGGTTGCTCTTTTTATTCGCCCATTTGGGCTGCAGCCGCCCCTGAAGAAAAAGGGATTAAGACTTAACTTCCCAGTCCACCTTCCCCAGGCGGATCTGGCTGCAGCCGCCCCTGAAGAAAAAGGGATTAAGACTGTAGGGTGCTGACACATAATAGGTGTCGTTGGCTGCAGCCGCCCCTGAAAAAAAAGGGATTAAGACGCCCGGATTGTGCTCTTTTTATTCGCCCATTTGAGGCTGCAGCCGCCCCTGAAGAAAAAGGGATTAAGACGAGATCCTGCCATCTGTTCGGCCGGTGATAGGGGCTGCAGCCGCCCCTGAAGAAAAAGGGATTAAGACAGATTTCCGCGAGAGCCTTCTCTAGGAATGCCGGCTGCAGCCGCCCCTGAAGAAAAAGGGATTAAGACCATAAGTGCCGTCCGCTATCGCCTTGGCCCGCTGGCTGCAGCCGCCCCTGAAGAAAAAGGGATTAAGACCAACCCCGCCAAGGCGCCTTCCGGCAGGCCGAATGGCTGCAGCCGCCCCTGAAGAAAAAGGGATTAAGACCATAAGTGCCGTCCGCTATCGCCTTGGCCCGCTGGCTGCAGCCGCCCCTGAAGAAAAAGGGATTAAGACGATCAGCTTTCGCGCATGGTGCTTTTCGGATCGGGCTGCAGCCGCCCCTGAAGAAAAAGGGATTAAGACCCAGCTGGGCCACCTTTTCTTTTGGGGCATAGGGCTGCAGCCGCCCCTGAAGAAAAAGGGATTAAGACCAATGTTGATGGCGACTTTTTCCATTTTTGGGGCTGCAGCCGCCCCTGAAGAAAAAGGGATTAAGACGGATGCAAATAGCACCCTCGGGGAGATCGCAGGGCTGCAGCCGCCCCTGAAGAAAAAGGGATTAAGACCCCACTCGGGCGGTACCAGTTCGCTGCGCTCGCGGGCTGCAGCCGCCCCTGAAGAAAAAGGGATTAAGACTTCTGCAGCCGGGCCTTTTCCGCCCGGCCGCCGAGGCTGCAGCCGCCCCTGAAGAAAAAGGGATTAAGACCGAAATGATGTGGATCTTGTCGAGAGATTGCGGCTGCAGCCGCCCCTGAAGAAAAAGGGATTAAGACCAACCATGGGACAAAACTCGCGGCCGCAAACGGGCTGCAGCCGCCCCTGAAGAAAAAGGGATTAAGACGCCGCGTTGCGCCAAGCGTCAAGCGCGGCGAGGGGCTGCAGCCGCCCCTGAAGAAAAAGGGATTAAGACCGCTTTCCGATGCAAACGAGCCCGGCAAGAGTCGGCTGCAGCCGCCCCTGAAGAAAAAGGGATTAAGACGGAAGCCGTGGGTGAGCTTCAGTGCCCGCCTAAGGGCTGCAGCCGCCCCTGAAGAAAAAGGGATTAAGACCCAGTTGGTGCTCCGCCCCCGCTCGGCATGGAGGCTGCAGCCGCCCCTGAAGAAAAAGGGATTAAGACCGTGCACGTCGTCATGGGTGAGTGCCCAGTTGGGCTGCAGCCGCCCCTGAAGAAAAAGGGATTAAGACGATGGTCCTTGAGAAGGACCAGCTGGGAATGCGGCTGCAGCCGCCCCTGAAGAAAAAGGGATTAAGACGCGGCAAGGATGATGCCGTCTGGTATCTGTTCCGGCTGCAGCCGCCCCTGAAGAAAAAGGGATTAAGACGTCTTACCTTGGCCATTGGACTCTCCTTGGTGGCTGCAGCCGCCCCTGAAGAAAAAGGGATTAAGACCCGACAACAGCCGGGCGAAGAATGCATCCCGGGGCTGCAGCCGCCCCTGAAGAAAAAGGGATTAAGACCGCCCGCGCACTACCTTCGTAGTGCGTGGCTGCGGCTGCAGCCGCCCCTGAAGAAAAAGGGATTAAGACGAAGAACCAGATCATGATGCCGGGGGTGAACGGGCTGCAGCCGCCCCTGAAGAAAAAGGGATTAAGACGCTGATTAATAGGAGTTGCTGGATTGTTTTAAGGCTGCAGCCGCCCCTGAAGAAAAAGGGATTAAGACATCGTCTTCTGTCTTTGGCTCGTATTTCACATGGGCTGCAGCCGCCCCTGAAGAAAAAGGGATTAAGACAGTCTTTAGCCTCTTTTCAGCCTTGGCGGGCTGCAGCCACCCCTGAAGAAAAAGGGACATGTGCTGCGCCACGATGCGCGTCGCTTCCAGGCTCTCAAGAAGTGGCTCGGTTCGTTTGAACAGTTCCGGGCGGTTTCATAAGTGGATCACCCGCTCTGTCATGCTGCGACCGGTACCGGTTGCAGCGCCTCATGATATGCCAGATCGGGCGTTCGCCCGTCC
>JALSJQ010000030.1 GCA_026989275.1 Albidovulum sp.
CATCCCGTGCCTGCGGCAAAGGTCGGCGCACTTCGCTCCCGCCTCATGCTCGACCAGAATGCCGATGATTTGCTCTTCCGAATATCTCGTTCGCTTCATTGTCCGTCCCTTCCTTGGGCCAGACTCCAATCCCATCCGGAGAAAAAATCCCGTGGCAGGTCAGATTCCCCCCATTTCTCAATCGGTTGCACGCCTCCACACACCTCTGCCGATTTACACCATCTTGATGGACGTGAGCGGGGAGATAACTATTCGGGCAGGACCATCGAGCGGTGGGGCGGAGGTTCGCCATCAACTTGTCGGGCATCCCGGACGGTGGAAGCGCTCCGGTTTCCCTTCTCGTTGATCACTGGAACAGCGATCGATGCGATCGCCGGCAAGGGGCGCGTCTTCCGCGCCGGGCCGAAGACGGTGGCGACGGGCCGCACATCGAGGGGCGGTTGACCGGTGTGACCGATGCCGGAGCGGCGGGCGAACCCGGCCGATTTCCCGGCCCTCCGCCCGCTGGCGTCCCGCCTCGCCGGTGGCCGCCCGTGCGGTCTTCCTCAGCCGAGCGCGGTTTGCGGCGTGAGAGGATCCTCGCGGTCGGGCTCCGCCTCCGGTGTGGCGGCGGGTGCCGCGTTCTCCTCGCAGCCCGTATCGCAGAAGAGGGCATAGACCGTCTCGATCAGCTGGCGCGGCTTGTCGTCGGCCAGGGAATAGTAGATCGTCTTGCCTTCGCGACGGGGGCGCACCAGCCCTTCGAGCCGCAGCCGTGCGAGCTGCTGGGAGACGGCCGCCTGCCGGGCCGAAAGCAGCCGTTCGAGCTCGGTGACGGATTTTTCCCCGGTCATCAGATGACAGAGGATCATCAGCCGGCCCTCATGGCTCACCGCCTTGAGAAAGGTCGCGGCTTCGCAGGCATGCTCGGCGATGCGGTCGAGCTCCTCCTCGCTCAGCCCCTCGTGGATTTCGGGAATGGACACCTGCCCGGCCCCCTGCCTCGTTCATGTGCGCAAGACGCACAGTTCGAAACGGATTTATCAATTTCGCGTGAGTTTGGCAAACGGCTGCTGCAGGGACAATGATTCGGAACCCGGTCCTCAGGAGGGCGGAGCGTCGGTGCTCTCCTCCATGGCCGCACGGCCTTCGGGGAGCTTCTCGAGCATCTGATCGAGAAGTGCCCAGAAGAAATCTTCCCCCGGATAGCCCTCGATTCGGCCGATCTCGCGCCCGTTCTCGATCAGGACGAAGGTCGGCGTGTACTGGATCGACCGCTGAAGGGAAACCCCCTCGGGCACCGGATCGGTGATGTCGATGCGCCTGAGCGGGGCCACCTTGCTTTCCCAGGTCTTGGGATAGACGGGGCCGATTTCCTCGAGCCAGGTTTCGCACCAGTAGCAGCCCTGTTCCTCGAACATCCAGAGCTCGGCCGCGCCGGCGCGGAAGGGGGCGGCCAGCAGCAGGGCCAGGGTCAGGAGAAACGGCAGGAATTTCCTCCGCACCCCGCGGGAAGGCGCGGCGGTCGGACGGCGGGAAAGGTCGGGGGGCAGGGTGGCGTGCATCATGGTCTCCGTGCCATTCGTTGCGGAATGAACGTTCCGGCTTCACAAGGGCTCATAATTCGAATATGTGAATAAATCAAATTCCGCGAAGGCCGGGGCGCCCTCGGGGCGTTCACATGCCCGGGAGTGCCGCGGAGCGGGATGCGAAGAACAGGCCGTGAAAAGGGCCGGGCAGAGGGGAGAGACGATACCATGTTCGACATTTCCAGCCTGGGGGCGCTGGTCGCGGGGCTCTTGTCCTTTCTCTCGCCCTGCGTGCTGCCGCTGGTGCCGTTCTATCTCGGCTATCTCGCGGGCGAGAGCATCCACATGATGGCCGAGGGCGAGGAGATGCCGGAGAACGTGCGGCGCAAGGCGGTGATCGGCGCCTTCGCCTTCGCGGCCGGGATGCTGGTGGTCTTCGTGTCGCTCGGTGCGGCGGCGACGGCGATCGGCCAGGCGTTGCGCGAATGGTTCGACGTGCTGCGCTGGGTGGCGGGCGCGATCGTCGTCGTGATGGGGCTGCATTTTCTGGGCGTCTTCCGGATCGGTCTGCTCTATCGCTCGGTGAAGGCGGAGGTGAACGTGCCGGCGACGAGCATCTTCGGTGCGCTCCTCATGGGCATGGCCTTCGCCTTCGGCTGGACGCCCTGCGTCGGTCCGGCGCTGGCACCGATCCTGATGATGGCCGCGGGCGCCGAGACGGCGATGCAGGGGGTGTGGTATCTCTTCGTCTATGGCCTCGGCATGACGGCGCCCTTCATCGTCGCCGCCTTCTTCGTCGGCCCGTTCCTGCGCTGGATGCGGCGTTTCCGCCGCCATCTCGACAAGGTCGAGAAGGCCATGGGAATCCTGCTGATCGTCTTCGGCGTGATGATCGCCACCAACCTCGTGCAGCTGCTCTCCACCTGGTTGCTGAATCTGGCGCCGGATCTGTGGACGAAGGTGCTCTGAGAGCGGTCTTCGCGGCGTCGCGGACGAGCGATGCCGAGGCGCGAACGGGAGGTGGGGAGGCATGCGCGGCTTTCGTCAAGGGAGAGAGGAAATGGGCATGGTGAAAACGTTTTCCGGCATGGTTCGCGCCCTTCGGTGGCTGGTCGCCCCGGGCGCCTGGATGGCCGCGGCGCTGGCCCTGGTTCTGGGAGCTGCGGCCGCGGGGGCGGCCGAGGAGAGGGCCTACGAGCCCGTGCTCGGCGATGACGGGCTGCACAAGGCGCCCTGGCTGCGCGATACCTTCAAGGACCTGCGCGAGGATCTCGCCGAGGCCAATGCCGAGGGCAAGCGGCTGATGCTGCTGATCGAGCAGCGCGGCTGCATCTACTGCAAGAAGATGCACGAGGAGGTTTTCCCGATCCCGCAGCTGTCGCAATACATCGAGGATCACTTCTTCGTCGTGCAGATCAACATGTTCGGCGATGTGGAGGTTACCGATTTCGACGGCGAGACGCTGCCCGAGAAGGAAATGATCAAGAAGTGGGGCATCCTCTTCACGCCGACGATGATGTTCTTCCCCGAGGAGGTTCCCGAGGGGGTGAGCGCGAAGGATGCGGCGGTGGCGATCATGCCCGGCGCGTTCGGCTACTACACGACGATGAACCTGCTGCACTGGATCGTCGAGAAGGGCTACGAGACCGATGAGCCCTTCCAGGCCTATCATCGGCGGATGCTGCCGGAGCGTTTCAGGGAGCGGCCGCTGAAGAAGTGAGACATCGGCTCCGAAACCGCTGCGATATCAACGAAGTGTCGCGCGGGCTGCGTCATAAATTCATGCTTGTGAATTTTGTGTTGTGAGAGGTGCGGCCGAGGCGCTAGGGTATGAATCACGGAGTGTTGAAGACTCTGAAGGGAGGAAACATGAAAATCACAGGGCTGACGGCTGTGGCGCTGGTCTTCGGTGCCAGCGTTGCGATGGCGGAGGTTGTTCCGCCGAAGGAAGTCAAGTTCACCGAGGAGGGGGCCGTGGAGACGCCGGTCACCACCACGCCGGGCAACCCCGCCAACGGCCGCAAGGTCTTTGCGCACCGCAAGAAGGGCAACTGCCTTGCCTGCCATCAGAACAGCGACATGAAGGATCTTCCCTTCCACGGCGAGATCGGCCCGTCGCTCGATGGTGTGGCGGACCGCTACTCCGAGGCCGAGCTCAGGGGGATCGTGGTGAATGCCAAGAGGGCGCTCGATTCCGACACGATCATGCCGGCGTTCTACAAGGATTGGGGTTTCCGCCGCGTGCTCAAGAAGTTCGAGGGCAAGTCGATCCTGACCGCCCAGGAGGTCGAGGACGTGGTGGCCTATCTCAAGACGCTCAAGGAATGACAACTCGCAAGGAGACTGTGACATGCTGCAACTGACGAGACGCGAAGCTCTCGGCGCGGGAGCTGGCGCCTTCGCCATCACGGCTTTCGGCCTTCCCGCCATGGCTGCGGCCGTGGAGGACGCCATCAAGAAGTTCACCGGTGGTGCGATGCCGGCCGAGGGCGGGGTGGATCTGACCGCGCCCGAGATCGCCGAGAACGGCAACACCGTGCCGATCGAGGTTGCGGCTGACGGTGCCGTGGCCATCGCCGTCTTTGCCGACGGCAACCCGGCGCCGGAGGTCTGCACCTTCAATTTCGGCCCGCTTGCCGGTTCGAGCGCGGCCGCGACGCGGATCCGTCTCGCCAAGACCCAGAACGTGATCGCCGTGGCGAAGTTCGCCGACGGTTCGTTCAAGATGGCGAAGGCCGTTGTCAAGGTGACGATCGGCGGCTGCGGCGGCTGACGGAAATTCAGGAGGAACAGGAAACATGGCCAAGATCAAACCCCGCGTCAAAGTCCCGAAGAAGGCTGAAGCCGGTGAAGTTATCACCATCAAGGCGCTCATCAGCCACCCGATGGAATCGGGCCGCCGGAAGGACAAGAAGACCGGCAAGCTCATTCCGCGCAAGATCATCAACCGCTTCACCTGCGATTTCGTGGGGGCAAGCCAGTCGGGCAATGTGATCGACGTTCAGCTCGAGCCCGCGATCTCGACCAACCCCTACTTCCAGTTCGAGGCCAAGGTGCCCGAATCGGGCGAGTTCCGCTTCAAGTGGGTCGAGGACGGCGGCGCCGTTTACGAGCTGGCAAAGAAGATCGCGGTCGGCTGACGCGGACCGGGACAACAATAGGGAGGATTTGCCGAATGAAGCTGACTCGCATCGGGGCTGGTTTCGCCGCCGCCATCATCGGCCTTGCCGGTATGGCGTCGGCCGGGGAGCCCGAAATCAAGAAGCTGGTCATCGACGGGGTCGAGATGACCGTGGCGGCGCCTGCGCCGCCCTATCTCGAGAATCTCGACATGATCTATTCCGGCTGGCTGTTCCGGTCGCCGGAGACCCAGGCGCTCGAGCTCGATGACTTCGACAATCCGGGCATGGTGTTCGTCGAGCAGGCCCAGGACATGTTCTCCACGCCGGAAGGCACGGCGGGCAAGGCCTGTTCCGACTGTCACCAGCTCGAGGACTTCAAGGGGCTGCGCACGGTTCTGCCGCGCGTCGAGGACGACGGCAAGCTGTGGACCATGGAGGACTACATCAACAAGTGCCGGACCGACCGCATGGGGGCGAAGGCCTGGAAATACGGCGGAACGGAGCTGACCTCGATGGTGGCCCTGATCGGCCTGCAGTCCCGCGGGATGCCGATCAACGTGAAGATCGACGGCCCGGCAAAGCCCTACTGGGAGAAGGGCAAGGAGATCTTCTACACCCGTGTGGGTCAGCTCGACATGGCCTGTGCCAATTGTCACGAGGACAATTACGGCAAGATGATCCGGGCGGACCGGCTCAGCCAGGGCCAGATCAACGGCTTTCCGACCTACCGCCTCAAGAACGGCAAGCTGAACTCGGTGCATGCCCGCTTCAAGGGGTGCATGAAGAACATTCGCGCCCAGCCCTACAAGGTCGGCGGCGACGAATTCAAGGCGCTCGAGCTCTACATCGCCTCGCGCGGCAACGGGCTCTCCGTCGAAACGCCTTCGGTCCGCAACTGACACCGGACAGCCCTCAGGGCGCCGGTTCCGGTCTGAAGGTCTGAAAGATCCGGCCCTCCCGTCCCCGTGCGGGGGGGCCTTCCGGTTTGAAGGCCGGCGCGGCAAACGGTCGGCAAACCGCCCTTCCCTTCCTCCCTTGCAGACCATCACGAGGAGACGAGCGACATGATTTCGCGGCGAGAATTCCTTCAGGCGGCCATGGCAGCCTCCACCATCGTCGGCGCTTCGGGCTTCGGCAACTGGGCCCGGCTCGCGGCACAGCAGAAGCTGACCCAGGACCAGCTGCTCTCTTTCCCGACCATGGGCAATGTCACCATCGCCCACATCACCGACATTCACGCCCAGGCGGTGCCGATCTATTTCCGCGAACCCGAGATCAATCTCGGCGTCGGGGGCAATTGCGGCCAGCCGCCGCATCTGACCGGCGCGGCCTTCCTCGAGTATTTCGGCATCGATCGCGGCACGCCCGAGGCCTATGCGCTGACCTATCTCGATTTCGTCGCCCTTGCCCGCACCTACGGCCGCATGGGCGGCATCGACCGGATCGCCACCGTCTTCAACGCCATTCGCGCCGACCGCCCCGAGGCGATCTTCCTCGATGGCGGCGACACCTGGCAGGGCAGCTACACCGCCCTCAAGACCAATGGCGCCGACATGGTGAAGTATCAGAACGCCCTCGGTCTCGACGCCATGACATCCCATTGGGAGTTCACCCTCGGCATCGACCGGGTGCAGGAAATCCTCGACGGGGAGCTCAAGGCCGAGTTCCTCGGCGCCAACATCTTCGACGCCGAATGGGACGAGCCGGTCGATTTCGCCAAGCCCTACATCTTCCGCGAGCAGAACGGGGTGAAGATCGCCATCATCGGCCAGGCTTTCCCCTATCTGCCGATCGCCAACCCGAAATGGCTGTTCCCCGGCCTCTCCTTCGGCATCCGCGAGGATCACATGAAGGAGGTGGTGGCCGAGGTGCGCGAGAAGGGGGCCGATCTGGTCGTGCTTCTCAGCCACAACGGTTTCGACGTGGACAAGAAGATGGCGGCACGCGTGCCGGGCATCGACGTGATCCTCACCGGCCACACCCACGACGCCATGCCGCGGCCGATCAAGGTCGGCAAGACCCTGCTGATCGCCACGGGTTCCCACGGCAAGTTCGTCTCCCGTCTCGATCTCGACGTGCAGAACGGCGAGGTGAAGGGTTACGAATACCGGCTGATTCCGATCTTCTCCGACGTGATCGAGCCCGACAGGGAGATGGCGGCGCTGGTGGCCGAGCAGCGCAAGCCCTTCGAGAAGGAGTTGACGGAAGTGCTCGGGCACACGGGCTCGCTTCTCTATCGCCGCGGCAACTTCAACGGCACCTGGGACGACCTCATCTGCCAGGCGCTGATCGAGGAGCGCGAGGCCGACATCGCCTTCTCGCCGGGCTTCCGCTGGGGCACCTCGCTCCTGCCCGACAGCCCGATCACCCGCGAGGACCTCTTCACGACCGTGGCGATGAGCTACCCGGCTTCCTATCGCTCCGAGATGACGGGCGAGACGATCAAGATGATCATGGAGGACGTGGCCGACAACCTGTTCAACCCCGATCCCTACTATCAGCAGGGCGGCGACATGGTCCGGGTCGGCGGCATGGGCTACAAGATCGACGTGGACAAGCCCCAAGGTCGGCGCATCAGCGAGATGACGCTGCTCAAGACCGGCGAACCCATTGATCCGCAGAAGAAATATGTGGTCGCGGGCTGGGCGTCGGTCAACGAGAACACCGAAGGGCCGGCGATCTGGGATGTGGTTGAAAGCTACATCAGGCGGGTCGGCACCGTGCACCTCGAGCCCAACAAGAGCGTCAAGGTTGTCGCAGGTTGCTGAAAATGGATGCAAACGATCGTCGCATTCAATAATATGCATTCGATCAATCACCGAGGAGGTTCGAATCGATGACGGAACAAAATGGCGGTCCGAAGACCTCGCGCCGCAAGTTTCTGACATCGGCGCTGATTGCCGGCGGGTCGGCAGCCGCGGCTCCCTTCGCCCGTGCTGCCAGCCCCGATCCGGCGATCACCGAGATCCAGCCCTGGAACCAGGAGCTGGGCTGGGGCGTCGATGCCAAGCCTTACGGCATGCCGAGCCAGTATGAATCGCATGTGGTGCGCCGGAACGTGGAGTGGCTGACGGCCTCGACCGAAAGCTCGGTCAACTTCACGCCGCTGCACGAGCTCGACGGCATCATCACGCCGAACGGGCTCTGCTTCGAGCGCCATCATGCCGGGGCGGTCGAGATCGACCCGTCGAAGCATCGGCTGATGATCCACGGCCTCGTCGAGAAGCCGCTGGTCTTCACCATGGAAGAGCTGATGCAGTTTCCGCGCATCAACCGGATCTATTTCCTCGAATGCGCGGCGAATACCGGCATGGAGTGGAAGGGCGCCCAGCTCAACGGCTGCCAGTTTTCCCACGGCATGATCCACAACGTCATGTATACCGGCATTCCGCTCAAGTTCCTGCTCGAGCAGGCGGGCGTGAAGCCGAACGGCAAGTGGCTTCTGGCCGAGGGCGCGGATTCGTCGGGGATGACGCGCTCGATCCCGATGTTCAAGGCGCTCGACGACTGCATGGTCGCCTTCAAGATGAACGGCGAGGCGCTGCGTGTGGAGCAGGGGTATCCGCTCCGGCTGATCGTGCCCGGCTGGGAAGGCAACATGTGGGTCAAGTGGCTTCGCCGCCTCGAGGTGGGCGACGAGCCGTGGCATCACCGGGAAGAGACGTCGAAATACACCGACCTCATGGCTGATGGTCGCGCCCGGCGGTTCACCTGGGTGATGGACGCCAAGTCGGTCATCACCAATCCGAGCCCCCAGGCCCCGATCATCACGGGCCCCGGTCCGGTCGTGCTGACCGGTGTCGCCTGGTCCGGCCACGGCAAGATCAAGCGGGTCGATGTCACGCTTGACGGCGGCAAGAACTGGCACAAGGCCCGGCTCTCCGGCCCGTCGCTCTCGAAGTCGATGCACCGCTTCTACTTCGAGTTCGAATGGGACGGCCGGCCGCTCCTGCTGCAAAGCCGCGCCATCGACGAGACGGGTTACGTCCAGCCCACCAAGGACGAGCTGCGCAAGATCCGTGGCGTGAACTCGATCTATCACAACAACGGCATCCAGACGTGGTATGTCAATGAACAGGGGATCGCGGAAAATGTCGAAATCTCTTAGTGTTTTCGCGGCCGGCGCCACGGTTCTCGTGCTCGGGGGTGCCTACTATCTGGCCGACAGCCTTGTCGAAAAGGGCGGAACCGCCGATCAGACCGTGACCTTCGTGGCCGGCACCGAGCCGGCGGCCGAGGAAAAGGTCGAAACGGCTGCCGCCGGGCCCGAAACCGCCGTGGCCGCGGTGCAGACCGTGGCGGCCGGGATGGCGAAGCCGGTTGCCGCCGAGGGCGGCGCCGCATCGCTCGAGGGCGCCGGCGGTGATGCCGACTATGCCGACGAGGGCTTCATGCCGTCGGGCAAGCTCGGCCTGGGTCGCGAGGCCCTGCCCGAGGAGATCGCTGCCTGGAACATCGATGTCGCCCCCTATGACAAGGGGCTGCCGCCGGGGCAGGGGTCGGTCGCCGATGGCGAGGAGATCTTTGCCGAGAAATGCGCCATGTGTCATGGCGATTTCGGTGAAGGCGTCGATCGCTGGCCGGTGCTGGCGGGTGGTCAGGGCACGCTGACCGCGGATCGTCCGGTCAAGACCATCGGGTCCTACTGGCCCTATTTCTCGACCGTGTGGGACTATGTCCACCGCGCGATGCCCTTCGGCAATGCCCGTTCGCTGACCAATGACGAGGTCTATGCGATCGCGGCCTATCTCCTCTACGTGAACGACCTCGTGGATGAGGATTTCGTCCTCAATCAGGACAACTTCGCCTCGATCCACCTGCCGAACGAGAACGGCTTCTACATGGATGACCGCGACAAGGTCGAGTATCCGGTCTTCCGTCGCGAGCCCTGCATGACCAACTGCAAGGGCGAGGTGAAGATCGTCATGCGCGCCCGGGTCGTCGATGTGACGCCGGAAGACGCCGTGGCCCGCAAGCGGGCCGAGGAAGCGGCGAAGAAGGCGGCGATGAAGGCCAGGGAGGGTGCCGGTGCCGCGACGCCGGCAGCAGCCCCGGCTCCGGCGGCTCCTGCCGAGGAATCGAAAGCCGCTCCGGCTGCCGAGACCAAGCCGATGGAGACGGCCTCCGCCGCAGCCGATCCGGCGCTCGTCAAGAAGGGCGAAAAGGTCTTCAAGAAGTGCAAGTCCTGTCATGCCGTCGGACCGGGTGCCAAGAACAAGGTCGGCCCCGAACTCAACGGGCTGATCGGCCGGCCGGTTGGCAGCATCGAGGGCTTCCGCTACTCCAAGGGCATGAAGGCGCTGCATGACGCCGGCAAGGTGTGGGACGAGGCCTTCTTCGCCGAGTTCATCAAGAACCCGAAAGGGACGGTGAAGGGCACGAAGATGTCCTTCCGCGGCCTGAAGAAGGACTCGGACGTCGAGGCCCTGATCGCCTATCTCAAGCAGTTCTGAGGCGCCGAACGGCTGAACGTTCAGGTGATGGCCGGGTTCGAAGGAGCCCGGCCATCATCGTTCCGGATCTGGTCCGCGGCCGCGAAACGGCGTATCCTGCAAGAGTGATCGCCATTCTCATCTGTCGGGAGACATGCCATGCGCGGCCTTCTCGCCCTTCTCGTGCTCGTTCTCGCCCTGCCCGCCCTTGCCGGGGAAGACCGGCCCTGGGTGCGCTATGTCGAATATGATGGCAGCTTCGAGGATGCGGTGTTCGGGGTCGAGAGCGCCATCATCGACCGCGGCCTCAAGGTCGATCATGTCAGCCATGTCGGCGACATGCTCAATCGGACCGCGGCCGATGTCGGGGCGACGAAGCAGATCTTCGTCAAGGCCGACGTCTATCAGTTCTGCTCGGCCACGCTTTCCCGCAAGATGATGGAGACCGACCCGCTCAACATCGTCTTCTGCCCCTACAGCGTGTTCGTCGCCGATACGGGCGAGAAGGTCTATATCGGCCATCCGGTCTATCCCGAAGGGCCGATGAAGGAGGTCGAGGCATTGCTCGACGCCATCGTCAGGGATGCCGGCGAGATGTAGCCTTGGCCGCAGGCCGCATGTTCGATTCCGGGGGCCCTGCGGGGCCCCTTTCTTGTCAGGGCCGGAGTCTCTTCTTCACCGCCTGCAGCACGAAAGGCCGCAGGGAAACCGATCGTTAAGGATTGGCGGCTAGGCTGGCGACGAATCGGCAGGAGGTGCAGTGCGAGCATGGCGCAGGACGCGACAGGCGTGATCGTCCCGGGGCCGGGGGCGCCCGATCCCCCCGGCCGGGGCATGGAAAGGGTGTTTCTGAGCGGCGGCGAGACGGCCGAACTTTCGGCGGCCCGGGCGGCGCTCGAACGCATGGAGAACCGTTATTCTCCCCTCGGGCGCCTCGAGCGCTATGCGAGGGGGCGCCTGTCGCTCATGTGGTTGCGCCTGCTCTACGAGGCGGGGGGCGTGCTCCTGATCTGGGTTTTCGGAGATCGGGAACATGCGCTTCGGGCCCTGATGATCTGTCTCGCGGGGGAGGTGGCCGAATCGGCCCTGATCCAGTGGGTCTTCCTCACCCGGCTGATCTGGCAGAACCAGCGCCGCGCGGCGCGACTCGTCCTCTCCGGATCGGTTCTCTGGCCCTCGCGATGGGCGGGGGGGTCTGGATGATCGTTCTCTCGGGCGAGGAGCAGATGCTGTTTCTCGCCATCACCTTCCTGATCTCGGCGGCGATCAACAGCCAGCTCGTGGGGGTGCTGTTTCCACCGGCATTGCGGGCGATGATGATCGTCCTGCTGCTGACGGGTTTCACGATCTTTGCCTACGAGCTTTACGAGCTGCGCGAGGGTTCGGGGCTCGAGGGCGCGCAGTTCGAGCTTTTCGCCCTCTCGACCGGGATCCTGACCTTGACGCTGTGGGGGCTTTTCCGGCGGCTCGAAATACAGAACCGGCGCCGCCACGCCGCGGAGCGCGATCTTGTCATGGCCAATATCCGCCGGCTCGAGGTCAACCAGAGACTGCGGGAATCGCGCGAGGCCCTGCGCCAGCGCGAGAGGGAGGCCCTGCGTCTGGCCGAGGAGGCCAAGGCGGCCAGCCGCGCCAAGTCCGAGTTCCTCGCCACGATGAGCCACGAGATCCGCACGCCCATGAACGGGGTGCTCGGGGTGGCCGAGCTTTTGCGCGATACCGACCTTACCCGCGAGCAGGCCGACCTTCTCGAGACCATCGAGCGATCGGGCCAAGCGCTGCTGTCGATCATCAACGACATTCTCGACTTCTCGAAGATCGAGGCCGGCAAGATGCAGATCGCGCGCCGCCCCTTCTCCCCGGCGGCGCTCGTCGGTGATCTCGAGCGGATCATGGCGCCCCTGGCGCGACAGAAGGGCCTTGCCTTCGAAGCCCGTTACGAAGGACCTGCCGTGGCACTGCTGGGGGACGAGGGGCGCATCCGCCAGATCCTCGTCAATCTTCTCGGCAACGCCGTCAAGTTCACCGATGCCGGCAAGGTCGCCTTCCGGCTGCGGGTCACGCCTCTGGAGGGCGGCAGGATGCGTTTCTTCGCCGAGGTCGAGGACAGTGGAGAGGGCATCTCGAAAGACGACCTCGCCCGCATCTTCGCTCCCTTCGAGCAGGCGGACAGTCAGCTCTCGCGGCGCCATGGCGGCACGGGGCTCGGCCTCGCCATCTCCCGCCGTCTTGCCGAGGCGATGGGAGGCGAGCTCACGGCCCGGTCCGAACGCGGCAAGGGGAGCGTGTTCATGCTGTCTCTCGTTCTCGAGCAGGCGCAGGAGGCGCCCGAAAGCGCTCCCGCGCGTGCGAAAGAGCGCACCGGGCCGCCGGATCTTGCCGGTCGAACCATCCTCGTCGCCGAGGACAACCGTACCAACCGCATGTTGCTCCGCCGTTTTCTCGAACCGACCGGGGCAAGGATCGTGGAGGCGGCAGACGGCCGTGCCGCCACGGCGCTCTGGGAGGAGGAGAGGCCCGATCTCGTCATCATGGACGTCTCCATGCCCGGCATGACCGGGATCGAGGCCACGCGGGAAATCCGCCGGAAGGAGAAGGGCGAAGGGCGAAGAGCGGTTCCCATCCTCGCCCTGACGGCCAATGCCTTCGAGGAGGACCGGGAAAGCTGCCTTTCTGCCGGCATGAACGCCTTTCTGGCAAAACCGGTCAAGCGGCGCGATCTCTGGCAGGAATTGCGTCGAATGCTCGATCCGCCGGAGTGAGCGCGCCGCACTCGAAGGTGCGGGCCGTCGTCGCGCCTGTCCCAGCAGGGCGGAAACGCCGCATGAGGCTCCTCGTGCGTACGGTCGGGATGCCGGGCGGGCGAAGATCGGGGTTTGCCAATATCGCTTGCAACATGAAGCGGCCTGCGTGTCTCGAACGGCGGAAGGCGGTGGCGTGAGGGTGAACCTCGACCGAGATCGCAACAGCGGCGAAAGGCGACAAGGCCCGGTCGGGGCGGATGGGGCAAAGCCCTTGGCAGGGCGACAGAACCGGCGGCCGGCTTTCCGGGCAGGCAAGACGGCGATTGGTGCCGGCGAACGGCTTGGCAAGGCGCGGTTGACCGAGATGGCTGGGCGCGAGAGCCGTTCCCGAGCTGATTGGAGGGCGGATCGGAGACCATGATGAAAACTGCCCGCACTCGGTCCTCGGACGGTGCGCGCCCCGCGAGTGCCGGACATCCGAACCAAAACTGTTCGGGGGTCCGGTGAAACGGGCAGGATCACCCTGTCCCGGCCCCGCACGGCGCGGACATTGCGATGTCCGCCAGCCGCCCGGCCGCGTCACGGATCGGATCCCGCAGACAATTCCCGTCTTCGCTTCCGAGAATCCGCCCGGCAAGACCGATCATGGTTCCGGTTGTCGCCGACTCCTTCGTCACGTTGTCGGTTCCCGCAAACCTCGGACGGACGAAGAAACACCGTAGTCGCGTCTTGCACCACAGGCCGGGGCGCTATCGAAAGGCGGGACTTGATATACGGTTTCGCTGCCGGCCCTGAACCTCGCAGGCGAAGAATTTTCGACCACACTCCGTCTGGATGCGGTAGATGGGCAATGCCATTCCCTCGAGGGCCTGATCGAAGGAAGCGAGTGCCGGAATCGTCGTCCCGCCGGAAGAATGGCCATGACGACACAGCGTGAGAGATCGTCGAGGGCCGTTGTCGCTCCATCCGCCGAAGGGCAGGCCAGAGGCGGCAGGAAGCCGTTTCGGAGGCAGGATGCCCCGGCGATCTTCACAGGGGGCCGCTCCTGCGGGTTGCGATCCGGCCGCATTGTCTTCGGACTGCGGGAAGGTATAGCTTCGAGCCATCCTGCGTACGGGGCGCAGGAAGACGGTGGCGTGGTGTCGGGGAGAAACGGAATGGTGACGAAACGGTTCAAGGCGGCAGGGGCGGGCGCTCTGGTGGCGCTGGCGGTGGCATGTGCCTCCCCCGCCCCGGCGGAGCGCTTCCCCGCCGGGGCCTATCTCGCGGCGCGCGCGGCTCTGGAGGCGGGCGATTTCGCCAGGGCGGCCTCGCTCTTCTCCGAGACCATCGCCGCCGATCCGGAAAACGCCGACCTCGTCCGCAACGGGCTGATCTCGGCGGTGGGGGTCGGCAACATGGCCATGGCCCGGGCGCTCGCTCTTCGGCTGGAGGCGCTGGATCCGGGAAATCCCGTCGCCTCGATCGTCCTCGTCTCGGATCAGGCGAAGGCAGGGCGGTTCGACAGGGCCCGGGCCACGCTGCGCAAGGGCGAGGGTGATCCGCGCGGCTTCGAGAAACTGGTCGAAGGCTGGCTCCTCGTGGGTGAAGGGCGTATGCGCGAGGGGCTCGAACTTTTCGCCGGCCAGTCGAAGGAACTCGGGGCGCTGGCCGATTACCAGCGTGTGCTGGCTCTTGCCCTTGCGGGGGATTTCGAGGCGGCCGCTCGGGTTTTCGACGCGTCGAAGAACCTGCAATCGGGGGGAAGCTGGTTCCTGCCCGCCCGCATCGAGATCCTCGCTGCCGCCGGGCGGGGAGAGGAGGCGCTGCAGCTGGCGCGCAAGGTTCTCGCGGCGGCGCCCTCCCCCCGGATCGCCGCTCTCGCAGAGGCCCTTTCCTCCGGAAGGGAGCCGCCCTTCGACATCATCGCCTCGGCGAAGGACGGGCTCGCCGAAGCGCAGCTGCTCCTTGCCCGTCTCCTCGAGAACCGGAGCGGCAACGAGCGCGCCGCCCTGCTTTATGCCCGTCTTGCCGAATATCTGCGCCCCGAGGATGCCCGCACCCATCTTGCGGTGGCGCGGATCCTCTCGAGTGTCGGGCAGGCGGATCTGGCTCTCGCCGCTCTCGGCAAGGTCGCGCCGGATGCACCCGAATACGAAGAGGCGATGCGCCTCAAGGCGACGATCCAGAGCGACGTGGGGCAGGTGGACGCGGCCGTGGCCACGCTCGACCGCCTTCTCGCGAAGGTGCCCGACGATCTTCCCGGCTGGTGGAGCAAGGGGGACATTCTCCGGCGGGCCGAGCGTTTCGAGGAGGCGCGGCGGGCCTATGACCGGGCGATCGCCCTGCTCGCGAAGCCCGAACCGCGGCACTGGACGCTGTTCTATGCGCGGGGGATCACCGAGGAACGCACCGGCGCGTGGGAGCAGGCCGAGGCCGATTTCAGACGGGCTCTCGCGATCAACCCCGACCAGCCCCTCGTCCTCAACTATTACGGCTATTCCCTGCTGGACCGGCAGGAGAAGGCCCGTTACGCCGAAGCTCTCGACATGATCCGCAAGGCGGCGAAGAAGCGCCCCAATGACGGTTACATCGCCGATTCGCTCGGCTGGGGCCTCTATCTCACCGGCCGGCTCGAGGAGGCGGTGAAGCAGATGGAGCGTGCCATCCGGCTCGTGCCCTTCGATCCGGTGATCTCGGATCATCTGGGCGACGTCTATTGGGATGCGGGGCGGCGCTGGGAGGCGCGGGTGCAGTGGCGCCGGGCGTTGTCGCTCGATCCCGAACCCGAGGCGGCCGCCCGGATCCGGCTCAAGATCGAGAAGGGGCTCGATGCCGTCCGGAACATGAGCCCTGCCGAGATCGAGGCCGCCATCCGCAGGACCGAGAAGGGGGCGACCGGACAAGGGAGCGATGCCAGACATGCCATCGGCAAGGGCGCAGGCCGGGAATCGGGTGGCTGAAGACGGGCGCATGATCGAAGCGGCGCCGGCCAAGATCAACCTCGCGCTTCATGTCGTCGGTCGGCGTGAAGACGGCTTTCACGAGCTCGACAGCCTCGTGGCGCCGGCGGCAGTGGGCGACCGGGTCGAGGTGGGGTCAGCAGCGGGCCTTGTCTCGATGTCGTCCCCGAGGGCGCGGTGCCGACGGGGGCGGACAATCTCGCGCTCAGGGCGGCCATGTTTTACGGGCGACGCGTCGGGCGGGGTGACGCGGCCATCCGTCTCGAGAAACGTTTGCCGGTCGCGGCCGGGATCGGCGGCGGCTCGAGCGATGCGGCCGCCGTCATCCGCGCCCTGGCGCGCCTGTGGGGCACGCCGCTGCCTCCGGCCGAAGCGCTCCTGCCGCTCGGGGCCGATGTGCCCGTCTGTCTGGAGCCGCAGCCCTGGCGGATGAGGGGGGTCGGAGAGCGGCTGACGCCGGCGCCGCTGCCCCGGTTCGATCTCGTCCTCGTCAACCCCCGTCGTCCGGTCCCGACCGGCGCGGTGTTCCGCCGCCTTGCGCGGATCGACAATCCGCCGCTGCCGCCGCTTCCGCGCGGGGAGGGGCGCGAAGAGTGGCTCGGCTGGCTCGCCCGCACCCGCAACGACCTCGAGCCCGCGGCCCGCGCGATCCGCCCCGAAATCGGTGCGGTGATCGCCGCGCTCGAGCGCAGCGGCGCTCCGCTTCTGGTGCGCATGTCGGGATCGGGGGGAACGGTCTTCGCCATTCATGCCGACAAGGAAGCCGCGCACAGGGCGGCGGAAGCGGTCCGCGCGGCCCATCCCGAGTGGTGGGTGGTGGCCACGCACACGCTCGCGGGCTGAAGCAAGCGCCGCGCTTCCCCGTGCCTTGGACCGGTCAGCTCACCCGTGCGACCACGAAGTCGGCGAGCCCCCCAAGATGATCGCGAATCGGGTGGGGCGGCAGGGCGGTGAGGGCCTCACGCGCGCGGCCGCTCCAGGCGAGGGCGGCCTCGCGGGTCTTCTCGAGGGCGCCGTGGCGCAGGAGAAGGGCGAGCGCTTCCTCGAGGTCGCCCTCTTCCTGCCGGCCCCGCTCGATCGTCCGCTGCCAGAAGGCGCGTTCGGCGTCATCGGCGGCGGCCAGGGCCTTGATCAGCGGCAGGGTGATCTTGCGCTCGCGGAAATCGTCGCCGACATTCTTGCCGAGAGTGCCGGAGGCGCCGCCGTAATCGAGCAGGTCATCGACGATCTGGAAGGCGATGCCGAGGGCATCGCCATAGGCCCGGAGAGCGGCGATCTCGTCCTCGGGCCGGTCGGCGATCACCCCGCCGACCTCGGCCGCGGCGGCGAAGAGGGCGGCCGTCTTGCCGCGAACGACCTGAAGATAGGTGGTCTCGTCGGTCGAGAGATTCCGGGAGACGGTGAGTTGCAGCACTTCGCCCTCGGCGATGGTCGCGGCGGCGTTGGCGAGAATGTCGAGCACGCGCAGCGAATCGGTCTCGACCATCAGCTGGAAGGAACGGGCGAAGAGATAGTCGCCCACGAGCACCGACGACTTGTTGTCCCACAGGAGATTGGCCGTGGGCCGGCCGCGGCGCCGGTCGCTCTCGTCCACCACGTCGTCATGCAGGAGCGTCGCCGTGTGTATGAACTCGACGGTGGCGGCCAGGCGGATGTGGTTCTCCCCCTCGTAGCCGCACATGCGGGCGGCGGCGAGGGTGAGCAGCGGTCGCAGCCGCTTGCCGCCGGCCTCGATCAGATGGGCCGAGATCTCCGGGATGCGCGGGGCATGTTCCGAGGACATGCGGGCGCGGATCAGCCGGTTGACCGCCTCCATGTCGTCGGCGAGGAGCGCGCGCAGGGCATCGACAGGCGAAGTCACCAGGTTTTGACGGTTCACAGGCGCTCTCCTCTCGACAAGGTGGACGCGGCCGCCCATGGATGGGGCATGAAGGTCGTGATGCAGACGAACGATCCGGCCGCGCTGGCCTTCGCCCAGGCACTCCTCGATGGCGAGGGTATAGCCTTCTTCGTGCTCGACGTCCACATGAGCAGCCTCGAAGGCTCGATCGGCATTCTGCCGCGTCGGCTCGCCGTGCCCGACCGGGAGGCGGCGCGGGCGCGGGAGATTCTGGCCGAGAACGGCCTCGAGATCGTGGAGGGTGGTCGATGAACGGCCTCGCAGAGGATGATGCGGCTCTGACGCGGGACATGCTCCTCGGCGGGCGGGTGACGCTGCTCCAGCCGCGGGAGGGCTATCGGGCGACCACGGATCCCCTGCTGCTTGCCGCGGCGGTGCCGGCGCGTGCCGGGCAGAGCGTGCTCGAGCTCGGTTGCGGCGTCGGCACGGCGGCGTTGTGCCTCATGCGCCGCGTGCCGGGGGTGCGGGTGACCGGCGTCGAGCTGCAGGCGGCGTATGCGGCGCTCGCGCGGCGGAACGCCACGCTCAACGATCTGCCGCTCGAGGTCGTCGAGGGGGATGTCGCCGATCTGCCCGCAGTGGTGCGGCGGCGGCAGTTCGACCATGTGATGGCCAACCCGCCCTGGTTTCCGCCGGGAAGTGGCGCGCCGGCCGGGCGGGGCGACCGGGAGCGGGGGCGGCGCGAGGCGACGCCGCTTGCGCTGTGGGTGGATGCCATGTTGCGCCGCCTGCGCTCGGGCGGCCATTTCGTCCTCATCCAGCGCACCGAGCGGCTGCCCGAGGTACTGGCGGCCATCGGCGCGCGCCTCGGCGCGGTGCGGGTGCTGCCGCTGGCGGGGCGGACGGGCCGGCCGGCGGAGCGCTTCATCCTGCTTGGCCGCAAGGATCTGCGCACCCCCTTCACCCTGCTGCCGCCCCTCGTCCTCCACGAAGGGGCACGTCATCTCGCCGACCGGGACAGCTTCACCCCCGAGCTGCGGGCGATCCTGCGCGAAGGTGCGGCTCTCGAGATCTGAAAGCACCGCCTTCCGGCATCACCCTTCGGCCTCGCCCGCGCGGACGAGGGCGGAACGCTTTGAGAGGATCGAGGTGGTGATGACGCCGATCGTCACCAGGGTGATGAGGATGGTCGAAAGGGCGTTGATTTCGGGGCTGACCCCGAGGCGGATCTGCGAGAACACCCGCATCGGCAGGGTGGTCGCCGCCGGTCCCGACACGAAGGAAGCGATGACGAGATCATCGAGCGAGAGGGTGAAGGAGAGCAGCCACCCCGACACCACCGCCGGCGCGATCACCGGCAGGGTGACGAGGGAAAATGCCTGAAAGGGCGTGGCGCCGAGATCGAGCGCGGCTTCCTCGAGCGCCCGGTCGAAGGTGACGAGCCGCGAGGAAACCACCACCGCCACATAGCACATCGAGAAGGTGGCATGGGCGATGATGATGGTCGTCACGCCCCGGTCGATGTTCATGGCGATGAAGAGGAGGAGCAGCGACAGGCCGAGGATGACATCGGGAATCACGAGGGGAGCGAAGATCATCCCCGAAAACAGCGTCCGTCCCGCAAAGCGGCTGAACCGCACCAGCACCCAGGCGGCCATCGTGCCCAGCACGGTGGCGATGCTGGCCGAGACGAGCGCGACCTTGAGGGTGACGAAGGCCGCCTGGAGGAAGGCCTCGTCATGGAACAGCTTTGCATACCAGCGGGTCGAGAAGCCGGCCCAGACCGTCACCAGCTTCGAGGCGTTGAAGGAATAGATCACCAGCACCAGGATCGGCAGGTAGAGGAAGGCGAAGCAGAGGGTGAGCGAGACGATGTTGAAACGCGAGAGCTTCATTCCTCGGCCCTCCGTTGCTGGCGTTCGGCATGGCGCTGGAACAGCAGGATCGGCAGCACGAGGATCAGGAGGAGCACCACCGCCACGGCCGAGGCCAGCGGCCAGTCGCGATTGGCGAAGAACTCGTCCCACAGCACCTTGCCGATCATCAGCGTGCGCGAGCCGCCGAGCAGCGAGGGAATGACGAACTCTCCCACCGCCGGGATGAAGACAAGGAGGCAGCCGGCGATGATGCCGGGGCGCGAGAGCGGCCAGGTGACCAGCCAGAAGGCCTGCAGCCGCGAGCAGCCGAGATCGAGCGCCGCTTCGATCAGAGAACGGTCGAGCCGGTCGAGACTCGAGAAGATCGGTAGCACCATGAAGGGCAGATAGGCATAGACGATGCCGATATAGACCGCGACCGGCGTGCCGAGGATCACGAGCGGGGTGTCGATCAGTCCGAGCCAGATCAGGAACTGGTTGAGATAGCCGTTCTGCCCGAGGATCCCCATCCACGCATATACCCGGATGAGAAAGGAGGTCCAGAAGGGCAGGATCACCAGCATCAGGAGGATCGGCCGCCAGCGCTCCGGCGCCCGGCTCATGGCATAGGCGATCGGGTAGCCGGCAAGAAGGGTCAGAAGGGTGGACAGCGCGGCGATGCGGAGCGAGGAGAGATAGGCCTGCCAGTAGAGATCGTCCTCGCTCAGCCAGACGTAGTTCTCGAAGTCGAAGGCGCGGAACATCGCCGCGATCCCTTCCCAGCCGCGGGAAGGGTCGAACGTCGGCGTGTAGGGGGGAATGGCGAGAACGCTGTCGGAGAGCGAGATCTTGAGAACGATGACGAAGGGGGCAAGGAAGAAAAGTCCGAGCCAGAGATAGGGCACGGCGATGAGAAGGGCGCGGCGAAGCCGCCCTGCGAACCCGCTCCCGGCCTTGTCGTCGTCGCTCATTCCGTCAACACCAGCCCGGCGGTTTCGTCGAAGGCGAACCAGACCCGGTCCTCCCAGCTGAATTCGCGCCGGGCGACGCGGCGGCGATTGGGGCTCTGGACCTTGAAGCGCCTCCCTGCCGGCCCGACGATGTGATAGGTCGAGAGATTGCCCAGATAGCCGATATCCTCGATCCGGCCCTGCCAGGCGTTGGCCGCGCCTTCCGGTGCTTCGGCGCCGACCGTGATCTTCTCGGGCCGGATGGCGAAGGTCACCCGCGTGCCGACCGGCGCCGCCACGTCGGAGCGGGTGACGATGGGCGCGGCGTCTTCGGCCCAGTCGATCACGAGCCGCCCGTTTTCGGCAGCCGTCACCACACCCTCGACGAGGTTCACCTCGCCGATGAAATCGGCGACGTAGCGCGAATTGGGCTGCTCGTAGATCTCTTCCGGCGTGCCGACCTGCACCAGCCGCCCGTGGTCCATCACCGCGATGCGGGAGGCCATGGTCATCGCCTCCTCCTGGTCGTGGGTGACGATGATGAAGGTGGTGCCGAGCCGCTCCTGGATGTCCACGAGTTCGAACTGGGTCGCGGCCCGCAGCTTGCGGTCGAGCGCGGCGAGGGGCTCGTCGAGGAGCAGGATGCGCGGCCGGCGGGCGAGCGCCCGGGCCAGGGCGACGCGCTGGCGCTGGCCACCCGAGATCTCGTGCGGCCGGCGGTGGGCGAAGTTTTCGAGCTGCACCAGCCGGAGCATCTCGGCCACGCGCTCGGCGATCTCGCCCCTGGGCAGCCCGGCGCGCTTCAGGCCGAAGGCGATGTTGTCTGCCACCGTCAGATGGGGAAACAGCGCGTAGGACTGGAACATCATGTTGACCGGTCGCCTGTTGGGCGGGACCGGCACGAGATCCTCGCCGCCGAGGAGGATCCGCCCGGCGCTCGGCGCCTCGAAGCCGGCGATCATCCGCATCAGCGTGGTCTTGCCGCAGCCCGAGGGGCCGAGGAGCGCGAAGAACTCTCCCTCGTGAATGTCGAGCGAGAGATCGGCGATGGCGGTGAAGTCGCCGAAGCGCTTGGTGACGTTCTCGAGGCGGATCAGCGGTTCGGCCGCCGGATCCTGCCAGGGAGGCAGGGCCGCCGAAGCGTCGCTGGTGGGTGGTGGTGCCTTGGCCGTGTCCATGACGACACCCGTTCCTGACAGGAGGCCCGCCGGGGCGAGGATGGGGGCGGCATGGGTACCGCCCCCCGGCGTCAGTGCCCGGTCTTGATCCGGGTCCAGATGCGGGTCACCAGCCGTTGGGTCTTCAGATCGTAGGGCGTGGTGACATAGAGCTTCTTCAGTGTCGCCTCGTCGGGATAGACGGCGGTGTCGTCGAGGATTTCCGGGTCGATGTATTTCTTGCTCTCCTCCACGCCGTTGGCATACCAGACGTAATTGGTGTTCTCGGCCGCGATCTTCGGGTCGAGCATGAAGTTGATGAAGGCGTGCGCCCCCTCGGGGTTCGGCGCGTCGGCGGGAATGGCCATCTGGTCGAACCACATGACGGCCCCTTCCTTCGGGATCGAATAGGCGATGTGGACGCCGTTGTCGGCCTCGTCGGCCCGGTCGCGGGCCTGCAGCACGTCACCCGACCAGCCGATGGCCACGCAGATGTCGCCGTTCGCGAGGGCGTTGATGTATTCCGAGGAATGGAACTTGCGGACATAGGGCCGCACCGCCATCAGCACCGGCTCGGCCTTGCGGATGACGGCAGGGTCGTGGCTGTCGGGATCCTCGCCGATATAGTTGAGCGCGGCCGGGATCATCTCGGTAGGCGCATCGAGGAAATGCACGCCGCATTCGGCGAGCTTCTTCATGTATTTCGGGTCGAAGACCAGCGCCCAGCTGTCCACCGGCGCATCATCGCCCAGAACCTCCCTCACCTTGTCGATGTTGTAGCCGATGCCCGTGGTTCCCCACATGTAGTTGACCGAATACTGGTTGCCCGGATCGTAGGCCGCGACCCGCTGGGCGATCTCCGGCCAGACATATTTCAGATTGGGCAGCTTCGACTTGTCGAGCTTCTGGAACACGCCGGCTTGGATCTGCCGGGCGAGGAAGGTCGCCGAGGGCACGACCACGTCATAGCCGGTATGGCCGGTCAGGAGCTTGGTTTCGAGGATCTCGTTCGAATCGAAGGTGTCATAGATCACCTTGTAGCCCGTGGCCTTCTCGAACTTCTCGAGCACTCCTTCGCCGATATAGTCCGACCAGTTGTAGACATGGACTTCGCCCTTCTCCCCGCCGGCGAGCGCCGCGGTGCCGAGGGTCAGGCTGGCTGCGAGCGCGGCCGCGAGAGCGATTGCCGTCTTCTTCATCGTGCTTTCTCCATCCTCCGAATTCAGCCGGGCCTTCTGATGAGGCATCATTTCCAAGTTGATCAAAGTCGGCGGTGCTGGCAAGTGTTTTTTGGGAAGCCGGAAAGAGGGCGGCGCTGCCATGGCGCAGGATCGGGGCATGGTGATGGCGGAAGGGCCGGGGCGAGCGCCCCTGCCGCGGCACGAGGTCGTCTGGCGCGCCCTGCGGGAGATGATCGTGACGGGGGCCTTCGCGCCGGGCGAAGCCGTCACCATCCAGGCTCTGGCCACGCGCTTTTCGGTTTCGATGACGCCCGTTCGCGAGGCGCTGCGTCGTCTCGTGGCCGAAGGCGCGCTCGAGATGCTCGGCAACCGGCGGGTGCGGCTGCCCGAGATCGACCGGGCCCGGATGGTCGAGCTGGCGATCGCCCGCCGCGCCCTCGAGCCGCATCTGGCCGAAATGGCGGCATCGCGGGCCGATGCGGCGCTCCTCGAGCGGCTCGAGCGGCTGGACGACGCGGTTGATGCGGCCATCGAACGGGGGGATGTGGCGGCCTACATGCGGGCCAATCACGCCTTCCATTTCACCATCTATCGTGCGGCGCGCTCCGCGGTCCTGCTGCCGATCGTCGATGGGCTGTGGCTGCGATTCGCCCCCCTTTACCGCATCGTCGCCGGCAAGCAGGGCACCGACAGGCTGGTCGATCAGCACGAGGCCGCGATCCGCGCCCTGCGGGCCGGTGACGCACCGGCCGCGCGCCGCGCCATTGCCGCCGACATCGACCAGGGCATCCAGCTCGTCTGCTCCGCCCATGGTTGGGGCGGGATCTGAGCGCCGCGTCATCGCCGCCGCCGATCTTGCAATTTGATCAAATTTCCGACAGGCAGAAGGCAGAAGACCAGCGAGGGAGCCTTCCATGACCGGACCGCGCAATCATCCGCCCACCGGGGCCATGCAGGCGGCGGATGCCGCCCACCATCTCCATCCCTTCACGCACCATCGCGACCTGGCCGACAAGGGGGTGCGGGTGATCACGCGGGCGGAAGGGCCGTGGATCTTCGATTCGGAGGGCAACCGGATTCTGGATGCCATGGCCGGGCTCTGGTGCGTCAATATCGGCTACGGGCGCCACGAGCTGGCCGAGGCGGCGGCGCGGCAGATGCGCGAGCTGCCCTATTACAACACCTTCTTCCAGTCGGCCCATCCGCCGGTGATCGCCCTTGCGGAAAGGCTGGCCCGGCTGGCGCCCGAAGGGCTCGATCACGTGTTCTTCGCCACGGGCGGCTCCGATGCGAACGACACCAACATCCGCCTCGTGCGCCATTACTGGGCTCGCAGGGGGGAGCCGACGCGGCGGATCATCATCTCCCGGCACAATGCCTATCACGGCTCGACGATGGGGGCCGCCTCGCTCGGCGGGATGGCGCCGATGCACGGGCAGGGCGGCCTGCCGATCCCCGACATCGTCCACATCATGCAGCCCCATTGGTGGGCCGAGGCCGAGGAGGGAGAGACGCGCGAGGCGTTCGGTCTGCGCGCGGCACGGGCGCTCGAGACGGAGATCGAGCGGCTCGGCCCGGAAAATGTCGCCGCCTTCATCGGCGAACCGGTCCAGGGGGCAGGGGCGGTGATCGTGCCGCCCGAGAGCTACTGGCCCGAGATCCGGCGCATCTGTCGCGAATACGGCATCCTTCTGATCGCCGACGAGGTGATCACCGGCTTCGGCCGCACCGGCCGCTGGTGGGGTTCGGAGAGTTTCGGCATCACTCCCGACATCATGACCATCGCCAAGGGGCTGAGCTCGGGTTACGCGCCGATCGGCGGGTCGATCGTCTCGCGCGAAATCGCCGAAACCATCGCCGACGAGGAGTTCTTCCACGGCTATACCTATTCCGGCCATCCGGTGAGTGCCGCCGTGGCGCTCGAGAACCTGCGGATTCTCGAGGAGGAAGGCATCATCGAGCGGGTGCGGGACGAGACCGGCCCCTATCTGGCCGAGCGCTGGCGGGAGCTCATGGCGCATCCGCTCGTGGGGGAGGTGCGGATTCGCGGCTTCATGGCGGCGGTGCAGCTCACCCCCGACAAGACCCGTCGCGCCGCCTTCGCGGCGCCTGCGGGTACGGTCGGGCTGATCGGGCGCGAGAAGGCGATCGGCAACGGCATCGTCATGCGCCATATCGGCGACAGCCTCGTGATCTCGCCGCCGCTCATCCTCACGCGCGAGGAAATCGACATTCTGATCGACCTGGCCCGCAGGACGCTCGACGACACGCTCGCCGAAGCCCGTGCCCAGGGGCTGATGGCGGCGCGCTGAGCGCTCCGTCATGGGCCTGGCGCGTCTTCCGCTCCGCGCCGGGCCGGTTCTCCCCGCTGTGCCCTCTGTTGCCGCTCCGTTCCCTCGGGGCGACACGAACGGCGCTTCGGTCGCCGTCCCCGTGTCGGCGTCCTCGTTCCTTCCGTCGCCGCCCCGTCCGTTCGGGCGGACCGGAACGGGGCACGCCGGCGGTGCCACCCCCTCAGTGCATCACCACGCCGAGAGCCTTGCGCCCGTCGCGCACGAGCACATGGGGCCGGCCGAGGCGGTTGCGCAATTCGGCGAAGCCGTGGCCGAGAAAACGGAAGGAACAGAGGACGACGCCGGATCCTTCGGCGATCAGGCTCAGCCTGCCGTCGATGAACCCGACGAGGAACCCCTTGCGGGCCAGCCGCTCGGAAAGCTCTTCCCAGCTTCGGGCCGCCTCGATGTCCGGTGCGAGCCATGCCCGCAGCATGGCGGCGGTCTCGACGTCGAGTCCGTTTCGCGGCTCCGCCTGTCCGGCGTGCCACAGGGCCGCCACCGGAGCGGCCGCGCGGGTTCCCTGTCCTTGATCTGCCTGTATCAGCCTCATCGAACTTTCCCTCTCCTTCGCCGCGCCTCTCCCTGCCTTGCGCGGCTTCGGTTCCAGGGCCCGGGCTTGATGCTTCTCGAACGCCTCTTGTGCCCATCTGCGAGAGTGGCGCGCGAATCGCGCCATAATCGGCATGCCTTTAGGGCGAGATCATGGCATTTGCCCTTGAAGAGACTGTTAACGGTGCAAATTCGATCGATTTTCCCGAGAGCGGGGCGGGAGCAGGTCGCTTGCAGAATGGGGGGCTTCTCCCTATCTTCGACGAGGCGGGTTCTGCCCGGTGCGTGAGAGGCCCAATTCCGGTGGCCACAAATCATCTCGAGGGAGCTGGCTCTGCCGGAACCGTGGTTCCGGTATTCCGGTGCCCACCTGGGTAACCAGGCTCTCGGGAATTCGACGCCTCCACGGCCGGTGCGGGCCCGTCGTCGCATTCGCCGGGTTTCGACGGGCAACTGCTACGGGGAGCGGCGCCATGGCTGAGTCCGCGGGCGCGGAAGAAGGGGGCGTGGCCGCCGCCAAGGCGCGTCTGAGGCGCGAGGCCCTTGCCCGGCGCCGGAGGGTGCAGACGGCCAGGGACGCCCCGCAGCACGAAGCCCGTTTCAACCGGTATCTTCTCGGCCTTCTCGAACGCCTCGCCGCTCCGGGGAAAGCGCCGGTCGCGACCTATCTGCCGATCGGCACGGAGATCTCGCCCCTGCCGGCCATGACGGCGCATGTGGCGCGAGGCGGTCGGATCTGCCTGCCGGTGATGCGGGGAGCGGGCCGGCCGCTCGCCTTCCGCCTCTGGCGGCCGGACATGCCCCTGGCCAGGGGGGCTTTCGGCGTGATGGAGCCTGCCGAGGGGCCGTGGGTGACGCCGGCGGCGCTCCTTCTCCCCCTTCTCGCCTTCGATCGGCGGGGCCGGCGTCTCGGCTACGGTGGCGGCTATTACGACCGCACCCTCGCCGCGCTTCGCGCACGGGCCGCGCCGCCGGCCATTGGGCTGGCCTGGGCCGGGCAGGAGGTGGCGGCCGTGCCTGCCGAGGCCACCGATGCGCCGCTCGACGGCGTTCTGACCGAGGAGGGCTTCCTGCCGTTCACCCCGGCCGCGATTGCGCTCGGGGAAGGGATCGCCTAAAGCGCCGTCATGCGTATTCTCTTTCTCGGTGACGTGATGGGCCGTGCCGGGCGGCAGGCGGTGATCGACCATCTCGCGCGCCTGCGGGCCGACTGGCGGCTCGATTTCGTCATCGTCAATGCGGAAAATGCCTCCGCCGGCCGGGGCCTCACCGGCAAGCACGCCGTGCAGCTGCTCGAAGCCGGTGCCGATGTGCTCACCCTGGGCGATCATGCCTTCGACCAGAAGGACATGCTGGCCTTCGTCGAGAGCGAATCGCGGGTGCTGCGCCCGCTCAACTACGCCCGCGAGGCGCCGGGGCGGGGGGCGCGGGTCTTCACCACGGCTGGCGGGCGGAAGATTCTCGTCCTGCAGGCACTCGGGCAGGTCTTCATGAGCCGGTGCTATGACAACCCCTTCCCGATCGTCGATCAGGTGCTGAAGGCGCATCCGCTCGGTGTGGCGGTCGATGCGATCGTGCTCGACATGCATGCCGAGGCCACCTCCGAGAAGATGGGGATGGGCCACTGGTGCGACGGACGGGCGAGCCTCGTGGTCGGCACCCATACCCATGTGCCGACCGCCGACACGATGATCCTCCGGAAAGGCACGGCCTATCAGAGCGATGCCGGCATGTGCGGCGATTACGACTCCGTCATCGGCATGACCCCGCTCGAGCCGGTGCGCCGCTTCGTCACCGGCATGATACATGGCCGCTTCGAACCGGCCCGGGAGGAGGCGACGCTGAGCGGCGTTCTGGTGGAGACGGAAGACGCCACCGGCCTTGCGCGGGCGGTGCATCCCGTGCGCCTCGGTGGCCGCCTGTCGGAAGCGGTGCCGCCGCGGGCCGATTGACGGGCCGTTTTCACGGCAGCCATGAAATTCCTTGCCTCTTCCGTTCCGACGACCGAAGAATGTTCCGGCTGTCCGTCGGAAGGAAGTGCGCCCCGTCGCAACCAGGGATCGACCCGATATGCCGGATCTTGTCTCCATCGCCAGCCTGCTGCCGCTGCATGTGACGGCGGGGCTCGGGATCGCGATCGTGGCCGTGATGTTCGTGCTCTTCATGCGCGACATCTGGTCCCCCGAGGTGGTGGCGCTGGGAGGCGCGGCGGCGATGCTGCTTCTGGGGCTCCTGCCCTACGAGAAGGCCCTTGCGGTCTTCTCCAACCCTGCGCCCTGGACCATCGCGGCCATGTTCATCCTGATGGGAGCGCTGGTGCGCACCGGAGCGCTCGACTGGCTCCTCTCGCGCATCGTCAGCCATGCCGAGGAGCGGCCGCGGCGCACCCTTGCCATGCTGATCGGTTTCGTGGTGGTGGCCTCGGCCTTCATCAACAACACGCCTGTGGTGGTGGTGATGATCCCGGTCTTCATGCGCCTGGCGCGACTGCTCGGGGTTGCGCCGTCGAAACTGCTGATCCCGCTGTCCTACGCCGCCATTCTCGGCGGCACGCTGACTCTGATCGGCACCTCGACCAACCTGCTTGTCGATGGTGTCGCCCGGACCCACGGCCTCGCCCCCTTCGGCATCTTCGAGGTCACCCCGCTCGGCCTTGTGCTGGTGGTGTGGGGGATGGTCTATCTTTTCTTCATCGGTCGTCACCTGCTGCCCGAGCGCGATTCGCTGGCCAATCTGGTCTCGGATCGGTCGCGGATGAAGTATTTCACCGAGGTGGCCATTCCCGAAGGTTCGGCGCTCGTCGGGGAGAAGGTGCTGGATGTCGATCTGTTCCAGCGCCGCGGCGTGCGGGTGATCGACGTGATCCGCGGCGACGAATCGCTCCGGCGCGATCTCGGCGCCGTCACCCTCGAGGCCGGGGACCGGGTGGTTCTCAGAACCGACATGAGCGAGCTTCTGAGCCTCCATGAAAATCCCGATCTCAGGGCGGTGGACAAGCTGTCCTCGGTCGAGACGACGACGGTCGAGGCGCTGATCACGCCCGGCTGCCGGCTCGTGGGCCGGCGGCTCGGGGATCTGCGGCTGCGGCGCCGTTACGGCGTCTATCCCCTTGCGGTGCATCGGCGGAACCAGAACATCAGCTCCCGGCTCGACGACGTGATCGTGCGGGTGGGCGACACGCTGCTTCTCGAGGGCGCCCCGGCCGACATTCGCCGCCTTGCCCAGGACATGGAGCTTGTCAACATCACCGCGCCGACCGCCCGGGCCTACCGGCGGGCCCATGCACCGCTGGTGCTTGGGGCGATGGCGCTGGTTGTGATCCTGTCGGCGCTCGGCCTCGCCCCGATCTTTCCGCTGGCGGTGGTGGCCGTGGCCTTCGTGCTCCTGACCCGCTGCATCGACGCCGACGAGGCCTTCTCCTTCGTCGAGGGGCGGCTGCTCGCGCTGATCCTCGCCATGCTCGCCGTGGGCGCCGGGCTCGACGAGGCCGGATCGGTGCATCTCGTGGTCGAAGGGATGAAGCCGCTTCTGGCCGCCGCGCCGCCCTTTCTCGTGCTCTGGGCGATATATCTGCTGACGTCGCTGATGACCGAGCTCGTCTCCAACAATGCCGTCGCCGTCATCCTGACACCGGTCGCGATCGAGCTGGGCCGCAGCCTCGAGCTCGATCCGCGCCCGCTGGTGGTGGCGGTGATGGTGGCGGCCTCGGCCAGCTTCGCCACTCCGATCGGCTACCAGACCAATACGCTCATCTTCGGCCCCGGCGGCTACCGCTTCGCCGATTTCGTCAAGGTCGGCCTGCCGCTCAACCTCTCTCTCGGCATCGTGGCGGTGCTGGTGATCCCGCTCCTGTGGCCGCTGACGGGCGGCTGAGCGCGGGGGGAGAGGGCTGCGGACAGGGGGCGCGCCCGGCTCTCAGCCCCGGCTCCAGGGCACGATGCGGGTATGGTGCCCCATCTTGCGGTCGGGGCGGATCTCGCTCTTGCCGTAGAGATGGATCCGCAAATGGGGATCGCGCGAGAGGCGCGGTGCTTCCAGCACTTCCTCGCCGAGAAGGTTCACCATCTCCGCATCGGCGATGCGCTCTCCCCGTCCGAGCGGCCAGCCGGCAATGGCGCGTATGTGCTGTTCGAACTGGTCGATGGGGCAGACGGCTTCGGTCCAGTGCCCCGAATTGTGGACCCGGGGAGCGATTTCGTTGACAACGAGCCCGCTCTGGGTGACGAACATCTCCACCGCCAGCACCCCGACATGGCCGAGCGCCTCGGCCACCCGGGCGGCCATGGCACGGGCCCGGTCGGCAAGATCGGGGGCGATGGCCGCCGGCACCTTCGAGAGCCTGAGGATGCCGCCCTCGTGCAGGTTTTCCGCCGGGTCGAATGCGGCCGTCGTGCCGTCGCCGCCCCGGGCGATGACGACGGAGATCTCCTTCTCGAAAGGCACGACAGCCTCGAGAACCGCCGGTACCCGACCGACGGCCTCCCAGCAGGGGGCCAGCTCCTCCGGGGTGGTGATCCGCGCCTGTCCCTTGCCGTCATAGCCGAGTTCGCGGGTCTTGAGGATCGCCGGCAGGCCGATGCGGCGCACCGCCTCCTCGAGCGTGGCCATGTCCTCGACCGGGGCATGGGGCGCCACGGCAAGGCCGCTTTCCTCGAGGAAGGCCTTTTCCTTCAGCCGGTCGCGGGTGATGACGAGAGAGCGGCGGGAAGGGCGGATCGGCGCCAGTCGCTCGATCGCGTCGAGCGCGGCCGGCGGAATGTTCTCGAATTCGTAGGTCACGACATCGACCGCCCCGGCAAAGCGGCGCAGCGCCGCTTCGTCGTCATAGGGGGCGGCGGTATGGTGCAGGGCCGTCTCGCGGGCAGGAGCGGCCGGATCGGGATCGTAGACATGGGCATGGAAGCCGAGCCGGGCCGCGGCGGTGGCCAGCATCCGGCCGAGCTGCCCACCGCCGAGAATGCCGATGGTGGCGCCGGGGGCAAGCGGCTGCAGGGTGTCAGTCATCTTGCGGCACCTCCGGCACGGATGCGGCCAGGGCCGCCCGCCAGGCATCGAGCCGCGCGGCGAGGTCGGGGTCGGTCGTGGCGAGGATCGCGGCGGCGTAGAGCCCGGCATTCACGGCTCCTGCCGGGCCGATGGCCATGGTGCCGACGGGAAAGCCCCGCGGCATCTGCACGATCGAATAGAGCGAATCGAGCCCCTTGAGCGCCCGGCTCTCGACCGGCACGCCGATCACCGGCAGCGATGTCTTGGATGCCACCATGCCCGGCAGATGGGCCGCGCCCCCGGCACCGGCGATGATGACCCTGAGCCCCCGCTCGCGGGCGGTGCGGCCGTATTCCCACAGCCGGTCGGGGGTGCGGTGGGCCGAGACGATCCGCGCCTCGCAGGGGACGGCCAGCTCCTCGAGCACGTCGGCTGCGCCCTTCATCGTCGGCCAGTCGGACTGGCTGCCCATGATGATGCCGACAAGGGGGTGCGGGGCGGCTGGTGGCATGGCGGTCTCCTTCGATCGCAGGGAGCGGGGAGTCAGGCGATGATGTCGGGGGTCAGCTGATCCTCGATGCGGGCGATCAGATCCTTCAGCATCAGCTTCTTCTTCTTGAGGCGCCTGATGGTGAAGGGGTCGCCACGGCCCGATTGCTCGAGCGCCGTGATGGCGGCATCGAGGTCGCGATGCTCGCAGCGCAACGCCTCGAGCCGCACGCGCAGCATTTCCTCCGCGTCGATGGTTCTTGCGGTCATGGATGGTCCCCGTGCTTGCCATTGTTTTAGGCGAAACGGCGCAGGAGCGGAAGGGCCGGAGCGTGGCCGGGAAGCGGCGCAGTGTCGCTTTTGCGGTGTGACGATGGCACCCTGCTTCCGCCAACATCTTGATATGACGGGGGAAGCTCCCCATATTTCCTTCGTCGGCTGCCTCGAGGAGGGGCCGGCGCCATGGAGTCGCTTCAGAAAGGACCGAAAAATGAACAAGATGTCACTCGCCCAGCACCCGTTCCTGCTCGGCTTCGAGGAGCTGGAGAGGTTTCTCGAGCGAATGTCGAAGAGCGGCAATGACGGCTACCCGCCCTTCAATATCGAGCAGACCGGGAAGAACGCCTACCGCATCACCCTCGCGGTCGCCGGTTTCTCGGAAGACGATCTCGAGATCGTCGTCGAGGACAACCAGCTGATCGTGCGCGGCAGGAAGAAGCCGGAGGACGAGGAGGGCCGGATCTTCCTTCATCGCGGGATCGCCTCGCGCCAGTTCGAGCGTCGTTTCGCGATTGCCGACGGGGTCGAGGTCAGGGGTGCCACGCTCGAGAACGGGCTCCTGCACATCGACCTGGAGAAGGAGGAACCCGAACCCGTGGTCCGCAAGGTCGAGATCAGGAAGAGCTGAACGGCCGGGCCGGATGTGCCGGTGCGTTCAGGGAAAGGGAGCAGATGAACGAGAAATACGAACTCGATGTCGGCGGCGCCGGTGAACGGATCGTCTATGTGCGGCCGGTGAAGGTCGAGGATCTGCCCCCGGAGATTCGCAAGGAGGCGGAAGGGCTCGAGACCCTCTACGCCGTCCATGCCCCGGACGGGCAGCGTCTCGCGCTGGTGCGGGACCGCAATCTTGCCTTCGTGCTTGCACGCAAGCACGATTTCGCACCGGTCAACGCCCACTGAGGCCGTCCGAACCGCGCCTTCGGGCTGCCGGTCCGACGGGAGGGAGCACGAAGGGCGCAGGATGCGAGACGAAAAGGGGCTCCGCCGGGTGCGGGGCCCCTTTCGCATGGGCAAGGTTTGCACGGGAGAGGGCGGCGCGCTCAGCTCCTCATGCCGATGAGGCCGAGCTGCTCGAGCTTCAGAAGCACCTGATGGGCGCAGTAATCGACGTCGAGCCCGGTGGTGTCGATCCGCAGATCGGGATTTTCCGGTTCCTCGTAGGGGTCGGAGATGCCGGTGAACTCCTTGATCTTTCCTTCGCGTGCAAGCTTGTAGAGCCCCTTGCGGTCCCGCCGCTCGCACTCCTCGAGAGGGGTTGCGACATGCACGAGCACGAAGGCGCCGTATTGCTCGATCATCTCGCGCACGGCCCGCCGCGTCGCCTCGTAGGGGGCGATGGGGGCGCAGATGGCGATGCCGCGGTTCTTGGTGATCTCCGAAGCGACGAAGCCGATGCGGCGGATGTTGAGATCGCGATGCGCCTTCGAGAAGCCGAGCTCGGAGCTCAGATGCTTGCGGACCACGTCGCCGTCGAGCAGGGTGACGGGCCGGTCGCCGATTTCCATCAGCTTGACCATCAGCGCATTGGCAATGGTGGATTTTCCCGAACCCGAAAGCCCGGTGAAGAACACGGTGAAACCCTGCTTGTGCCGCGGCGGGTAGGCCCGGCGCAGCTCGGCCACCACCTCGGGGAAGGAGAACCATTCGGGTATCTCGAGCCCTTCGCGCAGCCGCCGCCGGAGCTCGGTGCCGGAAATGTTGAGGATCGTCGCGCCCTCGGGCACTTCGTCCACCGGGAAATACTGCGCCCTCTCCTCGACATAGACCATGTGCTTGAAGGGCACCATCTCGATGCCGATCTCGTCCTGATGGGTGGCGACCAGTTCCTGGGCGTCATAGGGGCCGTAGAAATCCTCGCCCCTGGAATTCTTGCCCGGACCGGCATGGTCGCGCCCGACGATGAAATGGGTGCATCCGTGGTTGCGGCGGATGAGGGCGTGCCACAGCGCCTCCCGCGGGCCGGCCATGCGCATGGCGAGATTGAGCAGGCTCAGATGGGTGGTGCTCGGCGGATACTTGTCAAGCACGGCCTCGTAGCAGCGCACCCGCGTGAAGTGATCGACATCGCCCGGCTTGGTCATGCCGACGACGGGGTGGATCAGGAGATTGGCCTGCACCTCGCGGGCGGCGCGGAAGGTCAGTTCCTGATGGGCACGATGGAGCGGGTTGCGGGTCTGGAAGGCGACGATGCGCCGCCAGCCCATCTTGCGGAAGAAGGCCCGAAGCTCGTTGGGCGTGTCGCGCCGCGAACGGAAATCGTAATGCGTCGGCGGCTGGATGCCGGTCACGGGGCCGCCGAGATAGACCGGCCCGGCCTCGTTGTGCAGGTAGTTGACGGCCGGATGGGCGACATCGTCGGCCCCGAACACCTGTTCGGCCTCGTGGCGCTTGTCGGGGCGCCACTTGTCGGTCACGGTCATGATGGCGAGGATCACCCCTTCCGGATCGCGCAGGGCGATGTCCTGTCCGGGCTCCACCTTGTCGGCGAAGGCTTCCGACACGTCGAGGGTGATCGGCATGGGCCAGAGCGTGCCGCCCGCGAGCCGCATCCTCTCGACGACGCCTTCGTAGTCTTCCCGGGAGAGGAAGCCCTTGAGGGGGGCGAAGCCGCCGTTCATCAGCAGTTCGAGATCGCACAGCTGGCGGCGCGAGAGGTCCCAGCTCGGCAGCTCCGCCGCCTCCTCCTTCAGCTTGAGGGCGGATTCATGGGAGACGTAGAACTCGGGGATCGGGGCGAGGTTGTCGAGTTTCATCGCTTGCTCCGGCACGGACGCTTCGGGGAACACACAGGAGGTGAACATCGGCGCGCTTTTGCGCTGAAAACGTGCCCCGATCAAGGCCGGATGCCGACGAAAAGACGGATTTTCGCACGAAGGAGCGGCCGCGGTTGCGACTTCGGTGCCCTCGGGCCGTGCAGGGGAGATTTGCAGGGGAGATTTTCGGCGGCAAGGAGGGGCGGCGGCGTGCCTCGCCCCCTTGCCGCCGCCTGCGCGCCCTCTCCGGGTCAGCTCCCGGCTTCCTGTTCCGCCAGCCAGCGCTCGGCGTCGAGCGCGGCCATGCAGCCCATGCCGGCCGAGGTGACCGCCTGGCGGTATTTCCAGTCGGTCACGTCGCCTGCGGCGAAGACGCCCGGTTTCGAGGTTTCGGTCGAACCGGGGCGGACCTTGATATAGCCGCCCATATGGGTTTCGAGCTGCCCTTCGACCAGTTCGGAAGCCGGCTTGTGACCGATGGCGATGAACACGCCCCTGGCGGGGATCACCTGCTCCTCTCCGGTCCTGACGTTGCGGATCTTCACGCCGGTCACGCCCTTCGGGTCCTCCTCGCCGAGAATTTCCGCCACCTGCGAATCCCAGACGATCTCGACCTTAGGGTTCCTGAAGAGACGCTCCTGAAGGATCTTCTCGGCCCTCAGGCTGTCGCGGCGATGGATCAGCGTGACCTTCGAGGCGAAATTGGTCAGGAACAGTGCCTCCTCCACCGCGGTGTTGCCGCCGCCGACCACCACCACTTCCTGCCCGCGATAGAAGAAGCCGTCGCAGGTGGCGCAGGCCGAGACGCCGAAGCCCTTGAACTTCTCTTCCGAGGGCAGGCCGAGCCATTTGGCCTGGGCGCCGGTGGCGATGATGACCGCGTCGGCGGTGTAGGTCGTGCCGCTGTCGCCCGTGGCGGTAAAGGGGCGTTGCGAGAGGTCGAGCGAGGTGATGTGATCGGTGACGATCTCCGCGCCCACCGCCCGGGCATGCTCTTCCATCTTCTGCATCAGCTCCGGGCCCTGGATGACCTTCTCGCCCGGCCAGTTCTCGACATCGGTGGTGATCGTCAGCTGACCGCCGGGCTGCATCCCCTGGACGAGCACCGGTTCGAGCATCGCGCGCGCCCCGTAGACGGCGGCGGTGTATCCCGCCGGTCCCGAGCCGATGATGAGAAGTTTCGTGTGCTTGCTGTCCGCCATCGTTCCGCCTTTCGCTCGGATGAATGGAAATGTGCACCGCGATTCATTCGCGAGCGCTAATATTTCCTCCGACATATAGGGCGCCCCGCTGCTGCTGGAAAGGGGGGAGACCCTGGTGCCGATCGTGGCCGTCTGTCAGGCGGATGATGATGTTTTGTTGCGCGGATAAGAAAGAATGTTGCGCCACGTCATGGGCATGGGTAAGTTGACACAAGATGTCCGGGACGGGGGCCGGATGCGTCTGCCCGTCGGTCCGCCCCAGGCGCCGGTCATCGCGACGACAGATCACCATGACGGAGGATGCCATGCCCGGATCGAGGCTCGATGCAATCGACCGCAAGATCCTCGCCGAGCTTCAGGCCGACGGCCGGATGACCAATGTCGAGCTGGCGCGGCGGGTCGGCATCTCGGCGCCGCCTTGTCTGCGGCGGGTGCGCAATCTCGAGGAACAGGGCTACATTCGCGGCTATCATGCCGATGTCGATGCCCGCAAGCTGGGCTTCGAGGTTCATGTCTTCGCCATGGTCGGGCTTCACAGCCAGGCGGAGGCCGATCTGCGGGCCTTCGAGGAACAGTGCCGCTCCTGGCCCCTGGTGCGCGAATGCCACATGCTCAACGGCGAGATCGACTTCCTGCTCAAATGCGTCGCCCCCGATCTCTCGACCTTCCACCGCTTCCTGACGGAGGAGCTGACGGCGGCGCCCAACGTCGCTTCCGTGAAGACCTCGCTCGTCATTCGCGATGCCAAGGACGAACCCGGCATCCCCTTCGAGGTGCTCGAGAAACGCGTGGCCGCCGAGGAAGGCTGAGAGGGGGGCGGCTTCGAGAGGGACGATCAGGCCGAAAGGCGGGTGCGCTCGGCGGCAGGGCGGCCCTTGCGGGCGGGTGCGCCTCGCTCCTCTCTTTGGGGGAGCCGTGCCTGCCGGCCCGGCAGGCGCGACATCCGCTCGGCTTCCTCGATCACCCGTTCCAGCCAGCGATGGCGCAGTCTCTTGCCCATGACACGATACTCCCACGGCATTCCGACGGCTCCGTTGCCGTCCTGTTGACGATGGCGGCGAAATGGGGCGAGGATGGGCCGCCAATCGCAAGATTTTGCGAAAAATGCGAGGCGGACGGCGTGTGGTCCGTTTCCGCGCCGGGGTCTGCCGTTGCGATGTTCAGAGGCGGATGGCGGAGATCAGGCGGCCGTAATCCGCTTCGCCCTCGTGGCAGGCCCGGCGATAGGAGAAGAAGCGCACCGGGTCGTCATAGGTGCAATGGCCGGTCCACTCGGCGTGGCCCACCCCGGCCTCGCGCAGAAGGTGCAGGCCGAGACCGGGCAGATCGAACAGGTAGCGATCGCCCGTGCCGTTGGCGAAGAAGCGCGAGAGGGCGGGGTCCTCGGCCATGAAGGCGTCGAGGATCTCCGGCCCGACCTCGTAGTTGCGTTGGGAGATGGTCGGTCCGATGACGGCGGCGATCCGCTCGCGGCGGGCGCCGAGCCCCTCCATCGCCGCGACGGCCGCCTCGATCACCCCGGCCAGGGCGCCGCGCCAGCCGGCGTGGACGGCGGCGATCACCCCGGCCCCGGCGTCTCCCATCAGGATCGGCTGGCAATCGGCGGTCAGGACCGCGACCGCGAGGCCGGGGGTGGCGGTGACGAGCGCGTCGGCCTCCGGTTCGTCACCCCGCAACGGCCCGTCCACCCGGATCACCCGCGGCGAATGCACCTGCCGCACGGTGACGAGGCTTTCCGGCGGAACGGCAAGCGCCGCGGCGACGATGGCACGGTTGCGGGAGACGATCTCGCCCATGTCCTGCGAGCCGATGCCGCAGTTGAGGCTCTCGTAGACGCCCGAAGACGCGCCGCCCTTGCGGGTAAAGAAACCGTGCCGGAAGGCCGAAAGCGGTTTGGCGGTGATGATCTCGAGGCTCATCGGCTCTCTTTCGAACTGGCATCACGCGGCAGGCGGCAGCCCCGGCGGCGGGCCGAGGCGGTCATGGATCGCCATGACCTTGAACAGGGTTCCCATTTCCTCCGGCGAGGTCAAGCGGCGGATGGCGGCAAGGTGATTTTCGAGCGCCGGTCCCTTCAGCCGCCGGGCCAGGGCGGCGGCGCGCGCCCTGATGCCGAGCGCCTCGAGAAAGGCGCCCTGAGCCGTCATCGCAGAATGGCAGGCGCCGCCCTCTCTCGCGGCGGCAGCGAGGGCGGCGAAATCGACATGGGCCGTGAGGTCGGCCATGCCGGGGCGGGCAAGCGGATCGACCGGTGCGTGGTTCTCGACCGCCTGGAAGGTATCCCCGAGGGAGCGCCAGCCGCCATAGTCGATGATGAGGGCGACCCCGCCCTTGGTGGCGATCCGGCCGGCGAGGGTGCGGGCAATGGCGAGTGCCGGCAGCGAGATCTCGACGATGTCGCCCTCCCGCGTGTCGGCCAGTCGTTCGGCGAGGAAGGCAGCCGGCATCTCGCCCGAAAGACCGAAGGCGAGCTTCCCCGCCTCGTCGAGCCCCACCATCCGCTCGCGCCAGGCGGTGGGGGTGCGGATGAACTGGCGGATCGGCAGGGCGTCGAAGAATTCGTTGGCGACGAGGAGGAGCGGCAGATCGGCGTGGCGGGACAGCGCCTCGTCGATGGTTCCGGCCCATTCGACCGCGTGACCGGCGAGCGCCTTGCGTTGGCGGCGGCGCATGGCGGGGCTCGCCTCGACGAGCACGAGCCGCATCGCCCCGTGAAAACCGGGGACGATCCGGGTCGCACGCAGCAGATCGGCCATCAGCGTGCCGCGGCCGGGGCCGGCCTCGACGAGGAGAAAGGGGGCTGGGCGGCCGCGGTCGATCCAGCTCTGGGCGAGGGCGAGACCGAGAAGCTCGCCGAAGACCTGGCTGATCTCGGGCGCGGTGATGAAGTCGCCCCGGGCGCCCAGGGCCTCGCGCCGCGTGTAGTAGCCGTGCTCGGGATGAAGGAGGCAGCTGCGCATGTATTCGGCCAGCGTGACGGGCCCTTCGGTGCGGATCCGCCGGGCAAGGATCTCGGCCAGGGGGGTGGTCATGGGCGTGCCCGCATCCGTCGTCGTGCCCAGAACATGATGCCCAGCCCGGCGAGGATCATCGGCAACGAGAGCAGCTGCCCCATGGAAAGGCCGGCACCGCCGAGGCGCACCACATGGCCGAGCGGGTTGTCGGGGGTGATGAATTGCGGATCGGCCTCGCGGAAGAATTCGACGAGGAAGCGCGAGAGTCCGTAACCGGCGAGGAAGAGGCCGATCGAGAAGCCCGGCGTCTTGAGCGTGCCCTTGCGGAAGGCGAGCCCCGCCAGCAGCGCCCCGAGCAGCAGTCCTTCGAGCGCCGCCTCGTAGAGCTGCGACGGATGCCGCGCGCAGATCCCGGCCCAGCCTTCGGGGCAGGGGGCGCCGGGAAATGCCATCGCCCAGGGTACATCGGTCGGCCGGCCCCACAATTCGCCGTTGATGAAATTGGCGATCCGCCCGAGGAAGAGGCCGATCGGGACGGTGACGGCCAGCGCATCACCGAAGGAAAGCGGGTCGATCCCCCGTTTGCGGGCGAAGAGCCAGGCGGCCGCGACCACGCCGAGAAAGCCGCCATGGAAGGACATGCCGCCCTTCCACACGGCGAGGATCTCGGCCGGATTGGCGAGATAGTAGTCGGGGCGATAGAAGAACACATAGCCCAGCCGCCCCCCGAGAATGATGCCGACGATGGCCCAGGCGAGGAAATCCTCGATGTCGCGCGTGGTCATCGGCGGCCGCTGCCCGGGCCACAGATGCGGCCGGCGCAGCATCGCCACGATCACCCGCCACGCGAGGAGGATGCCGGCGACATAGGCCAGCGCATACCAGCGAATGGCGATTCGCACCGGCCCGATGTCGATACCGAAGATTTCCGGGTCGATAGCGGGATAGGGGATGACAAGGGCGATCTGGCTGAGCATGGGGCCTCCTCGGTCGCTCCAGCCATTTCAGCGCCTCCGGTCCCTGTCAAGCCGCGGAAAATGGCGATCGCGTGAGCTCCCGTGAAACGGGCGCTCCGGCCGCCCTCCCTTGGCATTCGGGCGCGGGAAATGCATAGAGGGGGCAGCAAGAAGGAGTGCGCCATGCAAGGTCGCGGCAGGATCTTCGATGATCTCGCGCAGATCATCAACAATGCGATGGGCGTTGCCCAGGGGGCGAAGGCGGAGGCCGAAACCGCACTCAGAAGCTGGTTCGAGCGCTGGCTGGCCGATCGCGACCTCGTCACCCGCGAGGAGTTCGAGGCGGTGCGCCGCATGGCCGAGAAGGCCCGCGAGGAGAACGACGCGCTGGCCGCCCGGCTCGATGTGCTCGAAAGGGAGGTCGCCGCGCTCAGGGCCGAAGCCGCCGCCGATGCGGGCGAGGCGCAGGGCGGGCGCACGCGCGGCGCCACGAAAGCCGCGACCGGCAGGAGCACGCGGACGCGGCGCAAGACCGCTTCCGCATCGCGTGCCGGCAAGGATACGGCGAAGGGTGACGACTGAGCCGCGTCCGTCTCGCGGGAAAGGAGCCTTGTCGCAAGAGTGCCCGGTCCGTCGGAAAGCCTTGGGGCGGGTCGGTGGAGACGAGGCCGTTGCCTCGCCCGGTCCCGGCAGGACAGGCCGGGTCGGCTGTCGCGGCGCACCCCGGCGGTGACGGCAGCGCCATTTCCCCGCGGGGATCGCCGCCCCGGCCCGGCATTTCCCCGACGGCCCCGCTTCCCGGTGGTGTCGCTCCTCGCTGGTGCCGGTGCCGGCGGAACGGTGGCACCCCTCCCGCGGCGTGCCGGTCGGCCCGGTGGCCATCCTGCCCTGTCGCTCGACGGGGCACTCAGCGCTCCGCCTGCCCCTTGCGGCGCTTCTCGAGCATGAGGGTGATCACGTCGGCCATCTCGCGGGCCATGCGCCCCGGCGTGGTGCCGCCGATACCGAGCCGCCGGCCGAACCTCCACCACAGCCCCGGCGCCCAGGCGAAGGGGCCCTTCTTTCGGAGGATCAGCACGAAGCCGTTGGCCGGGCGGATGGCGAAGAAGCCCCGTTCGACCTTCTCGATCTCCTCGATCCGGGCGAGGAGGCGGCCTTCGGTGTCCTCGATGCGGTCCTCGTGGAGCACGATGCCGACGGCGCTTGCCCGCCAGTTGCGCCAGGCGAGCCAGAGCGCGCCGAGACCGGCGACGAGCAGCACCACCGTCCAGACCGGCCCGGCCGGCGGCCGCAGCGCCAGCACTTCGAGGCAGACCCCTCCGAAAAGCGCGAGAATGGCGGCCGCGATGATGCGCCGCGCGAGGCTTGGTCTGAGCACCATCACGAAGGGGCGCACCGCCCCCTCGTTCCGCGCCGTCCGATCCGTCGTCCCGTTCATGCCGCTCTCCCCTGTCGCACGCATCTTCCCATCGCATGTTCGGCCGGCGGATGCGAGAGGCGGGTCGCCGTTCGCCCCGCTCAGCTTGACCGGGGCGGCGATCTCGCCCATACCGCGCCCCATGACCGAGCTTGACCGCATCCGCAACTTTTCCATTGTCGCCCATATCGATCACGGCAAGTCCACCCTTGCCGACCGGCTGATGCAGGCCACCGGCGCCGTCTCCGAGCGCGAGCTCAGGGAACAGATGCTCGATTCGATGGAGATCGAGCGCGAACGGGGCATCACCATCAAGGCCCAGACCGTGCGGCTGCGCTACACGGCGAAAGACGGCAATGCCTACATCCTCAACCTGATCGACACGCCCGGCCATGTCGATTTCACCTATGAGGTCAGCCGCTCGATGCGGGCGGTCGAAGGTTCGCTCCTGGTGGTCGATGCCACCCAGGGGGTCGAGGCGCAGACCCTGGCCAATGTCTGGCAGGCGATCGAGGCCGATCACGAGATCATTCCGGTGCTCAACAAGATCGACCTGCCCGCCGCCGAACCCGACCGGGTGGCCGAGGAGATCGAGGAGGTGATCGGTATCGACGCCACCGACGCGATCCATGTTTCGGCCAAGACCGGCCACGGCATCGACGAGCTGCTCGAGGCGATCGTCGAGCGCCTGCCTGCGCCGAAGGGCGAGCGCGAAGCCCCTCTCAAGGCGATGCTGGTGGACAGCTGGTATGACCCCTATCTCGGCGTCGTGGTGCTCTTCCGGGTGATCGACGGCGTGATCCGCAAGGGCGACCGGATCCTGATGATGCAGACGGGAGCGCGTTACACCGTGGACCGGATCGGGGTCTTCACCCCGAAGATGGAGGCGGTCGAGGCGCTCGGCCCCGGCGAGATCGGCTTTCTCACCGCCTCGATCAAGCAGGTGCGCGACACGCGGGTAGGGGACACCATCACCCACGAGAAGCGGCCCACGGCCGAACCGCTTCCCGGCTTCAAGCCGGCCCAGCCGGTGGTCTTTGCCGGGCTCTTTCCGGTGGACAACAACGATTTCGAGGATCTGCGCGAGGCGATCGAGAAGCTCGCCCTCAACGACGCCTCCTTCACCTACGAGATGGAAAGCTCTCCCGCCCTGGGCTTCGGCTTCCGCTGCGGCTTTCTCGGCCTGCTCCATCTCGAGGTGATTCGCGACCGGCTCGAGCGTGAATTCGGCATCGAACTCATCACCACCGCCCCTTCGGTCGTCTATCACGTGCATCTGCGCGACGGGACGATGGTCGAGCTGCACAACCCCGCCGACATGCCCGATCCCTCGACCATCGATCGCATCGAGGAGCCGCGCATCAAGGCCACGATCATGGTGCCCGACCCGTTTCTCGGCGACGTGCTCAAGCTCTGCCAGGATCGCCGCGGCATCCAGCTCGAGCTGACCTATGCCGGCAACCGGGCGATGGTGGTCTACGACCTGCCGCTGGCCGAAGTGGTGTTCGACTTCTACGACCGGCTCAAATCCGTTACCAAGGGCTATGCCAGCTTCGACTATCAGTTGATCGGCTACCGGCCGGACAACATCGTCAGGATGACGATTCTCGTCAATGGCGAACCGGTGGACGCCCTTTCGGTGATGGTGCATCGCGATCGGGCCGAGCAGCGCGGCCGTTCGATGGTCGAGAAGCTCAAGGAGCTCATCCCGCGCCACATGTTCAAGATCCCGATCCAGGCGGCGATCGGCGGGCGGATCATCGCCCGCGAGACCATTCCGGCCCTGCGCAAGGACGTGACCGCCAAATGCTATGGCGGCGACATCACCCGCAAGAAGAAGCTGCTCGAGAAGCAGAAGGCCGGCAAGAAGAAGATGCGCCAGTTCGGAAAGGTTGACATCCCCCAGTCGGCCTTCATCAATGCGCTGAAGATGGACGACTGACCGACAGGGAGGGGCGACATGCCGCAACGCTATGCACGGGTGCAGATCTGGCTGCACTGGGTCATCGCCGCGCTGGTCGGTCTCGAATATGCCACCTCGGAGCTGATCGAGGAAGGCGGGGCGTTCCTTGCCGGGCTGCATGTCTGGCCGGGGGTGGCGATCCTCGTCCTCATGCCGATCCGTCTCGTCCTGAGGCTGGCGCTGGGAACGCCGGAGCCGCCCGAGAGCGAGCATCCCTTCCTGCGCAGGCTCGCCGTCTGGACCCACTGGGCGTTCTATGCGCTGCTGATCCTCATACCCGCCGGCGCCCTCGCTGCGCGCTATGGCGTCTGGAAGGGCGGGCAGCTTCTGCATGATGCGGGCGAGCCGGTGTTCTTCATCCTGTTCTGGCTCCATCTCGGCGCCGCACTGGTGCACCACTTCATCTTCCGCACCGATGTGCTGATACGCATGGTGCCCATTCTCGAGCGCCGCTGAGAGCGCCCCGGGAGGGGATGCCGGAGCGCCTCGTCCGCAGGATCCTGCCCGTGGTGGAAAGGGGTTCACGGCGGCGGCATCGACGCACCGGTGATCGTCGCGCCCCCTTGTGCCCTCTTCGCTTGTGACTATAACCACCGCGAACCGGCCCGCCGCCGCGGCAGCGGGGTGCAGGCCTGCGCCATTCACGGACGACCATCGAGGGCTCCATGCCGAAGCGCGAAGACATCTCCTCCATCATGATCATCGGTGCCGGCCCCATCGTCATCGGCCAGGCCTGCGAATTCGACTATTCCGGTGCCCAGGCCTGCAAGGCGCTGAAGGAGGAGGGCTATCGCGTCATCCTCGTCAACTCCAACCCCGCCACCATCATGACCGATCCGGGGTTGGCGGACGCCACCTACATCGAGCCGATCACCCCCGAGATCGTCGCCCGCATCATCGAGAAGGAGCGGCCCGATGCCCTCTTGCCCACCATGGGCGGGCAGACAGGCCTCAACACCGCCCTTGCCGTCGCCGACATGGGCGTGCTCGAGCGTTTCGGCGTGGAGCTGATCGGCGCCAACCGCGAAGCCATCGAGAAGGCGGAGGACCGCAAGCTCTTTCGCGAGGCGATGGAGCGGATCGGCCTCGAGAATCCGCGGGCGGCCATCGCCAACAACATGGACGAGGCCATGGCCGCGCTCGAGGAGGTCGGCCTGCCGGCGATCATCCGTCCCGCCTTCACCCTCGGCGGCACGGGGGGCGGCATCGCCTACAACCGCGAGGATTTCGAGCATTACTGCCGCACCGGGCTCGACGCGTCCCCCGCCGGCCAGATCCTGATCGACGAGAGCCTTCTGGGGTGGAAGGAATTCGAGATGGAGGTGATCCGCGACAAGGCGGACAATGCCATCATCGTCTGTTCCATCGAGAACATCGACCCGATGGGGGTGCATACCGGCGACAGCATCACCGTCGCTCCGGCGCTCACGCTGACCGACAAGGAATACCAGATGATGCGCTCGGGCTCGATCGCCGTCCTGCGCGAGATCGGTGTCGAGACGGGCGGCTCGAACGTGCAGTGGGCGGTCAATCCCGAGACGGGCCGCATGGTGGTGATCGAGATGAACCCGCGGGTGAGCCGCTCCTCGGCGCTGGCATCCAAGGCCACGGGGTTTCCCATCGCCAAGGTCGCCGCCAAGCTCGCGGTCGGCTACACGCTCGACGAGCTCGACAACGACATCACCAGGGTGACGCCCGCCAGCTTCGAGCCGACGATCGACTACGTCGTCACCAAGATCCCGCGTTTCGCCTTCGAGAAGTTCCCCGGCGCCAGGGCGGAGCTGACCACCGCGATGAAGTCGGTGGGCGAGGCCATGGCCATCGGACGCAGCTTTCACGAGAGCCTGCAGAAGGCGCTGGCCTCGCTCGAGACCGGGCTTTCGGGGCTCGACGAGATCGCCATCGAAGGCGCCGACGACCCGGAGACGGGGCGCGCCGCCGTCATCCGGGCACTTTCGCAGCCGACCCCGGACCGCATTCGCGTCATCGCCCAAGCCATGCGGCACGGGCTGACGGACGGGGAGATCCACGCGGCGACGAAATACGACCCCTGGTTCATCGCCCGTATCCGCGAGATCGTGGAAGTCGAGGAGAGACTGCGTCGGAGCGGCCTGCCCGAAGAGGCCGATGCGCTGCGGTCGCTCAAGATGATGGGCTTCACCGATGCCCGGCTCGCCGCCCTCACCGGGCTCGCGGAGGCCGAGGTGCGCCGGCGCCGTCTGGCGCAAGGGGTGCGCGCCGTCTTCAAGCGGATCGACACCTGCGCCGCCGAGTTCGAGGCCCAGACGCCCTACATGTATTCGACCTACGAGGTGCCCGCTCTCGGCTCGGTCGAATGCGAGGCCTGGCCGACGGACAGGAAGAAGGTCGTCATCCTCGGTGGCGGCCCGAACCGCATCGGCCAGGGGATCGAGTTCGACTATTGCTGCGTCCATGCCTGCTATTCGCTCTCGGACGCGGGGTTCGAGACGGTGATGATCAACTGCAACCCCGAGACGGTCTCCACAGATTACGACACGTCGGATCGGCTGTATTTCGAGCCGCTCACCTTCGAGCATGTGATGGAGATCCTGCGCGTGGAGCAGGAGAAGGGCACCCTTGCCGGGGTGATCGTCCAGTTCGGCGGGCAGACGCCGCTTAAGCTCGCCAATGCCCTCGAGGAGGCCGGCATTCCCATCCTCGGCACCACGCCCGACAAGATCGACCTGGCCGAAGACCGCGAACGCTTCCAGCAGCTGCTCGGCCGTCTCGGGCTCCGGCAGCCGAGAAACGCCATCGCCCGCTCCCCCGAGGAGGCGCGGCGGAAGGCGCGGGAGATCGGCTATCCTCTCGTCATTCGGCCGTCCTACGTGCTCGGCGGCCGGGCGATGGAGATCGTTCGCGACGACGCCCAGCTGGAGCGTTACATGAGTGAGGCGGTGGTCGTGTCGGGCGACAGCCCGGTGCTGCTCGACAGCTATCTCGCCGGTGCGATCGAGGTCGATGTCGATGCGCTGTGCGACGGGGAGAGGGTCCATGTCGCCGGTATCATGGAGCATATCGAGGAAGCCGGCGTCCATTCGGGCGACAGCGCCTGTTCGCTGCCGCCCCATTCCCTGCCCGAGGAGACCGTCGCCGAGCTCGAGCGGCAGACGGCGCTTCTGGCAAGGGGGCTCGGCGTGATCGGACTGATGAACGTGCAGTTCGCCATCAAGGACGGCGAGATTCATGTGCTCGAGGTCAATCCGCGCGCCTCGCGGACCGTGCCCTTCGTCGCCAAGGCGGTGGGTTCGCCCATTGCCTCGATCGCGGCGCGGCTGATGGCCGGCGAGAGCCTCGACGATTTCACCCTCAGGCCGGCCAGGACGCCGTGGTTCTCGGTCAAGGAAGCGGTGCTGCCTTTCGCCCGTTTCCCCGGTGTCGATACCCTGCTCGGCCCGGAGATGCGTTCGACCGGCGAGGTGATGGGGCGCGACAGGAGCTTCCCCCTTGCCTACTGGAAGGCCCAGATCGGCGCCGGCAACACCTTGCCCGGGAGCGGCCGGGTCTTCGTTTCGGTGCGCGATGACGACAAGAGCGACCAGCTTCTCGAAACCGCCCGCATCCTCGTCGATCTCGGTTTCGAGATCGTGGCGACCCGGGGCACGGCGGCATTTCTCGCCGGTGGCGGCATTCCGGCCGAGGTGGTCAACAAGGTCTATGAAGGACGGCCCAATATCGTCGATGCCATGAAGAACGGCGAGATCGCGCTCGTCTTCAACACCACCGAGGGCGCCCAGGCGATCGAGGACAGCCGCGAGATCCGGGCGGTGGCGCTGGCCGAGCGCATCCCCTATTTCACCACCCTTGCCGGGGCCCATGCCGCAGCACTCGCCATGAAGGCCGTGCGCGAGGAGGAGGTGGAGGTGGCGCCGCTGCAGGACCAGCCCTGAGGGTGGCGCGCCGCGCGGACGGGGCATCGCCGGCATGCAGGCGCGACCGTGAGGGCGCGGCGCCGGCCCGCCCTGCGGCGGGCACGGTTGCCGGTCCGGGCTTGCCCGGCGCCGGCTCTCCGGGGCACGGGGCGGGGCTCACAGCCCCTTCGAGCGGTAGCTCAGGGCGATGCGCTCGATGGCGATGATGTAGGCCGCCATGCGCAGATCGGGCACGTCCTCGCGCCGGTGCCACAGCTCGCGCATCGCCTGGTAGGTGCCGCGCATGGTGTCGTCGAGCCCCGATCGCACGAGCTCCAGCTCGTCCGCCCCCTTGAGATAGCGGCGGATGAAATCGTCGGAAAGGCCGGTCGCGAGCCCGGCTTCGGCGATGATCCGCTGCAATTCGGCGACGAGCAGGGCGTGCCGGGCTTCCTCCTGGCGGCGCTGCAGGCGGCCGAAGCGGATGCGCGAGAGGTTCTTCACCCATTCGAAATAGGAGACGATCACCCCCCCGGCATTGGCGAAGAGGTCGGGAATGACGACCTTGCCGCGGGAACGCAGCACCTCGTCGGCCCCGGCGGTGATCGGTCCGTTGGCCGCCTCGACGATGAGCGGCGCGCGGATCCGGTCGGCATTGGTCAGGTTGATGACGCCCTCGATCGCCGCCGGGATCAGGATGTCGCACTCGGCCTCGAGCATGGCGAGCCCGTCCTCGACGAAGCGGCCGCCAGGTGCGCCCTTCACCCCTCCGGTTTCCCGGAGGTGCGCGGCCACGGCCTCGACATCGAGCTTCCCTTCCGGTTCGTCGGCGAGGATGGCGCCGTCGCGTTCGATGATGCCGGTGATCCGCGCGCCGCCCTCTGCCGCGAGGAATTTCGCCGCATGATAGCCGACATTGCCGAGCCCCTGGATGACGATGCGCTTGCCCTCGAGCCCCCCTTCGAGACCGGCCCGGGCCACGTCCTCGGGATGACGGAAGAATTCCTGGAGCGCGTAGAAGATGCCGCGGCCCGTGGCCTCGGTCCGCCCGTGGATGCCGCCCATGTGCAGGGGCTTGCCGGTGACGCAGGCTTCGGCGTGAATGTCGGTGGTGTGCATGCGCCGATACTGGTCGGAGATCCAGGCCATCTCCCGTTCGGACGTGCCCATGTCGGGGGCGGGAACGTTCTGGGAGGGGTTGATGAGATCGCGCTTGATGAGTTCGTAGGCGAAGCGGCGGGTGATGAGTTCGAGCTGATATTCGGAATACTTGCGCGGATCGATCCTGAGGCCGCCCTTCGACCCGCCGAAGGGCACTTCGACGAGGGCGCATTTGTAGCTCATCAGCGCCGCCAGCGCCTCGACCTCGTCCTGGTTGACGGCGAGGGCGTAGCGAATGCCGCCCTTCACCGGCTCCATGTGCTCGGAATGGATCGCCCTGTAGCCGGTGAAAGTGTGGATCTGTCCGTCGAGCCGCACGCCGAAGCGCACCGTGTAGGTGGCGTTGCACACGCGGATCTTCTCCTTCAGCCCCGGCGAAAGATCGATCAGCTGTGCCGCGCGGCTGAAGATGAGATCGACGGACTGGCGAAAGCTCGGCTCGACGGGAAGGCCCATGATGTGCTCCTCGGAAGGGGAAAACGGACGTTATGAATATCGACTCGACGCCTGCGACGTTTTGTCCCTCATAGCGCATTGTTCGCGCATGTGAAGCCCGAAAGGCGGTCCATGGGGACTGTTTCACGGACTCATGAAGAAATCACCAATCCGGCGCGATGGGGCCATATTCCCGCCCTCATCCGGCGCTGCAATGCCGAAGGCAGAAGGCGATTCCCGCATCCCGTGCCGACCGGATCTCCGCAAGGAAAGTCGTTCGGCGGGAAGGTGCCGTGATCCGGTTCGGGCGCGGCTCCGGTTCGGGCGTGGCAATGCGTGATGCAAGCGGAGGAGCTGATGAGAGGGCGTGCCTTGAAGGAAGTGGCCGTGGCGTGGTGCCGGGCGGTCGGGCGGCCCGCTGCGCGCTGTCGCCGGGCCCGGCGCCGCGGAGACCTCGGGAGGCGGCTGGCAGGTGAGGAAGGGTCGGTCCTTTCCTTCGCCCTGGTGCTCTTCATCGTCATGCTGATGGTGGGCGGCATGGCGGTGGACGTGATGCGGTACGAGAACACCCGTGCCGAGCTGCAATCGACCCTCGACCGTGCCGTTCTCGCCGCGGCGTCCCTCAACAACGCCCTCGATCCCCAGGATGTGGTGAACAGCTATTTCGCCAAATCCGGCCTTGAGGGCTACACGCTCGATGTGAACGTCTCCCAGGGCCTCAACTTCAAGACCGTGAAGGCGACGGCGTCCGCGCCGATGCCGTCGATGTTTCTCAACATGCTCGGAATCGACCGGCTCAAGGTGCAGGCGAAGGGCGGGGCCGAGGAGCGGATCAACAAGGTGGAGATCTCCCTCGTGCTCGACATTTCCGGCTCGATGGGAGGCCGCAAGCTCGATCTTCTCAAGGATGCCGCCAAGGATTTCGTCGATTCCCTGCTCACCGACCAGAGCCGCGACATGGTATCGATCAGCATCGTGCCCTATTCGGGCCAGGTGAACGCGGGCAAGATGCTCTTCGATGCCTTCAACGTCACGAAGAGCCACGACTATTCCTACTGCATCGAATTCGATCGCGACGAGTTCGGCGATGCCGCGCTGGATTTCACGCGGGCGCGCAGGCAGGTGCAGCATTTCGAATATTCCTCTTCCTGGTATTCGCCGATCCGGCGGCCGGTCTGCCCCGCCGGGGAGCAGGTCACCGCCGGGGATGGCGGTGGCAACGAGAAGTTCGCCATTACCGCCTTCGAGCAGGACAAGGCGGTTCTGAAGGCCCGGATCGACGATCTCGAGGCCATCAGCTCCACCGGCACGCAATATGGCGTGAAATGGGGGCTTGGTCTTCTCGACCCGAGCGCCCGTTCCGTCGTCGCGAAGCTGGCACGGAACGGCAAGGCCGATCCGGCCTTCATCGGCCGGCCTCTGGCCTGGGACGACCCGGAGGTGCTCAAGGTGCTGATCGTGATGTCGGACGGCGAGAATACCAACCAGTATCGCATTTCCGACTGGGCCTATGACAGCCCCGAGGAAATCGAGCTGTGGAACGGCACCACGCTGTGGCGTTACCTCTACAACAATGTCTGGTATCCCTACTGGGGTTATTTCTACCATCGCATCGTCCGGGCTTCGGAGGCGGACGCGGACATGCTTGCGGCCTGCTCGGCGGCCAAGGAGAAGGGCGCGGTGGTCTTCACCATCGGTTTCGAGACCACGTCTCATTCGGCTGATGTGCTCGAACAGTGCGCCACCTCGCCGGCCCATTACTACGACGTGGACGGCATCGAGATTTCCGAGGCCTTCAGCGCCATTGCCGCCACTGTCCAGAAACTGAAACTGATCGAGTGATGGCCATGGCACGGGGCAGGAACAGGAAAGGTAAGGAAGGGCGGCGTGGCCTCGCGTCCCTGCTTGCCCGTCTCGTGGGAGAAAGGGGCGCGGCGACGATCGAGTTTGCCATCATCTTCCCGGTCCTCTTCGCCGTTTTCGCCTCGACCCTCGAGCTCGGCATCTACCTCACGCGACAGGTGATGCTCGACCGGGCCGTCGATCTCACCGTTCGCGCCATTCGCCTGTCGAGCGACCGCGGCGCCATCACCCATGATGCGGTGAAGAGGATGATCTGCGACAATATCGGCATTGTCAGCAACTGCACCCGCTCGGTGCGCGTGCGGCTCGATGTGGTCGATCCCGCCAGCTGGCAGTTTCCGCAGGCACCCGTCAGCTGCGTCGATCGGCGGGCGGAAATCCAGCCGGTTGTCACCCTCACGCCGGGGCAGCCCGGCGACATCATGCTGATGTCGGTCTGCCTCGTGGTCGATCCGCTCTTTCCCGGTGCGACGCTGGGGCTGAGGCTGGAGCAGGATGCGTCGGGCGGCGTCTACATCTACAGCCGCACCGCCTTCGTGAACGAGCCGGCATGAGGAGGGCAGGGGAATGAGAAGGCTTGTCGCCAGCCTCGCGCGTTTCCGCAAGGACGTGAGCGCGGCCGTCTCGGTCGAGTTCCTCCTGGTGCTGCCGGTGCTGCTTTCCTGGTATGTCGGCAGCTTCGTCTTCTTCGACAGGTTCCGCAGCCACACCGCCGCGCTCAAGGCGACCTATGCCGTGGCCGACATTATCGCTCGTCAGACGGAGGTCGACAACGACTATGTCGATCACATGGCCGACGTGGTGGACGCGCTGGCCATCGGCACCGCTCCGAGCTGGGTGCGGGTGACGAGCGTGCGCCGCACCACCGACAGCTATGCCGTCGAGTGGAGCCACGCTTCCGGGCAACATCAGGGGCTGACGACGGCGCAGCTCCTCGAGCGCAGGATCCCGGAGAACTTCATCCCCGACATGGCGATCGGGGAAACCGTGCTTCTCGTGGAAACGCACATCCCCTACGATCTGCGCCTGCCGGTGCGGCTCGGCTTCGACGAATGGATCAATGTGGTGGTGATGCGGCCGCGCTTCGCTTCCAAGGTGGTGAACACCGATCTGCAATAGGGCCGCTGCGGGTCTTTTTGCCGATGCCTCTGCCGCTGCGCCGTGGCGTGCTTCAGGCCAGGAGATCCCGCAGATGGGGGATGAGCGGCCGGTCCGCCGGCGGCATCGCCAGCGTGGCGAGATCCCGCGGCCAGACCCAGCGCAGCGCCTGGCCTTCGCGCGGTGCGGGGACGCCCTGCCACTTGCGGCACACATAGAGCGGCATCAGCAGATGAAAGTCGTCATAGGCGTGGGAGGCGAAGGTGAGCGGCGCAAGGCAGCTTTCCCAGGTGGTGATCCCGAGCTCCTCGTGAAGTTCGCGCCGCAGGGCGGCTTCCGGCGTTTCGCCATTCTCGATCTTGCCGCCGGGAAATTCCCACAGCCCCGCCATGGCCTTGCCTTCGGGCCGTCTCGTGACGAGGATGCGCCCGTCCGTATCGACCAGCGCCACCGCCGCCACCAGCACCAGCGGCCGGTCGGCGGCCCTCCCCTGGCCGATCCCGTTGCCTGTCCCCTTCATGAGCGGTAGTCCGCGTTGATCTCGATGTAGCGCCGGGTGAGATCGCAGGTCCAGACCGTGGCCTCGCCGGTACCCAGCCCGAGATCGACGCCGATCGTGATTTCGCGCCGCTTCATGTAGCGGGCGGCCTCTTCCTCGCGGTAGCCCTCGGCCACCCAGCCCCGTTCGGCCACGAGAATGTCGCCGAAACGGATGGTGAGGCGGTCGCGGTCTGCCCGGGCACCGGACTTGCCGACCGCCATCACCACCCGGCCCCAGTTGGGATCCTCGCCGTAGATGGCGGTCTTGACGAGGGGCGAATTGGCGATCGACAGGGCGACCTTCTTCGCGTCCGTGCGGTCCACGGCCCCCGTGACCTGCACGGTGACGAACTTGCTCGCCCCTTCCCCGTCCTTCACCACCTGATGGGCGAGATCGCGCATCACCTCCTCGAGGGCCGCTTCGAAGGCGGCCGCCTCGGCGCTTCCGGTCGCGAGGGGGGCATGGCCGGCCTTGCCGGTGGCGGCCGCGAGCAGCGTGTCGGAGGTGGAGGTGTCGCCATCGACGGTGATGCAGTTGAAGGTCCGCTCCGTCAGGCGCGAAACCATGTCCTGCAGGAGCCTTTGGGGAATGGCGGCATCGGTGAAGAGGAAGACCAGCATCGTCGCCATGTCGGGTGCGATCATCCCCGAGCCCTTGGCAATGCCGTTGATGGTGACGCGCCGCCCGCCGATCGCGACCGAGGCGGTGGCGCCCTTGGGATAGGTGTCGGTGGTCATGATCGCCCGGGCCGCCTTCTCCCACGGGTCGGGTGCGAGCGCGGCGGCAAGATCGTCGAGGACGGCGACGATCCGCTCATGGGGCAGCGGCTCGCCGATCACCCCGGTCGAGGCGGTGAAGACATGGGCCGGGGGAATGGCGAGCCGCCCGGCAACCGCCTCGGTGAGCGCCGCGACGGAGCGTTCCCCCAGTCGGCCGGTGAAGGCGTTGGCATTGCCCGAATTGACGAGGAACGCAAAACCTGCCCCGTCCGCCGGCGCCGCGGCATGGGCGGCGAGCTTCGCCTCGCAGTCGAGCACCGGGGCGGCGCGGGTGGAGGAGCGGGTGAAGGTGCCGGCAATGACGGCACCCTCGTCGATCGCGGCCAGCATCACGTCCTCCCGCCCCCGGTAACGCACCTCGGCCCGGGCCGTGGCCAGCCGCACGCCTTCGACGGACGGCAGGTCGGGAAAGCGTGCCGGGGCGAAGGGGGAGACGGGGGTGGTCGTCGCTGCGGTCATCTCGGACTCCTCGTTCGATCGGATGCGGCAGGGCGCCGCGGCCCGTGGCGGCTTCATGGGGCAGACACGCAGAAGGCGCCACCCCGCCGGGATGGCGCCTCTCTCGGGTGATCGGGCGCTCTCGTCAAGCCCTGTCATGCCCCGTTGCCGTCTCCGGGGCGGCGCTCATTCCTGCCAGATGGCCGGGTCGCGGATCGCCTTCGGGTCGATCTCGACCTGCCTGCGTTCGACCCTGGCCCCGGCGAGCGCTTCCTCGACCGCCTTTTCGACCCGGCGGCGCTGGAGTTCCTGCACGATCTTGCCGCGCACCTCCTCGAGCGAGGGCGGTGCCTTCCTGCGCTTGTCGTTGAGCCTGATGACGTGCCAGCCGAACTGGGTCTGCACCGGCTCGGTGGTGAACTGCCCCGGCTCGAGCTGCGCCACCGCCTTCTCGAACGGTTCGACCATCATGCCCTTGCCGAACCAGCCGAGTTCGCCCCCGCGCTTGCCGGAGGGGCCGGTGGACTTCTCCCTGGCGAGGGCGGCGAAATCGGCCCCGTTCTGCAGCGCCTCGATGACCGCCTCGGCCTCCTTCTTCGTCTTCACCAGGATATGCGAGGCATTCCATTCGGTTTCCTCGGGCCATGCCGCCTTCATCTTCTCGTAGGCGGCGCGGATCTCGTCTTCGCTCACGGGTTCCGACTGGATCTTCTCGATCACGCTCTGCGCCTTCACCGCCCGGGCCTCGTTCTCGAGCGAAACGGCCAGCTTCCTGTCCTTCTCCGGGTCGGCGAGATCGGCCAGGGCCTGCTGCCGGATCAGCTGCTCGAGGATGGCGTCGAACAGCTCCTTGTCGTCGATCTGCTGATACTGGGCCGGCAGGCGCGAACGCAGCATGGCCACATGGCCGAGGGTGATCGGCTTGCCGTTGACCACGGCCAGCACCGTATCGGCCGAGGCCGGCGCGCCCTTCGCGTTCGCAGCCGGCGCCTCGGTCGGTGCCTGTGTCTCCTGGGCCAGCACCGCGGGCGCGGCGGCAAGGGCCGCGATGGCGACGACGGCGCGGCCGAGATCACAAATGGGGAAAATCATCATCAACCTCCTGGGAACTCCCTGTGCCCCGCACGGGGCTCGATTGACAGCCTCGATGTGCCCGCTTACATGCGACAGGGGCTTTCTCGCGGGCCGGCGTCCGGATCGTTCATATGTTGCGACGGGGGCTCCCACAAGGGAAGGACGCCCCACATTTTCGTCAGCGCAGGCCGGCGGCAATGCCCGGAACGCGCCAACGCCTCAGGAACGGAGAGCCCATGCTCGGTCTCGGAACCCTCTCGCGCAAGATCTTCGGCACCGCCAACGACCGCAAGATCAAGGCGCTTCGCCCACTCGTCCGGAAGATCAACGATCTCGAACCCGAATTCGAGAAGTTGAGCGACGAGGAAATCCGGAGCAAGACCGAGGAGCTGAAGGCCCGCCACGCGGCGGGGGAGAGCCTCGACGATCTCCTGCCGGAAGCCTTTGCCAACGCCCGCGAGGCGGCGCGGCGCACGCTCGGGCTCAGGCCCTTCGACGTGCAGCTGATGGGCGGTATCATCCTGCATCAGGGCAAGATCGCCGAGATGAAGACCGGCGAGGGCAAGACGCTGGTCGCCACCCTGCCGGCCTATCTCAACGCCCTGACCGGCCGCGGCGTGCATATCGTCACCGTCAACGACTATCTCGCCCGCCGCGATGCCGAATGGATGGGCAAGGTCTATGCCGCCCTCGGCATGACCACCGGCGTCATCGTGCCGGGCCAGTCGGACGAGGAGAAAAGAGCCGCCTACGCTGCCGACATCACCTATGCCACCAACAACGAGCTCGGTTTCGACTATCTGCGCGACAACATGAAATCGTCGATCGAGGAGATGGTGCAGCGCGATCACCATTTCGCCATCGTCGACGAGGTGGACAGCATCCTGATCGACGAGGCGCGCACGCCGCTCATCATCTCGGGCCCGTCGCAGGACCGGTCCGACCTCTACAAGGCCCTCGATGCCGTCATTCCCGAACTGACCGAAGCGCACTACACGATCGACGAGAAGAACCGGCAGGTCACCTTCACCGAGGAAGGCAACGAATATCTCGAAGAGCGCCTGCACGCGCTCGGCATCCTGCCCGAAGACCAGAGCCTCTACGATCCGGCCTCGACCACCATCGTCCATCACGCCAATCAGGCGCTCCGGGCGCACAAGCTCTTCCACAAGGACAAGGACTACATCGTCCGCGGCAACGAGGTGGTGCTGATCGACGAGTTCACCGGCCGGATGATGCCGGGCCGCCGCCTTTCCGACGGTCTTCACCAGGCGATCGAGGCCAAGGAAGGCGTGCCGATCCAGCCCGAGAACGTGACGCTCGCCCAGGTCACCTTCCAGAACTATTTCCGTCTCTACGAGAAGCTCGCCGGCATGACTGGCACCGCCATGACCGAGGCCGAGGAATTCATGGAGATCTACGGTCTCGATGTCGTCGAGGTGCCGACCAACCGGCCGGTGGCGCGGATCGACGAGCACGACCGCATCTACCGGACCGCCAGGGAAAAGTATGATGCCATCGTCGAGAGCATCCGCGAGGCCCACGAGAAGGGCCAGCCGGTGCTCGTCGGCACCACCTCGATCGAGAAGTCGGAATATCTCTCGGGGCTCCTGAAGAAGGCCGGCATCCCCCACAACGTGCTCAATGCCCGCTATCACGAACAGGAGGCGCAGATCGTGGCCGAGGCGGGCCGGCCCGGCGCCGTCACCATCGCCACCAACATGGCCGGTCGGGGCACCGACATCCAGCTCGGCGGCAATGTCGAGATGCGCGTGCTCGAGGAGCTGGCGAAGAACCCCGAGGCCGATCCGGTGGAAGTGCGCAAGCGGATCGAGGCCGAGGTGGCGGCCGACCGGCAGAAGGTGATCGAGGCCGGTGGCCTCTACGTGCTCGGCACCGAACGCCACGAGAGCCGCCGCATCGACAACCAGTTGCGCGGCCGCTCCGGCCGGCAGGGTGATCCGGGCCGGTCGGCCTTCTTCCTTTCGCTCGAGGACGACCTTCTGCGCATCTTCGGCTCCGAACGGCTCGACAGGTTTCTCGGCCGGCTCGGCATGAAGGAGGGGGAGGCCATCATCCACCCCTGGGTCAACAAGTCGCTCGAGAAGGCGCAGGCCAAGGTCGAGGGGCGCAATTTCGACATCCGCAAGCACCTTCTCAAGTATGACGACGTGATGAACGACCAGCGCAAGGTCATCTTCGGGCAGCGCCGGGAGATCATGGAGGCGGAGGACGTCTCCGAAATCGTCACCGAAATGCGCCACGAGGTGATCGACGATCTGGTCGATGTCCATCTGCCGCCGAAGACCTATCCCGACCAGTGGGATGTCGAGGGGCTCGCCCGTGCCGTGGTCGAGAAGCTCGGCATCGAGGTGCCGATCGCCGAATGGGCCGCCGAGGAGGGCGTCGATCAGGATGCGATCCGTGAGCGGCTCGTTCGGGCGGCGGACGAATTCATGGCCGCCAAGGCGGTGCAGTTCGGCCCAGAGGCCATGCGCCAGATCGAGAAGACCCTGCTGCTGCAGACCATCGACGAGAAGTGGCAGGAGCATCTTCTCCGGCTCGAGCATCTGCGCTCGGTGATCGGTTTTCGCGGCTACGCCCAGAAGGACCCGCTCAACGAATACAAGACCGAGGCCTTCCAGCTGTTCGAGGCCATGCTCGACGAGTTGCGCGAGGAGGTGACCCAGAAGCTCGCCCATGTCCGGCCGCTGACCGAGGAGGAGCGGCAGGCGATGATCGAGGAGATGATGGCCCGTCAGCGCGAAGCGGCCGAGGCCATCGGCCTCAAGGAGCTGCCGGGAGACGGGCAGGTGCAGGGAGGGGATCGGCCGAAGCCGCTCGTCGAGGGGTTCGACGAGAACGACCCTTCCACCTGGGGCAATCCGGGGCGCAACCAGCCCTGCCCCTGCGGCTCGGGCAGGAAGTTCAAGCACTGCCACGGCAGCCCCGTGCGCCAACGGCAGGGCTGAGCCCATGCGCAGGCTTCTGCCGGAACGCTGGTCGGACCCGGCGGCCTACGGGGCGGGCTGGTCGGAGCGCAACGAACGGCTCCTTGCCCTGGCGGACGGGGCGCTTCCCGAGCCGGAGAAGCTCGATTTCTCCGAATATGGTTGCGGGCCTCACGCGCCTTTCGCCGCGGCGGTGGCACGGGCGGACGAGGCCGCGGGCCGCACGCCGCGCCGCGTGCACCGCTTCGACCGCACACGCTGGGACGAGGGTTGCGGTCTCATCGACTTCAACGAGGCCCGGTTCGAGGAAGCGGTTTCGAGCGCCGTCGGTGTTCTGAGCGGCGTTCTCGAATATCTCGACGATCCGGGCGCGGTCCTGGCCTTCGCCGCTCGTCATCACCGTTGGCTTCTGGCAAGCTATGCACCGGTGACGACTCCGCCGCACAAGCTCGCCCCTTATGCCGCCGAGATCGACCGGCGGGCCTTTCACCACGGCTGGCGCAATCATCTTGCGGCAGACGCCCTCGTCGCCCTGATCTCCCGCCACGGTTTCGTCATCCGCACCGGGCTCTGGAAAGGGCAGATGCTGGTTCTGGCGCAGCTTGCGGCGCGTTGAGCCGCCCGCTTCGTGCCGATCCGCGGCGGCCGTGCAGATTCTTCGCGAATCGTCGGCATTTGCCATAATCGCGTCACGCTGCTGCCCGCTTCCGCTGGTTGAGTGAGGCTGTCCGACCAACGGGTAGCGAATCGCAGCGGGAATGAAGATGACGCTCAATGACAAATTGCTGACCGGCCTGACGCTGGTTTTCCTCGTCGCCGCCGTGGCGATCCTGAGCCAGAATGCCGAAAGGATCGCCGAGGCCGTGGAGGGGGAAGGCGGAGTCGCGGCCGGCAACGACGTCTATGCCGTGCTCCCCGGCGTGCCAACATTTCTGCCCGTGGCCCGGAACGATACGGGCTTCTCCGCCGACGAGCGGCTCGTGCTTGCCGGCGTGGTCGATTGCGGCCGGGTGGAGCCCGCGCCCCGCGGCTTCGTCTATGAAGGAGGGGGCGAATGCATCGGCACGCGGCGCTTCAGCTATTGTATCGCAGAAAAGGGACGCCGGACCTGCCCCGAGGAGGCGCGGGCGCAGGTGCTCGTCAAGGTGATCGAGGACCCACTCGGGGCATGGAATCCCGACAGGATCGACAGCGGAAGGGAAACACTGCCGGTTCTCGTGAGTCGCAACCGCAGCGCGCTGCCCGATCTGGCCGAAGCGGTGGTGGAGGAAATGGCTCCGGCGCCGCTTCCCCGTGTCGCACCGGCCATCGACCGCCCCGTGCCGCCGGTGCCGCAGGCGCTTTCCTCCCCCGAAGCGGATGAAGCGCCGGTGCTGCCGCGCGAGAAGCTCGATAAGCGCACGGCCGACGCCCATGAGAAACCGCCGGCCCGCCCGTCCGGGCAGCTTCGCCTGGCCGCCCTCGAAGGCCGGCCGGCATCGCGGCCGCCCCGCACGGGGCCGGAGAAGGATGCGTCGCCGACCGGTGCGGTGCCCGGGCTTGTGGCCGCCCTGCCCGAAGGCGCCCCGTCGGCCGAGGCCGGGATTGCCGGGGCCGGCATGGCCGCAGGGGCGGCCGCGCAACCGGAAACGGCCGTGCCCGCTTCCGGGAGCGGGCCGGTGCCGACGGTCGATTGCCGCCCCGTGGCCCGGATCACCCCGCGCGAAGGGGGCGTCATGCGGCTTGTGCTCGCGGCACCCTGCGCAGCGGGGCGGCGGGTCGAGATCGTTCATGGCGGCATCGCCCTTGCCGAGCTTCTCGACAAGACGGGACGGCTGACCCTCGATCTGCCGCTGCTCGACCCCGCGAGCGCCGTGGCTTTCCGCATCGAGGGCGGTCCGACCCTGGCCCTGCCCGCGAAGGGAACGCTTCCTGCCACCATCGACCGCTTCGCCGTCAGCTGGAAAGGCAAGGGGCAGGTCGAGCTTCATGCCCTGATCGACGGGGCCGACTGGGGAGAGGCCGGCCATCTGTGGCGCGGCAATGCCGCAGGAGGGGCCGACAGGCCCGGCGAGGTGGTGGCGCTCGGCGACGGCAGCCTCGACGATCCGGTCCGCTCCCAGATCCTCACCATCCGCACCGACGCCCTCGGCCCCGATGCGACCGGCTTCGGTCATCGCGTGGCCCTGGTGATCGAAGCGCAGAGCGGGCCCGCCCTCTGCGGCACCGACCTGGTTCTCACGCCGGTGCGGATCGAGAAGGGGCAGCCTTCCGGGGAACCGCCGCTGATGCTGGCCATGCCGCCATGCGACGACATTGCCGGAAGCGTTCTCCTCAAGGGAGTGATCGCGCCCTTCGTCATCCGCTCCGGCCGCCCGGCGCATCTTGCCGCGGCCCGTTGAGCCAGGCCCGGACCCTCATTCGATCAGGCCGTTGCCACGAAAGGAGAACTCGCCGCCCCTGGCGATGACGACATGGTCGTGCAGGGTGATGCCGCAGGCCGCGCACAGCTCGGCGATCGTGGCCGTCATGGCGATGTCGTCCTCGGAGGGGGTGGGGTCGCCCGCCGGGTGATTGTGCAGGAGGATCAGCGCCGCGGCCTCGATCTCGATCGCCCGCCGCAGCACCTCGCGGGGATAGACCGGGACATGGTCGATCGTGCCCCGGCCGAGCGTCTCGTCCCCGATCAGCCGGTTGCGACGGTCGAGGAACAGCACGCGGAATTCCTCGCGGCTGATATGGGCGAGGCGCGTGCGGCAATAGGCCATCAGCTGATCCCATGACGAGATCACCTCCCGCTCGATGACTTCCGAACGGGCGAGCCGGCGGGCGGCGGCAACGATCTTGATCTCGGCGAGGCAGGCAGGCCCCAGCCCGGGCACGGCCAGCAGCCGCGGCGCCGGCGCGCTGATCACCCCGGCGAAGCCGCCGAATTCGGAGAGAAGCCGCTTGGCGAGCGGTTTCATGTCGCGTTTGGGCACGGCGCGCAGCAAGATCAGCTCGAGGATTTCGTAATCGGGCATCGATTCGCCCTCGTCCTGAAGAAAGCGGCTGCGCAATCTCTGGCGGTGACCGTGATAATGAGGGATGACATCCGGCCGTGCCGGCGGTGCCGCCTTTCGCTGGGGGGCGCCGAAGAAGGCTGGCAGGAAATGCTCTGCGAAATGCCGGATGCCGGATGTCATGTGGGAAGGGTGACGTGGAATGGTAAAGGAAAGGTTAAGATTTTCCGCCGGTTGCCCGCCGCCGGTGAAAGGGGTGCGCGCCCTGCCCGCGATCGGGCAGGGGGCGTCGGGAACGATCGCCGGGGAAATCGCGGAGGACGTGAAAATTCGCCGGACGATCGCATGGGAGGCTGCGGCCCGGGGGCTGGCGCTCGGCCCGGTCGAACTTTGGCGGGAGATGGGCGGCGGGCGGGCAAACCGCGTCTGGCGCACCGAGGCCGCAGGGCGGGGGGTGATCGTCAAGCATGTCCGCGAACATCGCGCCTCGTCGCTCTTTCCCAACGAAGCCGCCGTCGAGGCCGGGGTGCTGGCCCATCTCGGCCCCGCGGGGCTCGCCCCGAAGCTGCTGGCCTCGTGGCGCGGTGAAGCCGGGCCGGTGCTGGTGATGGCGGCGGTGCCGGGAAAGCCGCTATCGCGGGGGGAAAGGGCGATCAAGGCGGCCGCCGCAACCCTGAGCCGGCTGTGGCGGCAGAAGCCGTTGCCCGATCTGCGGCGCCGCACGGGCGGTAGCGAAGAGATCCTGGCCGAAGCGCATGGCTTTCTCGCCGCCTGGGCCCGTGTCGCCCCTGCAGAGGGGCTGCGGCGCATCGCCCTCGAGCGGCTCGCACCCCCGGGCAGCCTGCCGCCCTCGCCCCGCCTGGCCTTCCTGCATGGCGATCCGGTGCCGGCCAACATGATCGCCTCGCCCCGCAGGGGCTCGTCCCGCGGGGTGGTGCTGATCGACTGGCAATGCGCCGCCGCGGGCGATCCGGTGGAGGATGTGGCACTGTTCCTTTCGCCGGCGATGCAGCGGCTTTACGGCGACGGACCGCTTTCGCGGGCGGAGGAGGCCCGCTTCCTCGCGGCGTTACCCGAAGACGTCTCCCGTCGCTACGGCCGCGCCGCTCCCTTTCACGCCTTTCGCATGGCCGCCTATTGCGGCTGGCGCGCCGCGCTCGGCGAAACGGATTACGAGGCGGGATTGCGGCTGGAGCAGAGCCGTCTTGCCGCTCTCTCGGGGCGGACGTGACGGCCGCCGGATTGCCCGCCGCCGCACCCGAAAGGATGCCCGCCGTGGAAGGGGTGCCCGCCGCGGCGGCTGGCATATCGGCCTTGCCGGGCGGGCTCGGCCTCAGGCCCGCTCGACGTATTCGCCGGTTTCGGTGTTGACGACGATCTTTTCACCGGGGCCGACGAAGGGCGGCACGGTGATGCGGATGCCGTTGTCGAGAATGGCCGGCTTGAAGCTGTTGGCGGCCGTCTGCCCCTTCACCACCGGCTCGGTCTCGGCCACTTCGCATACCACCTTCTGCGGCAGCGTGACGGACAGCGCCTCGTCGCCGTAATACTCGATGGTGACGGTCATGCCGTCCTGAAGGAAGGGGCGACGTTCGCCGAGAATGTCGGCGGGCAGCTCGATCTGCTCGTAGCTGTCCATGTCCATGAAAACGAGCATGTCGCCGTTCTCGTAAAGGAACTGCTGTTCCTTCTGCTCGAGCCGCACGCGTTCGACCCGGTCTTCGGAACGGAAGCGTTCGTTGAGCTTGCGCCCGTCGCGGATGTTCTTCATCTCGACCTGGGCGAAGGCGCCGCCCTTTCCCGGTTTCACATGATCGACCTTGACGACGACCCAGAGGCCGTCCTTGTGCTCGAGAACGTTGCCGGGGCGGATTTCGTTGCCGTTGATCTTGGGCATGGTCTTCGTTCCTCGCTTCGGATGAGGCGCCAGAACCGGCCATGATGCCGCTGCGAGGCGGGGCGGGCGCGTCGCCTCCCGCCCGGCACCGCCTGGCGGCACATGACCGGCGCCTTGGCGGAATTCGGCCATATGCGGCACTGCGGCATCGCAGCCGTTGCGCGATGATCCCCATGCCCTATATATGGGGGAGCGCGACGCGGCAATACGCAGATATTTCGGATTGACGGAAACGGCCACGGCATCGCCATGCATCATCCGCATGGCTGCCATTCCGAAAAAACACAACCGAATCATTCGAAAACCTGCATATTGCCCGGCACGCGAAAAAGGCAAGACCCGAACCGCCCGGTCCACATGCTGTGGGAGCATTTCCCGGCACGAAGGGTCGGAAAGGTGGCAGGATTGCATCACTTGTCGGAGCGACGGATGCCGGACGGGGCGTGTCGTCCTGTCCGGGGCAGATGTGTCACGAACGCAAGGGCGCCAGAAGAGAAGGACGCAAGAGCATGATGCGTGGATACGACGACGAAGTGGCATGGACCAACGATCAGGGCGCGCGGGCGCGCAAGCTGTTCGCGGCCGTGGTCCTCGCCGCGCTCGACGATGCCATCGCCGACGACAAGAAATATGGCAACGGCCCCGAGCAGATCGCGCGCTGGGCCCGGTCGAAGGACGGTCGGGAAGTTCTGTCCTGTGCCGGGATCGATCCGAACGAGCGCGTCGTTCAGGGGCTGATGGAATTCGTGCGCCGTGGGGTGCGGACCTCGGTTGCCCTCTCCCGCGAGGAGAGCGAGCGCCGCGCCGCCGCCGCGCGCGAGAAGAAGGAAGCGGCCTGAGAGGGCTGCCCTTCACGGTTCGCGAACCGGTTTCCGGAATGAAAGGGGAGTGCCACGGCACTCCCCTTCTTCATGTTCTCTCTCGACATGGGGAGCCGTGACGGGCGAAGCGCGCCCGGTGGCGCGGGGGACCGGTCACGCGAGATGTGTCCCGGGGTTCCGTTCAAGCAGTCCGGGGAATGCGGCGCAGGGGCGCTTGCAGGCCCCCCCTTGCACCGACCCGCGACCAGCACGCCAGCCCCGACCGCCGGACAGACGCCACCCGACGGACCCAAAAAGTTAATAACGGAAGATCTAGTATCCAAAATATTCGTAATCAATTCTAAAAATTTTTTCCACCCTCTTCTTCTGGTTCGCTGTCGGGAGTGACCTGCCCCCCGCCAACGCCCGCATTTTGAAGTGGAGTCTGCCCGGTCGGGAAGGAGCGGACGAATGCGAAAGAGCCGTTTCACGGAGGCGCAGATCATCGCGATGATCCAGGAACAGGAGGCCGGGATGCCGACGGCGGAGATTTGTCGCGGGCATGGGCCGAGCCCGGCGCCGTTCTGCAAATGCAAGTCCGGGCATGGCGGCATGGGGCTTTCGGACGTGAAGCGTCCGAAGATGCTGGAGGATGGAAACGCCAAGCTGAAGCGCCTGTTGGCCGATGCGATGCTGGCGGGCGCGGTCCTGAAGGCTCTTCCGGGAAGGAACCGGCGGCCTGAGCGCGCGGCATGATGCGGCGCTGCGGGCGCTGCGGGATCATGGCATCTCGCAGCGCCGGGCCTGCAGGCTGGCCCCTCTCGGGCATGCGGTGCATGCCCTGCCGGCAACGGGTGTCGATCCCAAGACGGTCCGGCGCGAACGCCCGCCGAACCATCCGGAGATCCGCGAAGCGATGAAGCGGATTGCGGGCAAGCGCCGCCGTTCCGGTTGTCGGCGGATCGGCGTGTTGCTCGAACGCAAGGGAATGATCATGAACCACAAGAAACTCTATCGCCTGTATCGCGAAGAAGGGTTGTCGGTGAAACGGCGGCGCGGGCGAGGGGCGCGCCGGATGCTCGAGGACGCCAATGCCCGAGGCGATCAGGCCGAACCAGCGATGGAGCCTGGACTTTGTCTCCGACACGTTCGGTGCTTCGCGTCGGTTCCGCATCCCGGCGGTGATCGACGATTGCTGTCGCGAGAACCTCTGCCTGG
>JALSJQ010000031.1 GCA_026989275.1 Albidovulum sp.
GGGGAGGAAGCCCGATCCTCACGGCACGATCTTTCCCATGCGTGCCGGTCGATCCGTGACGGTCACTCGTTCAGTGGCTTGAGCTTGAGTTCGCTGTCCGTCGCTTTCAGGAAGCCGTAACGGGCGTAGATCTCCTGTGCTTCGGGAGTGCCGAGATAGGCGAGGTAACGCTCCGCATTGTGCTGGTTGCGGCCGGTGGCGAGCGTGCCGATGGCGTAGCTCACCCGGTCCTGCATGTTGTAGGGCGACGGGATCGGCACGCCCTCGACGGGCCGGCCCTGCGCCTCGGCATATTTCACTTCCGTGGTCCAGACGATGCCGACATCCGCCTGGCCGGTCTCGATCCGGTGCGGCGTCTCCCGGTGATGGCGCGAGGTGAACCAGGTCTTGCCGGGCACCGCCCAGCAGCTCTTGCACCGGGCACCGCCCGTCACCTTGTCGTAAAGCCCGAGATCCTTCAGCATCTGCGCACCATAGAACTTGAAGATCCCCTCTGTCAGCGGGTTCGGATGCGACTGGACGAGATCATCCCGCGCCAGATCTTCCGGCCCCCCGATTCCCTTCGGATTTCCCTTCGCCACCATCAGCTCGAGCTTGTTGTGGATGTAGATCATGTAGTCATGCATGATCCCTTTCTTCGCGAGTTTCCTCAGATGATCGAGGTTGACGGAGGCAAAGAGATCCGGGTTCCGGGCGGTCTTCCGCCCCTCGATCTCGCCCTGCTCGAGGATCTGCCCCTTGAGGATCTGCCCCGGCGGAATCGTCTCGACATAGATGGTCGTGATGTCCGGGTTCTTCTTCTGGAAGTCGCGGATCAGTTCCTCCATCACCATGAACTGGTTGCCCGCGAGATACATGACGAGATCGGCGGTATAGCTGTCGCCGATCCTGCCGTATTCGATCCGCCCGTCGGCATGGAAGGTGCGATAATCATGGCCGAGCCCCGTCGCGTCCTTCGCGGCGGCGTTCTGGCCGGCCCGAACCGCGCCCGTCATTGCGATGGCGGCGCCCAGCCCGGCCGCTGCCACCAGGGCCGCCCTGCGGCTGATCCTGCATGTCCCGATCGTCATGTGCATTTCTCCCTGTCCGGTCGTGTGCTGTTCGCATGCTGGTCCGTTCCTTGCGCCGCCTCTTGCGGGCGGCTCGGGCCGTCTCGAGCGGCGCAGGGAAAGGCTGACGATCATTGCGCCTTCCGGCAATCGGATTGATCACGCAGGCGCCCTGGGGAAAACCCCTGCCTGCATGGACTCTTCCTTTAATGTCAGCGTGTTGGGAGAAACCGGAGCCGTCACTTTCCCATGTCATCGGCCATGCCGGCCCGCATGGCGACGAGAGCGGCCTCGGTGGCATTGGCGGCGCCGAGCTTGCGCAGTACCTGCGAACGGTGCAGCTCGACGGTCTTGACGCTGATTCCCAGACGCCGGGCCATGACCTTGCTGGGCGCTCCTCGCGCGAGCTCGGCCAGCACTTCCCGTTCGCGGGGTGTCAGCCCCTCGATGCGGGCCGCCGCCTCGGCCCGGCGGCGGGCGCAGCGGGCGATTTCATGCGCATGACCAAGCCACATCGCCACATGCTGGAAGAGGCGCCGGCCGAGATCGTCCGCAAGAAGGCGACCGGCCGTTCCCTCGCCGGGAGCGCCCGCGATCTCGACCACGGCCCTCCCCCGCCCGGCAACATGGATCGGCGCCACATGGACCACCAATTCTCCTTCAGGAACAGGAATGGTGGTGCGCATGACCTCGCCCCGCTCGAGGGCTGCATCCGCAAGTTCGGGCGCCAGCAGCCCCTCCGCATCTTCCGACGCGCCATGAAGCAGGACCGGGTCCGTTCGCTCTCCGGGGGGAGAGAGGAGAACCCGGTCGGCAGAGAAGCTGTCGACCAGATGGCGGGCCAGCGCCTCGAGGCGTTGATCGGGATCGAGATCCTCGCGGGAAAGGAGCAGCTGCAATCCGGCCAGGCAGGCCTGGCATGCCTGCAGAAGTTCTTCCTGTCGCATCCGCTCTTCCACATCCCGCCGCAGCTCCTCGTTGGCCGCGATGAGGGCACGGGTGCGTTCGTCGATACGGGCTTCCAGCCGCTCCCGCTGCCGCTGAAGTTCCGCATGGGAACGGCGCATGGCCCGGTTCATCCGGGCAAAGCGGACGAGCCCCGTCGCCGCGCCGGCGAGCAGCAGCGCAAGGAGCGCGAGCAGCGGACCCTCCTCGCGCAGGATCTGCCGCCAGCCGCGGGGCGCGGGCGTATAGGGCGGAAGCCGAAATTCGCGCAGGATCGCATGGACGGCGCCGTAATCGAGCGGCACGGTCCAGCCGGCGGTGCGCGTCCGCCGGGCCGTTGCGCTGTCCGGGACCATGCTCAGAAGCCGCACTGCGACCCGGCGCGCCAGCTCCTCGTCGGTGTGAGGCAGCCGCGCCATCGGCCATTCGGGGTAGAGCGCCGTGCTCAGAAGCAGCGGGAATCCCGGCTCGTGCCGCTCCCCCAGAACGCGGATGTCCGAGCGGCGGAGCGCACCTTCGGCAATCATTTCCTCGATCACGCCGGTGCGCACCGTGCCCGCATCGGCCCGTCCTTCGAGCACCGCCTGCACGATCTCGCTCTGGGGAAAACCGAGCCAGACCACCCGCATCTTCGCGAGCGGGTCGATCCCCAGATCCCGCAGCCGCTTGCGCGCAAGGAGAAACCCGCCGAAGGCCTCGGGGTTGACCGCCGCGAGACTGCGCCCATCGAGATCGTCCAGGCGGGTGAGGGGAGAAGCCGCCCGGGTGAAGATCACCGCGCCGAAACGGGTCAGGGGCCTGTCGCCGTGGCGGTTGCGCATGGTGGCGATGCGCGTGGCGCCGAATTCCACCTCCAGCCCGACATGATGCGCCGGATTCGTGAGAGCGAAATCGATCTTCTCCTTGCGTATCCGGGTGCGGAATTCCTCATGGCCGAGAGGGACGATCTCGAACCGGCTGCCGGGAATGCCGGCCTCGAGATAACGGGCAAGGGGTTGCCAGCGGGCCCTCGCGCGGGCTTCCCCCTCATAGGCGAGAACGCCGATCCGCACCGGATGCGCCGGCTCCTGCGCCGGGGATGGGGCCGCCACGGCGGCAGGCAGGCCGAGCGCCGCCAGGAAGATCATGGCCGTTCGCTTCATCCGCGCCTGCATGGCCGCCCCGCCCGATCGTCGCATCGGCCGTCGCCCGGAACGCCGACCGCTCCTCCTCCCGGATCCGTCATGGAATGACCGGTCGCCCTAAGCTCCTTTCGCGCAACGGATCGGCCGGGGCGAAGCCCGTGAGCACGGGCCGCCAGCGCCTCACTTCGCCACCGGCACCACCATCACCCGCTCGACATACCAGATCGATTCACCCTCGACATCCTCCCATCGCGAGGGGTTGAAGGCCAACCGCCCCGGAACGCGGATGGAAGTGAGCTTTTCGGTCGTCCAGCGACGCACCGCACCGGTCTTCCCCACCCGCATCTCGAGCGTGGCAAAATATTTCCGCCCCCGTTTCGAAAGGATCAGCCGGAACCCCTGGGCCACTACCGGATACACCTCGGCCTTGAGCTGGGCGATGCCGGTTCCTCCCTGTTTCGGCGAATTGTAGACGTTGACCGTGAACTTGGTGAACTCGCCCTTGCGCATCCGGTCTATCTGGAGCACGGCATTGGATTTGAAATAGGCGTCCTCCTGGGTCCAGAACGACACCCGCAGGAAGTTCTGCGAATCGGTATAGAGGCCGAACTGGAACTGGTCGCGCCCGGTCTGCAACTCGCCGGCCACGTCGATGATGGCGTCCCAGTTCCCCTTCGGCATCCTGTCCTTGCGCAGCACGAGGTTGGTCTGCTTGTCGTTGGCCCAGTAGCTGTTCCGGTCGGCGACCATGACGAGCTGCCCGTCCTCCGTGACCATGCGATCATCGTCGCGGCCGATCACCTCCCAGTCGGAGCCGAGATCCTCGCCGTCGAATTCCTCGACCCAGGCCGGTTCGGGCTGCGACTTGGCCTGCACCGGTTGCGCCTTCACGGGCGGGGGCGGCACGTCCCTGCGGGCCACGGCCACCACCTTCCGCACCGCGGAAGACAGATCGGCAACGGTGTCGGCGGTGACGTATCTGCCATGTCCTTCCTTGGCGATGCAGTCGAGCGCCGCCTTTTCCTCCGCCGAGAGATCGAACCCGACCACATGGATCCGCGTGCCGATGCCGGCTGCCGCGAGATCGGCCGCCGCCTTGCACGGCGCGCCGCCGCAGGTCTCGACCCCGTCGGAAATCAGGATGACGTTGCGGTTGTCCTCCTCCATGCCGGGGCCGAATGCCGCCCCGGCCGCCTCGAGCGAGGCCGCAAGGGGGGTCTTCCCGCGCGGCGTGATCGCCTCGACCCGCTCGACCAGCACCTTCGGATCGAGCGCTCCGACCGGCGCGAGCAGTTCGACATCGCTGCAATCACCGGCCCGGCGGTGGCCATAGGCCATGAGGCCCACCCGCGTGTCGGCCGGCAGGTCGGAAAGGAGCGCGGCTAGCGCCTGGCGCGCCACGTCGATCTTGGGCTTGCCCTCGACCTGCCCCCACATCGAATTGGATGCGTCCAGAATGAAAAGGATGTCCGTCGCGGCGCTCGCCGGTTGCGCCACGCTCAGCGCAACGCCGAGAGACACTGCCGCAAGAGAATGATGTCGCATCTTGCCCCCCTGTTCTGATGCGTTTTCAGCTTTCCGCATGAATTGAACAGGGGCGAGCATATCACGGAATCGGCCACCGATCACCGACTTTCACACGCCCCGAGGAGGGCAGGGTGGCGGGGCGCGGCGGTCAGTCCTGGCCGCTTCCCGCCTCGAGGGCCTTGCCGAACAGCAGCTTGCGGGCCGCCGCGTCCTTCGAGATGTCCCGCCGCAGATCCTTGCCGAGCCGCCTGCCGCGCCGGACGGCCGGGCGGGCCCAGCACTGGTCGAGCCAGCGCTTCATGTGCGGAAATTCCTCGATATCCTGCCCCTGCCGCTCCCACAGCGAGGCCCAGGGCCAGATCGCCATGTCGGCGATCGAGTAGAAATCGCCGGCAACCCATTCATTCCCGGCCAGCCGCCGGTCGAGCACGCCGTAGAGCCGGCGGACCTCCTCGCGATAGCGCGCCTTGGCATAGGGGATGTCCCGGGGCGGATCGAGATTGGGGGCATATTGCAGGAAGTGGTGTGCCTGCCCCGCCATCGGACCGACCCCGCCGACCTGCCAGAAAAGCCAGCAATCGACGGCAACCCTCTCACGCTCTGTCGTGCCGTGGAACAGGCCGCTCTTGCGGGCGAGATACTGGAGAATGGCGCCCGATTCGAACAGCGAGATCGGCGCGCCGTCCGGGCCTTCCGGGTCGAGGATGGCTGGCATCCGGTTGTTCGGCGACAGGGCGAGGAATTCCTCGGTGAACTGCTCGCCCTTGCCGATATCGACATAGTGCACCTCGTAGGGAATGCCCATCTCCTCGAGAGCGATCGAGATCTTCCAGCCATTGGGCGTCGGCCAGTAGTAGAGCTGCACCGGATCCGCCATCTTCTCCTCCCCCTGGCAGTTGCCGCCCCCTCGCCCGCCCCTTCGCGGCCGTTGCGCGAGGCCCGGCGATCCTGCCGCCTGCGGCAACCGGAAAGTGGCACGGCCCACCGCTCATGCCAAGCCGTGCCGCGCAATGAAAGGCACGCTGCCCGGAAGCGGGATCGCCCCCGACGCACAGCCGGTGTGTCGGCGGCCCGCCCCGAGGGCCGATCGGCGCGGCCGGCCATGCCCCGACGTTTCGGCCTCGACATGCGCGCTCCAATGGGAACAGGGAGGCATCAAGATGCATGCGCCTGCGCCTTGCCGGCCGCATGCATGGGAGAGTCGGCTGCGAGTCGGGAATCACGCGCCTGTCCAGGCTGCGGTTGCAGATGGAGGCACGGGGGGCGGGATCATGCACCTTGGCGCGCGCCCGATCGATCATGGTCGATCTTGCCGACGACAGCATGTGCAGGAAACTCGGCGGTGATGCCCATGGCCGCAAACCGAATGGGAGTGCGACATGCGCACGCGGCGCGGAATGCGGGCACCGGATCGGCAGCGGCACCACCGCGGCAAGGGTTTCATGTGTGCTGCCGGGGGCTGCCCTTTGCCTCGCCCATGCCGGCCACCGCACGGAGCGGGGGAGAAGACCGCGCGGTGCCCCCTCCCGGCCATCGCCCCATGTCCACCCCCGCGCGGTGACGGGGCGTTCGGGCGGCGGCGCCATTCCGACATCGGGTGATTGCGGCCATGCGGAGCCGGGCGGGGGCGTCCGCCCCGCTCAGATGCACATGCCCTGTTCAGATGACATGCCCCCTCGGAAGAGGGTCAGCCGACGAGGAAACCGCATCATCGAGGGCGGTGCGCGATTGCCCCTCAACAACTCGGCCGACAAGAATTCACCTCATCGCCGATCAGAGGCCGGGATCGGCGACATTGTCCCCGTCCATGGCCGGAGCCTTGCCCGCCGGAGCCGAGAGCACGACCCGCGCCAGAGCCTGACGCAGCGCCGGGATCGACCAGTTCGCCCCGCCCGAAAGCAGCCGGGAATAGAAGGCCAGCGTGCCTTCGCGGCGGTAGAACCCCCAGTGATCGACAAGGGCACGGCGCGGCGCGAGGGAGATCCCTTCTTCGGCCAGGAGGGCGCCGAGGCGCGGATCGTCGAGGTCGAGATCGAGCCAGTGCCGCGCACAAAGCGGATCGGCTAGGCCGAGCCCCTCCCCCAGAACGCCGTCCCTGCGCCGGGGAGCGACGATGCGCCGGAAGAGCCGGTCGAACAGGCGGTTCTCGGCGGCGATGACGTTGTAGATCTCGAGGCCGCTTCCGAGATGGGGCTCGATGGCCTGCTGCGCCTTCTCGCGAAACTCGGCCGGCCCCATCAGCACGAAACGGCCCAATGCGGCATGAGGGCTTGCCCGACAGGCCAGAAGCGCCACCCGCCCCCCGAGCGAATGCGCCAGCACGTTCACCGGCCGCTCCGGTGCAACGCGGGCCAGAAGGGCGAAAAGTTGCGCCAGCGCCCCCGCCGCCGGCACCGCCCGGCGATAGGCGCCGCGCAAGGTGGCAAGCGGCGTGCGCCCGACACCGAGCGCATGCCAGCCGAAGCCGATCAGCACCGGTTCGACCGGCGCATGGACCCGGAGCCCCTCGCACCAGCGCATGCCGAAGAGCGTGGCGTGCGGAGAGAGCCGCCGCTTCTGGGGCACATAGCGATAGCCATGCACGAGCACGACGAGCGGGGCCGCCTCCGGGTGGCGCCCGAGGGCGGCCGCGAGCGAAGGGGCATCGACCGCGGCACCGTCGCTCCAGATCGGCGTTCCCCTGCCGGCATTGATGGCCAGATCGATCATCCGATTCTCCTCATGCCCCATTCCCAGCCAAGCACGCGAAGGTAAGGATCGTGTTAATTTCGCGTCCTCCCCCGGCGCCACGATGAATCGCACCCGACCGGAGGCGGCGAAGATGCAGGCGGGCGCTTTCTTCATCATATGGTCAAGATATGGGCCGAATGTGACGGGAGAAGGGCCCCCACGGAATCGTCACCGGGAGTGATGTTCCACGGCCGGCTTGACCTCGGCGCCCCGAGCGCGGATAGAGCCGCCATGAGCGAGAAACCCCGTCCGCGCACCCGCACCCGCCTCGTCCATGCCGGCACCCGCCGCAGCGGATGGGGCGAGATGTCCGAGGCGCTCTTCCTCACCCAGGGCTTCGCCTACCCGGATGCCGAGAGCGCCGAGCGGCGTTTCGCCGGCGACGAGGAAGGGTTCATCTACAGCCGTTTCGGCAATCCGACGACCGCCATGTTCGAGGAACGCATGGCTGCGCTCGAAGGGGCGGAGGACGCCTTTGCCACCGCCTCTGGCATGGCTGCAGTGCAGGCGGCGCTGATGGCCGATCTCGCCGCGGGAAAGCGCGTGGTGGCGGCACGGGCGCTTTTCGGCTCCACCCGCCACATTCTCGGCGAGATCCTGCCGCGCTACGGGGTGACGGTCGATCTGGTGGACGGGGCCGACACGGCCGCCTGGGAGGCGGCGCTGGCGCGGCCGGCCGACATCGTCCTTTTCGAGAGCATGGCCAATCCGACGCTCGAGCTCGTCGATATCGACGCCGTGGTGCCGCTGGCGAAGGCCGCAGGGGCCCGGGTGATCGTCGACAACGTCTTCGCCACGCCGCTCCATCTCCGCCCCCTCGAACACGGCGCCGATCTCGTCCTCTATTCGGCGACCAAGCACGTCGATGGTCACGGCCGCGTGCTGGGGGGCGTGATCCTCGGCTCGCGGGAGCTGATACGCGGGCCGATCGAAAGCTGGATGCGCCACACGGGAGCCGCCATCAGCCCGTTCAATGCCTGGCTCCTGCTCAAGAGTCTGGAAAGCTTCGCCCTGCGCGTCGAGGCCGCCGCCGCCAGCGCCGAGGCCGCCGCGCGGCGTCTCTCGGGCCATCCGGCGCTCGTCCGCTGCCTGCATCCGCTACTGCCCGACTTCCCCCAGGCCGACCTCGCAAGGCGGCTGCTCGCGGGCGGGGGCACCATGCTGACGCTCGACATCCGGGGAGGTCGGAAAGCCGCATTCCGTTTTCTCGACGCGCTGGAAACATTCACGATCTCGAACAATCTCGGCGACGCGAAAAGTATCGCCACCCATCCCGCCTCGACCACCCATCGCCGCCTGCCGGCCGAAGAGAAGGTTCGTCTCGGCATCACCGAAGGCATGGTACGGCTCTCCTTCGGCCTCGAGGACCCCGAAGACCTCGTCGCCGATCTCGAGACCGCCCTTGCCGCTCTCCCCTGAAAGACGGAAGATGCAGGATGCCTTCGGGCCATTGCCCCGTCATCCGCCGGACCGGAACGGAATTCTTGACTCGCTCGTGCGAATCGCTGCTAGATAAACTGCCGGTTGCATAACGCCCTTGGTATGCGCGCGAAACGGCAGCATGCTTGTGGCGCCGACCGCATCGCATGACTTGCAACACCCGCCGTGGGAGGAAAGAATGGATGATCCGACCCCGATTGGCGAGATGCTGATGGACCCAGCCGACGAACGGCCCGCACGCCGCGAGAGGAGCACCCCGGCCGTGCCCGACCGGGAAGCGGCCGAAAGGGCGCTCGCCACGCTGCGCGCCTGGGCGCGGAGCAGCGGCACGCCGCTCTCGGCCCTCCTCGGAGGGAATGCCGCCGCCTACCCCGAGCTTTCGCGCGAATATCCTGCCGACTTCGCGGCCGACGCCGCCTATATCGCCACCCTGCCCGATCTGCAGAACGGGCCCGCCAGCCTCATCCGTGGCGCCCGGGCCGCCATCCAGCATGTCGGCATCTCCAATTTCCGCCTGCCGATCCGCTTCCGCTCCCGCGAAGGCGGCGAGCACATGCTGGAGACGTCCGTCACCGGCACCGTCAGCCTCGAGGCGGAAAAGAAGGGCATCAACATGTCGCGCATCATGCGCACCTTCTACCGCCATGCGGAGAAGGATTTTTCCTTCGAGGTGATCGAGGCCACCCTCGACGACTACAAGGCCGATCTCGAGAGCCTCGACGCCCGGATCCTGATGCGCTTCTCCTATCCGATGAAGCGCCGCTCGCTGCGCTCCGGCCTCGAGGGCTGGCAATATTACGACATGGCGCTCGAAGTGATCGATCAGGCGGGGGCGCGCACCCGCGTCATCCATCTGGACTACGTCTATTCATCGACCTGCCCCTGTTCGCTCGAGCTTTCCGAACATGCCCGCCGCGAACGCGGACAGATGGCCACGCCCCATTCGCAGCGTTCCGTGGCCCGGCTGTCGGCCGAGCTCGTCCCCGGCAGCGAGACGCTGTGGTTCGAGGATCTCGTCGAGATGTGCAACCGCGCCGTGCCGACGGAGACGCAGGTGATGGTCAAGCGCGAGGACGAACAGGCCTTCGCCGAACTCAACGCCGCGAACCCGATCTTCGTCGAGGATGCGGTGCGGCTCTTCTACGAAACGCTGGCCGGGGAACCGCGCATCGGCGATTTCCGCGTCATCGCCTCCCATCAGGAGAGCCTCCATTCCCATGACGCGATCTCGATCCTGACGCGCGGTGCGCTCTTCGCCGCTCCGAGCCTCGATCCGAGGCTGTTCGCGACGCTCCATCACGTCGGCTGAGCGGTGCGGAAAACGCCGGCGGCGTTCATGATTTGGTAAGGGGAATCGGCCTAGCCTGACGGCGAACCCAGTCAGGAGGCCCCGATGAAAGACCTTGCCGCTCTTCCGGCCGCATCGCGCCACTCCCGCATCGAGACCATCGCCACGCCGATCGCCGGGTTGATGGTCGTTGCGCCGTTCACCCACCATGACGGACGGGGCAGCTTCACCGAATTGTGGAATGCCGCAAGCTTCGCCCGTGCCGGCATCGATGCGCCCTTCGTTCAGGACAATCTCTCGCGCTCTCTCAGGCGGGGGGTCGTGCGGGGGCTGCACTGCCAGATCCCGCCCAGGGCCCAGGGCAAGCTCGTGACCTGCCTTGCCGGCGCGATCTTCGACGTGGCGGTGGACATCCGCCCCGGCTCACCCACTTTCGGCCGCTGGTTCGGTATCGAGCTCACCGGCCGCAACGGCCTCAGCCTGTGGATCCCGCCCGGCTTCCTCCACGGTTTCGCCACCCGGGCCGACGACACGCTCGTTCTCTACAAATGCACCGCGCCCTGGTCCCCCGAACATGAACGCACCGTGCGCTGGAACGACCCGGATCTGGCCATCGACTGGGGCATTTCCCCCGCCCATGCCCGCCTTTCGCCGCGCGATGTCGCCGCGCCCCCCTTCAGGGCCGCCGATCTCGGCCTTCTCCGACCCGATGGCGACGCGCACGCCCCGGCCCGAGCCCGGCCCCCTGTCCCGGCCGGGGAGAGAACGGCATGAGACTCCTCGTCACCGGAGCAGCCGGTTTCATCGGCTCGGCGCTGGTGGAGGCGGCGCTCGCGGCAGGGCACGAGGTGCTCTCCTTCGATGCGCTGCTGCGCGCCGGACGCCTCGAGAACCTTGCCGCCGTGCGGTCCACCCCCCGTCACCGCTTCGTCAAGGGGGATGTGCGCGATGCCGCGGCCGTGGCCGCCGCCTTCGAGATCGCCCGACCCGACGCCGTTCTCCATCTCGCGGCGGAAAGCCATGTCGATGTCTCGATCGCCTCGCCCACGCCCTGCGTCTCCACCAATGTCTGCGGCACCCTCACCCTGCTCGAGGCCTCTCTCGCGTGGTGGCGGAAGCGCGGCCGGCCAGCGCATTTCCGCTTTCTTCAGGTCTCCACCGACGAGGTGTTCGGCGCTCTCGGCCCGCAGGACCCGCCCTTCACCGAGGAAAGTCCCTGCCGCCCCTCGAGCCCCTATGCCGCGTCCAAGGCCGCGGCCGATCATCTCGCGCTTGCCTGGTTCCGCACCTGGGGTCTGCCGGTGATCGTCACCCACGGCACCAATACCTACGGCCCGCGCCAGCACCGCGAGAAGCTCATACCCCGCGCCATCACCGCCGCCCTCGCCGGCCGGCCGATCCCGCTCTACGGCTCCGGGGCGCAGATCCGCGACTGGATCCATGTCGAGGACCACGCCCGCGCCCTTCTCGCAGCCCTCGCCTCGGCCGCGCCCGGCCGGCGCTGGCTGATCGGCGCCCGGAACGAGCTGGCGAACCGGGTGCTGGTGGGCAGGATCTGCGCCCTTCTCGACGAGGCACGGCCCGCCTGCGCACCCCATGCGCGGCTGATCCGCCATGTCGCCGACCGGCCGGGGCACGATTTCCGCTATGCGGTCGATCCCCGGGCATTCATGGCGCAACCGGATGGGCGCCGACAATTCCCTTAACGGTCGGACTGAGACGGACGGTGGCATCCTGCATCGCCACCTCCGGCATCGCGACCACGGAGAACACCCGCCCTTCACCCGCCCCTCCTTCATCCCATCGGAAAGGCGAGGTCGTCCCATGACATCCGTTTCTCCGCGCATTCTGCTTCTCGGCGCCGGCGGCCGGCTCGGCCGGGTCATCGCCCGCCTCGGCCCCGCGGTCGTTCCGGTCGGCCGGCGCGCGGCCGATTTCAGGACCGCATGCGACATTCCATCCCTCGTGGCCCGCCATGCGCCCGATGTCGTCATCAATGCCGCCGCCTTTACCGATGTCGATGGGGCGGAGAGCCGGGAGAGCGAGGCCATGGCCGTGAACGGACACGCCGTCGGCCTTCTCGCCGCGGCCTGTGCGCGGCGCAACATTCCGCTGATCCACCTCTCGACCGATCACGTCTTCCCCTCGGCGCCCGGGCGACCCTGGCGACCGGAAGATCCGCCTCGCCCCCTCTCCGCCTATGGCCGCAGCAAACGCCTCGGGGAAGAGCTGATCCGCCTCACGGGCGGTCGTTATCTCATCCTGCGCACGTCCTGGCTGTTCGGAGGCGGCGGCAGGGATTTCGTCGGTGCCATTCTCGACCGGGCGCGCCGGGGCGGCCCGGTGCCGGTGGTGGCCGACCAGATCGGCGGGCCGACCCCGATCCTGCCCCTTGCCGCCGCTCTCGTCGCGCTTGCCCATCGTGTCGTCGCCCTGCCCGAGCTTCGGGAGATTCATCATTTCACCGGCGCGCCCGATGTCAGCCGGGCCGAGTTCGCCCGTGCCATCATTGCCTGCGCCGGGCTCGGGGCCCGGGTGGAAGAGGTGACGACGGAACACCTCGCCGCTCCCGCTCCCCGCCCGCTGGACGCCCGGCTCGACAACACGTCGCTCGCGCTGCGCTTCGGGCTCTCCCGCCCCGACTGGCGGCTCCATCTCGAGGCCCTGATCGGCCGCATGAAGACCGGGGGCGCCCCCCTGCGCGAGACCGAACCCATCTGAGGAGGGCAGGATCGAATGACATCTTCACACCGGAAGGGAATCGTTCTGGCCGGCGGACGAGGCACGCGGCTCGGCCCCCTGACCCGGGCCGTCAACAAGCATCTTCTCCCGGTCCATGACCGACCGCTGATCTATTTCCCGCTCGCCTGCCTGATGATGGCCGGGCTGCGCAGGATCGCCGTCATCAGCACGCCCGAGGAGACATCCCGGATGCAGCGGCTTCTCGGCGACGGGCGGCGCTGGGGACTGCGCATCACCCATCTCGTCCAGCCGAAGCCGGACGGCATTGCCGGGGCGCTCGTGCTGGCGGAAGATTTCCTCGACGGGGCCGCGCCGGTTCTCGCGTTGGGCGACAATGTCTTCCTCGGGCGACATCTGGCCCCGTTCCTGCGCGGGGTCACGGTCGCGCGCGGCCCCCGCGTGATCGTCACCCGGGTGGACGACCCGTCGGCCTGCGGCGTCCTCGCTCTCGACGGGAGCGGCAAGCCGGCCGTCATCGTCGAGAAACCGGCCACGCCCCCTTCGGATCTCGCCATCACCGGCCTCTACCTTCTCGGGCCCGACGCTCCTGCGCGCGCCCGGCGCCTCCGCCCTTCGCCGCGCGGCGAGATTGAGATCACCGATCTTCTCGCGCGCCATCTGGAGGAACGGAACCTCGAGATCACGCGGCTGCCGCACGGGATCTCGTGGTTCGATGCCGGCACGCCGCAAGGTCTCTTCGCAGCCACATGCGCCATGCGAACGCTTGCCCCGGAAGACGCCACCCTGCTCGGCTGCCCAGAGGGCGTCGCCTGGCGCAACGGCTGGATATCACGTGCGGCGCTGGCACGGCTCGGCCGGGAGATCGGCCCCAGCGCCTATGGCCGCCGCCTCGTCGCTCTCGCCGAGGCGGCGCTCATTCCTCCGTTGCAGGATCTCCAGCCGCCAGGGGCATCCGTCCGAGAAATGCGGTCAACGCCTCGGCCGTCTCCTGCGGTCGTTCGGCATGCAGCCAATGCCCCGCCCCCTTGATGGTGGCGACAATGGCCCGGGGAAAGAGATGACGGATCCGCGGCACATGGCCGGACAGCACGTAATCCGACCGCTGCCCCCTGAGAAAGAGAACGGGGCCGGCAAAGCGCGCCCCTGTTGCAGCGGGCGCCCCGGTCGTGCCGGAAGAACCGGCCGTGCGGGATGCATCGACCGCTTCGGCAGCGCCGGGCACTGCGGTGACGTCGGGCGCATCGCCCATGCCTGCCGTCTCCGACCGGCCGGCGATTTCGTCACCGGAAGGGAAACCCATGATCACATCCATGTTCGCCGCAAGTGCGTCGAGATCGAGGCGCCAGCGGGGGCGATCACCCCCCAGATCCAGCGCATGAAGCAGAAAGGATCTGAGCGCAGGGTCGTCGATATGGGCCGCCAGCAGGGCCTCGGCATCGCGGCGCCGGTGCACCTTGTCGAGATCGACTGCCCGCAGGGCCTCGATGATCGGCATCCGGGTGCGGTCATAGGCCACCGGCGCAATGTCGATCACCGCCAGGCGGCGGACCTTGCCGGGATGGCGCAGCGCGAGAACCATGGCCGCCTTGCCGCCCATCGAATGGCCCACCACGTCCGCGCGCCCCCCGGCATGATCGACGAGACGCGCCAGATCGTCGGCCAGGGCCGGGTAGTCGTGCACCGGGTGGCGGAAGCTGCGGCCGTGATTGCGCATGTCGGGCAGGATCACCCGCCGCCCGGAAGCGGCCAGCTTGCGGGCGATCGACGCCCAGTTGCGGCCCGAGCCATAGAGGCCGTGGGCAATGATCACGGGCGGCAGCTCTCTCCCCTCGACGACATCGGCCGGAGCGAACACGTCATGGGCGAGAAGGGGCAGCGCTTCGACCATCCTCAGCACTTCCTTTTCGCGGCATGCATCGCCTCGAGTCGGTCGAGAAGAGCCTCGCTCGCCTCTTCGACGAGATCGAGAACGAGGTCGAAACGATCATCGTAATAGGGGTCGGGAACTTCGCGCATGGGCGGATCGGCGAGATTGTCGAGCAGCAGCTTGATCCGGGCCGGCGCGCCGGGAGGGCGCATCGCCTCGAGATCGGCGAGATTGCTTTCGTCCATCGCCAGGATGAGGTCGAAATCGGCGAAGTCCGCCGACCGCACCTGCCGGGCACGCAGGGTGGAGATGTCGTAGCCGCGCCGGGCTGCCGCGGCGATGGCCCGCCGGTCGGGCAGCCTGCCAACATGCCAGGAAGCGGTGCCGGCGCTGTCGATCACGAGATCGAGCCCGCGCCGCACCGCCTTCTCGCGCAGCACCCCTTCGGCGATCGGGGAGCGGCAGATATTGCCGAGACAGACGAGGAGAATGCGTTTCATGGCGCCTCCGGAACGGCTCGCCTCTCTCTACCCGCTTTTGCGCTGCGGCTGAGAGCCCAACCGAAAATTGAAGTTGAGTGATTTCAGTCTGTTGTGATTCCCTTTGGATTGACGATTCGGAGGGGATCACGATGGCATGGACCGAAATCACTCGCCCGCAATATGACCGAAAAGGCCTGCATCATGCAA
>JALSJQ010000032.1 GCA_026989275.1 Albidovulum sp.
GCGTCCTCCGGCCCCTGCTCCTCGGCCTGCGCCCGGCGCAGCCCGGCCCGGGTCACGTGGCCGGCAAGCCCCTTGGCGTCCAACACCATGGCCACCGTCCCGTCGCCGAGCACCGTGGTGCCCGCGAGCACGGTCAGGTCCTGGAGCAACGACGCCATCGGCTCGACCACGATCTCCTCGTTGTCGAACACATGGTCGACCAGGAGGCCGAAGCGCTGTCCTCCCGATTCCAAAACCAGCGCGAAACCCTGCCCCGACGCGCTGCGGCCCTCCTCCTCGAGGCCCAACACCCGGGGCAGGGAGAGCAGCGGCAGGAACTGATCGCGCAGCCGCAGGATGGGTTGGCGGTCGATCATCTCGATGCGGCGCTCGCCGCGATCGTCGCAGCGCACGATCTCCACCACCGCGAGCTGGGGGAGGGCGAACCGGCGGCCCGCCGCACCCACGATCAACGCCGGCACGATGGCCAGGGTGAGGGGCAGGTTGATGGTGACCGTGGTCCCTTCGCCGGGCACGGAATCGATGTCGATGCTGCCGCCGATCTGCTCGACATTGGTGCGCACCACGTCCATGCCGACGCCGCGGCCGGAGACGCTGGTCACCTGGTCGGCGGTGGAGAAACCGGGCTCGAAGATGAAGCTGAAGATCTGGCGCGGACTCATCTGGGCGATGCGCGCCGCGTCGCACAATCCCCGCTCCACCGCCTTCTTGGCGATCTTGTCCACATCCAGGCCGCGCCCGTCGTCGCTGAGCCGGATGACGATGGTCCCGCCCTCCTGGGAGGCGCTGAGACGGATGGTGCCCTGTTCGGGCTTGCCGGCCTGGCGCCGTTCCTGGGGCAGTTCGATGCCATGGTCGACCGCGTTGCGCACCATGTGGGTGAGGGGATCGCGGATGGTCTCGAGCATCTGGCGGTCGAGCTCGGTGGTGCCGCCTTCGGTGATCAGACGCACCTTCTTGCCGAGGGCGCTCGCGGTCTCCCGCACCAGCCGCGGAAGCCCGGCCCAGGCGTTGGAGATCGGCTGCATGCGCGCCTTCATCACCCCTTCGCGCAGCTCGCTGGTGACGTGATCGAGCCGCTGCAGGGCCGCATCGAGATCGGCCCGACCGATGTCCTTGCCGAGCCGCACCAACTGATTGCGGGTGAGCACCAGTTCGCTCACGAAGCCCATGAGCGATTCCAAAAGCGCCACCGATACCCGGAGGCTGGCCGCCCGCGCGGTGCGGCTGCGCGATCCGCCATCCGAAGCCTGACGGCCGTCCGAGGGCTGCGCCGTCCCGGCTTCCGCCCCTTTGGTCTCATCCCCTTGCTCGGCCGCCGCCGCGGCCGGGTGGCGCGAATCATCCGCTCCGGATTGGCGAGGTTCGCCCTCCTTCTCGGACGCCGGTCTCGCGCCGCCCTCGACCGTGCCCTCCGAGCACCGCTCCTCCTGGGCTGAAGCTTCGCCCCTCTCGCCTTCAGCCGCCGCACCCGGTCGCGCGAGGCAGGCCTCGAGCTCCGCGATGAGCTGCTGATCCTCACCCTCGGGTTCCTTGCCGTCCTGGGCGATGGCGTCCACCAGCTGGCGGCAGGCATCCGTGGCCCTAAGCAGGGTGGAGATCACGTCGGGGGCGGCTTGGAGCGATCCGTCCCGGATTGCCCCGAGCACATTCTCCGCCGCATGGGCCAATCGTTCGAGCCGCGCAAAGCCCAGAAAACCGCAGGTGCCCTTGATGGTGTGCATCACCCGGAAGAGCTCGCCCACGCAGGCGTCCATCTCTTCCGGCCGTTCCTCGAGGCGGATGAGCTCCTGCTCCACCCGCACCAGACCCTCCTGGGACTCGGCGACGAATTCGGCGACAAGCTCCTCCATGGGCGGCTCCTTCAGCGGGTTGCTCGGGCCTTGCGGCGACGATAGGCGGCGAGATCCACCACCTCCGCCGACGACAGGAAGGGACGGAGGAGGTCGTCATCGCGGGGGCGGGCGAACGACCGCAGATCCCGCGCCGGGCGGGCATCGTCCCATTCGGCGATGACCTCCTCGCCCTCCCACAGACGCGAGAGCACCGACTTCACCAACCGCATGCCCTACTCCTTCAGCGACGCCGGGGATGGGCCCCGTTGGCCGGAAGCCTAGCCCCCCTTTCCTAAGGTTCGGTTAACGGGCCCTGCCCAGCGTCCCGCCTCGAAGCCCACATGCGTCTCGCGAACCCATGCCCAAGGAGGGGCTTGCGCCGGATCAGCACCGCGACCGGCGTCGGCGGCCGG
>JALSJQ010000033.1 GCA_026989275.1 Albidovulum sp.
TCGATGGCGGTGCCGACGATGCGGGCGTTGGTGCCTGCGACCGGCGCGGCGGTGATGGCGCGGCCCTGGGCATCGGCGGTCACCAGGGCGCCGCGGGTGACGGCGCCGCCGAATTCGACCTCGGCGAGACCGGCGAGATGCACGTCGACCCGTTCGCCGGCGGCGGCATCCAGCTCCGCCGCCACGCCGATCATCGCATCGGTGGCCGCGGTGGCATGCGCCACCTGGCCGTCGGACGAACCGAGCTTGACGATGCGGTACTTCGTGACCGCGGTTTCGGCGGTGAAGTTCTTGGTGAGGGTGGGGTTGGGTCCGCTCATGTCAGCCTCCGACGACCCGGCGCACCGCCTCGTCGGCACGCACGATGATGCCCTTGCTCTTCATCTCCGCCTGGTAGGCGATCGCCCGTTCGGCGATGCTGTGCGGGTCCGACAGATCGGCCCGCTGTTCGCCGCCCGGGCGCTCGCCGAACTCCACCCGCTTCGGCAGGCCCGCGAGCCATCTGCGCAACCGCTCGCCGAACACGATATCGCCATCGGCGAACTCCGCGGGTGCCGTGTCGGCGATCTCCAGAAGGGCGACCACGATGTCGCGATCGGCCGGCACCAGCCGCCCCTCGGCGAGCAGGCTGTCGGCGAAGGCGGTGTGGGCTTCGCGCGCGAGACGGCGCCGCTCGGCTTCGAGCTCCGCCTCGCGCTCGGCGATCCGGCGCTCGCGCTCCTTGAGCACCTTCTGCCGTTCGGTCAGATCGTCGGCCGCGGCGCCGGCGTCCTTTGCGCTGTCGGTCATGTTCGCTACCTCGGCTGTGGGTTCGGATACGTCCGCGCCGGCCCGGCCTTCCATGGCCGGTTCGGCCCTCTCGCGGACGTCGGTGGTGATCTCGGCGACCACATCCTCGTCGCCCGAGAGCTGGACCGGCCGCAGCCCTTTGACGGCCGGCGGCTGGGCGCCCAGGAAACCCACATGACGCAGGTAGATGCCGTCGCCGGAGCGCGGGTGATTGGCCATCCCGGGAAGGTAGAGCGACACGGAGCGGGTCTTGAAACGTCCCTGCCGTACCAGTTCGACGAACCCGGGATCGAGCTCGCCGAGCTCCGCCAGGAGACGGTCGTCGTGCGCCTCCAGTCGCTTCACCCAGCCATAGGCCGGCTGGTCGTGGACCGGATGGCCGACCACCACCGGGGCCTCGTGCAGCTGCGGGTCGTAGGATGATGCCATGCGCGCGAGCGCCTCGCGGTCGATGACGATGTCGCGACCGCCGGCGTCGCGGAAGGTACCGGTGCGAAGGATCTCGATCTTCATGCCGGCGATCTTTCACGCCCGCGCATGCGGGCGAAGGTGACGATGGTCGCGCTCGGTGGCCGCGGTCCGCGGGACGGCCGTCGGAAGATAGAGAGCCCGATGCCGGAATGCCTCCAGAAGCGCCGCAAACCTGTTTAATTTTTTGTTTAAGGATTTTCCGGTACCTGAGGTCGTCCGGGATGCGAATCGGCCGTCTACGGGGCTCCTACGGAGCCGGGCTTTCACGCGGATGCCCACGATATCCGCATATGACGGCACTTTTCGGCGCGAACTCAATCATTTAAACAAAATTCCGGGCCTCCGGGGCTTTCCCTCGCCGCTCGAAGAAGCGAGAATCTGCGCGGGCACCCGAGTCGGATCCGGGAAGCCGGGGCTGCGGCTCCGCGGGGGTGGTGCTCGGCCCCCCGGGTGCCCTTTACAAACAGAAGTCGAAACGCCAGATTTGATGTGGCACCGAGTCAGATCCGCTCAGCCGGGGCTGCGGCTCCGCGGGGGTGAAAGAGCGGCCCCCCGGTGCCATTCAACGTATACGACGGTACCGCTTCTCCGCGGCTCGCACATCCTTCTTTCTCACGCGATGGAACGAAACCAGGATGGCTTCCTGAAGGTCGCGTGTCCTTTTGATGACAGCACGCCAAAGCCGGTCGTTGTATTCGCCGATTGCCCATTTATGGGTAGTGCTTTGTTCCCAGACACCTCCGGTGTCGATGATGAACTCGACGCCTTGATAGTCATCAGTGGTCACTTCCGGATGATTGGCCACCTGCTTTTCCAGTGTCTCGCGGCTC
>JALSJQ010000034.1 GCA_026989275.1 Albidovulum sp.
CTTCCCCTGCTGGCCTTCGCGCCGCTGCTGGCCGAGGCCCGGCTGCCCCGACCGATTCATGCGCCGGTGAGCGACTTCCCCGGAATCCTGCCGCAATCGATCGAGGATGCGATCGACTGGCGCCTGGCCGCGATCCGCGCGAAGAAGGGGATGGATCTGCGGGTGCTGATCGTCGATGCGCCGGCCCGGTTCGGTTTTCGCGGCGACACGGAGGCCCTTGCCGCCGCCGTGTTCCGCGAATGGGCGATCGGCGGGCCGTCCGGGCGGGGCGCACTTCTCGTCGTATCCCTCACGGGGCACGGGGGAAAGCCCGCCCATGCCCTCGTCGTCGGCGAGGGGATCGACCGGGGCCGTGCCCGGGCGATGGCGGAGGCGCTCGCCGATCAGCTCGTGCCGCGGCTTTCTGCCGGGCGCGTGCCCGAGGCGATCGAGGCGGGAATCTTCGCCATGCTCGACGCGGCCGATTTCGAGTCCCTGCCCGATCGTTCGGGCTGGGTGGACTGGGTCAACATTCTCGCCCCCTTCGTTGCGATCGCGGTCTTCATCCTCCATGCCTGGTGGCAGATGAGGCGCGGCAAGCGCAAGAAAGGCGAATGAAACCGGAACGCCACAGGAACACGTTGCGATTCATCACGGGAATAAAAGCGGTTTTTCAGCACAATCAAGAGGATACGGACCATATCTTCCAGACCGGATGAGAATCACCCCGCATCCTTTCGGGAGAGCTCCTTCTTCCAGCATTCCGCCAGCTGCTTTACCGCCTTGACAAAGAGGGAGACATCGGTGCCGACCGCAACGAAATTCGCCCCGAGATCAATGCATTCGCGCGCAAACCTCTCATCGGAGGCGAGAATACCGGCGGCTTTCCCGGCCTCGCGAATCCGCAAGATGGCGTCCTCGATGAAGCGGCGCACTTCGGGGTGCATCGGATCCCCCGGATGGCCGAGCGATGCGGCGAAATCCCACGGGCCGATGAAGACGCCGTCGATCCCCTCGACCGTCACGATCGCGTCGAGCGCCTCATAGGCTTCGCGCGTTTCCATCTGAACCAGAAGGCAGACCTCCTCGTTGGCCCGTCGCAGATAGTCGCTGTCGCGCCCCCAGCCGGCGGCGCGGACGATGCCGGCAAAGCCGCGGACGCCTTCGGGTGGGTAGCGCACCGCCTCGGCCATGCGGCGCGCTTCCTCGGCCGAATTCACCAGCGGCACGAGCACCGTCATCGCCCCGGCATCGAGCACCTGCTTGATGAGCCAGGGTTCGCCGGCCGGCACCCGCACCACGGCATGGGTGTCGAAGGGCGCGATCGCCCTGAGCTGCTCGGCGATGTCGGTCAGGGTGTTGAGGCCGTGTTCGCCGTCGATCAGCAGCCAGTCGAACCCCGCCGCCGCCGAGATCTCGGCCGTGGTCGGCGAAGCCAGTGCCTGCCAGAAACCGATCTGAAGTCGCCCTTCGGCAAGGGCCCGCTTGAAGCCGTTTTCCCGCATCGTTCCCCCGTCCGCTGCCGGCGGTTCCGGTTCGCCGCCGTCGCTCCTCCCGCCACTAAAGGACGACGAGAGGGCAAGGGCAAGCCTTTCATCCGGCCGGCGCCATGTCGAGCGGCCTATTGGCAGGGGGGTTGATCCCGCCCGGAGAATGAACAATCGTTCAATGCGATGACATCGCAGCAAGGTCGGTTCGCAAGAGGAGGGACATCATGCAGATCGCGGATCTCAGGGCGGTGGTGACAGGGGGCGCCTCGGGGCTGGGCGCGGCCACGGTGCGGGCGATCCATCAAAGGGGCGGTCGGGTCACGATCTTCGATCTCAATGCCGAGAAGGGCGGCGCGCTTGCCGCCGAGCTCGGCGAAGGCGCCTTCTTCCAGGCGGTGGACGTGACCAGCGAGGCCGATGTCGCCGCCGCGCTCGAGACGGCCGTCTCGGCCATGGGCGGGCTCAACATGGCGGTCAACTGTGCCGGCATCGCCATCGCCGAGAAGGTGGTCGGGCGCGACGGGCCGCACGATCTCTCCCGTTTCCGCAAGGTGATCGATATCAACCTCGTCGGCACGTTCAACGTGATGCGGCTGGCGGCCGCCCGCATGGCCGGCAACACGCCCAATGCCGACGGGGAGCGCGGCGTGATCGTCAACACCGCCTCGATCGCCGCCCTCGAGGGGCAGAAGGGGCAGATCGCCTATGCCGCCTCGAAGGGGGGCGTCGCGGGGATGACGCTGCCGGCGGCGCGCGATCTCGCGCGCGAGGGCATCCGCGTCAACACCATCGCGCCGGGCCTTTTCGAGACGCCGATGTTCGAAGGGCTCAACGAGGAGGCCAAGGCCGAGCTCGCGAAGGACGTGCTCTTTCCGCGCCGTCTCGGCCGGCCGGCGGAATATGCCGCCCTGGTGCTGTTTCTCGCCGAGAACCCCTACATGAACGGCGCGCTGGTGCGAATCGACGGCGGTATTCGCCTGCCCTGAGGAAAGACGCCCCGGAAGAAGGGACACCCTCTTCGGCACTGCGCACGGAGGGCCGGGGAACGGGGGCGCGGCGCCGGCGATGCGGGAGCGTCGGGCGAGATGCGCGGCGGCATGCCGGGGGGCTCAGCCCCGTCCCCTGCCCTTTTTCCCACCGCCGCCGGAGGGCGCCGCGGCCGCGATCTCCGCCAGATCCCGGACAATGGCCCAGGCCCCTTTCACGCGGTCGGCCTCGCCGGCCCAGTCGCGCCGCACGATCAGCTTCTCGTCCTTCACCCTGGCAAGCCCCTTCTGGCGCTGGAGCCACTCGACCAGCCCCGCCGGGTGCGGGAAACGGTCGTCGTGGAAACGGATCGTCGCCCCCTTCGGGCCGGCATCGAGCCGGGCGATACGGGCGCGCTTGGCCATCGCCTTGATGCGCACCACGTTGAGCAGCATCTTCACCTCGCGCGGCAGCTTGCCGAAACGATCGATCATCTCGGCGGCGAAGCTCTCGAACTCCGCGCGCCGCTCGAGGGTCGAGAGACGCCGGTAAAGACCGAGGCGGATGTCGAGATCGGGGACGTATTCCTCGGGAATCAGCACCGGCACGCCGAGATTGATCCGGGGCGACCAGTCGTCGCCGGCTTCGGGCAGTCCCTCGATCTCGCCGGCGCGGAGCCGGGCGATCGTGTCCTCGAGCATCTGCTGATAGAGCTCGAACCCGACCTCGCGCACATGGCCCGACTGCTCGTCGCCGAGGATGTTGCCGGCGCCGCGGATATCGAGATCGCGGGCGGCGATGGTGAAACCGGCACCGAGCCCGTCGAGTGCGGCCAGCACCTGGAGCCGCCGCTCGGCCTGGGGCGTGAGCTTCTGGCGCGGTCTGGTCGTCAGATAGGCATAGGCGCGGATCCGCCCCCGGCCGACGCGCCCGCGGATCTGGTAGAGCTGGGCGAGGCCGAACATGTCGGCCCGCCAGACGATCAGCGTGTTGGCCGACGGAATGTCGAGCCCGGATTCGACGATGCTGGTGGCCAGAAGCACGTCGCTGTGCCCGTCGTAAAAGGCGTTCATGCGCCGGTCGAGCTCGCGGGCCGGCATCTGCCCGTGGGCGACGGTCACGCGCACCTCGGGCACATGCTCGGCGAGAAAGGCCTCCATCTCGGCGATGTCGTCGATCCGCGGCACGACGAAGAAACTCTGCCCGCCGCGGTATTTCTCCCGCAGCAGCGCTTCGCGCACCGTGACCGCATCGAATTCGCTGACATAGGTGCGCACCGCCAGCCGGTCCACCGGCGGGGTCGATATGATCGAGAGATCCCGCACCCCCGAAAGCGCCATCTGCAAGGTCCGCGGGATCGGGGTGGCGGTGAGGGTCAGGGCGTGGAGCTCGGCGCGCATCTCCTTCAGCCGCTCCTTGTGGGTGACGCCGAAATGCTGCTCCTCGTCGACGATCATCAGAGCGAGATCGCGAAACTTCACCCCCTTGCCGAGAAGGGCATGGGTGCCGATCACGATATCGAGCGTGCCGTCGGCGAGCCCCGCCTTCACGGCCGCCTGTTCCTTCGCCGACACGAAGCGCGACAGATGACCGATCTTCACGGGGAAGCCGCGGAAGCGCTCGGTGAAGGTGCGATGGTGCTGGCGGGCAAGCAGGGTCGTCGGGGTGATGAGGGCGACCTGCCGTCCGGCCATCGCGGCAACGAAGGCCGCCCGCATTGCCACCTCGGTCTTGCCGAATCCGACATCGCCGCAGACGAGCCGATCCATCGGGTGACCCGAGGCCAGGTCCTCGAGCACGGCGTCGATCGCCGCCTGCTGGTCCTCGGTCTCGGTCCAGGGGAAGCGAGCACAGAAATCGGCCCAGGCACCGGGGGGCGGCGCGAGCACCGGCGCCTTCCTGAGGGCCCGTTCGGCGGCGATGCGCAGGAGCCTGTCGGCGATGTCGCGAATGCGTTGCTTCATCCGCGCCTTGCGGGCCTGCCAGGCGGCGGAGCCCAGCCGGTCGAGCGGCGCTTCGCCCTCGCCGTGGCGCGAGAGAAGCTCGACATTCTCCACCGGCAGATAGAGTCGGTCGCCGCCGGCATATTCGAGCGCGAGGCATTCATGGGGCGCGCCGGCGGCCGTCACCTTCTCGAGGCCGAGATAGCGGCCGATTCCGTGCTCGACATGGACGACGAGATCGCCGGGGGAGAGCGCCGCCACCTCGTTCAGCGCGTTCTCGGCCCGTTTGCGCCGCCGGCCGCTGCGGGCGAGACGTTCCCCGAAGATGTCCTCTTCCGAAATCACCGTCAGCCCCGGCGCCTCGAATCCGTGCTCGAGCGGCCAGGTGACAAGCAGCACCTCCCCCGGCCGGCCGGGGGCGGGTGGGGCAAGATCGGCCAGATGTGGCACGGGGCGGGCGTCGGCGATTCCCTCGTCCTCGAGGAGATGGCCGATCCGCTCCCGCGCTCCCTCGCTCCAGGCGGCAAGGACGACGTGGCTGCTCTGTCGGCGCGCCTTCACATGGGCGACAAGGGCGGGAAAGAGGCCCCCCTCGGCGCCCTGCCGCTCGGCGGCGAAATCGCGCCCGAGCCGGCCGCCTGCATCGATGATTCCGGGGCCCGGCGGCAGCGGTCGCGGCACGAGGATGCGCCGCTCGAATCGGCCGAGCGCGGCTTCGAACGCTTCCGGCGAAAGGTGCAGCGTCTCGGGAGGGACCGGCTTGTAGGGGCTGTCGAACCGCCCCTTCTGCACCATCGCTTCGGCGCGGATGCGGTATTGCTCCGTCACCATTTGCCAGCGCTCTCCGGCTCGGGCCGCGAGTCCGTCCTCCAGGGTGAGCGAAACGGCCTTTGGCAGATGGTCGAACAGCGTGTCGAGCCGCTCGTGGAAGAAGGGCAGCCAATGCTCCATCGCCGGGTGTTTCTGCCCGGCGGAAACCGCCTCGTAGAGCGGATCGGCTTCGCCGCCGGTGCCGAATTCGTGGCGGTAGCGTCGGCGGAAGCGGCGAATCGCCTCCTCGTCGAGAATGATCTCGCTGACGGGAGCCAGCTCGATGCGCTTCAGCTTCGCGACCGTGCGCTGGGTCTCGGGATCGAAGCGGCGCACCCCGTCGAGGATGTCGCCGAAGAAGTCGAGCCGCACCGGCCCGGCGGCGCCCGGAGCCCACAGGTCGATGATGCCGCCGCGAATGGCGTAATCCCCCGGCTCGACCACCATCGGCGCCCGGTTGTAGCCCATGCGGGCGAGCCATGCCCGCAGCGCGCCTTCGTCGATCGCCCGGCCGACCTCGGCAACGAAGGACGCCTCGGCCACGGTCGTGCGCGGCGGCACGCGCTGGGTGGCGGCGTTGAGCGTGGTGAGCAGCACGAAGGGAAAGCGCGGCTCGGTGGCGAGGAAGGCCAGACTCGCCATGCGTTCGGCGAGGAGCACCGGGTTCGGCGAGATGCGGTCATAGGGCTGGCAGTCCCAGGCGGGGAAGGTGAAGACCGGCAGATCTGGGGCGAAGACCCCGAGCGCGGCGCGCATGGCGGCAAGCGCCCGGTCGTCGCGGGCGATGTGCAGGACGGGCGCGCCCTTGCGGGCGACGAGATCGGCCAGAAGCCGCGCATCATGGCCTTGCGGCGCGCCCGAGACGGTCACGATCTTCGCCGCTGCCGAGGCGCCGGTCCTTCGTGCGGATGCTGCTTTCGTCATGGGCGCTCTTTAGTGAGACGGCGGGCGAGGTGCAATCGTTGCGCCATGCCGCGCTCGGAGCCTGGGCCAAGGGACCAGGGGAATTGCCCGACGCGAACCCCCGGCCCGGGGCCGAGGGCGTGCCGTCTCGGCGCCCGCCGCGTGCTTCAGACCGGCGCGTATGCGGGGAAGAGAGCCCGCACATCCTCGGTGAAGGACCGGGCCACGTCCTCGATCTCGCCTTTCGAGACATGGCGCGCCAGCAGCGCGAGCACGGCGCCGATCTCCCTTTCGGGCGTCTCCATGCGGTCGGGGGCGAAACGCCGGGCAACCGCCTCGATGAAGGCGTCGCGCTTGCGCAGTTTCGCGGGCGTGCGCCCCGGCACATAGGATTCGTAATAGATGCCGCGAACGAGCGTCGGCAGCTGGTCGCCCAGATCGGCGGCCTCGTTCGGAACGAGATTGTCACGCACCGTCTGCAGCACCGCCCGCAACAGGCGATAGGCCCGTTCCTTGTCCTCCCAGCCGAGGATTTCCATCAGCTCGTTGAGCCAGGTGTTGGCGTCCTTGACGGCATTGTCGAAGAGTCCGAGACCGAGTCTGCTCATCGTCGCCTCCCTTGATCTTCTCCCGTGCTCCCATGCGTCCGTTCGCCTCTCTCCCTTGAGATATGGGGATCGCTCCGGCGGGGTTGAAGATGCAGGCCGCATGCATGCCGGCGCGGGCGGCTTCGGCATGACCGGAGGCGCCGCCGGTAGTCAGGCGACGGAAGCGCCGAGCACGGCCCGGGCCGCCGCTTCACCCGGAAAGGCCTCGTCGATGCGCAGCCGCTCGCGGGTCAGCGCCATCGCCCGGCGCTGCTCGGCGCGTGCGGCGGCGTCCTCGAGGATCCGCACGGCACGGGCGGCGATCGGTTTGGGGCGGCAATCGGGCCCGAGACATTCGGGGACGGCGCGGCTTCCGCTCACGAGATTGACGAGGGTGACGGTATCGACCCGGAGCCGGGCGCGCAGGAGCCGCCAGGTCAGCGGGTTGAGCCCGTAGGCGATGACCATCGGCGTGTCGGCCGCGGCCAGTTCGAGCGACACCGTGCCCGAGGCGGCAATGGCGGCATCGGCCGCCACCAGCGCCGCGCGCTTCAGCGCCTCGGCGGCGGCGTCCTCCCTGCCCCGGGGATCGATGAAATGGGGGCGGAGCGGCCAGGCGGCGGCCCGGTCGATGACGGCCTCGGCGACGCCCGGCGCCAGCGGCACCACCACTTCGAGACCGGGAAGGCGCGGCGCCAGCAGGGCGAGTGCGGCACCGAACACGTCCATGTGCCGGCGGATCTCGCCCATGCGCGAGCCGGGCAGCACGGCAAGAAGCGGCGCGTCGGGTGCGATCCCTCTTGCCGAGCGGAAGGCGGCGCCGACCTCGGGGCCGGGCCAGGAGTCGGCAAGGACCGGATGGCCGACGAAACGGGCCTCCATCCCCGCCGCCTCCATCAACGGCGGTTCGAAGGGCAGAAGACAGAGCACCGTGTCGACGAAAGCGGCCATGTGCTCCGCCCGCCGCGGTCGCCAGGCCCAGACGGAAGGGGCGACATAATGCACGACCCTGAGATCGGGCAGCGCCGCCTTCACCCGCCGGGCGAGGCGCAAGGTGAAATCGGGGCTGTCGATCGTCACGAGAATGTCGGGCCGGGCCGCGAGGATCGCGCGTTCCGCCTGTCGCAACCGGACGAGGAGCCGCGGCAGGCGCGGCAGCACCTCGATGAGCCCCATGACGGCAATGTCCGTGATCGGAAAGAGGCTCTCGAATCCCTGCGCCACCATCGCCGGCCCGCCGATGCCACCAGCGCGGAGATCGGGCACCAGGGTCTTCAGTCCGGCAAGGAGCCGCCCGCCGAGCCGGTCCCCCGAAGCCTCGCCGGCAACGAGGAAGATGCGGGGAGCGGCAGCGCTGACGGAGCTGTGCGCGGACCCGGTCATGGACCTTCCCCGGCCGATCCGGCCCGCACCCAGAGAAAGAGCCCGGCATCATCCGCCGCCGCCACCGTCGCTTCGGCTTCGAGAAGAAGCACGCCGCCGGCCGCGATGACGATTCCGCCGAGCCCGGCCCGGGCGGCCCGTTTCACGGTTTCGGGGCCGATGACGGGCATGTCCACCCGGAGTTCCTGACCCGGCTTCGGCGCCTTGTAGAGAAGCCCCCGGGGGGCTTCGGGGCGGCGGGCGCGAAGGACCGGGTCGCTGCGCAGCCGCTCGAGCAGTGCATCGGTGCCCTCGATGGTTTCGACCCCGAGACAGAGGCCGCCGGCGACGACGCAGGCCTGCCCGATGTCGGCTGCGCCGACGGTCGCCTGGATGAAGGCGGCCCGGGCGGCGTCGGTCTTGTCGGCTGCCCCCGGAACGGCCTTCGTAAGCACCCCCGACGCCGGAAGGAGCGCCGGGGCAAGCTCCCACGGGCCGCGCACGCGGAACCCCTCGGTCTCGATCATGGCGACGACGGCCCTGAGAAGCCCGTCATCCCCGCCCCGCATCGCCGCAAGCAGACGGGGGGCGTGGCGCTGAAAGGCGGCATCGAAGGCCGTGGGGTCGAGAGCCGGCCTCTCGAGCGCGCCGGCGAGGAAGAGATCGGCCACCCCGCGGTCGCGGAGGGCGCCGAACAGGGCGCCGAGCCGCTCGAAACGGGCCCGGAGGAACTTGATGCCCGGCGGTGCGTCCTCCTGCCAGTCGAGCGGGGCGAAGGACGCCACCGTCACCTCCCGCCCGGCCCGGACCGCCGCCTCGGCCAGCTGGCGGGGCAATGCGCCGCGCCCGGCCACGAGGCCGACCGGGGCGGCCCTGTCGAGCGGCGGATGGGGGCTGTGCGGCGTCATGGCGCCCCGTCTTCGCCGCTGCGCACCTCCCGCGCCGGGGTGAGGAAGGCGCGTTCGCTCGGCCCGGTCAGGAAACGCAGCACGTCGGCGACGAGGTCGCTGTCGCCGAGCTCGGCCTCGATGCGGGCGATGTTCTCGGCCAGCGTCCCCTCCTCCGAGAACAGCAGCCGGTAGGCCTGCCTGAGTGCGCGGATCTCCTCGCGCGGCGTGCCGCGGCGCTTGAGGCCGATCAGGTTGAGCCCTTCGAGCGCACCCCGCGGCCCGTGCACCAGCCCGTGGGGGATCACGTCATGGGTGACCATGGTCAGCGCCCCGATGATGGCACCGCGGCCGATACGCACGAACTGGTGCACCCCGCAAAGCCCGCCGATGATGACATCGTCCTCGATGACGCAATGGCCGGCCAGTGCCGACTGGTTGGCCATGATCACCCGATTTCCCACCCGGGCGTCGTGGCCGACATGGGCTCCGGCCATGAACAGGCAGTCGTCGCCGACGCGGGTGACGCCGCCGCCGCCCTCGGTGCCGATGTTCATCGTCACGGTCTCGCGGATCCGGTTGCGCCTGCCGATGACGAGGCGGGTCTTCTCGCCGCGATATTTCAGATCCTGCGGCACCTCGCCAAGCGAGGCGAAGGGGAACACCACCGTGCCCGCACCGATCTCGGTCCGCCCGGTGACGACCACATGGCTCTTCAGCACCACCCCCTCGCCGAGCACCACTTCGGGCCCCACGGTCGAGAACGGGCCGACCACTGCATCGGGGCCGATCACGGCCCCTTCCTCGACGAGGGCCGACGGGTGAATCCGGGCTGAAGGGTGAATGCTCATCGGAACCCCGGTCTGGAGAATGACGGCGGCAGGTCAGTCACGCACATCGAGCATGGCGGAGAATTCAGCTTCGGCGCAGACCTTGCCGTCCACCATGCCCTTGCCGGCGAATTTCCAGATCCGCCCGCCCTTGCGCCGCACCTCGACATGGAGCTCGAGCACGTCCCCCGGCACGACAGGGTTGCGGAAGCGCCCCTTGTCCACGGTCATGAAATAGACCAGCACCTCGCGATCACGCAGGCCGAGGGAATGGGAGACGAGCACCGCCGCCGTCTGGGCCATGGCCTCGATGATCGTCACGCCCGGCATGATCGGCATCTGCGGGAAATGCCCCTGGAAATGGGGCTCGTTGAAGGTGACGTTCTTGATGCCGACCGCGCCCTCGTTGATGCGGATATCCACCACCTTGTCGATGAAGAGGAAGGGGTAACGGTGGGGGATGCGGCGCTGGATGTCGGCAAGATCGGAGACGGTGGCGGTCCCTGTGGTGCCTTCCGTGGCGGTTTCGGTCATCTGGGCCTCGTGGTGGCTGCGCCTTGCGGCGTTCGTTTGCGGATCGTGGCTTCGCCCTAGCAATTCGCCTTGAGGCTGACAAGGCGTGGAGGCGGCGCCGAAGGTCAGGCGGAGCAGGGAAAGCGCGGTGGGGGCGTCCTGTCCCCGCGGGATCGAAGCAGCAGATCGGCCACGGGCGAGACGAGAGGGCGTTTCTTTCCTTGCGTGCGGCTATACCCCGCCCGCGGGATTTCGGCCGGGCTTGCCGAACGCAACCGCCCCGCGGCGGCACGGGCGGCGCGCTCAGTCGCCGCCGGAGGGCGGGCCGGGCGGCGCGTTCCGCGGCGGCGGCGCGGTGCTGCCCGCATCGGGCGCGGAAAGCGGGGTGCCGAGGGAGAAGCCGCCGAGAGCCGGGGCCTGAGGAGCGGCGGGCCCGGGCGCGGGGGGCAGCGGCGGAACGGGGGCCGTGTGGCCTTCTTCCGGCGGCGGCACGAGCTCCCGATCGACGAGGGCGATCAGCCGGTCGGTCATGTCGGCAGCCGGAACGGCATAGATCGTCACCCGCTTGTCGAGCACGATGTCGGCCCCGACCTCCTTCGTCAGCCGGAGAACGAGCCGGCCGACATCGGAAAAGAACTTCAACCGTCTTTCGTTGAGGCGGCCGAGGATCGCCTGTTCCTTGGCCGCCTGCTCCTTGCGGATCTTCTCGACCCGAGTGTTGAAGTCTTCGGCCAGAACCCGGAATTCGCCGGGCTCCATCCGTTTGCGCTTCTCCGCCAGTGCCTTTTCCTCGGCCTCGAGCTCCTGCTCGATCCGCCGGTTCTCGGCTGCGAGCTTCTGGCTCAGGGCGCGGATCTCGGCCAGGATCGCCTGGCCATAGCGGCTTTCGTTGAAGAGGCGTTCCTGGTCGATGACGATCACCCGCCCTCCTCCCCCTTTTGCCGCACCACCGTTTCCTGCGGGAGCGTTGCCGGCCGCGGCAGGCGGGAAGGGCGCCAGGGCCGCCCCCAGGGCAAGGGCGAGCGCGGCGAGGAGGCACACCGGACCCGCCGCGGCGGATCGCGGCGGCCTTCGACCGCCCTTTTCGCGGGTCTCGGCCGAAAGCTGCGCGCGGAGGGGCCCCGTCATGTCAGAAGGCGGACTGGATGGTGAGCTCGAAGCTCTGGGTCCTGTCGTAGCTCAGCGTCTTGAGCGGCCGCATGAAGTTGAAGCGCAGGGGGCCGATCGGCGTCTTCCAGAAGATCGACAGGCCGGCGGTGGCCCGCAGCTGGGCGCTGGCATCGGTGCCGGCCGGCAGGGTGCCGTCGAGCCCCCAGACCGAGCCGACATCGACGAAGGCCCCGCCATTGATGCCGTATTCTTCCGGCAGGCCGATCGGGAACTGGGCCTCGAGGCGGGCGACGGCGAAATAGTTGCCGCCGAGCGCGTCCCCCGTGCCCGGATCGCGCGGGCCGATGCCGTTGCGCTGGAAACCGCGCATGCGGCCGCCATTGAGGAAGAAGCGCTCGGTGATGTGGCTGCGGCCCGAGAGCGCCTTCACCATGCCGAATTCGAGATCGGCCGAGAGCGTCACGTCTTCGCCGAACGTCCTGACCTGGCCGCCGACGAGCCCGGTCGCCTTGATGTAGTTGCGGCTGCCGCCGAGCCCGGCGATCTCGCCCGAGAAGCGCAGCCGCACCCCGCGCGACGGGTCGTAGCCGCGACCGCGGGTGTCGTAGCTGTAGCTTGCGAGGAGGGCGCTCGAGGTGACGCTCGCGGGCTCGGCCGTGATATAGGCGGAGGCGCCGGCGTCGATATTGGTCAGATCGATCTTCTGGAACCGGTAGCCGAGGCTGATCCGCCCGTAGAGCGACGCCGGGAAGGCGATCGACGGGTTGAAGCTCAGGATCTTGCGGTCGAAGGGCTCGGAGAAGTGCTTGGTGGTGTAGTAGTTCGCCGCGATGCCCGCCTCGAGGTCGCGGTCGAGAAAGGCCGGCTCGACGAAGCTGAAGGAGTAGTTCTGGTCGGAAACGCCGAAGCCGGCATTGAGAACCAGCTTCTGCCCGCGGCCGAGGAAGTTGTCCTCGGTCAGCTTGATGGTGGTGCCGACCCCCGAGGAGGTCGAATAACTGACGCCGAAGGTGAGCGAGCCTGTCGGCTGTTCCTCGACCTTGACATCGACGATCACGTCCTCGGGCGTCGTTCCCGGCCGGGTGTTGACGTCCACCGCGCTGAAATAGCCCAGCGCCCGGATGCGCTCGGCGGCGCGGGCGATCTCGCGCGGGTTGAACGGGTCACCCTCGGCGAAGCGGAACTGGCGGCGGATCACCTTGTCGAGGGTGGTCGTGTTGCCGCTGATGTCGATCCGCTCGACGAAGATCCGCGGCCCGCGCTCGAGCACGAGGGTGAGATCGAGGGTGCGCGTGTCGTCATTGCGGCGGACCCGCGGCGTCACGCGCACGAAGGCAAGCCCCTTGTCTGACGCCAGACGCTCCATGCGCTCGATCGCCTTCTCGACCAGCACCGGAGAATAGATCTTGCCGCTTCTGAGCCGCGCCACCTTCTCGAAGGGGGCGGGGTCGAGATCGGGCAGGCTGGTGGTGACATCAATCGTGCCGAAACGATACTGTTGCCCTTCCCGCACCTTGATGGTGAGGAAGAAGGCATCGCGCGCGCGGGAGAATTCGGGCGTGATGGAAACGACCTTGAAATCGATATAGCCGCGCGAATGGTAGAAGTCGGTCAGGAGCTGCTTGTCGAATTCGAGCCGGTCGGGCAGGAAGTTGTCGGCCCGGATCAGCCGGCGGAGAATGCCGGCCTGCTTCGATGCCAGCACCCGGCGCAGGCGGCGGTCGGAGAAGGCCTTGTTGCCGACGAAGCCGATCCGCTCGATCTCGATCACGTCTCCCTCGTCGACCTCGAACACCACATCGACCCGGTTGCCCTCGCGCGGGATGATGCGGGGGCGGACGGTGGCGTCGTGCCGGCCGGCCTGGCGGTAGGCGTCGAGGATCGCGGCGGCGTCGGCCTCGGCCTGGGCCGGGTTGTAGACGAGGCGCGGCTTGAGCCCGACGAGCTTGATCAGATCCTCGTCCTTGAGCTTGCGGTTGCCCTCGATGTTGACCCGGTTGACGAGCGGGTATTCCTTGACGGTGACGACGAGTGCCCCGCCGCGCACATCGATGTTCACTTCCTCGAAAAGACCGGACTGGACAAGGCGTTGATAGGCCGCGTCGATCTCGGCGGCGGCGTAGCTCCTGCCCGGCTTGATGCCGAGATAGGAGCGCACGGTGGCCTCGTCGACCCGCTCGTTGCCCTTCACGACGATGCGGCTCACGGTCAGGTTCTGGGCCTCGGCCCGCATCTCGGGCAGGCCGGTGACGACAAGGGCGAGGCTCAACGCCCCCGTGGCGAGGAGCAGCCGCGCGAAAAGCGCGATCAGCACCATCGCAAACCCGGTGCCGATCAGCCGCACCCTCCCTGCGGTCATGTAAAGCACCCCTGCGGCCGTTTCGCGGCGCAGCCGCCCTTCCGGCCGCGCATGACCGTTCCTTCGCGTGTCTCTCATCTTCAGGCCCCCATGAGCTGCCGGCCCGGCCGGCCACCGCCTTGTTGTCGGCCGGGGAGAGCAGACCCCGGCACTTTCGTGAATTGAATAGAGTCTCGCCTGATGGGAGTCAAAGCGCAAGGAACGCGCGAAGCGGGCGGCCGTGCATCACGGCCGGGTCGGAGAGCCGACGGTCGGCGAATCGCGCCACGGGAGCCTCCCCTGCCGCGCCGGATGCGGCGGCGCAAGCTGCCCTGTCCCTTCCGGGCGCGCATTCGGGACCGGCAAGAGCTGCGCCGGCCGAACCCGTCATCGATGCCGGCCGGCAGCCGCAGGAGCAGTCATGCTACGAGGAAGCCGCAAATGTCCGAGAGAGCCGCCCTCATGGAGCGGTCGCGAGCGAACGCATGAAGGATGCATGGCAGGCTTAACCACCGTCGCGGTCGCCCCGAGGCGAGGATCCCCAGGAGAGGATGATACGAAGATGGCCGCACACTCCGGGCCGGGGCCGGTCGCGGGATCCGGGCATGGCGGCAAGACCGGCGTGATGCGTTGGAGGAGCAGCCCTCAGGGCATGAAGGGCGTCTCGTGCCCGTAGAGGCGGGCGAAGAACGCCACCGCCCCCCAGCCCACGAGGCCGAGGGACAGGAGCGTGAGAGCGCCGACCAGCACCTGATCCTCGATGAGGTCGATCACCATGTGGAGGCTGCGATAGCCGGTGCGAATGTGTTTCATGGCTCTGCCCCTGTTCTGCCACCGGCCGACCCGTTCTCCGAACGGCCTGCCGAGGGGTTCATCCGTGATGCGCGGCTTCGGCCGAAGGCGCTTCCGGGCGCATCTTCTCCGAGCAGCATCACGTTTCCGCTATCGCCACGAAATGGGGCAGCAATCGGGCGCGATCGGGGAAATGACGTGAAGATCGTATCGCTTCCGCCCCGCTTCCGGCCCCGGTCACCGCCTCAGCAGAAGAGGTCGTTGAAGAGCGCGAAGCCCATCAGAGTCATCAGCAAGGCGAAGCCGATCGACATCAGGATCCGCATCACCCGCTCCGAAGGCGGCTTGCCGGTCATCCCCTCCCACAGGAAGAACACCAGATGGCCGCCGTCGAGCACCGGCACCGGGAAGAGGTTGACGAGACCGATGGCGGTGGAGAGCACGGCGATGAACCAGATGAAGGCGCCGATGCCCTGCTGGGCCGCATCGGCCGAGCTTTCGGCAATGCCGATCGGCCCTTGCAGGTTGCAGGCCGAGATCGCACCCGAGATCATGTGCCACACCCCGTTGAGCGAGGTGGTGACGATGCCCCAGACCTGGGCCGCCCCGAGGCCGAGAGCCGAAAGCGGGCCGGGGCGCAGGGTGGGCGGGTCGAAGAACAACCCGCCGGTGATACCGACGAGCAGGCGCCTCTCGAAGCCGCCCTTGCCGTCGGGCAGCTCGATCATGCGCGGCTTCACCGTCACGGTGAAGGTCCGCCCGTCACGCCAGACCGTGAGGTCGAGCGCCTTCCCCTCCGAGCGACGGACGATTTCCTGCAGCTGCGAGAAGGCGATCAGCCGCTCGCCGTCGGCCTCGAGAATGATGTCACCGATCCGCAGGCCGGCTTCGGCCGCGGCCGAACGGGGCTGGATGCCGGTAATGCGCGCAATGAGCGGGAACGGCCCCCTGGCGCTGATCATGCGACCGTCGCGAACGACCGTATAGACGAGAGGGGCGCGCGGCGCGGCCTCGTGGCCGTAATCGTAAAGGTCGCGGATGCTTTCGATCCGGCGGTCCTCGACCGTCTCGATCCGGTCGCCGACCTCGAGCTCGTTCATCACGCCGGGAACCGGGTAGATCTTGCCGATGACGGGCTCGTTCTCGGGGATGCCCGAGACGATGGCAAGGCCGGCGAAGACCAGGATCGAGAACAGGAAGTTGAACATCGGCCCGGCCAGCACGGTCAGGAACCGGGCCCGGAGCGGCGCCCCTTCCATGGTGTGCCGCCGCGCTTCCTCGTCGAGCGCGGAGAGGGTGGTGCTGTCGCTCGTGGCCGAGGCGGCATCGGCATCACCGAGGAATTTAACGTAGCCGCCGAAAGGAATGGCCGCGATCTGCCAGCGCGTGCCGGCCCGATCGACCCAGGAGGCCAGCACCGGCCCGAAGCCGATCGAGAACACCACCGGGCGGATGCCCGAGAGCCTGCCGACGAGGTAATGGCCGAATTCATGGACGAAGACGATCACCGAGAGCGCCACCACGAAGGCGGCGATGGTCAGGAAGAAATTGCCGAACTGGGGAAGGAAGGCGTCCATGTCTCTCTCCGGGTCCGTCCGTCGGGGCTTTCATGCCCTCTGCTTCCGTGTGCTTCCGCGCCTGGGGATGCGGCAGGGCCTGTCTTCTCATAGGCGAGGCGCGCCGATCATGCCAGACGGCTTCAGGGGCGAAAGCGCGGCGGAGTGGCGACATTTTCGTGAGCATCCGTGGCGCGACGCGAAGGGCAGGCGGCGGCCGGGAGATACCCCTGCCGATCGGCGTTGCGCTCTCTCTCCACCCGCGACTTCCCTTCCGAGGGGCGTCCGCCCCCTGCCCCGCCGGCGGCATGCCGCGCCTGACGGGTCCGGCGCCGGCACGGTTCCGGTTCGTGGGCGAAAGGCCGCTCGTCCTTCGCAGCCGTTGCGCGGCTCAGGCGGCCATTTCCTCGAGCAGGGCGGCGGCCCGGTCGCGCGCGGCGGCGTCGATGGCCAGCACATCGTCGAGAGCTGCCGGTGCGGTAGCGAAATCGCCGGCCCGCACCATCTCCGCGATCACCCGATCGACGAGGCGGGCCATGTCGAGAAAGCCGATCCGGCGGGCGATGAAGCCGTCGAGCGCCACCTCCTTTGCGGCGTTGAATGCCGCCCCGGCCCCCTTGCCGAGCGCCATCACCTCGCGCGCAAGGCGCAGGGCGGGGAAACGGGCCTCGTCGGGAGCGGCGAAATCGAGCCGGCCGAGGGCGGCGAGATCGAGCCGCTCGAGCGGCAGCGGCCGGCGTTCGGGCCAGTTGAGGGCGTAGCCGATGGCGCCGCGCATGTCGGGCGGGCCGAGATGGGCCAGCATCGCGCCATCGGTGAAGCCAACCAGCGAATGGATGATCGACTGGGGGTGGATCACCACCTCGATCGCTTCGGGCGGCATGTCGAACAGCACATGGGCCTCGATCATCTCCAGCGCCTTGTTGAACATCGAGGCGCTGTCGATCGAGATCCGCATCCCCATCGACCAGTTGGGATGACGCACCGCCTCTTCGGGCGTCACCGCCGCCATGCGCTCGAGCGGCCAGTCGCGGAAGGGACCGCCCGAGGCCGTGAGCACGATCCGCTCGAGCGCCCGCCGGTCCTCGCCGGCCAGCGCCTGGAAGATGGCCGAGTGTTCGCTGTCCACCGGCAGGAGCGTCGCCCGGCGACGGGCGGCTTCGGCGCGGACGAGGTCGCCGGCGGCCACCAGCGTTTCCTTGTTCGCAAGAGCGAGAACGCCCCCATGGGCCAGGGACAGGAACCCCGGCACGATGCCTGCCGCGCCGACGATGGCCGACATGGTCCAGTCCGCCGGTCTTGCGGCCGCCTCGGCGATCGCCCGGGCGCCGGCAGCCGTCTCGATACCGCTGCCCGCCAGCCGCGCGCGCAGCTCGGGCAGGCACTCTTCGTGGGCGGTCACGGCGATGCCGGCCCGGAGCCGCTTCGCCTGTTCTGCCAGACGGGCGACGTTGCGCCCCCCTGTCAGCGCCACCACCTCGTAGCTCTCGGCCCCGCCCTGACGCGCGAGGAGATCGACGGTGTTGCAGCCGATCGAACCGGTGGCGCCGAATATCGAGATCCTGCGTCGCGTGTCGCTTCGGGACATGGGCCGGGTCATCGCTCCCTGATGGATGGCGGCGGGTTCAGAAATGCGGCAGAAGGCCCGCCGCCTCGAAGATCCCCGCCACGATCAGGGCGCCGATCATGCCGTCGAACCGGTCGAGCGCGCCGCCATGGCCGGGAATGAGGCGGGAGCTGTCCTTGACGCCGGCCCGCCGCTTGATGGCGCTTTCTAGCAGATCCCCGGCCTGGGCCGCCACAGAAAGGACGAGAGAAGCGGCCATCGGCCACACCACCTGCTCCGGCGTGAAGGCAAGGGCGAAAGCGAGCCCGACGAGGGCGGCGCCGAGCCAGCCGCCGATCGTTCCCGACCAGGTCTTGCCCGGGCTGACGGCCGGCAGGAGCCTCGGCCCGCCGATCAGCCGCCCGAAGAGATAGCCGCCGACATCGGTGGCAATGACGACGGCGACGATCCAGAACACTTCGGCCGGTCCCGTCATCACCCGGAGCCGCAGCAGGACGAATGTGGCCGCCAGAATCGCGCTTCCGTAGCCGAACCAGCACCAGGGGCGGCGATGCAGCCCGGCGATCGTGCCGAGGAGGAGCGGCAGGAGCAAGAGTCCCAGCCCGGCGCGCGAGGGCGAAAGCGCCGCGGCGATCACCGCGAGCGTGCCCGTGGCGCCGACGAGATGGTGCAACCGGCCCGCTTCCGGCCGCATCATCCGCGCAAGCTCCCACAGCATGGCCCCGGCGAAGAGCGCCAGGAAGAGAAGCAGCGGGAAGCCCCCTTCGAAAAGGGCTCCAAGGGCGATCCCCCCGAGGATGACGGCCGAGATCAGCCGCAGCCCCAGATCGGCGAACCTGCCGCCCGGCGCGGCGGTTTCGTTCGATGTTGTGCGCTCCACCTTCCCCCCTGAAGCGCCGTGCTCATTTTCCGTCATTTCGCCTCCCTCGGCCGGCTCCGCTCCCGAACGCCCGTCTTGCGCGGACCGTGCCCCTTGGTGCCCGAGCGGGCGGACAAGTGCAAGAACGGCGTCGCGGAGAAAGGACGGACGGGAAGAAGCGCAGGCGCAGGGAATGCACGCCCGAAAGCGAATGGGCGGCAAGACGCCCAAGCTGCGCCCCGCCGCAAGGCACGGCCGCCTCGCCGCCATGAAGCGCCCTGCCCTGCCCCTCATCTGCCGATCGCGTTTCGGGGCATCGAGAACCCGGCGGCGGGACGCGTCCGTAACTGTGGCCGGGCTGCCCTCAGCTGCGGACGAGACGGGCCGGGACCGCGCCGAAGCGCCGCTCGCGGCAGCGCACCTTGGCGAGGATCTCGGCAAACTCGTTCACGGTGAAATCGGGCCAGAGCGTATCGGTGAAGGCCAGCTCGGCATAGGCCGCCTGCCAGAGCAGGAAATTCGACAGGCGGCATTCGCCCGAGGTGCGGATGACGAGATCGGGATCAGGCAGGGGGGCGGTGTCGAGCATGTCGGCAAGAAGGGCCGCGTCGATCTGGGCGGGGGCGATACGGCCGGCGGCCACCGCCTCGGCCATGCGCCGGCTCGCCCGGACGATCTCGTCGCGCCCGCCATAGCTGAGGGCGACCACGAGATCGAGCACCGTGCCCGAAGCCGTTTCCTCCTCCATCCAGCCCATGAGCTGGCGCAGCCGCGAATCGAGCCGGCCGTGATCGCCGATGAAGCGCAACCGCACGCCTTCGTCCTTGAGCCGCGCGGCCTCGGAGCGGATGTAGCGGCGAAAGAGCGCCATCAGCCCGCCGACCTCCTCGGCCGAGCGGCGCCAGTTCTCGGTCGAGAAGGCGTAGAGGGTCAGGGTGCGGATGCCGAGGCCGGGGCAGGCCTCGACGATCTGTCGCACGCGCTCGACCCCGGCATGATGCCCCCGCAGCCGCGGCAGGCCACGCTGCTCGGCCCAGCGGCCATTGCCGTCCATGATGATGGCCACATGGCGGATTCCGCCCTCGTCGGGTGCGGCGTGCCGGTTCAATCGGTCCTCCCCGTGAAAATCGCCTTCACCATGACAACACCTGCATCAATTGCCCGCACCGCGACCTCTCCCGCGGCGCCGATCCGGCAGGAGGCACTCTCCTGCGCGATCTTCCGCCACACGGGCCGGGTGATGCCGAGGACCACACCCGGAAGAGCAGCTCACACCTGCATGATCTCTTCCTGCTTGATTTCGAGAGCCTTGTCCACCCTGTCGATATACCTGTCGGTCAGGGCCTGCACTTCCTCGGCCCACATCTTGAAATCGTCTTCCGAGATCGAGGACCTGACCTTCTTGAGCCGGTCCATGCCGTCGCGGCGGACGTTGCGGATCGCCACCCGCGCATGCTCCGCATACTGGGCGGCGAGGCGGGAAAGCTCCTTGCGGCGCTCCTCGTTGAGTTCGGGGATCGGCAGGCGGATCAGCGTGCCCTCCACCACCGGGTTGATGCCGAGCCCGCTGTCGCGCAGCGCCTTCTCCACCGCGCCGACAAGCCCCTTGTCCCAGACCGAGAGGGTGATCATCCGCGGCTCCGGCACGTTGATCGAGGCCACCTGGTTGAGCGGCATCTGCGCCCCGTAGGCATCGACGGTCACGGGATCGAGCATCGACGCCGAAGCCCGCCCGGTCCTGAGCGAGGCGAATTCCGACTTGAGCGCGTTGAGCGCCCCTTCCATGCGGCGCTCGAGATCGTCGAGATCGAGATCGAATTCCTCGTCTGACATGGGTGTTCCTCCGCTGGTGCCTCCCCGCGCCCTGTCCGGCGGGCATCGGGGAGATGGTCTCATTCATGAACGATCGTGTAGGTTCCCCTTCCCCGGACGACATCGGCCAGCGCACCGGGCCTCTCGAGCGAGAAGACGATGATCGGCAGCTTGTTGTCGCGCGCAAGGGCGATGGCCGAGGCGTCCATCACCTTGAGATTCTTCTGCAGCACCTCGTCATAGCTGATCTCGTCGAAGCGTCTGGCGTCTGGGTCGGTCATCGGGTCCTTGTCGTAGACGCCATCGACCTTGGTGCCCTTGAAGATCGCCTCGCAGGCCATTTCGCTGGCCCGGAGCGTGGCGGCGGTGTCGGTGGTGAAATAGGGGTTGCCGGTGCCGGCCGCGAAGATGCAGACCCGCCCCTTCTCGAGATGGCGCACCGCCCGGCGACGGATGTAGGGCTCGCAGATCTGGTCCATCGGAATTGCCGAGATCACCCTGGTGAAGACACCGCGATCCTCGAGGGCCGACTGCATGGCGAGGGCGTTCATTACCGTGGCCAGCATGCCCATGTAGTCGGCGGTGGTGCGCTCCATGCCCTGGGCGCTCCCCTGCAGACCGCGGAAGATGTTGCCGCCGCCGATCACCATGCAGATCTCGGCGCCCATGTCGTGGACCTTCTTCACCTCGTCGGCGATGCGGGCGACGGTCGGCGGGTGCAGGCCGTAGCCCTGATCGCCCATCAGCGCCTCGCCCGAGATCTTGAGCATGATGCGCCGATAGCGCAACGGAGCGGGGCGGGCGCCCGGCTGATCGGTCGATTCGTCCGCGGCTGGTACAGGGGACGCAGCAGACGCCTCCTCCCCGGCCGGGGGTGGCGCAGGCATTGTGGCCGGGGCTTCGGCGGCGGATCTGTCGGGGGGCTTGCTCATGGCTCCGTCCTCGCTTCCGGCACTGATCGAGACAGGCGACGGCGGCATGCCGCTCGAAGCCTTTTCCCCGTTGCGGCCTCCGGATGCAACCCCCCGAGAGCCGGGCTGCGCCGGGGGATTCGGCAACACCCTGCCGGACGTGTCCGTTCACCGGAAGACCGGGAAGGACGGTGCGAGATGGATGCCATCGCGGCCGAAGGGGGACGGGCGTTCTTTACCGCCACGCCGGCGGCCGCTAGCCTGCGGCCATGAGCGTGGCGCAAGACGAGCGGAGAGAAGGCGAGGCGGCCGACGAACCCCTCCATGACGAAACGGCGTGGCAGGCGCGGATCGCGGCCGCGATCGACCCGGCGCGGCCGGTGCTCCTTGCCGGAGCGACCGCCTCGGGCAAGTCGGCCCTCGCCCTGGCCATCGCCCGGGCCCATGGCGGCAGCGTCGTCAACGCCGACGCGCTGCAGGTCTATCGCGACTGGCGCATCCTCACCGCACGGCCGGGCCCGGAGGAGGAGGCTCTCGCGCCGCATCTTCTCTACGGCCATGTCGGCTTCCGCATGGCCTGGTCGGTCGGAGACTGGCTGCGGGCACTCGCACCGATCCTCGACGCGCATCGCCGCACCGGCCGGCCGCTCGTCATCGTCGGTGGCACCGGACTCTATTTCACCGCCCTGACCGGAGGGCTGGCCGAGATCCCGCCGATTTCGGCCGCAACCCGGGCACGGGCCGCGGCGATCCTTGCCGCCGAGGGGGTCGAGGCGCTCGTCGCCGATCTCGCGCGGCGGGATCCGCGCACCCATGAGCGGATCGATCTGGCCAATCCGGTGCGGGTGCAACGGGCCTGGGAGGTGCTCGCGGAAACCGGGCGCGGGCTTGCCGCCTGGCAGGACGACACCCCGCCCCCCCTTCTTCCCCTGGCGGCGGCGCAGCCTTTCGTGCTGTCGCTGCCGCCCGCGGTGCTGGCCGAGCGGATCGACCGGCGCTTCGACGCGATGATGGCCGCGGGCGCGCTCGAGGAGGTGCGCGCCCTGCGCCCGGTCTGGGATCCGCACCTGCCGGCCGCCAAGGCGATCGGCGCCCGCGAACTCATGGCCCATCTCGAAGGGCGGCTCGCTCTGGGGGAGGCGGTGGCCGCCGCCAAGCGGGCCACGCGCGACTATGCCCGCCGTCAGCGCAAGTGGTTCCGCCGCAAGATGGCGGACTGGCCGCGTCTCGCACCCCCCGCGACGCCTGATCCCGTGGCCGCCCGACCGGCAGAAGATTGCTGAAACGGATCTTTCAGAAACCCCGCCCTTGCAGCAATCGCTCTCCCCCCGCAGCATGGTCGAAGACTTGCCGACGAAGGGGAGGGAAAGTTGCGCGAAAGCGACAATCTCGGCGAGGATGAATGGCTCTTCCCGCTTGCGGAGGAGGATGAAGCGCCGCCCCGCAGGGGCACGAGCATGCCCCTTGCGCCCCCCCGTGCCTGCCCCGACGAAGCGGCGCTCGCGCCCGGCGGCGACCGTGCCTTGCCGGCGGTCTTTCCTCTTGCGCGGCTTCATCGCTCCCGGCCCTGGGAGATCGAGAGCGTGCATGCCACCCCGCACCACCGGGTGATCCATCTCGCCCGCGGCCAGGGGCGGGCGCTCCTAGACGGGCGCATGCGCGGGATCGGCGCCAATCATCTGCTGTTCATCCCTGCCGGCACGCCGGCCGCCTTCCACCCCCTCGCCGGTGCCAATGGCGAATGGCTGACGCTGCCGGTCGACACGACGCTTCCCTGGCCGGCGAACTGCCGTTTCCTGCCCCTGCGCGGGCAGATGCGGCAGGGAGAGGCACTCGCCCTCATCGAAGGCATCGAGCGGGAGCTCGCGGACGATGCGCCGGGTCGCGAGATCGCCCTCGCCGCCGAAATCGCCCGCCTCGCCGTGCTCGTTCTGCGGCTCGAGGCCGAGCACGGCCTTGCCGATGCCGAACCCGACCGCAACCAGCAGCTGGTTCTGGCGACGCTGGCCTTCATCGAACGCCATCATGCCGAAGGTATCGGCGCCGGGGACGTTGCCGAAGCCCTCGGCGTGACGCCGGCCCATCTCTCGCGGGTCTGCCGCGAGGCCACCGGCCATCCGGTGAGCGAACTCGTTCACGAGCGGATCCTGCTCGCGGCGCGGCGTCTCCTGCTCGGAACCGATCTGCCGGTGGGCGTGATCGCCCGCTGCCTCGGCTTCGCCTCGGCCGCCTATTTCAGCCGCTTTTTCTCGGCCCGCACGGCCCTTTCTCCGCGTGCCTGGCGTCAGCGTCACCGGCGCTGAACGGGCCGTTTCCCGCCGTCCGCCTGCCGCTGCCCGCCCCTGCCTTGTGCCCTTGCCGAGGGCGCTCTATGTCTCGCCGCAAGAGGCGGGCGGCCGATGGAACAAGGCGGGCGGCAGGAAGCATGGCGGTGATCGGGACAACGAACGAGACCTGGCCGGACCGAGCGGCAGCTCGGCTCGCGCTGGGCTATTTCCGTGCCCTCGCCGCCCTGCCCTATCGCCGCCGACTCGCCCTTGCCGGCTGGCTCTTCGCCCATCCCTTCGCCCGGTTCGGAAGGCGGCTGGCGATTTCGCGAGCCAATCTTTCCCTGATCTTTCCCGACATGCCTCGCCGCGCGCGCGAGGAAATCGCCCGTGGCGGGCTCGACAATTTCGGCCGCACCTTCATCGAGATCTTCGCCGGGGAGGAATTCGCCGCGCGGCACCGGCTCGCCCCCCTTGCCGGCCCCGGTCTTTCGGAGCTGGTGCGCGCCTTCGAGGCCGGCCGGCCGCTCATCCTCGCCACCGGCCATATCGGCAACATCTGGGCGGCGGTGGTGGCGCTCCGGGCCCGCGGGGTCGATACCGCGGTCGTCTATCGGCCGACCGGCAAGCGCATCTTCGATGCCGCCTATGTGCCGGCGCTCGAGAGGCTCGGCGGCAAGGCGTTCCCCCGCACGCGGGCCGGCACGCGGGCGATGGTGCGCCATCTCAGGGCCGGCGGCGCCCTCGTGATGCTGATCGACCAGTTCACCTATCGCGGCGCCCTGCTCGACTTCCTCGGTCATCCGGCCCGCACCACGCTCACCGCCGCCGAGCTGGCGCTGAAATTCGATGCGCCGTTCTTTCCCGTTTACGGCATCCGCAAGCAGGACGGCTTGAGCTTCGCGCAGATCGTCGGCGCCCGGATCCCGCCTTCGGATGCGGCCGCCATGACCCAGCGTTTCAACGACGATCTCGCCGCCATGGTCCGCGCGCATCCCGAGCAATGGATGTGGATGCACCGGCGCTGGAAGGACGTGCCGGGCATCTATGACTGAGGGCGGACATGGCCGGGGCCGGAGCGCAGCGCCCCGGTCGATGCGTCCGGTTCGAGGCGGCTCCGAGGAGCCGTCATGCGCGCTCCCGGCGGTGCGGATGCGTGAAAGGAAGGGCGGCGCATCCCTCCCCCATGACGACGGGTGGATGGCAAAGGGCGGGCTATTGCAGCCGGGCGACCGCCGCGACCTCGCCCGGCCCCTTGCGCTGGACCACGATCACCATGGGCATGTCCCCCTCGACCGTGACGGTGGCGTTGGCCGGCAGCCGCCCGTCCCATTCGGCAATCCGCGTCCACTCGGCGACGATATTGGCATAGGTCAGGGTCAGACCGGCATTCTCGCCGCGGGTGATCGTGACGGTGAGGCTGGGCAGGTAGCGCACGAGCTGGATGATGCACGGGCCGATCGGGCGTCCGTCGGCTGGCGCCAGGGTGATGCGGAAGGTTTCGCCCTTGCGCCGCACGGTGATCTTCACCGGGTCGGGCGCCGCCGCGGCCCGGGCGATGGCCTCCTCGATCTCCTCGGGATGAAATCCGGCGATGCGCTCCCTGCCGTGAACGATGAATTGCGGCGTGTAGATGGTCTTGAGCTGGGCCGCACGGGCATAGGCCTTCTGGCGCCGGGTGAAGCGGCGCTGGGCGAAGATGTCGCGCCAGCCGAGATAGTCCCAGTAATCGACGTGGAGCGAAAGCGGGATCACGTCGTCACGCTCGGCCAGCCGGGCGAGATAGGCGTCGGCCGGCGGACAGGCCGAGCACCCCTGCGAGGTGAACAGCTCGACCAGAACCGGCACCCCGGCCACGGCCCGCATCGGCAGGGAAAGAAGGCCGATGGCGAGAATGGCGGCGAGACCGGTTCGGACATGTCGTGACATCAGCGCATTCTCCTTGGCCTCATCCCGGCCCTTCCTACTCTCCTGTCCTGCCGGATGCCAATCAACCCTCTGCGAGAGCCCCGTGACCGGCCCGCACGGAGACGGACTACCAGCGGCGGCTGCGCTTCAGCCACGCTTCGCCCTCCTCGCCGAAGCGGCGGCGGATGCGGGTTTCCTCCTCGAAGATGAAGCGGCGGGTGACGATCCACATGAAGATGAAGGCCGGCAGCACCGCGCCGAGGGAGCCGAGCCACAGCCCCCAGCCGAAGAGGATCAGCACCATGCCGGTATAGATCGGATTGCGGTTGATCCGGTAAGGCCCCCGTCGGACCAGCACCTTCGGGTCGTGCCGCGGCTCGATCGGGGTGGCGGCCCGCCACAGATGCCAAGCACCCCACAGGACGAGCAGGACGCCGAGCCCGATCAGGACCGGCCCGGTCCAGCCGGTGTCGGCCTCCGAAAGCGGCAGGAGGCGGTCGAACAGCCAGGCGAGCCCTGCCATCGCCAAGGCCCAGAGGGGCGGGAGGTCGAGCCGCGCGAGAAGCCCCCCGGGCTTGTCTTCCGGCGGATCGGGGGGCGTCTCGTCCCCGTCCGGTCGTCCGTTCATGTGCACCCTCCCCTTCGTGATCGCGCTTCCGGTGACGATTGCCCCTCCGGGCGGACGGGGCCAGGATCGGAGCATGGCGCATCCGTCACCGGAATCAAGCGGCGAATCGAAAGCGGCCCGCGGCCGGGTGCGGATCGACACGTCGGGCTGGTCCTGCGTTCATTGGCGCGGCCGCTTCCATCCGTCCGATCTGCCGCGCAGCGAATGGCTCACCCATTACGCCCGGCATTTCCTCGCCGTGGAGCTCAATGCCACCTTCTACCGTCTGCCGTCGCCCCGGAGCGCGGCCCGTCGGCACGCCATCGTGCTGCCGGGGTTCCGCTTCGCCTGAAGGCACCGGGCACCTTCACCCATCTGCGGCGGCGCCCCTTGCGGAGAAACGCGGGCCGATGCTCTTTCGGCGGCCGCCGCGCCTTGCCCCGACCGGGGCAGCTTGCGACCTTTCTCGCCGCCTGCCTCGCGAAGCGCGGCGTCGCCATGGTGGGCTGGGACATGGGGAGATACGGCCCTGACGCACTCGCGCCCTGGGCCGACCGGATCCGCCGCTGGCGGAAGGCGGGGCGGGACGTGTTCGCCTGCTTCATCAACGACCGCGAAGGGACGGCTTTCGCCCATGCCCGCACCCTGGCCGCGCTTCTCGGCATCATCGCCAATGCATGTGCGCCGTGAAGCGATCGCGGAAGGGGCGCCCGCCCGGAGCGCCCCCTTCCCTCTTTCCTGCTCTCTTTCCTGCCTGCCGGCCGCCTCAGCTCCTGGCGAGGTTCCGCAGCACCGTGTGCAGCACGCCGCCATTGCGGACGTAATCGCGTTCGACCTCGGTATCGATCCGGCAACGCACGATGATCTCGCGCTCGCTGCCGTCCTTGTAGCGGATGCGGCAGGGCAGCTCGGCCAGGGGTTCGACATCGTCGGAAAGGCCGAGGAAGCTCAGCTCCTCCTCGCCGGTGAGGCCGAGGCTGCGCCGGTTCTCGCCCCCGGTGAACTCGAAGGGAATCACCCCCATGCCGACGAGATTCGAACGGTGGATGCGCTCGAAGCTCTCGGCGAGCACCGCCCTTACACCGAGAAGCGCCGGCCCCTTGGCCGCCCAGTCGCGCGAGGAGCCGGTGCCGTATTCCTTGCCGGCCACCACCGCGAGCGGCACGCCGCGCTTCTGCCAGGCCATGGCCGCGTCGAAGATCGGCACCACATTGCCCTCGGGATCCTTCGTGAAGCCGCCCTCGACCCCCGGCACCATCTCGTTGCGGATGCGGATGTTGGCGAAGGTGCCCCGCATCATCACCTCGTGGTTGCCGCGTCGCGCGCCGTAGGAGTTGAACATGTGCGGCGGCACCTGATGCGCGAGCAGATACCTGCCGGCCGGGCTGTCGGGTTTGATGGCGCCGGCGGGGGAGATGTGGTCGGTCGTGACCGAATCGGCCAGAAGCGCAAGGATCCGGCAGCCCTCGATGCTCTCGATATGCCCGGGCTCGCGGCCCATGCCGTCGAAATAGGGCGGGCGGCGAATGTAGGTCGAACTCGGCGGCCAGTCATAGGTCAGGCTGTCGGGCGCCTCGACCGCCTGCCAGCGTGCGTCGCCCTTGAAGACATCGGCGTATTTCTTCGCGAAGGCCTCGCGCGTGACCGCCTTCTCGACGAGGGCGTTCACCTCCTCCTGGGTCGGCCAGATGTCCCGGAGGAAGACCGGCCTGCCCTCCCTGTCGGTGCCGACGGGATCGACCGCGAGATCGACATTCATGTCGCCCGCCAGCGCATAGGCCACGACGAGCGGCGGCGAGGCGAGATAGTTCGCCCGCACGTCGGGGTTGATCCGACCTTCGAAGTTGCGGTTGCCCGAGAGCACGGAGGCGGCGATGAGATCGCCTTCGCGGATCGCCTTCGAGATCTTCTCGGGCAGCGGGCCGGAATTGCCGATGCAGGTGGTGCAGCCATAGCCGACGAGGTTGAAGCCGATGGCGTCGAGATCTTCCTGCAGCCCGGCCTTCTCGAGATATTCGCTCACCACCTGGCTGCCGGGTGCCAGCGAGGTCTTGACCCAGGGTTTCGGCATCAGCCCCTTCTCGCGGGCCTTGCGGGCCACGAGGCCAGCGGCGATCATCACATAGGGGTTCGAGGTGTTGGTGCAGGACGTGATGGCGGCGATCACGATCGAGCCGTCGCGCAGGCTGTAATCCGCCCCTTCGACCGGATGGCTCCTGCGCGGATCGGGCGGCTCGACCGGCGCCGGCCCCTCCTCGAGCATCTCCTCGGCTTCGGGCGAAATGTCGATGCCGCGTTCGTCGGCGACATGCTGCAGGAAGGTTTCGGCCGCCTTGTCGAGGGCGATGCGGTCCTGCGGCCGCTTGGGACCGGCGATCGAAGGCACGACGGTGGACATGTCGAGGGTGAGCGTGTCGGTATAGACCGGCGCGTAATCCGGCCCGCGCCACAGCCCCTGCTCCTTCGCATAGGCCTCGACGAGCTGCACCCGCGCCTCGTCGCGCCCGGTCTGGCGAAGATAGCGCAGCGTCTCGTCGTCGATCGGGAAGAAGCCGCAGGTCGCCCCGTATTCGGGCGCCATGTTGGCGATGGTCGCCCGGTCCGCGAGCGGCAGCCGGTCGAGCCCTTCGCCGTAGAACTCGACGAACTTGCCGACCACTCCCTTCTCGCGCAGCATCTGGGTGACGGTCAGCACGAGATCGGTGGCCGTCACCCCCTCGCGCAACGCGCCGGTGAGCTCGAAACCCACCACCTCGGGAATCAGCATCGAGATCGGCTGTCCCAGCATGGCCGCCTCGGCCTCGATGCCGCCGACGCCCCAGCCGAGCACGCCGAGGCCGTTGATCATGGTGGTGTGGCTGTCGGTGCCGACCAGCGTGTCCGGATAGGCGACGGTGGCGCCGGTCTGGTCGGTGTCGGTCCACACGCCCTGGGCTAGATATTCGAGGTTCACCTGATGACAGATGCCCGTGCCCGGCGGCACGACGCGGAAATTGTCGAACGCCTTCTGCCCCCATTTGAGGAACTGGTAGCGCTCCATGTTGCGCTCGTATTCACGCTCGACATTGAACCGGAAGGCACGGGGATTGCCGAACTCGTCCACCATCACGGAATGGTCGATGACGAGATCGACCGGGTTGAGCGGGTTGATCTTCTCCGGATCCCCGCCGAGAGCGACCATGGCATCGCGCATGGCGGCGAGGTCCACCACCGCCGGCACGCCAGTGAAATCCTGCATCAGCACCCGCGCCGGACGGTAGGCGATCTCCCGCGGATTGCGCCCCCCCTTCTCGACCCATTCGGAGAAGGCGCGGATGTCGTCTTCGGTGACGGTGAGCCCGTCGGCATGGCGCAGGAGGTTCTCGAGCACGACCTTGAGCGCCGCCGGCAGATGCGCGAAGCGGCCGAGCCCGGCCGCCTCGGCCGCCCCGATCGCATGGATGGCGTATTCGCGATCGCCGACCCTGAGCGTGCGGCGGGTTGCGCCGGCATTCTTCCCGGTTGTGATGGCCATGATGTCGCTCCCTCGTCTTCCGGCCGCAAGGGCGGCCCGTGATGCTGTGGTCGATCTCGCCCCGCGGCGCCTCGGTGCGGCGCGCCGGTCAGGCCGCCGGAGTCGCGGCCGCCCCGTCCTGCCCGGAGCGGCGACCGGCGAAGCGCCGGGGGTGTCGCGCCCCCTTTGCCAGATGGGACCGACAAGATCAAGGTTACGGCATACGATCGTATGCAATCGAGATGCCGGCTGCCGCGCTCCCGCGGGGGAGAGGGCGGGAATACGAGGAAGCGGCAGGCAACGCGCGCGGTCCGCGCCACCGGTCGCACCGATGCCGCCTCCTTCACGGGATCGTTGCCCGCGGGAGGGCGCGAAATCGCCGCCGGCCCTTTGCCCCGGCGTGCAGGCAGGCTAAAGGGGCGGCATGACCGCGCTCGAGCTTGCCCCCTACCGTGATGCCGCGCCTCTCGAGGTGCGCGACCTCGCCTGCCGGCGCGGCGAGCGGCTGATTCTCGAAGGGGTGGAATTTTCCGTCCCCCCGGGGCGGGCGCTCATCCTGCGGGCGCCCAACGGGGCCGGCAAGACCACGCTCCTGCGTGCCGTCGCCCGGCTGACGCCCCCCGTGCGCGGCACCATCAGCCTCTCGCCCGAACGGATGACGTGGTTCGGTCATGCCGACGGCGTCAAGGCCCAGCTCACCGTGACCGAGAATCTGGACTTCTGGGCCCGCGTGCATGGCAGCGACACCATCGCACCGGCTCTTGCGGCCTTCCGTCTCGAGGATCTCGCCGATCGCCCCGCCGCCTATCTCTCCGCCGGCCAGCGGCGCCGGCTCGGCCTTGCGCGGCTTCTTGTCGCAAGGCGGCCGGTCTGGCTGCTCGACGAGCCCACCGTCTCGCTCGATTCCGCCACCGTCGCCACCTTCGCGCGGGTGGTCGGCGCCCATCTGGCGGCCGGCGGTCTTGCGCTCATCGCCACGCACATTCCCCTCGGACTGGACGAGGAGGACGTGCTCGACGTCACGCCGTTTCGTGCCCGCGAGAACGCCGAACGCGCCCATGACCCTTTCCTCGACGCCGGCTTCGCCCCGATGGCCGGTGCCCGGGACGGGACGGCGCAGGACGGGGAGACGCGGCCATGATGGCGCTCCTGGGACGGGATCTGGCGCTCGCGCTGCGCTCGGGGGGCGGCTTCGGACTCTCCCTCGCCTTCTTCCTGATCGTGGTCGTGTTCGTGCCCTTCGGCGTCGGCCCCGACACGGAAGTGCTCGCCCGCATCGCTCCCGGCGTGCTGTGGATCGCGGCGCTCCTGTCCTGTCTCCTCTCGCTCGACCGCATCTTCCAGCTCGACTGGGAGGACGGCTCGCTCGACGCTCTCGTCATGGCGCCGCTCCCCCTCGAAGGGGTGGTGGCGATGAAGGCCCTGGCCCACTGGCTGACCACCGGGCTGCCGCTGACGGTGATCGCGCCGCTTCTGGGCGTGCTCCTCGATCTGCCGGGGCCGGCGGCGCCCTGGGTGTTTCTCTCGCTGCTCGTCGGCACGCCGGCGCTGAGCCTGCTCGGCGCCTTCGGTGCCGCCCTCACCGTCGGCATCCGCCGCGGCGGCCTGCTCCTCTCGCTGCTCGTGATGCCGCTCTACATCCCGACGCTGATCTTCGGCGCGCTCACGGCAAGCCGCGCCGGAGAAGGGCTCGACTTCCTCACCCCCTTCGCGCTTCTGGGGGGGGTGACGCTGCTTGCGGCCGCCCTCATCCCCTTCGCCGCCGCGGCCGCCCTGCGCATCAATTTGCGCTGAGCCCGTCTCCCGCCCTTCGCCGAGCCCGATTTCCTTTCCCGGCCGCAGCTGGCGCAAGCGTGACCGAACAGCCCATTGCCCCCGCCCCTGCCAGAGGCTAGAGGGAGGGCATGTCGATCTGGGAATATGCCAACCCCGTGCGCTTCATGCGCCTTTCGGACCGGGTGCTGCCGTGGCTCGCGGCGCTCTCCGCCATCGTGATGCTCGTGGCGTTGGTCTGGGGATTCTTCTTCACCCCCGACGACTACCGCCAGGGCTCGACGGTGAAGATCATCTTCATCCATGTGCCGGCGGCGATGATCGCCATCAATGCCTGGGTGATGATGCTGGTCGCCTCGCTGATCTGGCTCGTGCGGCGCCACCACGTCTCGGCACTGGCGGCCAAGGCCGCGGCTCCGGTCGGCGCGGTCATGACGATGATCGCCCTCGTCACCGGGGCGGTCTGGGGCGAGCCGATGTGGGGCACCTGGTGGGCCTGGGATCCGCGGCTCACCTCCTTCCTGATCCTGTTCCTGTTCTATCTCGGCTACATCGCGCTCTGGGCCGCGATCGACAATCCCGACACCGCCGCCGATCTGACCTCGGTGCTGGCGATCGTCGGTTCGGTCTTCGCGGTGCTCTCGCGCTATGCGGCGTTGATCTGGAACCAGGGGCTGCATCAGGGCGCCTCGCTGTCGATGGACCGCGCCGAGCATGTAGCCGACGTGTTCTACTATCCGCTCGTCACCGCGATCGTCGGTTTCATCCTGCTTTTCGTCACCCTCGTCGTCCTGCGCACCCGCACCGAGATCCGCGCGCGGCGACTGCGGGCGCTGCTGGCACGGGAGAGCCGCGAATGATGCCGGATCTGGGAAAATACGCGCTCTGGGTGCTTTCGGCCTACGGCGCAGGGCTCGTTCTGATCGCCGCTCTCGTAATCCAGTCGATCTGGCGCGACCGCAAGATGGCGCGGCTGCTTGCGGAGATCGAGGCACGGCAGAAGCGCAGCGGCGGCCGGCACGGCTGAGCAGACCGGCGCCTCCGGGCGGCCCCTTTCCTTGCGCGCAGGTGAATGCCGGATGACCGGGGAGAGCATCGTCGGCAGGATTCGGGGTTTCCCCCGTCCCTCGCGCGCACGTGAACACCGCCCGTTTGAACGGCATGCGATTTCGTGTCACAGGAACCGCAGGCGACCAGGCCCCCTCGACGAAAGGTGGAGTGCACCATGCAGGACGAAAAACGCGCCGAACCCCGCGAGGACACGGTTTCTTCGGCAACTTCTTCGCCGGCCGGAGATGTCCGGCCCCGGCGGCGCATCCCGGTTCTGGCGCTGCTGCCGCCGCTTCTCTTTCTCGTCATCGCGGGTTTTTTCTATGCCGGGCTCGGCCGTGACGATCAGCTTCCATCGACCATGATCGGTCGCCCGGCGCCGACGGTGCAGGCCCCCCCCCTTGGAAAGCTGCCCGTGCTCACGGACGAGATGATCCGGGCGCCCGAAGTCAAGCTGGTCAATTTCTGGGCCAGCTGGTGCCTGCCCTGCCGCGCCGAACACGCCCAGCTGATGGAAATGAACCGCCGGGGCGTGAAGATCTACGGCGTCAACTACAAGGACAAGCCCGAAAACGGGCTTGGCTTCCTCGCCGAGCTCGGCAATCCCTTCCACGCGATCGGCACCGACCGGAGCGGCCGCATGGCGATCGACTGGGGGGTGTATGGCGTTCCCGAAACCTTCGTCATCGACCCTTCCGGCAAGGTCGTGCTGCGCTTCGCCGGCCCGATCACCCGCGAGGTGATGGAAAACACTATTCTTCCCGTGATCGAAAAAGCCGCCGCCGGCGGCGGCGAATGAGGGCGTCGGACGCGGCAACGGCGCCGGCCCGGACACGCAAGACCCGCCGGATTTCACGGCGGCACGAGGCGCGGCGGCGGACGGAGAACTGCCTTTCTGAGAAGATTGCAGGTGAAACCCTCTGCCAGGCTTCATTGTGACATCGGCCCGTGATGCACCCCGATCGGCACATTCACACATGCACACATGGCATGTCGCGGCCCGGCATGGGCCGCGTGCTGACCACATGAACCATGAACCGTGCGATCATGCGGCCGTCTTGCCCCTGCCCCGCGACGCCGGTGCGGGCGAGACCATGCGTTCCTTCGCGCGTCGTCGCGTCCCTCTCCCGTCACATCATCCCATGCGCTGCCTCGGGGAGCATGCCGGAAAGGCAGACCCTGCCCGTCACCCCGGGTTGCGGCCGAGCGCATCGCCCCGCGGGTAGAGGGCGAGGAAGCGTGCCCGCAAGGCCGTCACGACCACTGCCACCGCCCCGAGCTGGTGGACGAGGGCGATGGGGGGCAGCGCCGCCGTCATCACCGTCGCGATGCCGAGGACGATCTGGAGCGTCACCACTCCCATCAGCCAGCCATGGGCGCGGCGCACCTCGGCATAAGGGTTGCGCCGCGCCTTGAAATAAAGCCAGATCGCCGTTGCGAAGACCAGATAGCCCACCATGCGGTGGTTGAACTGGACCAGCGCCGGATTTTCGAAGAAATTGCTCCAGAAGGGTTCGTAGTCGAAGCTTTCCGAGGGCAGGAATTCGCCGTTCATCAACGGCCAGTCGATATAGCCGCGCCCGGCGTCGATCCCGGCGACGAGCGCACCGAGCAGCACCTGGAAGGCCGCAAGGGCGATGAACCAGCCCGTTGCCCGCGCAAGCCGCGCATCCCCCTTGCGCCGGGCCTGAAGAAGCTCGCCCTCCTCGCGCGCGAGACGGAAGCCGTACCAGGCGATAAGCCCCAGGATGAGGAAGGCGATGCCGAGATGGGTGGCGAGACGATAGGAAGCGACATCGACCATCCGCCCCGTCAGCCCTGACGAGACCATCCACCAGCCGATCGCGCCCTGCAGCCCGCCGAGAAGGCCGATGCCGAAGAGCCGCCCCGTCCAGCCCGGAGGGATCTGCCCGCGCAGCCAGAACCACAGGAAGCCGACGGCCCAGACCAGACCGATCAGCCGCCCCAGCAGCCGGTGACCCCATTCCCACCAGTAGATCGACTTGAACTCGCCCAGCGTCATCCCCCGGTTCTGGAGCTGATATTCGGGCGTGTTGCGGTATTTCGCGAATTCCGACTGCCAGTCGGCATCGCTCAGCGGCGGAATGGCGCCGGTCACGGGTTTCCATTCGGTGATCGAGAGCCCCGAATCGGTCAGCCGGGTGAGGCCGCCGACGGCGATCATCAGCGTCACCAGGGCAAAGAGCACGAGGAGCCAGGCCCGGATCGCCCGCCGCGCGCCCCGGCGCCGGCCCGAGATGAGGCCGCTCCGGGGCACCTCCTCGCGGGGCTCCGTCCCTTCGGCCTCGACGAATACGCTGCGCTTGCCTTCTGCCATCTCAGCCTCCTGAACCGGATCATTGCGGGAAACCCCCGCGGCCTGCCTCGTTCCGCGATCCGCGAGCACCCGCGTCATCGACCGCTCACGATCTTCGCGCCCCCCCGACCCTGGCATGTCCTCGGGCGTTCGCCCATCGGTTCGCCCGTCGCGGGCCGGCGCGAAGGTAATCCTCCGCCCCGCAAGCCGCAATGCTCCCCTTGGCCGCAGGCACGAGCGGCTTAGCGGCCATCGGGCGCCTTGCGCCGCGGACCGGGCCGGCGCCCCTCGGAGGGCAGAGCGTCGGCCAGCGCCTTTATCATGCCGTGAAGCGTGCGCACGTCGCGGTCGGTCAGATCGAGTCGCGCCAGCATGTTCCTGAGCCCCAGCCGCATCCCCTCGGCCTTCTCCACGGGCCAGAACCAGCCCGCCCGCTCGAGCGCCTCCTCCCAGCGCCGCGTGAGCGCCGCCACCTCGGCCCGGCTGGCCGGCCGGCGCTCCATGGCGGGGTTGACTGCCGGCGGCGACAACTCCGTCACCCTCCCCCATTCATAGGCCAGAAGCAGCACCGACTGGGCAAGGTTGAGCGAGGAGAAGGCCGGGTTGGTCGGGATCGAGACGATCGTGCCGGCCAGGGCGACATCCCCGTTGGCGAGCCCCGCGCGCTCGGGACCGAAGAGAAAGCCCACGCGCGCGCCGCGGCGGATGCGATCCAGCGCATCGGCCATCGCCTCGGCCGGGGCGAGCACCGGCTTCGTCAGCCCCCGCCGGCGGGCCGTGGTGGCATAGACGTGATCGAGATCGGCGACGGCGGCCTCGGTCGTCTCGTGGATGACCGCCTCGTCGAGCAGCCGCCCGGCCCCCGAGGCCATCGCCACCGCCTTCGGGTTGGGCCAGCCGTCACGCGGGCCGACAAGGCGCATCCTGTCGAGGCCGAAATTCCACATCGCCCGGGCCGCCGCACCGATGTTCTCGCCCATCTGCGGCGCCACCAGCACCATGACGGGGCTGGCCGGCAGATCCGGTGCGGTGCGCTCCCCGGCCCGATCGCTTCCCGTCGTCATGGCACCTCCTGCCGTCTCTTCCGCAACTTCCCCGAGGCGGCTTCTGCCCCTTTTCGCCGCGCACGACAAGACGGAAGGGAGAGCCCCCTTGGCCCGGGCGGCGCGGCAGGCCATATTCGACCGGGAAGCGCTCTGCCCCATCGGGCGCACCAGGACAGGATCGCGGGAGAACGCCATGGCCCCCTCGTCTCGACCCTCGCACGAGGCGCCCGACATGCCGGGGCTCTACCTTCTGAGCTCGCCGGTGATCGACGATGCCTTCCTCGCCGCGCTCGGGAAGATCCTCGAGCAGGTCGAGGTCGCCTGCCTGCGGCTTTCGCTGGCGGTGATGGGCGAAGCGGAGGTGGGCCGGGCGGTCGAGCGGGTGCGGCCGCTCACCGAATCGGCCGACCTGCCGGTGGTGATCGAGAACCACTACCGCCTCGTCGCGCCGCTCGGACTGGCCGGCGTGCACCTGAGCGACGGCGCCCGTTCGGTCCGCAAGGCCCGCAAGGCGCTCGGGGGACGGGCGATCGTCGGCGCGACCTGCGGCGCCTCGCGCCATGAAGGGCTCGGCGCCGGCGAGGCGGGGGCCGACTATGTCGCCTTCGGTCCGGTGACGGCGACGTCGCTCGGCACCGGCGAGCCGGTTGCGTTCGAAACCTTCGCCTGGTGGCACGAGATCATCGAGCTGCCGGTCGTGGCCGAGGGCGGTCTCACCCCCGAGCGCGTTCGTGCTCTTGCGCCGGTGGTCGATTTCCTCGCCCCCGGCCCCGAGATCTGGTCGGCCGACGACCCCGTCGCCGCCCTCGAAGCGCTCCTCGCCGCCGCACGGGAAGGCCGGGCCGCCACCCCGCACGCGACCGGATGAGCGGGCGGCGACGATCTCCCTTCCGGCGCGACCATGCGGCGCTTGATCGGCGAAGCGCCGCTCCCTATTGCTCTTGACACCGAAAACGGGAGAAGCAGGCCATGAAGGGAAGCGAGGGCGGCGCGCCCGAAGGAACCGGCGGACAGGACGGCCCGAACGCCCTGGAGAACGTCATCGAGAGGCTGATCTTCCTCAGCCGCTGGCTGATGGCACCGATCTATCTCGGCCTCGCGGGCACGCTCCTCGTGCTGCTCTGGGTGTTCTTCGTCGAGTTCTTCCACCTCCTCGAGAGTCTCGAGGCCGTCGATCCGACCCGGATCATTCTCGTCATCCTGTCGCTGATCGATTTGTCCCTCGTCGGCAATCTCCTCCTGATCGTGATCTTCTCGGGCTACGAGAACTTCGTCTCCCGGCTCGACGTGACCGACGAGGAGGACCGCCCCGACTGGCACGGCAAGATCGATTTCTCGGCCATCAAGCTCAAGCTCCTGGCCTCGATCGTCGCCATTTCGGCGATCCAGCTGCTCAAGGCCTTCATGGAGATCGGGAAATACGACGAGAGCGAATTGCGATGGATGGTGGTGCTGCACCTCACATTCATCGTTTCGGGGGTGATGATGGCGCTGATGGACTGGATCAAGGCCCGCAGCCACAGCGAAAGGCACGGCTGAAGAAACACGCCGCAGGCCGGAGCGGCGGCACCGGGACCGGGGCGGCGGAATAGGGGCGCCGCGGCCGGGAGCACGAAGCGGCCGAAGGGTGCCCTTCGAGGCGCGGTTTTCCGGCAGGCGCGGAATGCGGCCGAGCGGGGCACATGAGCCGCCCCGTCGTCTTCCCGCGAACCCTTTTGCTTCACAGGCCGGGAAACGGCGCCCGCTTTTCCCGGAGCGGCCGGCTCGCAAAGCGCGGTCTCTCGAAGGGCGGCCGACCGGGGCGCCACCCTCAGCGGCCCGCCTCCCCGCCCTCCGCTTCTTCCCCGCCGTCCGGGCCGCGGCCGAGCGTGGCCAGCACCTCCTCGGTGTGGGCACCGAGAGCGGGCGGCGGCAAGCGGTCGGCCCGGGCCGGGCTCCGCGAGAAGCGCACCGGTGGCTTGGTCGTCCAGAGCGGCCCTTCGCTCGGATGGTCGATCCGGCGGAAGAACCCCACCTGTGCCAGATGCGGATCTGCGGGCAGATCCGAGAGCCGGTTCATCGGCATGGCGGGGATGTCTGCCGCTTCGGCGATGGCGAGCCATTCCGTGGTCGTGCGTTCGGGGCCCATTGCCACCAGCATGTCGTAAAGGGCGCCGATATGGCGGCTGCGCTCGGCGAGATCGTTGACCCAAGGATGATCGACCATCTCGGGCCGCCCCGTCATCTCGAAGAAGCGCCGCCACTGGGCGTTGGTATAGGGCAGGAGGGTGACATGGCCGTCCTTCGTCGGCACCGGCCGGCGATGGGGGTCGAGCACGCGGGCATAGCCGAAATTCTCCGGGCGTTCCTCGAAGGTGGCCGCGGCCATGTGCTCGGCGAGGAGAAAGGCCGCCAGTGTCTCGAACATCGGCACCTCGACATGCTGCCCCTCTCCCGTCCGTTCCCGGTGGAGAAGGGCGGCGGTGATCGCCTGGGCGGCGGTGAGCCCGGCGATCTTGTCGGCGATGATGGTCGGGATGTAGCGCGGCGGCTGCTCGGGTTCGACCATGGCCGAGAGCGCCGCCGCCCCGGCCGCGGCCTGCACCGTGTCGTCGAAGGCGGGACGGTCGGCGTAGGGGCCGCCGCTGCCGAAACCGGTGAGGGCGACGGTGACGAGACGCGGATTGGCGGCGGCCAGCGCCTCGGGAGTGATGCCGAGGCGCGCCAGGGCCTTCGGCCGCACGGAGGAGACGAAGACGTCGGCCCCGGCCACGAGATCGAACAGCGCCGCCCTGCCCGACGCGCTCTTGAGATCGAGCACCACGCTTTTCTTGTTGCGGTTGACGGCGAGAAAGAGCGCGCCCATCCCCGGCGACCGGAAGGGGGCGACATGGCGCATCATGTCGCCCTCGGGTGATTCGATCTTGATGACCTCGGCGCCCTGATCGGCGAGGATCTGGGTCGCGAGCGGCCCGAAGATTACCGCCGTGAGATCGATCACGCGGATGCCGGCCAGGGGCCCCGGCCGATCGCCGCCCTGCCCGTCCTCCTGCTCCATCTGCATTCCCGCCCCCTCCTTTCGCGGGCTCTGCCGCCGGGGATCGCGCCGTCGCCCTGCCCGACGCCCCCGCCGCGCCCCTTGCCTAGCGGCCCGTTGTCTGACAATCGTGTCCTTGGCCCATTCCGCCGGGCTTGTCGAGACGGGGTGCAATCGAGGAGGGGCAGATGACGGCATATCGCACCATCCGGCTGGAGCAGGACGAACGGGGCGTGGCCCGCCTCACCCTCGCCCGACCCGACAAGCACAACGCCCTCGATGCCGAGATGATCGACGAGCTGCACCATGCGGCCGATGCGCTCGCCACCGACGAGAAGGTGCGCGTGGTGGTGCTCACCGGCGAAGGTCGCAGCTTCTGCGCCGGGGGCGACATCAACTGGTTCCGCCGGAGCGCCGAGGCCGATCCGCCGACCCGCGCCCGCGAGGGGGAGCGGCTCGCAAGAATGCTCCACCGGCTGGCGACGCTGCCCCGGCCCCTGATCGGCCGCATCAACGGCCAGGCATTCGGCGGCGGGGTCGGCATGATCTCGGTGTGCGACATCACCGTGGGCGACGCTTCGGCCCGCTTCGGGTTGACGGAGGTGCGGCTCGGCCTCGTGCCCGCCACCATCGCCCCGCACGTCGTCCGCCGCATCGGCGCCGCCAATGCCCGCAAGGTGATGCTCTCGGGCGCCCTGTTCGACGCCATGCAGGCCGAAAGGATCGGGCTCATCGACGAGGTGGTGGCCACCGAGGATCTCGACGACCGGATCGAGGCCATCGTTGCCGATCATCTCGAAGCGGCGCCCGGCGCCGTCGCCCTCACCAAGGAGCTGATCGGTTGGGTGGCGGAACATTCCCTCGACGAGGCCCTGCCCCGCACGGCGCGGCTTCTTGCCCGGGTCTGGGAGAGTGCCGAAGGGCAGGCCGGCATCCATGCCTTCCTCGAAAAGCGGCTGCCGCCCTGGCGCAGCGGCCGAAAGGGTTGACGGGCGCCGGTGCCGACCGCCGCTCCCGCTGAAGACGAGAGCCGGCGCAAGCAGCGGGGACTATCGCGCCTCCCGATGTCGCGGTCGCACCATCCTTCGTGCCCAGCCGCGCTCCCTGCCGCCGGCGCGACCTGCGGCCGGGGCGGGGCGGCCGAGCCCCTCGATCACCGTCAGCGGGCCGCGAACAAGCTCGGGCAATCCGCCCTGGCGCGGCGCATAGACCTGTTTTTCCGCCTCGACGATCAGCGCACCGCCCGCCGTCACCATCGGCATGCGCTGGCCGATCCGCTCCCACAGGGGCGCCAGCTGCAGCCAGAAGCGCCGGGCGGAGGGCGGCATGTAGAGCGCGCTCGCATGGCGCGTCGGCATGAACCGGCACTGGCGCAGGAGCCGTTCGATCTGGCGCAGGGAATAGGGCCGGCCGTGGCCGAAGGGCGTGCTCTCGGCCCGCGCCCAGAACCCGGCGCGATTGGGGACGATGACGAGCGCCCGCCCCCCGGGCGTCAGCACCCGCCAGGCCTCGTGCAGAAGGGCGACCGGATCGTCGGCGATCTCGAGCCCGTGCATGACAACCAGCCGGTCGAGAAAGCTGTCGCCGAGCGGCCAGGCATCCTCGGCCACGAGCACCGCCCGGTTGCCCGGCCGAGCACCATCCGGCGCGCCACCCGCCTTCTCCGTCTCGGGCCAGCGTCGCACGCCGATCCGCCCCGGCATCAGCGCCAGCGTGCGGGCCGCGCCCCGCCCGATCCGCTCGAGCACCGGCAGGGCGAAACCGAAACCGGCCAGCGCCTCGCCCCGCATCTCGGGCCAGAGGCCCGAAACCCGCCGCGCGAGCATTTCCGCCGCCGCGCGGCCCAGGGCAGTGCGGCGATAGAAGTGATCGAGATCGACGACATCGAGATCCATCGGGGGCCGTTTCCCTCTCCGCTCGTCCCATCATCCCCCGCCACCGCCCGCAGGGCAAGCCCGGTGCACGCCGGTCCGCCCTCGCCCGGCCGGCCTGTGATCTTGACCCGGGGTGGGGCGCGTCCCATCTCGGAAGGGAACAGCAACAGGCCGCCTTCGGGCGGTGCGGAACAGGAAGGACCGACCATGCCGCTTGAAGTCGTCACCGTGCCCTGCCTCGAGGACAACTACGCCTATCTCGTCCACAATGCCGATCTCGACGAAACCCTGGTGGTGGACGCGCCCGAGGCCGACCCGATCCTCGCCGAGCTCGACATCCGCCGCTGGTCGCTCGACCATGTCCTCATCACCCATCACCATCACGATCATGTGGGGGGCGTCGAGAAGCTGCGCCGGGAAACCGGCGCCACCGTGATCGGCAACGCGGCCGACGCCGAGCGCCTGCCGCCGCTCGATCAGCCGGTGGAAGGCGGGGGCGAGATCGCGCTTCTGGGCGAGGCCTGTGCCGTGATCGACGTGCCGGGGCACACCATCGGCCATGTCGCCTGGCACTTCCCGGGCTCGGAGCTGGTCTTCACGGGCGACAGCCTGATGGTGCTGGGCTGCGGCCGGCTTTTCGAGGGGTCGCCGGCCGAGATGCTCGATTCGCTGATGAAGCTCGCCGCCCTGCCCGATCGCACGAAGGTCTGGTCCGGGCACGAATACGGCCAGTCCAATGCCCGCTTCGCCCTGTCGATCGAACCCGACAACCCCTTCCTGCAGCGCAAGGCGAAGAAGATCGCGAAGCTGCGCGAGGAAGGGCTGCCCACCGTGCCTTCCACCATCGAGGAGGAGGCACTGACCAACCCGTTCCTGCGGGTGCGGCTGCCGCAGATCAGGAAGGCCATGGGCATGGACGAGGATGCCGACCCAGTCGAGGTCTTCGCCGAGCTCAGGCGCCTGAAAGACATCTTCAGGGGCTGAATGGGCGTCGGGGGGCGGCATCCCGGCCCGTTTCCTTCCTCGCGCCCCTAGCCGCTCCTTTCCTCGGGAAGGAGAAGCGACGCGTCGCCATAGGAGAAGAAGCGGTAGCCCGCCGCGATCGCATGGGCATAGATGCGATGGATGCGCTCGAGGCCCATCAGCGCCGCGACCAGCATCATCAAGGTCGAGCGTGGCAGGTGGAAATTGGTCATCAGCCCGTCCGCGACCCGGAAGCGGTAGCCCGGGCGAATGAAGATGTCGGTCTCGCCGCGAAAGGGGCGAACGCGGCCGCTCTCGTCCGCCGCACTCTCGATGAGGCGCAGCGCAGTGGTGCCGACGGGAAGGATCCGCCCGCCCGCCCGGCGCGTGGCGTTGATCCGCTCTGCGGCCTCGGGGCTCACTTCGCCCCATTCGGCATGCATCCGGTGGCGCTCGATTTCCTCGACCTTGACCGGCAGGAAGGTGCCGGCGCCGACATGGAGCGTCACCCGGCTGATGGCGATGCCGCGGGCCTCGAGCCTTTCGAGAAGCGCTTCGTCGAAATGGAGCGAGGCCGTGGGGGCGGCCACCGCACCGGGCCTTGCGGCGAACACCGTCTGGTAATCGTGCCGGTCGCGGGCATCGGCGGCGCGACGCTGGGCGATATAGGGGGGCAGCGGCATCTCGCCGATACGCTCGAGCGCCGTTTCCAGATCGAGCCCGCCCTGCGGCGCCAGATCGAGCACGGCATGGTCGCTCTCCCGCGCCACCACCTCGGCAAGAAGCGTCGGCGGGTCCGCATCCCCGGCGGGAAAGCGGATGCGGTCGCCGGGCCGCAGGCGCTTGAGCGGCCGGGCCATCGCCCGCCAGCGCCCCCCGGGCAGCGCCTGGGTCAGCAGCACCTCCACCCGGCTGCGAAAGAGCGCGCCCGCCGCCCCTTCCCGCAACCGTTCTCCGAAAAGCCGCGCCGGGATCACCCGCGTGTCGTTGATGACGAGCCGGTCGCCCGGCCGCAGGAGATCGGGCAGATCGGCGACATGGCGGTCCTCGATCACATCCCCGCGGGCGACGAGGAGCCGCGCCGCCGGCCGCGGCCGCACCGGCCGCGTGGCGATCAGCGCCTCGGGCAGATCGAAATCGAAATCGGCAAGGGAAAGCCCCTGCCCGCCCGCCGTTCCGTCCCTGGTCGTCATCTGCGCCTCCTCGATGCGCCGCCTTAGCGCGAAGGCGGGGGGGAACGGAAGATCTCGCGCAGGAAGCCCGGTGTCAGGGCCGAAAGCGGATTGACCGAAACCTTCGGCGCATCCACGGAGCCCCGGAGCCGGTAGGTGAATCCGAACACCCCCTCGCCCTTCTTCCTGCCCAGAAGCCCGCCGAAGAGCCGCGACTGCTCGAAAAGCCCGTTGAGGATATAGACCGGGGTGACGACGCCGCGCATCTCGAGCGTCCTTTCCGCCAGGCGATAGATGCCTTCCAGGGTGATGCCGAGCGAGGCGCTCACCGCCGATGCCTCGCGGATCACCACCTTGTCGGGCTCGATGCGGAAGCGCCCCTCGACCTCGTTGAACAGCAGCCCCTCGCCCGAAAGCTGCTCGAGCACGCCCACCACCGAGATGGCCGAAAGCAGCTCCGCCAGCGCCGGCGCCCTGACGACGCGGATGTCGCGAATGCCGAGATGGCCGTCATAGACCCCGGCGCGGTCGGTAGGTCGCAGGACGAGATCGAGCCGCCCCCCGCGGCCGGTGGCGAAGACCCCGGCCGCGGCCAGCACGGCGCCGGCATCCGGGGCGGTGATCCGGACGGCCGTGCCCGGGCGCTGACGATCGGGAGCGAGCGTGCCGGAAACGGGGGCCTTGCCGGCGACCCGGCCGGTGAAACGGCCCGAGACGCCGCCTTTCGTGGTGATCTCGCCTTCGACATCCGAAAGGACGATGCCGGCGCTCACCGTCACCCGGTCGAGCCCGAAGCGGATGCGGGCACCGCCGGGTCCTCCTCCCGCCCCGAAAGTGGCGCGACGCAGATCGAGGCGCCCCTTCTCGAGCGTGATCGGCACGAGCCCGTCCCTTCCGACGGCCCCGATCCGCAACCGGCCCGCCAGCCAGTCGCCACGGGTGAAACTGTCGAACTGCGCGACCCGGAAGCCGCCGCCCTCGCCCAGGGCGACATGGCCGCGGGCCCGGAGCCCCGGCGCCGCGATCTCCAGCCGGTCCACCGACGGCACCTTGCCGAACCGTCCCTCGGCCAGAAGACGCCCCTCCGTCTCCGCGCCCTTGCGCCAGCCAAGGGGCGGAATCGCCAGCCGCACCCCCCTGAGCGTCGACTCCAGAAGGTAATGCGGCGCCTTTCCCCGCGCCAGATCGATCGCCAGATCGGCCCGGCCGCGCCCGGCAAGCGTGCCCTCGGGCAGCGCGATGCCGAACACGTCGAGAAAGGCCGGCGAGAGCGTCACCCATCCCTCGAAACGCGAGCGGCCGACATGGGCCTTTCCGAAACGCTGGCGCCAGCTTCCGCCGATCGCCACCTTGCCGTCGATCAGCCCCTGCCCGGAAATGGTGACGCCGTCCCCGTCCACCCGGGCGGCGAGCCGCGGCGCCGTCACGACATGCGCCGCCATCAGTCGCAGGGAGCGAAAATCCGTGATCCGTCCGGCAAGCTCGAGGGAGATCGCTTTGGTGGGGATGAATTCGAGCAGCGGAAAGCCGATCCGCCCCTCGGCCGTGAAACGGCCCTCGGCGATGTCGCGCGGCACCCCCCCTTTCGAGAGAAAGCGGAAGGGCGGGTGGTCGAGAAGGTCGAGAAGGGCGCCGAGCGGGCCGCGCGCGGCAAGCGCCACCTCGGCCGCAGCCGGCTTCACGGTGACGTCGGGAATGGTGAAGACCGTGTCGGCGACATCGATCACCCCCTTGCCGGGCACGGGAACTTCGCCCGCAAGCACGGCGAGGGTGAGCTTGTTGTCGACCAGCTCTCCGAAACCGCGGGCCTTCTCTAGAAGCGGAAAGGTGCGGATGAAACGCAGCCGCACATCGGCAAGATCGAAGCTGGCGGCAAGCCGGGGCGGGGCGGCGCCGCGCAGGGAGAGACCGGCGACGACGTTGCGCAACGTGCCGCCATGAACGTTCCGGCCGAACCATTCGCGCGTGCGCGGCACCAGATCGAGCGGCCAGAGGGCGAGGAGGCGGTCATGGGCGATGGCGTCGAGCTTCACCCCGAGCGTACCGTGCATGCCGTCTTCCCGTCGCGTCATCCGTCCCGAGACGACGAAACGCTCGGAACGGGTATCGAGCACCAGCTGGCCGATATCGAGCGCGGCGGCCGGTCGCGTGCGCAGGCGGATGTCGAGCGTGCCGCCGCGGATCTCCTGGGGCGCGGCGAGGAAGGGGCGCCCGGCGAGCCGGCCCTGCTTCACCCTCAGCTGGGCGATGAGCCCGCCGGGGCGACCATCGACCCGCTCGGAGGGATAGGCATGCCCCTCGAGGACGATGTCGCCGAGCGGGCCGGCAAGGCGGATCTCGTCGAAGCGGAAACGGGACTCGGCCGGATCGTAGGCGAGGTAGATCTTGCCGCGGCTCAGCGGGTGGCGCAGATGACGGGTGAAGAACCGGCCGGCCCCGTCCGGTGCCGTTTTTCCTGCGTCATCCGGGGCTTGCGCACCCTCCGGAGAGAGAGGCTCCCGCTCCGCGGCCCCGCCCCCTCCCCGTAGCTCTTTTGCCGGTCCGGCAGCGGCGTCGTCGGGACGTCCGATCTCGAGCGCGGCCTCGAGCCGGGTGAGGCCGCGAGCACGATCGAAGCCCAGCGTCAGCGCGCCGAGGCTCGGCGCATCGACCACGCGCAGCCAGTCGAGCGGCGGCAGCTGGTCGGCAATGTCGCGGGTGGCGATATTGTCGAGACGCACGGCCAGCTCGAGGGCATCGCTGCCGATCTCGTGGGTCAGCGTGAAACGCCCATGCGCCGGTCCGAACCGCCCTTCGGCCAGCGAGGCCCGCAGCTCGGCGGCGAGACTCTCCTTCCGCCGCTCGAGGGAGGCGAGCCCCTTTTCGAGGCGCCAGCGCCGCCCGGTGGTGCGATCGTCGATCAGCAGCGTCATCTCCCGCAGCTCGAGACGGAAGGCGGGCGCAAAGAGCGGCCGGGTCATGAAGTCATCGACCATGGCAACAAGATCGAAGGCCGCCGCCTCGATCTCGGCGGCATTGCCCCCAGCCCCGGAAGGTTCCTTTTTCTTTCCGTTGTCGGCGGTGCTTTCCTCCTCGGCGCCCGCTCCGAGCCCCAGGGTAATCTCGAAACGGCCCTTCTCGTCACGGCGGATCCGGGCGACTCCCCGCTCGAGGCCGACCGAAGCGAGCCGGAGCCGCCCGGCCATGAGCGCCGCCGTTTCCACCTGCACCGCCGCCTTGCCGACAAAGGCGATCGAGCGGCCATCCGCCGCCACGATCCGCAGCCCTTCGGCTTCGAGGCTCGGACGGCGGTTTTCCGGGTCGAGCACGAGATCCAGGGCCGCGAACTCGACTCGGTAGGGCGCAAGCCGGGCCGAAAGCGCGGCCTCGATGCGCCTTTCGAGGGAAGAGGGAACCGGCACCGGCCCCTGCATGAGTGCCACGAGAAGCCCGCCTGCCAGGACCGAGAACAGGATGACGAGAGCCACGGTGCCGGCAAGAAGCCGCAGCAGCCAGCGGGGCCTTCGCCGTGGCCGGCCCCGCTCTTTCCCGTCGTTTCCTTCACGCGAAGCGTGCTCCATCGTGCCCTGCCTGCAGACTGTTGCGGGCGCACCGCCCTTCGCCACTCTTGCCGTCGCGGCGTGCTTGTCAATGCACCCCGTCGATGGACCGGGCCGGCTTGACATCACGCACGATCAGCTTTCGATGAGGAACGGGTTAGACAACCGGCCCGGAAGACGAGGAAACGAACATGACATGCGAGATCGGCGACACGGCCCCCGACTTCACCCTTCCCGGCACCGACGGCGCCGAGGAGTTCACCGTCACCCTCTCGGCCCTCCGGCCGGCGCCTGTGGTGCTGTTCTTCTATCCCAGGGACAACACCTCGGGCTGCACCCGAGAGGCGAAGGACTTCTCCGCCCTGAAGGACGCCTTCGATGCCCTCGGAGTGAAGGTTTTCGGAATCTCGAAGGACAGCATCGCCTCGCACAGGCGTTTCATCGAAAAACAGGGGCTCACCGTGCCGCTTCTCTCCGATGCCGAAAGCGACGTGGCCGAGCGCTACGGCGTGTGGCAGGAAAAGAAGATGTATGGCCGCACCTTTTTCGGTATCGAGCGTTCGACCTTCCTGATCGACGGGGCGGGCCGCATCGCGCGGGCTTGGCGCAAGGTCAAGGTGCCGGGTCACGCCGAGGCCGTTCTGGCGGCGGCGCGGGAGCTGGCCCGCGAGGCCGGCTGAAAGGGATACGAGGCCCGGAAGAGCATTCCGCGCGTCCTGCAGGCCGACATCAACCGGCGCCGCTGCCACCGCCTCCGGTCGGGCCGCCTGCGCCGCTGCCGCTGTCCATGGTCCGCCATTCCTCGAAACTGGTCTTGATGGTGAAGGAGGACAGGAAGGTTTCGATCTCGGTCGTCAGGTTCTCGACACCGCTCGACACTGCGCTCGTGACCGCCAGGGCAAGGGCCGTCGACCACGCCGTGATCACCACCCATTCGACCGTTGCCGAGCCGCTCTCCTCCGCAAGGAACCCCCGCAGCCGGGCAAGGGCGGCGCGGTGGCAACGCGCCGACACGCAACCGTCGGGGCGCTCCTTGCTACTCGTCCCACTCATCACAGACATCTTCATGCCGACTTCTCCATCGAAAAATGTTCCTGCGTGGCGGAAACGGGTCCGCCCCGCGGGCAGGGCCATGCCAGAACAGGGAATGATGGCGTCCCCATGACGGGAACGTGACAATCCGCGGACCGGGACCGAACGACGCGGCCTGCCCCTCCCGAAGATCGGGAACCGGCTCAGGGACGGGGGGCGGATTTTCCTCTGCGATGCGCTGGCGCGAAGGGGCGGATGGCGATGCCGGCCTTCTCGAGCGCCTCGCGCACCGCCGCGGCGATGGCGAGAGCCGCGGGGCCGTCGCCATGCACGCAGATCGAATCGATGGTGACCGGCAGGCACCTGCCCGATCGGCAGACGATCACCCCCTCCTCGACCATCCGCACCATGCGCGCGGCAGCCTCGCGCGGATCGGTCAGGAGGGCACCTTCCTCGGCCCGCGGCAGGAGATGACCGTCATCGCCATAGCCGCGGTCGGCGAAGACCTCGGCGGCGACGACGAGCCCCGCCGCCCGGCCCTCGCGTTCGAGATGGGTGCCGGCGATCGCGAGGAGCACCGGCGGCTCGGGCAGCCGCGCCAGCGCCAGCGCCACCAGCCGGGCGAGAGCGGCATCGCGCGCCGCCATGTTCGCCAGGGCGCCGTGGAGTTTCACATGGCCGAGCGCGGCCCCTTCGGCCGCGGCGATCTCCCGCAGCGCCCCGATCTGATAGAGGATCATCGCCTCGAGAAGCGCCGGTGCCGTTCCGGCGATCTCGCGCCGGCCGAAGCCGACCTTGTCGTCGAACCCCGGATGGGCGCCGATGGCAACCCCCTTGTCGCGGCACAGCCGCACCGTTCGGGCCATGATCGCCGGATCGCCGGCATGAAAGCCGCAGGCGATGTTGGCCGAGCTGACGATGTCGAGAAGGGTCGCGTCATCGCCCATCTTCCACGGGCCGAAGCTTTCCCCCAGATCGGCATTGAGATCGACGCTGCGTGCCATGCGCTGTTCCTCGGTCCGTCCGTTATCCTTCCTGCCAGGGCAGATCGTCCCCGGCAACCGCTCCCGAGATCAGATTGTGCCGCAGAAGCGCCTGCGGGGAAAGGGCGGCCGGATCCCGGACGAGAGGGGCGAGGCGGGCCGGAAGTTCCGCGATTTCCCGCTCGAGCGCCAGCCGGGCGGCCGCCGCTTCCGCGCGCGTGACGAGGCGGAAGCGGAACGCATGGCCGGTCGGCATCCGGGTCAGGCGGTGCAGATCGGCCGCGATGACGGTGAAGATCCGCGGATATCCCCCGGTCGGCTGGCGGTCGGCGAGCAGGATCGCCGGTCGCCCGTCGCCGGTGATCTGGATGTCGCCGGGCAGGATGACGTCGGACAGCGTCGTGAGCCCGGCTTCGTGGAGGAACGGGCCGCCCTCTCCCTCGATCCGCATCCCCTGACGGTCGCGCGCCGCCGTCACCCGCCAGGTTTCGTCGAGAAATGCGGTGCGACTCCCGGCCGGGAAGAGATGGCTCTGGGCGCCCGGCAGAAGACGGATCACTCCGGCCGGGGCCGGCTCGGGCAGATCGAGCCGTCTCGGCGCGGCGGGCGCCTTCCAGTCCGGCATCACGGGGCAAAGCTTCAGCCCGGGGCGCGGCACGAGGCCGATCCCGGCACGCAGATGGGTCGAACGCGCCCCGAGCACCACCGGCCCGTCGATGCCGCCACCCATGTGCAGCCAGCACCAGCGCCCCCCCGGATCGGCACCGATCCTGACCTCGGCCCCGGCCGGCACCGGAAAGGCCGCCCGCCAGGGCCGGGGCGCTCCGTTCACCTCGAGCGGTCGCGCCGGGCCGGTGAGGGCGATCCAGACCTCCGCCAGCGCCCGCAGACGCGCTTCGCCCGCGGAGAGCTCGAGCGCAGCGGCTTCGGGCGGGTTGGACAGCAGCACCGTCCCCTCGGCCAGGGCCGGCCGGTCGAGCGCGCCGCCCTCGGTCAGCCCGTAGCGCTGCCAGCCGGGCCGGCCGCGATCCTGCAAGGTGGCGCCGGGGGCGAGCGCCACGATCTCGAGACGGGGCGTCGCCGTCATCCCGCCCTCCTCTGCTCACGCGCGGCGGCCTGTTGCCAGAAGGGCTTCGGATCGAGCGCCTCGGCCTCCTCCGGCGTGATCGGAACGAGGCGGAGCCGGTCGGCCGGGGCAAGGAGAAAGGGCCAGCGCCGAGCCGGGTCGAACAGCCGCAAGGGGGTGGTGGCGATATGATACCATCCCGTCGGCATCGGCACCGAGGTGAGCACCGTCTGGCGGAGCGCGACGATCACCGCCCCGGCCGGTATCGGCCGCAGTTCCCGCCGACGGGGGACGTCGAAGAGGGCGGGCAACCCGTCGAGATAGGCGCTGCCCGGAGCGAAGCCGAGCATGGTTACCCGCTGACGGGCCGCGGCGTGGCGGCGGACCACCTCCTCGGGGGACATTCGGAGCATCTCGGCCAGGGGCGCAAGGTCGGGGCCCGCATCACCGCCATAGACCGCCGGGATCTCCCATTCGGCACCGGGCCGGGGGCGCGTGCGACGCCAGGCACCTGCGGCGACAAACGCCTCGAGCGCCGCGAGCGCGGCCTCGGCCTTGATCCGGCCGGGATCGAAGAAGACGGTGAGCGCGCGGATCGTCGGCACCTGTTCGATGACGGCGGCGGCGAGCGGCGCCAGCGCATGGCCGCTCCCCTCGGCGGTTGCGAGAGCCGCGAAGGCGGCGGCGAGCGCCCCGTCGAGAGCCAGCACCGCATCGGGTGCGACATCGGGAGAAAGGCTCTCGAAGGCGATATGCACCGCCCCCTCACCCGCAAGGCGCAGAACCGGTTGCGGCCAGGGATGCCGCTCCTGTTCCTTCCCCGCCATGCAGCACTCCTTCCGTTTCCTCGACGCCTTCGCGGTGATGGCGCCCCGAACGCCTCGGGTCAAGCCGACGAAGGGCTGACCAGGGATGAGAGGGGACGTCGCAGCGCGTCCCGCCGCTCCGCCTCGAGATCGAAGGGCACCCGGCCGACCCATGCGCGCGGCAGGGGCGGCGGTTCTCGTCTTGCTCGCGGGAGCTCGGACGCGATGGCTCCGGCCGGCCCGGAGGACCGGCCGATGGCCGGTTCCCCGTTCCTCCGCTCGCCGGCGGCGCTCTGCGCCGTGTGGACACGTCGCCCCGCTCCCGATCGTCGGCTTTCGTCGCCCGACATTCGCCCGTCGCGCATGGTCGGAACGTTCCAACGACGAGGGCCCTTCTTCGGCGTGCGGAGACGCCCTCGCCCGGTGCGCGGCCCGGCGGTCGCGTGCGCCCTTTCGCCCCGGGGAAACGCCCGCTTCAGGCGGCACCCCGGCCGGGCGCCGCGGAAGGGGTGGCGACCGGGGCGGCGACCGGCGGCAGTTCGATGACGAAGCGCGCCCCGGCCCGCCCCGCCTCGCACCGGATGATGCCGCCGAGCCGCTCGACGATCTCGCGCGAGATCGCGAGGCCGAGCCCGGCGCCGACACCGCCCGTGCCGTCGATGCGGACGAATTTCTCGAAGATCCGCTCCCGCTCCGCCGGTGCGATGCCCGAACCGTTGTCCTCGAACACGATCCGCACCCGCTCCTGCCCGTCCTCCGCCAGTCGCTCGGCCCGGATCTCGAGCCGCGGGGCGGCGGCATCGCAATACTTCTCGGCGTTGGAGATGATGTTGATGAAGACCTGGACGAGCCGGTCGGTGTCGGTGTCGAGCACGAGATCCGCCGGCACGTCGACGCTCACCTCGAGCCGCCGGTGCCCTTCGGGCAGGGCCGAGGCCACGGCCCGATCGACGAGATCGCCGAGGGCCGCATTCTCCAGGTGCAGCGTGACCTCGCCACGCTCGAGCACCGAGAGGGCGAGCAGATCGTCGAGAAGCCGGGTGAGGCGCACGCTTTCGGCATGGATGATGCCGGCAAAACGGCGCATCCGGTCGGGGTCGAGATCGTCGCCCTCCTGCAGGATCTCGGCCAGGGCGCGGATCGACGTCATCGGCGTGCGCAGCTCGTGGGAGATCTGCGAGAGGAAGGCGTCCTTCTGCTCGGAGATGCGTTGCAGCGCCTCGTAGGCCTCGCGCAGCTTGGCGGCGGTCTCGGCAAGCTCACGCGACTTTTCCTCGAGACGGGCCGAATATTCCATGATCTGCACGGTCTCGCCGGCCGCTGCCACCAGATCCTCGAGAGAAACCGCCTCCCCGCCGACGATCTGGCTGACGAGGGCGTGCGCCGTCGCCGCGCCGACCGAGCCCGCGAGCCGCCGCTCGAGCTCGGCGACGAAGCGCGGCGTCGGCGTCGGCATGCCGTCGGCCCGCCCTTGGGCGAGGGCGGCGGCGCGGAAGAGCTCGCCCGCCTCCCGGTCGCCGAGAATGCGCCGCGCGAGAAGGAGGAGATCGCCCGAAGCCGCGCGCCCCGAGCCCCGGCGCAGCCGCTCCTCGCCGCTGCGGAACACCCGCACGAACTCGGCCCCCTGCACGTGCTCGAGCGGCCGGTGCCGGGTCAGGAGCGAGGTCAGCACGAAGGCGCCGACATTGAACACCATGCTCCAGACGAGCGCGTGGACCAGCGGATCGTCGATGTGGGAGCCGAAGAGGGCATGGGGTCTGAGCCAGGCGATTCCGAAGGGGCCGTCCTCCCCGACCATGCCGAGCAGCTCCATCTGCCCGAGCGAGGGCAGGAACAGCGTCCACCCCCAGATCAGCGCCCCGAGCGTCAGCCCCGCGAGGGCGCCGGCCCGGGTGGCGCTTTCCCAGTAGAGCGCACCGATCAGGGAGGGGATGAGCTGGGCGATGCCGACAAAGGCGATGAGCCCCATCGAGGTCAGCGCCGTCGAGCCGCCGGAAATGCGGTAATAGCCGTAGCCGAGGGCGAGGATCCCCAGGATCGAGAGCCGCCGCGTGAGGAGGAGAAGCTCGCGCACGTCGCCGATCTCGGCGCCCCGCATGTGGCGCAGCCCGAGCCAGAGCGGCAGCACGACATGGTTCGAGACCATGGTCGCGAGCGCGATCGTCGCCACGATCACCATCGAGGTCGCCGAGGAAAAGCCGCCGAGAAAGGCGAAGAGCGCCAGATCCTCGCGGCCGGCCGCAAGCGGCAGGGTGAGGACGAAGAGATCGGGGTTGCTCCCCGCGGGCAACAGCCGGAGCCCCGCCGCCGCGATCGGCAGCACGAAGAGCGAGATCAGGAAGAGATACAGCGGAAAGGCCCAGGCGGCGACGGCGAGGTGGCGTTCGTCGGCATTCTCGACCACCATCACCTGGAACATGCGCGGCAGCGCCAACACCGCGCTCGCAGAAAGGAACAGGATCGCCAGCCAGCGATCGCCGAAAGGGTTTCCTTCCGCAAGGCCCGCCTTTCCGATCTGGGCGATGGCCGGACCGGGTCCGCCGCTCATCCCCCAGACGACGAAGACGCCGACCGCGAGGAGCGCCATCAGCTTGACGACCGCCTCGACGGCGATCGCCATCACCACCCCCTCGTGGCGTTCGTTGGCGTCGATCGAGCGGGTGCCGAAAAGGATGGTGAAGAAGGCCAGCCCCGCTGCCACCCACAGCGCGAGCGAATCGGCCGGCGCGGCGTGCGGCCCGGCTCCTTCGCCCGCCATCAGCACCTTGAAGGACAGCGTCACCGATTGCAGCTGGAGGGCGATGTAGGGAGTCGTCGCCAAGAGCGTGATGATGGTGACGAGCACCGCCAGCGTCGCGCTCTTGCCATAGCGCGAGGAGATGAGATCGCCGATCGAGGTCAGCCGGTGCCGGCGGCCGATCCGCACCATCTTGCGCAGGATCCACCACCAGGCGAAGAACACCAGCGACGGGCCGAGATAGATCGCGAGGAATTCGAGACCGCCGCGCACCGCCCCGCCGACGGCGCCGTAGAAGGTCCAGGCAGTGCAGTAGATCGAGAGCGACAGCGTATAGACCCAGGCCGAGCGCAGCCAGCCGAGCCGCCCTTCCCGCGCTCCCCGTTCGGCGAACCATGCGACGAGAAAGAGAAAGACGACATAGCCGAGCGCGACCGCCGCCAGCAGGTCGAAGCGCATCATCGCTCACCCGTTCCCGAACCTGCCCGCTCCGCCCGCTCGGCGGACCGCGAACGTGCGGGCAACCCGTCCTCCTCGGCGGAAAGGCGGATCAGCGGCCGGGCGAGCAGCATCGTCGGGACGATGAGCAGGAACCAGCCCGTGAAGATGGTGGCGGCGTCGATCCAGATCGCGCGCGGATCGCCATCGGCCACGAAGAGCCGCGCCGGCGGCCAGGCGAAGACCGTGAGTCCGACGAGCGGCACCAGAGCCGCGGCCGAGCGCAGCTGCCGACGGCGCACCTCGCGATGCAGCGCGGCCCGCTGGCCGCCCTCCCCGCCCTGCAGGCGGCCGGCGCTCTCCTCCTCCCGCTTCATCCTTCCGTCTCCTCGCCCGCCCCTTCCAGCATCATCCGCACCGTGCCCACGAGCTCGAGATTGGAGAAGGGCTTGGTCATGAAGCGATCGACCCCGAGCGCAGCGGCCCGCTCCCGGTCGCGCTCCTGACCGCGCGCGGTGAGCATCAGAACCTGCGTGCCGGCGAGCGTGGGATCGGCCTTGATGTCGCGCAGGATGTCATAGCCCGAACGGCCCGGCAGCATCAGGTCGAGAATGACGATGTCGGGCCGCACGCGGCGAACGGCATTGATGGCCGCGGCGCCGTCGGTAACGACCTCCACCTGCCAGCCTTCGCGTTCGAACAGGAAGGAAATCGCCTCGGCAATCGCCATTTCGTCCTCGACAAGGCAGAGGCGGGCAGGCTCGCCCCTCCCGGTCCCGTTCTCCGCCCGCTCCTGCCGGTGCCGGTCTTCCTCGCCCATGCACGCCTCCCTCGCAGCCCCGGGCCCGTTCTTCCGACCGGGCGACGCCTGCACAGGCTAGTGATGCGGCCCCGGCCGGTCAATCCGGCGCGCCGGACGCGCTCTCGGGGACGGGTGGCGCGAAGAAGGCGGGCTCGCGGCGCTCGGGGCAGCTCGCGCGGCGACAGAGGCGGCATGAGGCCCCGACCACGAGCTGCCTGCCGGCCGCGGAACCTCCGCCGTGTCCGGCATCGTGCCGGATCTGCCGCACGAGCTGCCAGGAGATCCGCCGCGCCACCCCCTCGGCACCGCGGCGGATCTCGACCGCGGTCCAGGCCTCGATCGGGGTGCCGCGGTCGGTCAGGAGCCGATGATGCCCGATCTCGTCGGCCCTGGCGCGGAAAACCGGCCAGAGCGCGCAGGCGGCCCTGAGACGCGGCAGGGTGAGCCCTTCCCCCTGGTGGCGCCACAGCACCACTCCGGCGCGGTCGAAGGCCACGAGGCCGAGCTCCCGCATGGGCCCGTCCCCCTCTTTCGCGCCGAGCGCGACCAGGCGGCGAAAGAGCCGCGCCGGTGCCACGTCGAGCCGCGCACAGAGCACCGCCGGATCGAGCCCGACCGCCTCGAGGGCCGCCGCGAGACCGGAGAGCGGCAGCGCCGCGGCGTCCTCGGCCAGCAGCTCTAGCGCGGCATGAAGGAGCGGGCGCGCTTCGGCCGAAAGCTCTGCCCCGAGCGCGCCGGCCACCTCCCGCGCTGCGGCCCGAGCCGCGGCCGAGCTGGCATTGCCCGCCGCCTCGATGGCGGGGAAATGGTGATCGTGCCGCGCCAGCAGCACCATCACCTCCTCGCGCGGCGTGGTCGCCTCGAGCGGGCGGTCGAGGCGGCTGCGGTCGAAATGCTCGAGCAGGGCCCGGGCCCGGTCGGCCGTCCGTCGCGCCTCGACGGAAAGGTTGAAGCGGAACCGTTCGATCTCGGCCGGCGCCAGTTCCGGGGTGCGGGCGAGGATGTCGGCGCTGGCCTGCACCGCCGTCACCGAGGAGAGGAGCGCATGGAGCGTGTCCGCGAGATAGGGATCCCCGGAAAGGCGGTCGGCGAGAATGGCAAGCCGGGCCTCGAGCGCCTCGATTTCGCGCCCCTGTTCGATGACGAGCCGCGCCCAGCCGGGATATTCGGCGACGAGCCGCTCCGCATGGGCGATCTCCGGCCGGGGCGGATCGGCCGGGCGGTGGCGCGCCGCGAGCGTGGCCAGAACCTCGGCCCAGTCGGCGCCCGTCCGCACTCCGAGAAGCTGCGCCGGGGCCATGTCGAGCGCGGCGGCAAGGCGCTCCAGCAGCGCCTTCGGCGCCTTGCGGCGGCCGTTCTCGATCAGGCTGAGATAGGCGGGGGAGATGCCGATCCGGGCCGCCAGCGCCTTCTGGTCAAGCCCGAGCGTGCGCCGCCGGGCACGGATCCGACGGCCGGTCTCGCGCGGATCCGCCCCCTCCCGGCCGCTCGGCGCCTCCCCCGTCTCCCTTTCCCGCATCCGATCCCCCATCACGCAACTTTACATAAGTTTACAATAATTTCCCCTATGTGAAAGGAGTATTTACAATTCTGTCACGGGGGTAGCAATCGAATCTTGTCCTGTCCGGTGGCGCGGTCGCATATTCGTCCTGCCCCATGGGCCCCTTCGTTCGGGAGGCGAAGGGCAGATGGATACTAGGGAGGACATCATGACCAAGCTTCACCTGACCCGCCGCGGGGTCATCAAGGCCGGTGCGGCCACCGGCGCAGGCCTCGCGATGCCGACGATCTTCGTGAAGGGCGCAGCCGCCTACACCAACGAGCCGAAGGGTTCGGAAGTCGTCTTCGGCTTCAACGTGCCCCAGACCGGCGCCTATGCCGACGAGGGCGCCGACGAGCTGCGCGCCTACAAGCTCGCCGTCGAGCACATCAACGGCGAGGGTGACGGCGGCATGCTCAACACCTTCTCGTCGAAGGCCCTCAAGGGCAACGGCGTGCTCGGCAAGAAGGTCACCTACGTGACCGGCGACACCCAGACCAAGTCCGACGCGGCCCGTGCCTCGGCCCGTTCGATGATCGAGAAGGACGGCGCCATCATGATCACCGGCGGCTCGTCCTCGGGCGTGGCGATCGCGGTGCAGTCCCTCTGCCAGGAGGCCGGCGTGATCTTCATGGCCGCGCTCACCCACTCGAACGACACCACCGGCAAGGACAAGAAGAAGCACGGCTTCCGCCACTTCTTCAACGCCTACATGTCGGGCGCCGCGCTCGGCCCGGTGCTGGCCGAGGCCTATGGCAAGGATCGTCGCGCCTATCACCTCACGGCCGACTACACCTGGGGCTACACCCAGGAAGCCTCGATGAAGTATTTCACCGAGAAGGAAGGCTGGGAGACGGTCGCCACCGTGCGCACGCCGCTCGGTGCCGGCGACTTCTCGAGCTACATCGCCCCGGTGCTCAACTCGGGGGCCGACGTGCTCATTCTCAACCATTACGGCCGCGACATGGTCAACTCGCTGACCCAGGCGGTGCAGTTCGGCCTGCGCGACAAGATCGTCAACGGCAAGCAGTTCGAGATCGTCGTGCCGCTCTATTCGCGCCTCATGGCCCAGGGCGCCGGTGACGCGGTGAAGGGCATCTTCGGCTCCCAGAACTGGAACTGGCAGCTGCAGAAGGACGACGCGGCCTCGCGGGCCTTCGTCAAGTCCTTCGGCGAGAAATACGGCTTCCCGCCGAGCCAGGCGGCGCATGTGGCCTATGTCCAGACCATCCTCTATGCCGACGCCGTCGAGCGGGCGGGCTCGTTCCACCCCTGCGCGGTGATCGAGGCCCTCGAAGGCTACAAGTTCGACGGTCTGGGCAACGGTCCGGTCGAGTATCGCGCCGCCGACCACCAGTGCTTCAAGGACGTGCTCGTGGTGCGCGGCAACGAGAACCCGACCTCGCAATACGACCTGCTCGAGGTCTATGCCAAGACGCCGCGGGCGAAGGTCGAATACGCCCCCGACAACGAGTTCTTCGCCGGCGGCGCGCTCGGCGAGTGCAACCCGGGCAAGTAACCCCTTCCGACAGACGCGGAGCCGGCTCGGGCCGGCTCCGCTTCCTTGCCGTCGTCTCCTGCTCCGGCAGGGCGGCGGTGCGCTGCCGCAACCCATGATGGGCTGACACCATGGACGCGATCATCCTCCAGATCCTCAACGGGCTCGACAAGGGCTCGGCCTACGCGCTGATCGCCCTCGGGCTGACGATCATCTTCGGCACGCTCGGAGTGGTCAACTTCGCCCACGGGGCGCTGTTCATGCTCGGTGCCTTCGTCGCCGTGACCGTGCGGCGGATCCTGACGCTGAGCTTCGAAACCATCGACCCGACACGCAAGGACTTTCTCGGCAATCCGCTCAAGGTGAAGACCACCTATGTGGAACACTGGTTCGGCCCCGATGCCGGCCAGTGGCTGATCGACTGGTCGGTGCCGATCGCGGTGATCGCCGCCATTCCCGTCATGGCCCTCGTCGGCTTGGCGATGGAACGCGGACTCGTCCGCCATTTCTACAAGCGTTCCCATGCCGACCAGATCCTCGTGACCTTCGGTCTCGCGATCGTCATCCAGGAGATCATCAAGTATTTCTTCGGCGCCAACCCGATCCCGGTGCCGGCCCCGGAGATCTTCCGCGGCTCGTTCGATTTCGGCGTGCTGCTCGGCTTTCCCGAGAACGCCATCATCTATCCCTACTGGCGACTGGTCTATTTCGCCTTCGCCGCGCTGGTGATCGGCGGGGTGTTCGCCTTCCTCCAGTTCACCACCTTCGGCATGGTGGTGCGTGCCGGCATGGCCGACCGGGAAACCGTCACCATCCTCGGCATCGACATCGACCGGCGCTTCTCGATCATGTTCGCCCTTGCCGCCATCGTCGCCGGCATCGCCGGGGTGATGTATGCGCCGATCAATTCGCCGAACTACCACATGGGCATGGATTATCTCGTGCTCAGCTTCGTGGTGGTGGTCGTCGGCGGCATGGGCTCCCTGCCCGGCGCGGTGCTGGCGGGCTTCCTGCTCGGCATCCTCGAGAGCATCGCCTCGATGAAGGCGCTGATCGATCTCGTCCCCGGAATCAACCAGGTGATCATCTACCTCGTGGCAATCGTGATCCTGCTCATCCGCCCGCGCGGGCTGATGGGGCGCAAGGGCGTGATGGAGGACTGAGCGATGTTCAAGGGACTGGACCGCAACGACATCCGCCTCATGCTGGTCGTCGCCCTCGTCACGCTGGCGGCGCCGCTGATCCTCAACCCCTTTCCGGCCGACAGCGCCTGGGCGCAGTTCAACGCCGGCTATCCCGACCTGATGCAGCGTTTCGTGATCTACGGGATCTTCGCCATCGGCTTCAACATCCTGTTCGGACTCACGGGCTATCTCTCCTTCGGGCATGCCGCCTTTCTCGGGGTCGGCTCCTATGCCGCGGTGTGGATGTTCAAGCTGCTGTCGATGAACGTCGTGCCGGCGGTGCTCGCGGCCATGGCGATCGCTGGGCTGTTCTCGCTTGCCATCGGCTGGATCTCGCTCCGGCGCACCGGCATCTACTTCTCGATCCTGACGCTGGCCTTCGCCCAGATGAGCTACAACCTCGCCTATTCGGTGCTCACCCCGATCACCAATGGCGAGACCGGGCTGCAGATCTCGATCAACGATCCGCGGGTGCTCGACCGGGCGTTCGGCACCGCCGCGTCCGATTCGGTGCCCTATCCCGACTTCTTCGGCCTCCAGATGAACGACACGGCGAGTTTCGAGTTCTTCGGCCGCGTCTTCCAGTTCTCGGTCGGCTACTATTTCGCCGCCATGCTCTTTCTCGCGGCCTTCTATCTCGCCCTGCGGCTCTTCCGCTCCCCTTTCGGTCTGATGCTGCGCGGGGTGAAGACCAACCAGTCTCGGCTCGAATATACCGGCATCAACCCCCGCCCCTACACGCTCGCCGCCTTCGTCATATCGGGGGTCTATGCCGGGCTCGCAGGGGGGCTTCTGGCGGCGATGGACCCCCTGGCGGGTGCGGAGCGGATGCAGTGGACCGCCTCGGGCGAGGTCGTCCTCATGACGATCCTCGGCGGGGTCGGCACCCTCCTCGGTCCGGTGCTCGGCGCAGGTTTCATCAAGTATTTCGAGAACATCCTCTCGAAGATCAACGATCAGATCCTGCACCAGTGGTTCGCCTTCCTGCCCGACGGCATGGAGGATTTCATGGTCACCCTCGTCAGCCCCTTCGTCGGCAAGGGCTGGCACCTCACCCTGGGCGTGCTCTTCATGCTGGTGGTGATCTTCCTGCCGGGCGGCCTCGTCGAGGGCTTCCAGCGCATCGGGCGGCTTCTCGCGCGCCTCGTCGGGCGCGGTCGCAAACCCGTTTCGGATGACGACAAGGGAGGGGCGTGAGATGGCCATTCTCGAGATCCGCGGCGTCGGCAAGCGTTTCGGCGGCCTTCAGGCGCTGCGCGACGTCAATCTCTCGGTCGAGGAGGGCCATGTGCATGCCATCATCGGCCCCAACGGCGCCGGCAAGTCCACCCTGCTCAACTGCCTTGTCGGCAAGCTCGTTCCTGACGAGGGAACGGTCGTGTTCGACGGCCGGTCGCTCCTCGGCAGGAAGCCCTGGGAGATCAACCAGATGGGCATTTCGCGGGTCTTCCAGACCCCGGAGATCTACAGCGAGCTGACCGTGCTCGAAAACGTGATGATCGCCTGCCTTGCCCGGCGCGATGGCGTGTTCCGCCTCGAAGCATGGAAAACCCTGGCCGAGGAGGACGACATCCGCGGAAAGGCGATGCAGGTGCTGGCCGATCTCAAGATGGAGGACAAGGCGGACGCCCATTCCGCCGCCCTCTCGCGCGGCGACAAGCGGCGGCTCGAACTGGCCATGTGCCTTTCCCAGGAGCCCCGGCTTCTGCTGCTCGACGAGCCCACCGCCGGCATGGCGCGGGCCGACACCAACCGCACCATCGAGCTTCTCAAGGAGATCCAGGAGCGGCTCGGCATCACCATGGTCATCATCGAGCACGACATGCATGTGGTCTTCTCGCTGGCCGAGCGCATCACCGTCATGGCCCAGGGGACGGTGCTGGTCGAGGACGTGCCCGAGCGGATCCGCGGCAATCCGAAGGTGCAGGAAGCCTATCTCGGCGGTCATGGCTGACGGCAGGCACGGCCGGTCCGGGCGACCGGTCGGCAGGCGGAGGGATCGGAGGAGACAGGATGAAGCAGATCGAGCTGACGAGAACCACGGCCGAAGGCGGCGGCGCCATGCCGGGTCACGCCGAATTCCACCCCCGGGGGCCGCTCAGGACTCCCCATCCCGAGCCGGCCTTCCTCTCGGTGCACGAGATCGACGGCCATTACGGCGAGAGCTATATCGTCCAGCGGGTGAGCTTTCGCGTCCACGAGGGGGAGATCCTCGCCCTTCTGGGCCGCAACGGCGCCGGCAAGACCTCGACGCTGCGCACCATCGCCCGGCTCGAGCAACCCGCCCTCACCCATGGCGAGATCTGGCTCGACCATCAGCCGCTCCACGCCATGAAGGCCTTCGAGGCCGCCCGGGCCGGCTGCCAGCTCGTGCCCGAGGACCGGCGGATCATTCCGGGGCTGACCGTCGAGGAGAACCTCGAGCTGGCGCGGATCGTTCCCCGTCGGGGCTGGGAGATCGAACGGGTCTACGAGCTCTTCCCCCGCCTCAGGGAACGCCGCAGGCAGGAAGGGGTGACGCTCTCGGGCGGCGAGCAGCAGATGCTGGCCATCGCCCGCGCCCTCGTGCGCGACATCAAGGTGCTGCTGCTCGACGAACCCTACGAGGGGCTCGCGCCGGTGATCGTGCGCGAGATCGAGAAGACGCTGCATCACATCCGCGAGGAGGGCATCACCACCATCATCGTCGAGCAGAACGCCGTCGCCGCCCTCGAACTGGCGGACCGGGCCGTCATTCTCGATACCGGCCGCGTGGTTTTCGACGGCACCGCGAAGGAGGTGCTGGAAAACGAGGATCTGAAGCGCGAATATCTCGCCATCTGATGCACGGTCCGGCAGTCCGGGCCGATCAGCACATGCAGGACAGCCGCGGGCCCGGGCGGCAGCACGCCGCAGCCCGCACCAGCAGATGAGGAGGACAAACCATGAGCGCCCATGAAGAGAAGGTCTATCCGCCGCGCCCGGAATTCGTGGCCCAGGCCAGGATCGACGCGAAGACCTACGAGGAATGGTATCGCCGCTCGGTCGAGGACCCGGAAGGCTTCTGGGGCGAACATGCCCGGCGCATCGACTGGATCAGGCCGTTCACCCGCGTGAAGAACACCACTTTCGAATGGCCCGACGTCTCGATCAGATGGTTCGAGGACGGCACGCTCAACGCCGCCGCCAACTGCATCGACCGTCATCTGCCCGAGCGGGCGGACCAGCCGGCGATCCTCTGGGAGCCCGACGATCCGGCCGACGGCGGCCGCGTGATCACCTATGGCGATCTCGCCGAGGAGGTGGGGCGCTTCGCCAACGTGCTGAAAGGGCTCGGCATCAAGCGCGGCGATCGCGTCGTCCTCTACATGCCGATGATCCCCGAGGCGGCCTTCGCCATGCTCGCCTGCGCGCGGATCGGGGCGATCCATTCGGTGGTCTTCGGCGGCTTCTCCCCCGACGCGCTCGCCAGCCGCATCACCGATTGCGGCGCCTCGCTCGTCATCACCGCCGACGAGGGCCCGCGCGGCGGGCGGCGGGTGCCGCTCAAGGCCAATGTGGACAAGGCGCTCGAGATCGCCGGGGACGTGCCGGTGCTGATGGTGCGCCGCACCGGCGCCGACGTGCCGCTCAAGGGCGGGCGCGACCATGTCTATCAGGATCTCGCCGCCGACGCCTCGCCCGTTTGTCCCCCCGAGGAGATGGGCGCCGAGGACCCGCTCTTCATCCTCTACACGTCGGGCTCGACCGGCAAGCCGAAGGGGGTGCTCCACACCACCGGCGGCTACATGGTCTATGTCTCGATGACCCACGAATACACCTTCGACTATCACGACGGCGACATCTACTGGTGCACCGCCGATGTCGGCTGGATCACCGGCCACAGCTACATCGTCTACGGCCCGCTGGCCAACGGCGCCATCACGCTGATGTTCGAGGGCGTGCCGACCTGGCCCGATCCGGGGCGGTTCTGGGCCATCTGCGAGAAATACAAGGTCAACCAGTTCTACACCGCCCCCACCGCCATTCGCGCGCTGATGGGCCAGGGCAACGAATGGGTCGAGAAACACGATCTTTCCTCGATCAAGGTGCTCGGCACCGTGGGCGAGCCGATCAACCCCGAGGCGTGGGAATGGTATTATCGCGTGGTGGGCAAGGAGCGCTGCCCGATCGTCGATACCTGGTGGCAGACCGAAACCGGCGGCCACATGATCACCCCCCTGCCCGGCGCCCATGCGCTCAAGCCGGGCTCGGCCTGCAAGCCCTTCTTCGGCGTCCAGCCGGTGGTGCTCGATCCGCAGTCGGGCGCGGAGATCACCAGCACGGAGGCCGAGGGCGTCCTGTGCATGAAGGACAGCTGGCCGAGCCAGATGCGCACCGTCTGGGGCGACCACGACCGTTTCGTGAAGACCTATTTTTCCGATTACAAGGGCTACTACTTCACCGGCGACGGCTGCCGGCGCGACGCGGACGGCTATTACTGGATCACCGGCCGGGTGGACGACGTGCTCAACGTCTCGGGCCACCGCATGGGCACGGCCGAGATCGAGAGCGCACTCGTCGCCCATCCCAAGGTGTCGGAAGCGGCCGTGGTCGGCTATCCGCACGAGATCAAGGGCCAGGGGATCTACTGCTATGTGGTGCTGATGGCGGGCGAGACGCCCTCCGACGCGCTCGCGCAGGAGCTCAGGCAATGGGTCCGCAAGGAGATCGGCCCGATCGCGACGCCTGACCTCATCCAGTTCGCCCGCGATCTGCCGAAGACCCGCTCGGGCAAGATCATGCGGCGGATCCTGCGCAAGATCGCTGCCAACGACTATGCCGAGCTCGGCGACACCTCGACGCTGGCCGACCCGTCGGTGGTGGACGAGCTGATCGAGGGCCGGCTCAACCGCTGAGCCTGCCCCTTCCTTGCGAAATGCATCCTTGCCCATGAGACCCGCCGGCCACGCGCCGGCGGGTCTTTCATGCCCCGACCTCTTCCTTCGACCGGCCAGTGGCGCCGCAGGTTTCCGACCCGGCGATGGGTCGGATTTTCGGCTTGTTCTCGCAAACGGCCCCAAAAGCGCCGTTTTTCCGGATAAACTTTCGTCATAACGCGCTGCCAATGACGGCAAGTCCTATTGCCATCAGCGCAGAAGAGGTCCACCTCACGGTCGCAAGGCGCGGCCCCGTCCACCCTTCCGGAGCGTCGTCATTTCGAAGGGAACGAAGCCGTAGCCGCGAACAGAACGCAATCCGAACCGGAAAACCCGTTTCCGGAAAGAACCGAGGAGAGTTTCCATGCCCATCGAGCATCTGCATCCGTCGCGGTCCATTTCCCGATCGTTCTCGTCATCACCCTTTTCGTCGTCGATCTCGTCGCCGGTCTTCGGGGCGCCGAGATCACCGGCCGCAACGGCCCGGTGGCCACCGCCACCATGCTGATCGCCATCGCCGCCGGCGTCTTCGCCATCATCGCCGTCGCCCTCGGCGATCTCGCGGCCGAAATCGCCGTCGATCGTGGTCTTGCGCAAACGGTTGCGGACGCCATCGAAACCCATGAGGGCCTTGGCACCGTCACCGGCTGGCTGATCGCGCTCTGGGGCGCCGTGCGGCTCTTCCTGTGGTGGAAGGACAAGATCATCGGGGCCCGCTGGGCCGTCTGGCTGGTGGACCTCGTGCTCATCGGCCTGATCGTCGCCACCGCCTGGTTCGGCGGCAACCTCGTCTTCGAATACGGGGTCAACGTGACCGCTGCCATGCGGTGAGACCGGCCGTTCCCGGCAAGGGGTCGCCCGCGGGCGGCCCCTTTTTCGTGCGCTCCCATTTTCTGGCCGGGTCGAAAGCCTCGATCCTCGAGCTGTTCCAATGTACCAGCACGCTGAAGATGCCGCGCCGCTGACACCCGAGTTCCACCCCCGGCCGCGTGCACGGATGCACCCTCAGATGAAGGTGCGGAATCCCATGCGCTCGGGCCGCTCGAGATGGGGCACGGCGTTGAACTGGAGAAGGGAGAGCCGCCCGTCACGCACGGCGATGCGGTGAAGCGAGGCGTTGAGCGTCATGTTGAGGATCTCGAACATGGCATGGGGACCGAGATCGAGAATCCGGCCGAGCGTCGCCGCGATCGGCCCCCCGGAGGTGACGACGAGCGTGCGCCGGCCGGGGGAGAGATGCTCGGCGAGCGCGGCATCGACCCGGGCCCGGAACCCATCCCAGCTTTCCGGCATGTCCGCAAGCCGCCCTTCCGCCCAGGCCTCGAGCATCAGCGGGAAGGCGTCGCGAAACTCCCGGCCCGTCTTCGGCGGCGGATTGCCGGTAAGGCGGCACCAGGCGGCTTCGATCGTGTCGTAATCCATCTCGTCGAGCCGCGGATCCTCGACGATCTCGGGCAGGCGTTCCCAGCCGCGAACCATGCCGGCGACGGTTTCGCGATGGCGGCGCAGCCGGCCGCGGACGATGCGGCAGAACCCTTCGCCCTCGGCGGCGAAGGTGCCGGCGAGATAGTCGCCGAGCCAGGCCGCCTGCCGATGACCGAGCGGGCTCAGCCGGTCGTAATCGGCACTGCCGAAGGACGCCTGGGCATGACGCACGAGAAGAAGCTCACCCATCGGCCGGATCCCCACCCTATCCCTCGTGCCCCTCTTCGCGCGTCTCCTCCGCTTCCCGCGGCGCCGGATCGGGCAGGCCGATACCGAGGAACAGCCGTTTGAGGGGCAGGATCCACAGAAGGCCGAGGCCGAGATAGATCGCGATCTCGAGGAGGAAGGGCGGACGCGAGAAGAGGTTGACCAGCGTCACCGCCGCGACGATGTAGGCGGGCAGCGCCAGAAGCAGCACGATCACGGCAAGGCGCTTGCGGGTGCGGAAACTCAGCTCCATCGGCTTCTCCGAAACGGTTTCACGAGGCAGGCGGCGGCGCGGTCGGCGAGCCGGGGCTTGGGAGCGGGGGAGCCGAGGGGCGGTCGGCATCGACGAGCACGCCGGGCAGCCCCGCCCCGCAGATCCCCGCACCGTCAGTCGGCGAACGGGTCGGTGACAAGGATCGTGTCCTCGCGCTCGGGCGAGGTCGAGAGCAGCGCCACGGGGCACTCGATCAGCTCCTCGATCCGGCGGACATACTTGATTACCGCGGCCGGCAGGTCGGCCCAGCGACGCGCGCCGGCCGTGCTCTCCTGCCAGCCGGGCATGGTCTCGTAGATCGGGCGGATCCGCGCCTGCTGGTCGGTCGCGGCCGGCAGATGGTCGATCGGGGAGCCGTCGAGTTCGTAGCCGACGCAGATCTTCAGCTCCTCGAAACCGTCGAGCACGTCGAGCTTGGTCAGGGCGATCCCGTTGACCCCCGACTGGGCGCAGCTCTGGCGCACGAGCACCGCGTCGAACCAGCCGCAGCGGCGCTGCCGGCCCGTCACCGTGCCGAATTCATGGCCGCGTTCGCCGAGGCGGCGGCCGGTCTCGTCATGCAGTTCCGTCGGGAACGGACCTTCGCCGACACGGGTGGTATAGGCCTTGACGATACCGAGCACGAAATCGATCGTCCCCGGCCCGGTGCCGGTGCCGGTCGCGGCCATGCCGGCCATGGTGTTCGACGAGGTGACGAAGGGATAGGTGCCGAAATCAATGTCGAGCAGCGCCCCCTGCGCTCCCTCGAACAGGATCCGCCGCCCGGCTCTGCGGGCCGTGCTCATGATCTGCCAGACCGGGGCGGCATGGGGCAGCACCTTCGGGGCGATCTCCTCGAGCGCCGCCATGAGCGCCGCACGATCGACCGGCTCGAGCCCGAGACCGCGGCGCAGGGCATCGTGATGCACGAGGAGGCGGGAGATGCGCGCTTCGAGCGTCGCCCGGTCCCCCAGATCCGCAAGCCGGATCGCCCGACGGCCGACCTTGTCCTCGTAGGCCGGGCCGATGCCGCGGCCGGTCGTGCCGATCTTCGCCACGCTCGTCTGCGCCTCGCGGGCGCGGTCGAGCTCACCGTGCACCGGCAGAATCAACGGTGCGTTCTCGGCGATCTTCAGATTGTCGGGGGTGATCTCGACCCCCTGCTCCCGCAACCGCCCGATTTCCTCGACGAGTGCCCAGGGGTCGAGCACGACGCCGTTGCCGATGATCGAGAGCTTGCCCTTGCGGACGATTCCCGAAGGCAGGAGCGAGAGCTTGTAAACGGTGCCGTCGATCACCAGCGTATGGCCGGCATTGTGCCCGCCCTGGAAGCGGGCGATGACATCGGCGCGCTCGCTCAGCCAATCGACGATCTTGCCCTTGCCCTCGTCACCCCACTGGGCGCCGACCACGACCACATTCGCCATGTCCTTCTCCTCTTCCTGCCGACCGCCTTCCCCGCCCTCCGGCGCCGCGCGGCCCGGCCGGACCGCCCCGGGCGGCGGCCATTCTATAGACTGCCCGCAGCGGCACCGGAAGGCGCAAAGAACACGAAGCGGAAGCACGGACCACGAAAGCCCCCTTTCCGCCGACGCCCTTCCCCCTGCGGCGCCATTCCTCTAACACAGGGAAAGACGCGCCCGTTCGAGCGACCCTTCACGGAGGTTCCGGATGCTGCAGTTCCTTGCCCGCTGGATCGTCGCCTTCCTCATCCTCAGCGCCACCTGGAACCCGAGCGGCTGGGACTACATCGACTGGAGCCGGACCGCCTGGGGGCAGCGCACTTCGCTCGTGGTGTTCCTCGGTCTGGTGCTGCTCGTCGGCTACATCGTCTATCTGCGGGCCACGTTGCGTTCGATCGGCATGTTCGGCATGGGGCTGGTGGCGGCGATCGTCGCAGCGCTGATCTGGGTCCTGTCCGATTTCGGCTGGCTCTCGCTCGAAGATCCCGACCTGCAGGCCTGGGTGACACTCGGCGGCACGTCCTTCGTTCTGGGAATCGGCATCAGCTGGTCGCGGGTGCGCCGCTGGCTGACCGGGCAGATCGATGTCGATGATGTCGATGAATGAGCGCCGAAGGACCGGTTCGCTTCGTGACGGCACGTCTCGACATTGCCCCTTCCCTTCGCTAGAGACGGGCCCAGAGCGGCGCCGGCACGGGCGTCGGCCCTCTTGCGGGAGAAAGGCGCAGACATGGAAACAGTCATCCTCGTCATCCATCTGATCCTGGCTGCGGGCCTCGTCGGCATCGTGTTGCTGCAACGTTCCGAAGGCGGCGGGCTGGCGATGAGCGCCGGCGGCTCCATGGCCGGTCGTCCGCCGACCACGCCGCTGCAGAAGGTGACCTGGGCCTTCGCCATCGCCTTCTTCGCCACATCGATCACGCTGACGGTCATCGCCGCGCGCAAGGCCGCCGAGGAATCGGTGCTCGAACGCGTCGGCACCAATCCCCCGGCCGGAACCCCGGCCCCGCAACCGGCACCGGCGCTGCCGAAGGATGTGGTGCTCCCGCCCGCCGCCACCGACAAGCCGGCGCTGCCGCCCAAGGCCGACTGAAGGGTCTTTCGGCGACGCGCCGGCAGGAGAGCCCCGCGCGAGGCAGCCGCCGGGAAGCCCCGCAGTGCACACGCCGTCACGCAGGGCCGCCCCGAAACGCCGTGCCCCGTCGCACCCCGGCACAACCGCTTCCATCGCGCCGAACTGCCGGCTGCGGGCGGCGCAGGGAGAAGCCGTTTTCCGAAGCGCGCCGTCCCATGCGGCCGGAAGACGATACCCCCTCAGGCATCAACGCATCATGCAACGGTCGGAGCCATTTTCCGCGCGTTGCCGCGTGATCGGCGCACCAGAACGGCGACGCGCCCCCAGCCCGCGTCGGACGCCCCTTTCACGCACAACCACCCGTCGCCCCTTCCCGCTCCCTCCGCCGCTTCCTCGCACCCGCGCTCGGAAAGCCCGAACGCGCCCCTCGGGGCTGGCTCATGAGGCGTCCAGCGCCGTCTCCACCGCGTCGGCGAAGGCGGCAAGGTTCTCGAAGCGGGCAAGACGGGGCGCGAGACGCGGCGGCGTGCGGGTTGCGCCGAAACCCTCCCGACCGGCGCGCCGATGGATCCAGACCGCCGGCAGGCCGAGCTTCGCCGCCGGAGCCAGATCGTGAAAATGGCTCTCGGCCACATGCAGGATCTCGCCACGGGCGATCCCCGCAGCCGCCAGCCCGGTGAACATGGCGCGGAAGCCGCGCGGATCGGGCTTGTAGCAGCCGTTGTCCTCGGCGGTGAAGACATGGGTGAAGGGGCGGCCGAGCTTCCTGTTCGAGGCGGCGAAATTGACGTTGTCCACATTGGTCAGCGCCACGAGGGCGAAATGCCGGCCGAGCCGGGCGAGCGCCGCGGCGCTGTCGGGGAAGGCCGGCCACTCGGCGACCGAAAGCCCGTAGGCCAGGCTTTCCTCCCACGGCACATCGAGGCCGTAACGGGCGGCGATGCGGCGGTGGACGGTGGCGAGAATGTCGCGATAGGGCCGATGGGGCGCCTGACGCTGAGCCAGCGCTTCCTCGCGGGCATGCAGCGCCAGAACGGCCTCGCGATCTACCGGCCCTTCCAGCCGTGCAAGCAGCGGTGCCAGCGCCGAGAGAATGCCGCTTTCCCAGTCGATCAGCGTGCCATAGACATCGAAGGAAAGAGCCTTCGCCCCGCGAAGCACCGCCCCGAGCCGCGCCGGCTCCCCTGCCTGTCTTCGCATCCGCATCTCCATCTTTTCCCCCGCCCGCGGCAGTGCTAACCGGAGCCGATCCTGCCAGGGAGAGGGGCATGGCCAAGCTCTATTTCCACTACTCGACCATGAATGCCGGCAAGTCCACCCTGCTGTTGCAGGCGGCGCACAACTACCGCGAACGGGGCATGGAAACCTTCCTGCTGACGGCGGCGCTCGACACCCGCGCCGGCCCCGGCACCATCGGCTCGCGCATCGGCATCTCGGCGCCGGCCACGACCTTCCGCCCCGATGACGACCTGTTCGCCGTCATTGCCGCGCGGCTCGAGGCCGGCCCCTGCGCCTGCGTCTTCATCGACGAGGCCCAGTTTCTCACGCGCGATCAGGTGTGGCAGCTGGCGCGTGCGGTGGACGATCTGGCCGTGCCGGTGATGTGCTACGGGCTCAGGGTCGATTTCAGGGGCGAGCTCTTTCCGGGCTCGGCCGCTCTCCTGGCCCTGGCCGACGAAATGCGCGAGGTGCGGACCATCTGCCATTGCGGCAAGAAGGCCACGATGGTCGTGCGGATCGACGCGAGCGGCCGGGTGCTGACCGACGGCGCCCAGATCGAGATCGGCGGCAACGAACGCTATGTCTCCCTCTGCCGGCGGCATTGGCGGGAGGCGATCGGCGACAGGCCGGCCGCGCCACGGAGCGACCCGGTCTTCGGCAGGGGGTGAGGACGGCCCGCAACCCTCGCCCCCGGTCCCGCCCGGAAGATCAGCCCTGCATTTCCGGCACCGGGTTGGGCACCGGCCGGCCGGCGAAGAAGGCTTCGAGATTGTCGAGCGCCATCATCCCCATCGCCTCGCGCACCTCCTCCGTCGCCGTGCCGAGATGGGGCAGGAGCACCACGTTCTCGAGCCGTCTCAGCCGCAAGGGCACGTCGGGTTCGTGCTCATAGACATCGAGTCCGGCCGCGAAGATCCGCCGCCTCTCGAGCGCCTCGATCAGCGCCGCCTCGTCGATCACCTCGCCGCGGGAGATGTTGACGAGAACGCCGGTCGTTTTCATGCGGGCGATCTCGTCCGCGCCGACGAGATGGCGGTTGGCCCGTCCCCCCGTGACCGCGACCACGACGAAATCGGCCGTCTCCATCACCGCGCCGATGCTCTCGAGCTGCCGCGCGCCGGGAATGCCGCTGTCGGCGACCATGGAGCGGTTGAAGAACACCACATCCATGCCGAAGCCGAAATGCCCCCGCCGGGCAACGGCCCGGCCGATCCGCCCCATGCCGATGATCCCGAGGGTCTTGCCCGTCACATGCTGACCGAGAAGCTGGACCGGGTGCCACCCTTCCCAGGCTCCCGAACGCACCAGCCGTTCGCCTTCCCCGGCCCGCCGCGCCGCCATGAGGAGCAGCGTCATGGCGATGTCGGCCGTGGCATCGGTGACCGCGCCCGGCGTGTTGGTGACAACGACGCCGGCCCGCCGAGCCGCTTCGGCGTCGATATGGTCATAGCCGACACCGAAATTGGCGAGTATCCGCGCGGTGACGGGCGAGGCGCGAATGAAGGTCTCGGCATCGAAGGGATCGCCGAGAGTCGGCAGGATCGCGTCATGCTCCCGCAGCGCCGCCACCGCCTCCTCGCGTGAGAGCGGACGGGTCGATTCGCGGACGACGGGGGCAAAGCCCCGCTCCGCCCGGTCAAGGACCTTCTCCGGAAGTTTTCGTGTTATCAGCAGCTTCGGCTTCATTCCTCATCCATGGCATGAACATCGCGCGACAAGGGCGGATCGCAGGTTGCGCAGGACGTTGCGCAGGACATGAAATTTCTTCCCGTATTCCATTGATTCACCTCGCCGTCAGAACAGGCGGCCGCCGAGGGGCACGTTCCTGTCCGGCGCGACGAGCACCACCTCGCCCTCCTCGTCGGGCACGCCCAGCACCAGCACTTCCGACATGAAGGGCCCGATCTGCCGCGGCGGAAAGTTGACCACGGCCAGCACCTGCCGCCCCGGCAGATCCTCGGGGCGATACCAGCGGGTGATCTGGGCCGAGCTCTTCTTCACGCCGATCCCGGGTCCGAAATCGATCCAGAGCCGGATGGCGGGCTTGCGCGCCTCGGGGAAGGGCTCGGCCCGCACCACCTCCCCGACGCGGATATCGACCTTGAGGAAATCCTCGAAGCGGATTTCGCCAGACGGCGTTCCGGCATCGCTCATCGCTTCCCTTCCCTTTCTTCCGTCTGCGCCGCTTCGCCCCCTCGCACCGCCCCCGCCAGCTCCCGCCCGCGGGCGGCGGCCCGGGCGACGGCCGCTTCCATCAACGGTCCGAAACCGCGTTCGGGATCCATCAGCACCTCGAGCGCGGCGGCGGTGGTGCCGCCCGGCGAAGTCACGTTCTGCCTGAGGATCGCCGGATCCTCGCCCGATCTGCGGGCAAGCTCCCCCGCACCGGCCACCGTCTCCCGCGCGAGCACGAGCGCCAGATCGGCCGGCAGCCCCGCCCTCTCGCCGGCCGCGGCCAGCGTCTCGATCAGCAGGAAGACATAGGCCGGTCCAGAGCCCGAAACCGCCGTCACCGCATCCATCAGCCCCTCGTCGGCAAGGCGCACCACCTGGCCGACCGCCGCGAGAAGCCGCTCGGCCAGGGTGAGGTCGCCCTCGCTCGCCCGGTCATTGCCGACGATGGCGCTGATCCCGCGGCCGATCGCCGCCGGCGTGTTGGGCATGGCGCGGATGATGCGGCTGTTCGCACCGAGAATCGCCTCGAGCCCGGCAAGGGTGGTGCCGGCCGCGATCGAGAGAAAGGTGGTATCGCCGTCGCCGAAACGGGCCCAGGGAGCGAGGGCTTCCTGCATCATCTGCGGCTTGACGGCGATGACGAAGGCGCTCGGGGGCACCTCGGGCGTCTCGTTCAGCCGCACGCCGGCCGTCACCTGCGCCGCGAGCCAGTCGGAAGGGTGCGGGTCGATCACCGTCACCGCCTCGGGCGCCAGCCCGGCCTCGAGCCAGCCCGCGAGCATCGCCTGCCCCATCCTGCCGCAACCGAGAAGCAGAAGCCCCTGCGGCAGCAATGCGTTCAACGCCGCTCCTTCGCTCCCGCCCGCATACCCTTCCGTCATGACGGCCTCCCTCGTCGCATCGCGGGGAGTTTGCCCGCTTCGCCGGAAATGGCAAGGGCGATCAGGCCGAACCCACCGCCCCGGGCAGGGCGAGGGCCAGCGCATCGGCGGCATCTCCCGCCCCCCAGGACGCGACCTGGAAGACCGGATAGAAACGCTCGGCCGCCTCGAGCGCGGCCTGCAGCAGCCGCTCGATCTGGGCGGGCTCGGGCGCCACGCCTCCGTCGAGCGGCAGACCGGTGCGATAGACCATCAGCGCTTCGCTCTCCCACCAGGAGAACGCACCGAGCCAGAGCCCGTCATTGACGGCGTTGAGCACTTCATGGAGGCAGGCGCGCCGTGCCTGCGGCACCTCGAGAGCGAAGGAGGCGGCCAGCCGCAGCACGGCATCCTGGCGGCCGGTGACGACCGAGAGCGAATAGACCTGCCAGCGCCCTTCGACCTCGAGGGCGATGCGGTCGTCCCCGATGCGGTCGAAATTCCACTGCCGGTGCTCGGCGAGCGATTCGATCACGTCGATCGGATGGATGAGGGCCTCGGTATCGAGGGAAAGCGTCATGGCCGTCTCCTGAATGCAGGTGCCGGGAATGATGCACCCACCATATCATGGTGCTGGCGCCAGAAATAGAGGGTAATGCCCGAATCGGCCCATGATCTCGTGGTTGAAAGCGGGTCCTGGCACATGGTGGCAGCGGAAGATCGACCGGGGCCGACGAGGGGGGCGCAGGGGGCGAATCGGTTGCGGCTGCACGAAACCGGGTCTAGTCAGCCTTCATGACCCGATCGGCCGATACCGCCCCTCTCGTCGACGACCGCCGCGCGCGGCGAAACGTGGTGCTGCTTGCGCTGGCCCAGGCCGTGGCGGGCGCGCAGATGCCGGCGATCTTCACCATCGGCGGGCTGGCCGGCCAGTGGCTGTCTCCGAACCCCTGCCTCGCGACGCTGCCGATCTCGCTGATCGTCTTCGGTTCGATGACCACGGCGCCCTGGCTCTCGCAGGTGATGCAGCGCCGGGGGCGGCGTACCGGTTTCGTCATCGGCGCCCTTGCCGGGGCGCTCGGCGCCGCCCTGGGAGCGACCGGGCTGGCGACAGCCAGCTTCCCGCTCTTTCTCCTCGGCGCCTATCTCACCGGCATCTACATGTCGGCCCAGGGGTTCTTCCGCTTCGCCGCCGCCGATACCGCGTCGGAGAGCTTTCGCCCCAAGGCCATTTCCTGGGTGATGGCTGGCGGGCTCGGCGCGGCGGTGCTCGGCTCGGAAATCGTCAAGCTGACCAAGGACATCTCGCCGATCCCCTTTCTCGGTCTCTACATGGCGGTGATCGCCCTCAACCTCGTCGGCATCCTGCTCTTCCTGATGCTCGACATTCCCCGCCCGCGCCGACGCGCGAAAGGCGAGAGGCGCGGCGGCCGTTCGCTTCGCGACATCCTGCACGACCCGCGGGTGGTGGTGGCGATGATCGTTGCGGCGGTGAGCTATGCGCTGATGAACCTCGTGATGACCTCGACCCCGCTGGCCGTGGTCGGTTGCGGCTTCGACCAGGGCGACGCGGCCAATGTCGTCATGTCCCATGTGCTGGCGATGTATATCCCCTCCTTCTTCACCGGCCATCTGATCGCCCGCTTCGGCACCATCCGCATCATGACGCTGGGACTCGTGCTGATCGCCCTGGCAGGAGGGGTGGCGCTCTCCGGCGTCGATCTGGGCAATTTCTTCCTCGCCCTCGTGCTCATCGGGCTGGGGTGGAATTTCGGCTTCATCGGCGCCACCACGCTTCTTGCCTCGGCCCATGCTCCCGAGGAGCGCGGCGTGGTGCAGGGCCTCAACGACATGGTGGTGTTCGGCGCCGTCACCTTTGCCTCGCTGGCCTCGGGCGGACTGATGAACTGCGCCGGCGGCTCGGTGGTCGAGGGCTGGAACATGGTCAATCTCGCCATGATCCCGTTCCTCGTGCTTGCGGGCGGCGCCCTGATCTGGCTGGTGATGCACCCGAGATTCTCGCAGGATTGACGAGGCGGGTGCGGATCGGTTCACGACAGGCCGGCCCTCGGGCGATTCCCGCCTTGCAATCCGTTCAGGGGCCGAGAAACACCGCGCGGCGCACCGCCCATTCGCGAGCGAGGGGGGAGAGGCGGACCCCCGGGGCCGACAGCACCTTCCGGGGAGCGCGACGCATCCGAGAAAGAAGCGGCCGTGCGGCGAAGGCCAGCGCCGCGACCGGGCGCAGCTCCGCGGGCAGGCGCCGGAGAGCCGGTCGCAAGGCCGCAAGCTCCGCCCGGGCCGCCGCGATCAGCTCCGACAGAGCGGCCTCGTCCGCGAGTCCGGGCGGCAGGGGCCGCCGTCCGCGGGCGGCAAGCGCCGGCAGGGCGGAGAGATAGCGCGCGAGCCCGTCGATCGTGCCGAGGCGGTGCAGAAGCGCCCGGGCGGCCCCGTCCGCCCCGAGCGCACGCCCGGCCTCGGCCAGAAGCCCGCCGCCGGTCGCCTCGAGATAGGCCTCGAACGCCTCCCGGTCGGCAAACATGTCCGAAGCGAGATCACGGGTCCGTGCCACGACCAGCGCCGCCAGGGCATCCGTATCGAACAGACCGGCGCGGATGCGCGCTGCCAGCGGCGTCGGAATCTCCGCATGCGGCACGGCCTCTCCGCGCGCGGCCGCTTCGATCACGTCCTGCCACCATTGGAGGCGGATCGCCCCGAGCCCCGCCTCGGTCACCGCCCAGGGGATGCGGGCGATCTCGAGGTTGAAAGCGAAAAGCACATGCAGATGGGAGCGCGCTTCGGGTGGCGCCAGCCGAACGATGCGAAAGCGCACCCCGTCATGACGCCGCACCATCTCGGCGCAGGCGGCAAGGCCGAATTCCGCATCTCCGCCCGCGCACGGCCGCCGGGTGCCGCCCCGCTCAGCCAACCGGCGCCACCTCGTCATGGATCAGCTTCCAGACGATGGCGTCATGGATCGCCTCGAAGGAGGCATCGACGATGTTGGACGACACGCCGACGGTGGACCAGCCGAGCCCGCCGGCGCCGGCGAAGTCGATCACCACGCGGGTGACGGCATCGGTGCCGGTGCCGGCGATGCGGACGCGATAGTCGGTGAGATGCATGTCGTTGATGGCGCCCTGATAGGGGCCGAGATCCTTGACAAGGGCACGCCAAAGCGCGTTGACCGGGCCGAGATCCTCGCCATGGGGGCCGCGACTCTCGGACACCGAAAGCTTGCGCTCCTCGCCGATCTTGACCGACACCACCGCCTCGGAAAGGGTGATCATCCGGTCGTGGCGGTTGCGCCGGCGCTCCACCGTCACCCGGTAACGCTTGACCTCGAAGAAGCGCGGCAGCAGGCCGAGCTCGCGCCGGGCGAGGATCTCGAAGGAGGCGGCGGCGCTGTCATAGGCGTAGCCGGCATCCTCGCGTTCCTTGATGACCTCGAGAAGGCGGGCAAGGCGCGGATCCCCCTTTTCGACCCGGATGCCGGCCTCGGCGAGGCGGTGGCGCAGGTTGGACTGGCCCGCCTGGTTCGACATCGGCACGATCCGCCGGTTGCCGACGCGCTCGGGTGGAACGTGCTCGTAGCTCGCCGGGTCCTTGAGGATCGCCGATGCGTGGAGCCCGGCCTTGTGGGCGAAGGCGGCGCTGCCGACATAGGGGGCGTTGCGTTGCGGCGGCCGGTTGAGGATCTCGTCGAGAAGCCGCGCCGTGGGCGTCAGCCGCGCGAGGGCCGCCTCGTCCATGCCGGTGACATAGCGGCCCGACAGGGCGGGCTTCAGGGCCAGATTGGCGGCGACGGCGAGAATGTCGGCGTTGCCGCAGCGCTCGCCCAGCCCGCCGATCGTCCCCTGGATCTGGCGCACCCCGGCCTCGAGCGCGGCAAGCGAGCCGGCAACGGCGGTGCCGGTATCGTTGTGACAATGAATGCCGAGCCGCTCCCCCGGAATGCCGGCGGCGATCACCGCGGCCGTAATCTCGCCGATCTCTCCGGGCAGGGTGCCGCCATTGGTATCGCACAGCACGATCCAGCGTGCCCCGGCCTCGAGCGCGGCGCGCAGGCAGTCGAGGGCGAACCCCCGGTCGGCCTTCCAGCCGTCGAAGAAGTGTTCGGCATCGAACAGCGCCTCGCGACCTCTGGCGACGACATGGCCGATGCTCTCGGAGATGCCGCGGATGTTCTCCTCGAGCGGGATGCCGAGGGCGCCGGTGACGTGCCAGGGATGGCTCTTGCCCACAAGGCAGACCGCGGGCGTGCCGGCATCGAGCACGAGGGCCAGGGTCTCGTCATTGGCGGCCGAGCGACCGGCGCGCCGGGTCATGCCGAAGGCGGTCAGCCGCGCCCGCGTGGTTGGCGGTGCGGCGAAGAAGTCGCTGTCGGTCGGGTTGGCGCCGGGCCAGCCGCCCTCGATGTAGTCGATGCCGAGCGCGTCGATCGCCGCCGCGAGGCGGCGCTTGTCCTCGAGCGAGAACTGCACGCCGTGGGTCTGCTGCCCGTCGCGCAAGGTGGTGTCGTAAAGGGTGACGCGGACGCGCCCGGCCCCCTCGCTCTTCCCCGCGGCGGGGGGCGCGGCGCTCCCGGGCCGCGCCTCAGACATCGCGCTTCTCCTCCGCATTCTCGAGCAGCCGCGCCGCCTCGGCGAGGTGCCCCTTGTCGAAATCGGGGCGGGCCTTCCACTCGGCCGCGCCTCCGGGCCGGTCCATGACGACGATGCCGGCCGCCACGAGCGCGTCGCGAATGGCGTCGGCCCGGGTGAAGTCGCGCGCCTTGCGGGCGGCGCTGCGGGCCGCGAGCAGCGCCTCGACGAGTGCGGCTTCCCGCGCCCCGGGGCCCGAGGCGGCGAACCATCCCCCGAGCTCGGGATCGAGCAACCCCAGAAGCCGCCCGGCGGCGACGAGCGCCGCCCCCTCCCCCGCGCCCGCGAGCCGGTGCATCTCGGCGATCGCCCGTGGCGTGTTGAGATCGTCCTTCAATGCGGCGAGCACCGGCGCCGGCACCTCCCCTGCCGCCTCGGCGCCCGCCGCCACCTCGCGCCAGCGCGCAAGCACCGCCCGGGCCTCCTCGACCTTCTTCGCCGTCCAGTCGAGCGGCTGGCGGTAATGGGTCGAGAGCAGCACGAAACGGATCACCTCGCCGGGAACGCCCTGATCGAGCAGATCGCGCACGGTGAAGAAGTTGCCGAGGGATTTCGACATCTTCTCCCCCTCGATGCGCAGATAGCCGTTATGGAGCCAGTAACGGGCGAAGGTGCACCCCTCGCGGCCGCAGCAGGACTGGGCGCGTTCGTTCTCGTGATGGGGAAAGAGCAGATCGATCCCGCCGCCGTGAATGTCGAAATCGGGGCCGAGCAGCGCCTCGCTCATCACCGAGCATTCGATATGCCAGCCGGGCCGCCCGCGCCCCCAGGGGCTGTCCCAGCCGGGCAGCTCGTCGTCCGAAGGTTTCCAGAGGACGAAATCCATCGGGTTCTTCTTGTAGGGCGCGACCTCGACCCGAGCCCCGGCCTGCATCTCCTCGAGCGAACGGTGCGAGAGCGTGCCGTAATCGGGATCGGCCGTGACGTCGAACAGCACATGCCCCTCGGCCACATAGGCGCAACCCCGTTCGACGAGCCGCGCGATCATGGCGATCATGGCGTCGATGTAATCGGTCGCCCGCGGCTCGTGGGTCGGCCGCAGCGCGCCGAGGGCGTCCATGTCGGCATGATACCAGGCGATGGTCCCGTCGGTCAGGGAGCGGACGATCTCCTCGAGGGGGCGCGGATCGCCGGCGGCGCGCATCTCGAGGGCGCGGGCGTTGATCTTGTCGTCCACATCGGTGAAGTTTCGCGCATAAGTAACGGAATCCTCGCCATATTCATGGCGGAGAAGCCGGAAGAGGACATCGAAGGTCACCACCGGCCTTGCATTACCGATATGGGCACGGTCATAGACTGTCGGACCGCATACATACATGCGGACATTGGCCGGATCGAGCGGCTCGAAGGGCCGCTTCGCCCCCGAAGGCGTATCGTGCAGGAAGATTCGTGTCTCGCCCATCGCGCAGCTCCCCTCCGGGGCCGCCCCGGCCCCGCTTCCTCGCGGGGTTATGGCGCGAAGCGACCGGGGGCGCAAGGCGGACCGGTGGGCGGAAAGCGGCTCAGTAGGTGATCATGCCGGGGGAGAGATGGCCGGCAAAGCTCTTCTCGATGCCACGGTGCCAGGGAATGTCGGTGACGTGGCATCCGGCCCTGACCGCCTCCCCCTTCGTGTCCACCCGCAGGAAGCGCGAGGTGTTGACATGCACCGGCCGGCCCGCGAGCTGCCATTGATACTTGCGCAGCACCTTGCGGCCCAGCTCGCGATAGAGCGCCACCTTGCCGTCGGTCCACCAGACGCCGCAGATCGCGGCCTTCCCGCCGACATCGACCGGGCCGACCCTGAGCCGCATTCCCTTGTCGTCGTCGAAGGCCACCCAGCCCTCGAGAAAGGCACGGGTGACCGGCACCACGATCTTCTTCGCCCGAACCGGGGGCGCGGCGAGAAGCAGCAGGAGGCTGGCAAGAACGAGGGAAAGGGCGGCAGGCGCCGCGATGGCGGGGCGGTGCGACCTGGCGGGATGCATGGAATCGGTCTCCTCGGCTGGTGACGTGCGCCCCGCACGCAAAAGGCGCGAACCGCCATTCCGTTCAACCACGCAACCACGCCCCGCGCAAGCGGAAAAGCCGGCGATGTACCGTCGGTCACGCGGCAGGGCATGGCGGACCATGCCGCGCAAAGGGGATTTCGATCGGCATGCCCGCTTCCTTCCTCGGCGGATCGCTTCACGAGGAAGATCGCACCGCCCGTTGCCTGCCTTGCCGAAGGGCGGAACGCCCCGGACAGAGGGAAGGAGGCTCGGTGACTCTCCGCGGGAACGGTCTCGCGACGAACCGCCCCGCGCGGGAAAAGGGCATGCTCCGGTCGGACCACCGGTTCGACCGCGCCCTGCGCAAGGGAGCGGAGGAGAGAACGCGCTACCCGTGCCGGCCGAAAAGACGGACCACCCTGCACGAAGGGAAAGGGGGCGGGCGACCGCCCCCTTTCCCTTTCACTCGAAGATCGCTGCACAACCCCTTGTCGCGCAGTCCTTTCAGCTGCACCCGGAAGTCGCGCCGCAGGTGTTGCACTTGAGGCAGGTGCCGTTGCGCACCAGCGTGTAGTTGCCGCATTCGCCGCACGGGTCGCCCTCGTAGCCCTGCATCCGGGCGCGGGTGCGGTCGTCGAGGGCAACGGTCGTCGCCCCGCCGGTCGCGGCCACGGCGGCATCCGATGCCATCACCGCCGCCGTCTCGACCGCCGTGGCCACGGCGGCCTCGGCACGGCCGTCGGCACCGGCCGCGGCACCCCCCTCGAGCACCACCAGATCCTGCGGCAGACGGCGGCGCAGATAGCCGGTGGACGAAACCAGCCTCAGCACGTCGAGCGAGCGGGCCGCGGCTGCCGGCGAAACCGGCGCCACGTTGCCCTCCTTGCCGGGCACGCTCTCCGTCACCCGGTTCTCGGCCGCTCCGGCGCCGAGCTCGTCGAAACGCGCCCCTTCCGGCTTCACATGGGCCAGATCGGTGCGGTCGAGATAGGAGATCGCCAGCTCGCGGAAGATGTAGTCGAGGATCGAGGTGGCGTTCTTGATCATGTCGTTGCCCTCGACCAGCCCCGCGGGCTCGAAGCGGGTGAAGGTGAAGGCGTCGACGAATTCCTCGAGCGGCACGCCGTATTGCAGTCCCATGGAGACGGCGATGGCAAAGTTGTTCATCATCGCCCGGAAACCGGCCCCTTCCTTGTGCATGTCGATGAAGATCTCGCCAAGCGTGCCGTCCTCGTATTCGCCGGTGCGCAGATAGACCTTGTGGCCGCCGACCACCGCCTTCTGGGTATAGCCCTTGCGGCGGTTGGGCAGGGTCTTGCGGCGGGCGCGCTCGATCTCGCGGACCACCACCTTCTCGACCACCCGTTCGGCGAAGGTCTGGGCCTTCCGGGGAGCGGTGCCCTCGGCCAACGCCTCCTCGACCTCCTCGTCATCGTCGATCAGCGCGGAAGCCAGGGGTTGCGAGAGCTTGGAGCCGTCACGATAGAGCGCGTTGGCCTTGATGCCGAGCCGGTGCGACAGTTCGTAGGCCGCGAGGCAGTCGGCGATGGTCGCCGAGTTGGGCATGTTGATGGTCTTCGAGATCGCCCCCGAAATGAAGCTCTGGGCCGCGGCCATCATGCGGATATGGGCTTCGACCGAGAGAAAGCGCCTGCCCTTGCGCCCGCAGGGGTTGGCGCAGTCGAAGACCGGCAGATGCTCGGGCTTCAGATGCGGCGCCCCTTCGAGGGTCATGGTGCCGCAGGCATATTCGTTGGCCGCCTCGATCTCGCCCTTCGAGAAGCCGAGATGGGCAAGGAGGTCGAAGGCCGGATCGTTCAGCTTCTCCTCGGGAATACCGAGCTTCTCGCGGCAGAAATCGGCGCCGAGCGTCCAGGGATTGATGACGAAACGGATGTCGAAGGCGGTGGGCAGCGCCTCCTCGATCCTGGCGATCTCCGCCGGACCGAAGCCGCGCTCGGCAAGGGTGTCGTGGTTGATGAAGGGCGCCCCCGAGAGGGAGCCGTGCCCGGTGGCATGGCTGACGATGGCCTCGATCTCGGCCGCGGAATAGCCGAGCTTCTCGAGCGCCGCCGGCACCGAACGGTTGATGATCTTGAAATATCCCCCGCCCGCGAGCTTCTTGAACTTGACGAGGGCGAAGTCGGGCTCGATGCCGGTGGTGTCGCAATCCATCACCAGGCCGATGGTGCCCGTCGGCGCGATCACCGAGACCTGGGCGTTGCGATAGCCGTGCCTCTCGCCGAGGGCAAGGGCCTCCTCCCAGGCCTTTACCGCATGGGCGACGAGGCGGCTGTCGGGGCAGGCGGCATGATCGAGCGGCACCGGGGCGACGTTGAGCGCCTCGTAGCCGTCCTTCGCCCCCTCGGCGGCCCGCTTGTGGTTGCGGATCACCCGCAGCATGTGCTCGCGATTGGCGGCGAAACGGCGGAAGGCGCCGAGCTCGGCGGCCATCTCGGCCGAGGTGCGGTAGGCGACGCCGGAGAGAATCGCCGTCAGCGCGCCGGCGAGCGCTCGGCCCTCGTCGCTGTCATAGGGCAGGCCGAGATTCATCAGAAGACCGCCGATATTGGCATAGCCGAGGCCCAGCGTGCGGTAGTCGTAGGAGCGGCGGGCGATCTCCTTCGAGGGGAATTGCGCCATCAGCACCGAGATCTCGAGGGTGAGGGTCCATAGCCGCACCGCATGTTCGTAGGCGGCGATGTCGATCCGCCCGTCCTCGCCGAGGAAGGCCAGCAGGTTGAGCGAGGCCAGATTGCAGGCCGTGTCGTCGAGGAACATGTATTCCGAGCACGGGTTCGAGGCGCGGATCTCGCCATCGGCCGGGCAGGTGTGCCAGGCGTTGATGGTATCGTGGAACTGGATGCCCGGATCGGCGCAGGCCCAGGCGGCATGGCCGACCTGTTCCCACAGATCGCGCGCCCGGACGGTCCTTGCCACCTTGCCGTCGGTGCGGCGGATGAGGGCCCAGTCGGCATCGTTGCGCACCGCCTCGAGGAAGGCGTCGGTGACGCGGACGGAGTTGTTCGAGTTCTGGCCCGAGACGGTGAGATAGGCTTCGCCGTCCCAATCGGTATCGAAGACCGGGAAGGCGATCGAATCATGCCCCTGGGCGGCGTATTGCAGCACGCGGTTGATGTAGGTTTCGGGCACATGAGCCTTGCGGGCGCCGCGGATGGCGCGCTTCAGGGCGGCGTTGGCGGTGGGATCGGTCGCCTTGTCGGCCGCGCCGTCCCAGCTGCGGATGGCGGCGAAGATCTCGTTGAGCTTCTCTTCGTGGATCCGCGAACCGGCGACGAGGGCGGCCACCTTCTGCTCCTCGCGGGCCTTCCAGTTGATGAATTCCTCGATGTCGGGATGGTCCATGTCGCAGATGACCATCTTGGCCGCCCGGCGCGTGGTGCCGCCCGACTTGATGGCGCCGGCGGCGCGGTCGCCGATCTTGAGGAAGCTCATCAGCCCCGAGGAGCGCCCGCCGCCCGAAAGCGGCTCCCCCTCGGCCCTGAGCGAGGAGAAGTTGGTGCCCGTGCCCGATCCATACTTGAAGAGCCGGGCCTCGCGGACCCACAGGTCCATGATCCCGCCCTCGCCGACGAGATCGTCGGAAATCGACTGGATGAAGCAGGCATGGGGCTGGGGGTGCTCATAGGCCGAGCGCGAGCGGGTGAGCCTGCCGGTGACGTGATCGACGTAGTAGTGCCCCTGCCCCGGCCCGTCGATGCCGTAGGCCCAGTGCAGCCCGGTGTTGAACCATTGCGGCGAGTTGGGAGCGCCCATCTGCCGGGCGAGCATGTGGCGCATCTCGTCGAAATAGGCGCGGGCATCGGCCTCGGAGGAGAAATAGCCGCCCTTCCATCCCCAGTAGGTCCAGGTGCCGGCGAGACGGTCGAACACCTGGCGGGCGGAGGTTTCCGAAACGGTGCGCTCCTCCTCGGGCAGCGCCGCGAGCGCCGTCTCGTCCGCCTCGGAGCGCCAGAGCCATTCGGGCACGCCCTCCTCCGGCACCTTTCTCAGCCGCGCAGGCACGCCCGCCTTGCGGAAATACTTCTGCGCCAGCACGTCGGCCGCCACTTGGCTCCACCCGGCCGGCACCTCGAAACCCTCGAGGCGGAAGACCACCGATCCGTCAGGGTTGCGGATCTCCGAATCGGCGGTGCGGAAGGCGATGCCTTCATAGGCGTCGTGACCTTCACGGGTGAAATGGCGCTCGATCTTCATGTCTGATGTCCTCCGGGCATTCTGTTGTGCATTCTTGTCGTTTTCATGATTTCCCGCATCTGCCGGCCCCTGGTCCGGCTGACATTCGGCGTGCACCCGGCGTGCGGCCGCGCGGGTCGCCCGGCCGGCAGGTCTCGTCACGGAATGGCGGGTGGTGGTGCGGGCGGCTCAGGGCCCTGCGCGTGTTCTGGTCTGCCGCATCATCTCCTCCCTGTCCGGGCCCTTCCCGGCTTCCAAGGCCGCCTCGTTCGCTCCCGCCGCTCGCGGTCCGCTCCTCTGCCCGATGCGGCCCACCCGAGAAGGACGCGCCTCCTCTCCGACAGCCACGAGGGCCGCCGATCGCCCCGACTCGATGCAGAACATGAACCCAATACCTGCGGGCCGTCGCACCCCGGCCGTAGCCGCCGCGCTCGAAGGGTGTTTCCCCCCTATCTGTGCGGCAGATCACCATATGTGGTGTATCGGCGCCCGACAGATACAAATTGCCGTGATTTGCGCTGTGGGTCAACGGCATTTTTCGGGTTGACAGGAACTTGCCCGAAACCGGGTGATTCCATGCCTGCCGCGACCTGGAATCGCGGTGGATCTGCCTTGCCGGAGAGGCGCGAAGGAAAGCGGGCGGCGCAGCCCTTTCGCCCGGTGCCGCCGTCGCGGGCAGAACGGGAAACGTCCATGTACGGGGATCGCGAGGATCACGGGATGCGCCGCAGACGCGATGAACGGGGTTGTCGGCAAATGTCGCGCGGGTGAGGGCGGCGGACGGTGCCGCAGGGGCGATGGTCGGGGCGACTGGATTTGAACCAGCGACCTTCGGTACCCAAAACCGACGCGCTACCAGGCTGCGCTACGCCCCGACATGCCCGACCTAGTGTCTTCGCCCCGCGGTGGCAAGCCGCCGCCGAGTCACTCGAGCCCCTTCGGGCAGGGCCAGCGGGCCCTCTCGGCCGGCAGGAAGGGAGAGCGCACGATGTCGCCCTCGGCAATCCCGGTGCGGCGCGCCGTGCCGCCGGCCAGCTCGAGCACGAGGAGGATATCGGGTCCGGCCGGGATCGGCGTGAGGTCGAAAGGACGGGCGTTCTCGTATATGCGGCGAATGGTTCCGTCGGCCGAAATGAAAATCATGTCAAGGGGAAGAGGCGTGTTCTTCATCCAGAAGGCCACCCGGGCGGGGCGGGGGAAGACGAAGAGCATCCCGTGATGCTCCGCCAGGGAGCGCCGCCCCATGAGGCCGCGTTCCCGGGCGCTCGGCGTGGCGGCGATCTCGACGGTGAAACGATGCACCTCTCCCTTGCCCGCCGCCGGCCGGATCTCGACGATGCCGGGGCGGCAGGGCGCGGCCTTCTCCGCCATCGCCCCGAAGGAAGTGGCAAGGAGGGCCGCCAGAAAGGCGAGGAACACCCCTCCCCTCATCGCCCGTTTCATGAATCCGTGCCGCATCATGACGCCATTCTTCACCCGGAAACGGGGGCACCACCCGCAGGAAGCCCCCTGCTGCCATGGACCGGGGCATATTCGGACGCCGGCGGCACCACCGCAAGGCAAATCCGCACCCGTGCCGGGCATGGGGGAACGAGGGGCGACAACCCCCGGTCAGAGACGGTGACCGGCACGCCAACGCTCCCCGCTCGAGCGGAGCACGGCCCCGCCGCCCGTCACGCGGCCCCGGCTCCGGGAAGGCGGGCGTCGTCGTCATTTCCTTCGGCCGCTTCCCAGGGCCATACGCCGAGGGCCATCAGCCCGCGCGGCCCTTCCGTCACCCGCACCGCCACCGCTTCACCGGGCACGAGATCGGCCATGCCCGAGCGGCGCAGGGTTTCCATGTGGACGAAGACATCCTCGGCGCTGCCGAAGATGTTGAGGAAGCCGAACCCCTTGCGGCGGTCGAACCATTTGACCCGCGCCGGCTCGAGCGGCAGGTCGGCATATTTCTCGAGGGCGACATTCTCCGGCTCCGCACCCTCGGGGGCCGCGATGTCGAGCACTTCGGTCGCCTGCAGCCCCCGGGGCGTGGCGGTGATGCGCAAGGTGACTTCGGTACCTTCGCCTATGGAGGAGCGGCCCGCCTCGCGCAGCACGTTCACGTGAAGGAGAATGTCGCCTTCGACATCCTCGGCCGTGACGAAGCCGAAGCCCGAACGGACATCGAACCATTTGACCCGCCCCCGGACGGTCTCCGGCACTGTTCCGTTCCCGTTTTCCGGCCCGCTCCCGTTCATCGCGCCCTCGGTCATTGCAACTCTCCAGACACGGCCACCCTCACGTTACTATCGGGTAGTTCACATGAATTGACCATCATCAAGATCCGCTCCTGCCCGAACGGGCGTTTTCGGCCCCCTTTCGCCGGGCCGGTGGCCGGAATTTTCGCGGCACTCTGGCGCCTTAACATTCGCCGATCAAGGTAAGTTTATCCGTATCACGGATACAATCTGTTGATTTCCCATGGAGAATCAACGCCTCGACGTTGCCAGAGGAAGCGGTCGTGCAACCGGAAGGCGCCATCGGCCCAGAATTCGATTTCCAGCGGAACGATCCGGTAACCGCCCCAATGCGGCGGACGAGGCGGATTCGCGCCGAATCGGGCGGCTTCGCGCGCCACCTCGAGCATCAGCCGCCCCCGGGAAGGCAGCGGCCGGGACTGGCGCGACACCCGCGCCCCGATCCGGCTTTGCAACGGTCGGCTGGCGAAATAGGCGTCCGACATGGCGGCGGAGACCTTCTCGACCAGCCCCCGCACCCGGATCTGGCGGCGCAGGCTCTTCCAGTGGATCACGAAGGCGGCCTTGCCGGTGGCCTCGATCTCGCGTCCCTTGGCCGATTCGTAATTGGTGTAGAAGACGAAGCCACCGACCGGCCCTTCCTCGATCTCCTTGAGAAGCACCATGCGCACATCGGGCATGCCGGCGGCATCGACCGTGGCCAGGGCCATGGCGTTCGGATCGTTCGGCTCCACCCTTTCGGCCTCGGCCAGCCAGCGCCGGACGATGGCGAAAGGATCGTCGCCGGCGAAGATGCCGTTCCGGTCGGGCGCGTCGCGGGCGATGGCGCCGCCCCCCTGCCCGTGTTTCGCGGTCGATGTCTCGTCCATGGGCCCGTTCCTGTCGTGTTGCATCCCGCCGCCTTCCGAGCATGGCGGAGGATGTGGCGTCCTTCCGGGAAAACGCCCCGCGTCCTTCCGAGTCCTGCGCGCCTCGAGTGCCGTCGGGCGCGGTCTAGCCATTTTCAGGCCCGTGTGAAGCACTGTCGGAAAGATGTGACGCAGCGTCAACATCACGATTGTCGCTTTGGTGGAAACAATCGGGGGAAGTCGGCTTCCGCCCCGAGCGAAACGGCCTCCGCCCCTCGAACAGGGAGCGTGATCCGGCAGGCACCCTGGCGACATTTTCCTTGACGCGCGCGACCTTCGGCGAGAGAGGCTGCAAGAAGCGGCGGAGCGACGGGAATGCCCCGCCACGGCGACATGCAGGGGCACCCTGCGGAACAGAAACAGCATGCGGGGGGATGCCATGACGACGGACCGGACGGCCGAACGGCCGCAGGCGGAGGCGGAGCGCGCCCTGCGGCGCTTCTTCTTCATCCTGCTCGACCGCTTCTCGCTCCTGCCCTTTGCCGGGGCGGTCGATACGCTGCGCCTTGCCAATCGCCACGCGGCCGAGGCGGGGCTGACGGCTCCGCCCTGTCGCTGGAAGACGATCGCCAGCGGCGGGCCCCGGCCGGTCGAAAGTTCGGCCGGGGTCACCATTGCAGCCTCGGCCGGGTTCGAGGCACTCGGTGGCGGCGGCGACGGACCATCCCTCGGCAGCCGCGACACCGTGATCGTCTGCGGGGGGCTCGACGTGCGCGAACACGCGGCCGACAGGGCGCTTCTCGCGACGTTGCGCCGTGCCCATCGGGCCGGGGCCCGCATCGGCGCGATCTGCACCGGCGCCGAGATCCTCGCCGCGGCCGGCCTGCTCGAGAACCGGCGCGCCACCATTCACTGGGAGAACCGCGACAGCTTCGCCGAGCTGCACCCGGAGGTGACGCTGGCCGATACGGTCTATGCCGTGGACGGCCGGCTCGTCACCTCCGCGGGCGGTACCGCGGCGATCGATCTGATGCTGCGGCTCATCGCCGAGGATCACGGCGCGGCGGGCGAGACGCTGGCGACCACCCTCGCCGACCAGATGATCCACACCCAGATCCGCACCGAGAGCGACATGCAGCGCCTGTCGATCCCGACGCGGATCGGCGTGCGTCATCCGCGGCTTGCCCGGGTGCTGCAGCGGATGGAGGAGACGCTCGAGGAGCCGCTCTCTCCCGCCACGCTTGCCGCCGAGGTCGGCCTTTCGACCCGGCAGCTCGAGCGGCTCTTCCGCCGCTATCTCGGCCGCAGCCCGAAACGCTATTACATGGAGCTGCGCCTCGCCCGGGCGCGCAAGCTCCTGCTCCAGTCCGACATGAGCGTGATCGACGTGGCCATGGCCTGCGGCTTCACCTCTCCCTCGCACTTCTCCAAATGCTACCGCGCCCAATACGGCATCACCCCCTATCGCGAACGCGGCATCGACCGGCGCAGCCGCGCGGAGTGAAGCGATCGGCACCCCGAGCGTCGGAGGAGAGCGCGCACCCCGCGCGGCGCCTCCTCCCGACAAGGAATAACCCTGGATTGAAAACCCCGCCCGGTTGACGTTGCGGCAAGCGCCCGAAGCGGCCGTTTTGCGGCCCCGAACCGCCCCGGGCGCCAAATTTGCGCTTTTCTTTTGGCCGAAGCGGACCTAACTTCTCCCCCGCAGCGCTCCCTTCGAGGAGCGCCATACGAAACAGGATCCTGTCCAACTCGGGAGAGAACAAGATGAAGAAACTGTTGATGGCGACCGCTGCCACCGCCCTTCTGGCCGGCGCGGCTGCGGCCGGGGGTGACGATGTCAAGATCGGTGTCCTTCTCGGCTTCACCGGCCCGATCGAATCGCTGACGCCGAACATGGCGGCCGGCGCCGAACTCGCGATGAAGGAAGTGTCCGATTCGGGCAAGCTCCTCGGCGGCAGGAAGGTCGTGTCCGTGCGCGGCGATTCGACCTGCGTCGATGCCGGCGCCGCCACCGCCGCCGCCGAGCGCCTCGTCACCTCGGACGGCGTGAAGGGCATCATGGGCGCCGACTGCTCGGGCGTGACCGGCGCCGTCCTGCAGAACGTGGCGCGGCCGAACGGCATCGTCATGATCTCGCCCTCGGCGACCTCGCCGGCGCTCTCGACCGCGCCCGATGACGGGCTCTTCTTCCGCACCGCGCCTTCCGACGCGCGTCAGGGCGAGGTGATGGCCGACATCATTCTCGACCGCGGGATCAAGGAAGTGGCCGTCACCTATACCAACAACGACTACGGCAAGGGCCTCGCCGACAGCTTCAAGAAGGCCTACGAGGCCCGGGGCGGCAAGGTCACCATCTCGATCCCGCACGAGGACGGCAAGGGCGACTACTCGGCCGAGGTCGGCGCGCTCTCGGCCGCGGGCGGTCAGGCTCTCGTGGTGGCCGGATACATCGATCAGGGCGGCAAGGGCATCATCCGCGCTGCGCTCGACACCGGCGCCTTCGACACCTTCGTGCTGCCCGACGGCATGATCGGCTCCAAGCTCGAGGAGTATTTCGGCAAGGAGATCGACGGCTCCTTCGGCCAGCATCCGGGCACCGACAGCCCCGGCGCCAAGATCTTCCAGGAGATGGCCAAGGCCGCCGGCTTCGACGGCGCCTCGCCCTTCTCGGCCGAAAGCTATGACGCCGCCGCGCTGATCCTCCTCGCCATGCAGGCCGCCGGCAGCAGCGATCCCGGAGCCTACAAGGACAAGGTGATGGACGTGGCCAACGCGCCGGGCGTGAAGATCCTGCCGGGCGAGCTCGGCAAGGCCCTCGACCTCATCGCCCAGGGCCAGGACATCGACTATGTCGGCGCCTCGGCGGTCGAGCTGATCGGCCCGGGCGAATCGGCCGGCAACTACCGCGAGATCGAGATCAAGGACGGCAAGGTCACCACCGTCCGCTATCGCTGATCGCGCAATCGAACACGCCTGTTGGACAGCCCGGCCCGCCGGGCTGTCCTTTTGCAGGCCAGCGGCCCCTGCCCTCCTCCGGCGGATGGAGGAAGGAGCGCAGGGGAACGGCCAGGGAGGAAGAACGGCATGACCGGGCAGGGTCACACCGGAAAGGAAACGACATCGACGGCGCGAGCGGCCACGGTGCAGGCCGCCGCAAGCGGGGCACCGGCGCAAGCGCCGGGGGAAGAGGCCCTCATCGTCATCGAGGATCTGCACAAGCATTTCGGCGGCTTTCGCGCGGTGGACGGCGCCTCGCTCCGGATCCGGCGTGGCTCGATCACCGGTCTCATCGGCCCGAACGGCGCCGGCAAGTCCACATTGTTCAACGTGGTCGCCGGCCTCTACAGGCCGACATCCGGCCGGGTCTTCATGGACGGGGAGGACATCACCGGCCTGCCGCCCCATGCGCTCTTCCGCAAGGGGCTGCTGCGCACCTTCCAGATCGCCCATGAATTCTCCTCGATGACGGTGCGCGAAAACCTGATGGTGGTGCCGCCCGACCAGTCGGGCGAGACGCTGTGGAACACCTGGTTCCACCGCGGCCGCATCGCCCGCGAGGAGGAAGCGATCGCCGAGAAAGCCCGTGAGGTGATGGAGTTCCTCACCATCGACCATCTCGCCGACGAGAAGGCCGGCAATCTCTCGGGCGGGCAGAAGAAGCTGCTCGAGCTCGGCCGCACCATGATGACCGACGCCAAGATCGTCTTCCTCGACGAGGTCGGCGCCGGGGTGAACCGCACCCTGCTGCGAACCATCGGCGACGCCATCATCCGGCTCAACCGGGAACGCGGCTACACCTTCTGCGTCATCGAACACGATCTCGACTTCATCGCCCGGCTGTGCGACCCGGTGATCGTCATGGCCGAGGGCAAGGTGCTGGCCGAGGGTTCGATCGACGAGATCCGCGCCGACGAGCGGGTGATCGAGGCCTATCTCGGCACCGGAATGAAGCACCGCAGGCAAACCGTCACCGCGGAGACCGGCCAATGAGCGAGGACACCCTGATCGAGAACGGCACCGGCGAAGGCGCGATGCGCGCCCGCGAGGGCGCTCCGCTGATCGACCCGGACAACCCGCCCTTCCTGCTCGGCGACAGCATGCGCGGCGGCTACGGGGCCGCCGACATCCTGCACGAGTGCACCATCGCTGCCGAAAAGGGGCAGATCACCGTCATCGTCGGCCCCAACGGCGCCGGCAAGTCCACGGCGATGAAGGCGATCTTCGGCATGCTCGATCTGCGTGCGGGCAAGGTGACGATCGGCGGCAAGGACATCACCGGCCTTTCGCCGCAGGAGCGGGTGGCCGAAGGCATGGCCTTCGTGCCCCAGACCAACAACATCTTCCCCTCGATGACGGTCGAGGAAAATCTCGAGATGGGGGCGTTCCTGCGGCGCGACGACATCGCCGGAACGATGGAAGAGGTCTACGAGCTCTTTCCGGTGCTGAAGGAGAAGCGCCATCAGCTGGCGGGAGAGCTCTCGGGCGGCCAGCGCCAGCAGGTGGCGGTCGGCCGGGCGCTGATGACGCGCCCCACCGTGCTGATGCTCGACGAGCCCACGGCCGGCGTCTCGCCGATCGTGATGGACGAACTCTTCGACCGCATCATCGAGATCGCCCGCACCGGCCTCACCATCCTGATGGTCGAGCAGAACGCCCGCCAGGCGCTCGAGATCGCCGACATGGGCTATGTGCTGGTGCAGGGCCGCAACCGCTACACCGACACGGGCGCCCGGCTCCTGGCCGACCCGGAAGTGCGCCGCTCCTTCCTCGGAGGGTGAGCGGCGGCGCCCGCTCCAGGGCGTCCGGCGCCGAGAGCGGCCGATCGGCCCGACCCCGGCAATGACCGACAACGCCGCCCTTCCGGCGGCAGGACGTGACCAGAACGAGAGACAGCGAACATGGACATTCTCAACGCCTTCGTCCTTCTGGCGAACTTCGTCATCGTGCCGGCGCTGGCCTACGGCTCGCAGCTGGCGCTCGGTGCGCTCGGGGTGACGCTGATCTACGGCATCCTGCGCTTCTCCAACTTCGCCCATGGCGACACCATGGCCTTCGGCACCATGGTCACCATCCTCGTCACCTGGTGGTTCTGGTCGATGGGCATCAGCGCCGGCCCACTGCCGACCGCGCTTCTCGCCCTGCCCTTCGGCATCGCCGCCACCGCCCTTCTGGTGCTGGCGACCGACCGCGCGGTCTATCGCTTCTACCGGCGGGTGAAGGCGAAGCCGGTGATCTTCGTGATCGCGTCGCTCGGGGTCATGTTCATCCTCAACGGCATCGTCCGCTTCGTCATCGGCCCCGACGACCGAAACTTCGCCGATGGCGAGCGCTTCCTCGTCACCGCCCGCGAGTTCAGGCAGATGACCGGGCTGCGGGAAGGACTCGCCATCAAGACCACCCAGGCGCTGACGGTGGTGATCGCCATTCTCGTGGTGATCGCGCTCTTCTGGTTCCTCAACCGCACGCGCACCGGAAAGTCGATGCGGGCCTATTCCGACAACGAGGATCTGGCGCTCCTGTCGGGGATCGACCCGGAGCGCGTCGTCGTCATCACCTGGGTGATCGCCGCCGGCCTCGCCACCATTGCCGGCGTGCTCTACGGGCTCGACAAGTCCTTCAAGCCCTTCACCTACTTCCAGCTCCTGCTGCCGATCTTCGCCTCGGCCATCGTCGGCGGCCTCGGCAATCCGCTCGGTGCGATCGCCGGGGGCTATCTCGTCGCCTTCTCGGAAGTGGCGGTCACCTACGCCTACAAGAAGTTCTTCGCCTATCTCCTGCCCGAGCGGCTCGAGCCCGAGGGGCTGATGCAGCTTCTGTCCACCGACTACAAGTTCGCCGTCTCCTTCGCGATCCTGATCCTGGTGCTCTTGTTCCGGCCCACGGGCCTGTTCCGCGGCAAGGCCGTCTGAGGAGGAAACCCCATGTCGATCAACATGAAGAACGTCGCCCTCTTCGCCGTCATCTTCGGCCTGATCGCCGCGGTCGGCATCTGGCAGAGCTGGTCGGTCGCCTTCGCCATTCTCAATCTGGGGCTGATCTCGGCGCTGATGAGCCTCGGGGTCAACATGCAGTGGGGCTATGCCGGACTGTTCAATGTCGGCACCATGGGGTTCGTCGCCCTCGGCGGGCTGGCGACCGTGCTCGTGGCCATGCCGCCGGTGAAGGAGGCCTGGGCCGCCGGCGGAGGCCGGATGATGGGCGCGCTCGCGGTCGGCGCGCTGACAATCCTGGCCGCGCGGCTCGTCTGGCAGCGCATGGCCCCCGGGCGCAGGCGCGGCCTGGCGCTCGCCGCCGTGCTGATCCTGGGGTTCATCGCCTATCGCTGGCTCTACGTGCCGGCGGCCAATGCCATCGAGAGCATCGACCCGGCATCGACCGGCTATCTCGGCGGGCTCGATCTCGAGGTGCTGATCGCCTGGCCGGTAGGCGGACTCCTCGCCGCCGGCGCCGCCTGGATCGTCGCCAAGACCGCGCTGGGGCTGCGCTCCGACTACCTCGCCATCGCCACGCTCGGGATCGCCGAGATCATCGTCGCCGTGATGAAGAACGAGGAATGGCTCGACCGCGGCGTGAAGAACGTCATCGGCATTCCCCGCCCCTTCATGGTGCCCTACGAGGTCGAGATCCAGCAACAGCCCTGGTTCCTGGACATGGCGTCCGGCCTCGGCACCGACCCGGTGTCGCTCTCCTCGATCTGGGTCAAGCTGCTCTACGCCGCCCTTTTCACCGTCGTGCTGCTCGTGATCCTCTGGATGGCGGAAATGGCCCTGAAATCGCCCTGGGGGCGGATGATGCGGGCGATCCGCGACAACGAGGTCGCCGCCGAGGCCATGGGCAAGGATGTCACCGCCCGCCATCTGCAGATCTTCGTGCTCGGTTCGGCGGTGATCGGCATTGCCGGCGCCATGCTGACCACGCTCGACGGCCAGCTCACCCCCGGCACCTACAACCCGCTGCGCTTCACCTTCCTGATCTGGGTGATGGTGATCGTCGGCGGCTCCGGCAACAACTGGGGCGCGATCCTCGGCGGTTTCCTGATCTGGTTCCTCTGGGTGGAGGTCGAGGCGCTCGGGCCGATGCTGATGGAGTTCTTCACCTTCTGGCTGCCCGACGGCAACCCGGTCAGGGAACACCTGATGAAGAGCGCGGCCCACATGCGGCTGCTGACGATGGGGGTGATCCTCCTTCTGGTGCTGCGCTTCAGTCCGAGAGGGCTCATCCCGGAGAAATAGCGGAAAACCGGCCGGCTGCGGCGTCGTCCTCCCCTTTCCCGGCCATTCCCTTCCGTGCCCGAGCCGCGAATTCTTCGCGCAGCCCGCCGGTGCCGGCGGCATCGTCTCCCTCCCGCACCGCCGCATTCCGCTGCCGGAAGATGCATCCTTCAGGAGCTCGCGGGGACTTCTCCCGACCGGAGACCGAAGGTCGGGTTCTCGCTCCTTGATGCAACACGGGCTTTCCCCTAAACGGGTGGGAACCGGGCCGGGATGCAGCCTCGCGTCCGGAGGAAACGGCCTGGACCGCAAGGGGGCCGGACGGGGAACGGGACAGGAAAGAGCCATGACTCAGGGACTTATGGAAGGAAAGCGCGGCCTCATCATGGGGGTCGCCAACGACCGCTCGATCGCATGGGGCATCGCGCGCCACTGCCACGCCCACGGCGCGGCGCTCGCCTTCTCCTATCAGGGAGAGGCGCTTGCCAAACGTGTGCGGCCGCTGGCGGCGCAGGTCGGTTCCGATCTCGTCCTGCCCTGCGACGTCTCGAACGAAGAGTCGATCGACGCGCTCTTCGCCGTCCTCGAGAAGGAATGGGGCCGGCTCGACTTCCTCGTCCATGCCATCGGCTTTTCCGACAAGAACGAGCTGCGCGGCCGCTATGTCGATACCTCGGCCGAGAACTTCACCACCACCATGCTGATCTCGGTCTATTCCTTCACCGCCGTGGCGCGGCGGGCCGAGAAGCTCATGCCCGAGGGCGGTTCCCTCCTCACCCTGACCTATTACGGCGCCGAGAAGGTCATGCCCCATTACAACGTCATGGGGGTGGCCAAGGCCGGGCTCGAAGCCTCGGTGCGCTATCTGGCGATGGATCTCGGGCCGAAGAACATCCGCGTGAACGCGCTCTCGGCCGGGCCGATCAAGACGCTGGCCGCGTCGGGCATCGGCGATTTCCGCTACATCATGAAGTGGAACCAGCTCAACGCGCCGCTGCGGCGCAACGTCACCCAGGACGATGTCGGCAAGTCGGCGCTCTATCTGCTGTCCGATCTCGCTTCGGGAGTGACCGGCGAGGTGCATCATGTCGATGCCGGCTATCACGTCGTCGGCATGAAGGCGGAAGACGCCCCCGACATCGACGTGGTGACGGGGCGCAAGAGCGGGTGACACCGCCGGCAGGGCCGCAACATCGGAGGACGCCAGAAGAAGGAGCCCGAACATGGCCGATCGTCTGCCCCATGAAAAGGGATTTCACGTCAGCTGGGACCAGCTCCATCGTGACGCCCGGGCACTCGCATGGCGGCTCGACAAGCAGGGCCCCGGCGAAGGCGGGGACTGGCAGGCCGTTGTCGCCATCACCCGCGGCGGCATGGCGCCGGCGATGATCGTCGCCCGCGAGCTCGGGATTCGCGTGGTCGATACGGTATCGGTCAAGTCCTACGACCACCAGACCCAGAGCGAACCCGTCATCATCAAGCCGCCGGCCGCAGAGATCATGGGAAAGTCGGGCGAAGGGGTGCTGGTGATCGACGATCTGGTCGATACCGGCCGCACCCTCGAGGTGGTCCGCAAGCTCTGGCCGAAGGCCCATTACGCCACCGTCTATGCCAAGCCCCAGGGGCGGCCTCAGGTCGATACCTTCATCACCGAGGTCAGCCAGGACACATGGATCTTCTTCCCCTGGGACATGGCGCTGCAATATGTCGAACCCTTCCGCGGCGGGCCGGACTGAGAAGCGCCACCGCCGAAAGGTCCGCCATTCGCCACCCCTGCGCGTCCGGAGGCGTTTCCTTTTTTCGGAAAAGCGACCGCCGCCCCGCGACATTTCCGCTCGGAAGCGACTTTCGCAGATCGCCCCCTGCAGGGCCGAATGCCGCCCAGGACATGCGGCCGGCCCTGCACGCTCGGGCTCTGCGCGGAGCCGGGGCGGCTTTCCGCACCCCTCTTCGGAAAAGGAAGAGGCGGCTGCGACACCACGACCGGCACCGCCCCCTCCCCCTTGCGCGGGCGGGCCGTGACACGCCGTCTCTTTCGGCCTATATCGCCGGCAGGAGAACCCAACAGCGAGCCGCCCATGTCCGCCGTTCTCGACGCCCGTCGCCCCGCCGCCCCTTCCGCCCCCGACGGCGATCCCTTGCCGCCCCATCCCTTTGCCCGCCATCCGGACGATCCGGACGCGCTGCACGAGGAGTGCGGCGTCTTCGGCGTCATCGGCCTCGCCGATGCGGCCTCCTTCATCGCTCTGGGGCTGCATGCGCTCCAGCATCGGGGGCAGGAAGCCGCCGGCATCGTCACCTGGCATCCCGAGAGCGGGTTCAACTGGGAGCGGCGTTTCGGGCTCGTGCGCGACAACTTCACCAGGAAGTCGCTCCTCGACCTTCTGCCCGGCACCATCGGCATCGGCCATGTGCGCTACTCGACCTCGGGGCGCAAGGAACACACCGACCTGCGCGACGTGCAGCCCTTCTTCGCCGAATTCTCGATGGGCGGCTGCGCCATCGCCCACAACGGCAACCTGACCAATGCCCGTGCCATCCGCCGCGAGCTGATCGCCCAGGGCTCGATCTTCCATTCGGGTTCCGACACCGAGGTCATCATGCACCTGATGGCCCGGTCGATCCAGCGTTCGATCCCGGAACGGATGAAGGATGCGCTGCGCCGGGTCGAGGGCGCCTTCTCGATCGTAGCCATGACGCGCACCAAGCTCATCGGCGTGCGCGACCGGCACGGGGTGCGCCCGCTGGTGCTCGGGCGGCTCGGCGAAGGGCATGTGCTCGCCTCCGAGACCTGCGCGCTCGACATCATCGGCGCCGAATTCGTCCGCGAGATCGAACCGGGCGAGATGGTGGTGATCCGGGACGGCCAGATCGAGAGCCACCGCCCCTTCGAGAAGATCACCCCCCGGCCCTGCATCTTCGAACATGTCTATTTCTCGCGGCCCGATTCGATCCTCGGCGGCCGCTCGGTCTATGAAACCCGCACCCGCATCGGGATGGAGCTTGCCCGCGAAGCGCCGGTCGAGGCCGATCTCGTCTGCCCCGTGCCCGACAGCGGCACGCCGGCCGCGATCGGCTATGCCCAGGAGAGCGGCATTCCCTTCGCTCTCGGCATCATCCGCAACCAGTATGTCGGCCGCACCTTCATCGAACCTACCACCGAGATCCGCAACATGGGGGTGCGGCTGAAGCTCAACGTCAATCGCGACCTCATCCGCGGCAAGCGGGTGATCCTCGTCGATGACAGCGTGGTGCGCGGCACCACATCGCGCAAGATCAAGGACATGATCCGCGATGCCGGCGCCGCCGAGGTCCATTTCCGCATCGCCTCGCCCCCCACCGCCTGGCCCTGCTTCTACGGGGTGGACACGCCCGAGCGCGACAAGCTCCTTGCCGCGCGCATGGACGTGGCGGCGATGGAACGGCATCTCGGGGTGGACAGCCTGCGCTTCATCTCGCTCGACGGGCTCTATCGCGCCATGGGGCTGCCCCGTCGCGACCCGGCCTGCCCTGCCTGGTGCGACGCCTGCTTCTCGGGCGACTACCCGATCCCGCCGCTCGATGCCGAGGAGGAAGGCTTCGAACGGGCCACGGAACCGGCGGAATGAGGGGAGAACGCCGCATCCGGAGCGGCCGAAGGTGCCCGGCAGCAACATGCGGCGAAGGATGAAGGCGGCTGGCGCCTCCGGAGCACCCTCCTGCGCTTCTTCTTCCGCCACTTCCTCGCAGCGGGACGACGGAAAGGGAAACGGCGGAGGACAGACGATGCCGGGAAACGCATTCGCCCCCGTCAGCCGCGAGAAGAGACCGACCCGGAATGCCGCTGCGACAAGCACGCCCCCCGACGACCGCGGGTTCGGACGATCCTGCCGCGGCGCCGATCCCTCTCCGCCCCCATCATCTTGTCTGCCTCGTCGGGTTTCGCGGTCATGGCTATTCCGATTCCTTCACCGCCAACATGGCGGCCCTCGCGGCCCGGCTGCGCGGCCCGGGCGGGGAGACGACGCCGCTCGTCATTCGCCCTATGGCCGACGCGATCTGCCTGCCGTGTCCGCGGCGTCGCGGTTCGGGCTGCCGCGATGCCGGCAGGATCGCCGCGCTCGACCGGCGGCATGGCGAAAGGCTCGGTCTCGAAACCGGGGCGCGGCTGAGCTGGGGCGCGGCGCTTGCCCGCATCCGCCGCAAGGTCCACCCCGACGATCTCGCCACCCTCTGCGCCGGTTGCCGCTGGCTGCCCCTCGGCTTCTGCAGCGACGCGCTAGAGACGCTTCGGAAAACCGGCGCCGCGCCGCCTTTTCCCGAAGGGAAGGCGAGCAAGGGCGAAGCACCGAGCGGCCGCGATACCACGTCCGGCTCCGCTCCCCTCCCTTCCCGCATGGGGGATGCCGCCACATGAAAAGGGGAGCGCCGAAGCGCTCCCCGATCCTCCCGCGCTCCGGCCGTTCTCAGGCCTTCGCGCCCGGCCCTTTCGCGGCGAGTTTCTTCCACGCGCCAGCAACGATCAGCGCGGCGATGGCGCATTTCACCATGTCGCCGAGCACGAAGGGCAGCATGCCCTTCTCGAGCGCCCAGCCGAGCGGCTTGCCGACGATCTGCGAAAGCCACCACACGCCGGGAACGTAAAGCATCAGGTTGGGAATGGCTGCGGCGAGAAAGAGGCGGAACACGCCCCGATCGAGCCCCTTCTCGACCAGAAGCCCCGTCAGCCAGGCCATCGGCACGAAGCCCCAGAGGAAACCCGCCGTCGGCCCCACGAGATGTGCCGCGCCACCGGCACCACCGGCGAACACCGGAAGCCCCGCAGCCCCCTCGGCCAGATAGGCGAGCACGGTCAGTGCGGCGAGACGGCCGCCATAGGTCAGCCCGACGAGGGCGATCGCCAGGGTCTGCAGCGTCATCGGCACCGGCCACATCGGCACGGTAATCTGCGCGCCCAGAGATATCAGCGCCGAACCAGCGAGCACGAGAAGCGCCTTGCGCCCGAGCGTCGCGGTCGGCAGGAGTGCCTGGGTGAGGGTCATGTCGTCTCTCCTGTTCCTGTCCCGTCTTCGATCCTGACCTGGCCCCGTCGGGGCGATGCTGCCTTGCAGCGCAACTGACCGGGTTATGAAAGCTCGCACCCGGCCTGTCAATCGGCCCGGCTTGCACGGCGGTCGGCTCCGTGTCATTGAGCCGCGAAAGATCGGCACGGGAGGAAAGGATGGCAGCAAGGGGCACGGAACGGAGCGCAGCAGAAGAGGCGAACCGGGCACGGCCGCTCGCGCTCGTCACCGGCGCCTCCCGCGGGCTCGGCCACGGCATGGCTGTTGCGCTCGGACGACGGGGCTGGCATGTGCTGCTCGCGGCCCGCACGCTGGGCGGGCTCGAAGGAGCGGACGACCGGATCCGCGCCGAAGGCGGCAGCGCCACCATCGTTCCCATCGACATCACCGAAGAAGACAGGCTGCGCCAGATGTGCCGCGCCATCTTCGACCGCTGGGGCCGGCTTGATCTGTGGGTGCATGCCGCCATCCACCCGCCGCTGCTCTCTCCCGCGCCCCATGTCAATCTCGATGCCTTCGACCGGGCCTGGGCCGTCAATGCCCAGGCGACCCAGCGGCTGATCTCCTTCCTCGACCCGCTTCTGAGGGCCTCCGACCGGGGACGTGCGCTCTTCTTCGACGATCCGATGGCCGGCCGCCGCTTCGCCGGAGGCTATGGCGCGACCAAGGCGGCGCAGATCGCCCTTGCCCGCTCCTGGGCCGAGGAAAACCGGCGGATCGGCCCGAGGATCCTGATCGAGACGCCACCGCCCATGCGCACCGCCCTGCGCGCCCGTTTCTTCCCCGGCGAAGACCGGTCCGCCCTGGCGGACCCGCTGGCCGTAGCGGAGGACATCACCGGGAAAATCCTGTAAGATCAGATATTATCGGGGATTAGACCGCAAACATCATTCATTCTCGAAGGTTTGCATGGCATCCCATTGATCTTGCGCGATCCTTGTCCGTCGTGAAGACGATTCCCGAAGCCGGCGCGCTTCCCCCAGGAGCTCTTCCATGCGGATCGGGCTTCACCTGCCCTTCTTCGCACTGCCCTTCCTGCGCGCCCGGCCGGCATAGGGGTTCTCCGTCGCCCGCAGGTTCAAGCGGATCGGCGTGCCGGGCAGATCGAACACCTCGCGCAGGCTCTGGACGAGATAGCGGCGGTAATCCTGCGGGACCTCGGCCGCGCGCGGCGAGAAGACGACGAAGGTCGGGGGACGGGTCTTCGCCTGGGTGACATAGCGCAGCCTGATCCGCCGCCCGCCAGGTGCGGGTGGCGGGTGCATCGCCACCGCCTCGGCCAGCCAGCGATTGAGTTTCGAGGTCGGGATGCGCCGGTTCCACACCTCCCAGGCATCGAGGATCGCGCGGCGCAGCCGCTCGAGCCCCCTGCCGGTCTTCGCCGAGAGCGTCACCAGCGGCGCCCCGCGCAGTTGCGGCAGGAGCCGCTCGAACATCTCGCGCAGCTCCCGGAGCCGCTCCTGCCTGTTCGCGACCTTGTCCCACTTGTTGACGGCGACCACCACCGCCCGCCCTTCGCGGGCCGCGAGATCGGCGATCCTGAGATCCTGGGACTCGAAAGGGTGTTCGGCATCGAGCAGCACCACCACGACCTCGGCGAAACGGGCCGCGCGCAGCGCATCGGCCACCGACAGTTTCTCGAGCCTGTCCTGAACCCGAGCCTTCTTCCGCATGCCGGCCGTGTCGAAGATGCGCATCGGCACCCCGCCCCAGTCGGTCCGCACCGAAATCGCGTCGCGGGTGATGCCGGCCTCCGGTCCGGTGAGAAGCCGTTCCTCGCCGAGGATGGCGTTGACGAGGGTGGACTTGCCGGCATTGGGCCGCCCGATGATCGCCACCTGGAGCGGCCTTTCCCGATCGAGCACCCGGCGCGTGTCGCCTCCCTCCTCGCTGCCCTCCTCGATGGCAAGTTCGATTTCGGGCAGATCCTCGGCCCGAAGAGCGGCGGGGCGGTCGTCGGGCCTCGCCGGGCCGCCCGCGATGTCCGGCGCCGCATCCCCATCCGTGCTCGCGGCACCGCCAGCCCCGTTACCTTCCTTCCGGTTCCGGGCGATCAGATCCTCGATGCGGACGGCAAGTTCGCCCATGCCCTCGCCATGTTCGGCCGAAAGCGCGAGCGGCTCGCCGAGGCCGAGTTCCCAGGCCTCGATCAACCCCGCCTCGCCGGCCCGCCCCTCGGCCTTGTTGGCCGCGAGGATCACCGGCCTGCCGGCGCGGCGCAGCATGTCCGCAAGCTCGAAATCGACCGGGGTGAGCCCGGCACGCGCATCGACGAGAAAGAGCACCGCATCGGCCTCGCCGATGGCCCGTTCGGTCAGCCGTCGCATCCGCCCGGGCAGGCTGTCGTCGCGGGCGGCCTCGAGCCCGGCGGTGTCGATCACGGTGAAGCGCAGATCGCCGAGTCGCGCCTCCCCCTCGCGCAGATCGCGGGTGACGCCGGGCCGGTCGTCGACGATGGCCAGCCGCTTGCCTACCAGCCGGTTGAACAGGGTGGACTTGCCCACATTGGGCCGGCCGATGACGGCGAGACGAAAATCCGCCATCGTCCCAAGTCTCGTTCTGCGCCTCTCCCTGGCCATGCCTTCGCTCCGCTTGCGTGATGTGCCCCGCTGCCGGGGACCGGACCGAAGCCTTGCGCTTCGGCCCCTTCAGCTAGGAGGTCAGCGCCAGGCATGCAAGCGTCCCTTGCGCGAAAGGACGAAAAGCGTGCCGTCGAGCACGATCGGCCGCGAGGCCGCGCCGCCGGGGATGTCGCGCGTGGCGACCAGCTCCCCGGACACCGGATCGAACAGCCGCAGCAGACCGTCCGATCCGGCGACGATCAGCCGGCCGCCCGCGAGGATCGGTCCGTAATGAACGACGGTGTGGCGCCGCCGGAAACGCGATTTCTTCGAACGGCCCGGCAGCGGCACCTTCCACACGAGGCTGCCGTCGCGGGCCGAAAGGCGCACGAGTTCGTTCTCGTCGGAAACGAGGAAGAGCGCACCTCCCACGGGCAGGATCTGCGAAAGCGTGCCTTCGGGCGCGGTCCAGAGCGGCGCCCCGTCCTTGAGATCGAGGGCGACCATGCGTCCGGCCTGGTTGGCGACATGAACCCTGCCGCCCGTCACCACCGGATCGGCCGCGATGTCGGGAATGACCGAGCGGGCCTCGGTTCGGCGGCCGCCGGCCACGAAGGACGACCAGAGCCGGATGCCGGTTCTGGGCAGGACGGCCATCACCTCGCCCGAACCGAAGGGCAGGATGACCACCCGGCCGCCATCGGCCGGTGCGGCGCCACCGGCGACATAGGCCGGCGCGTCGGTCGATTGCTGCTGCCAGCGGATGCGGCCGGTCTTCGCGTCGAGCGCATAGGCGGTGCCGCCGCGGGTGACGACATGGACCCGGCCGCCGCGGACCATCGCCGCACCTGTCGGCACGGCGTCGAGCTTCTGCTTCCACAAGACCGTTCCGTCCGCGGCATCGAGCGCCTGCAGTTCGGCAAAGCCGGTGGTGACGAAAAGCCGCCCATCCCCGAGGGCAAGGCCGCCACCCGCGGCCTCGTCGCCCCGCTCGGTCAGGGGGACGAGCTTCTTCTGCCACAGGAGCCGGCCGCTCTTCGCGTCGAGGGCGCTCACCGTGCCGGAGACGTCGAGCGTGTAGATGCGCCCGTCGGCTCCGACCGGATCGGCGGTCATGCGGTGCCGACGATCGTTGCCCCGGCCGATCTCCCGGCTCCAGAGCGGCTCGAGCGTGCCGGCAAGCGCGGCATGGGGCGGAAGATGCCGCGGATTGCCGCCGGGATGGGTCCAGCGGCGGACGGGCTGCGGCTTCGGCAGGGAGAGGGCAAGGGGCTTCGTCGGCTGGGCCGCTTCCTGCGCCGCATTCACCGGCTGCGCCTTGCCCGTCAGCACGTCCTCGATCGGGGTGCGGGTGTCGTAGCGCGGCCCCTCGAGGATCTCTCCCTGTTTCGAACAGGCGGCGAGTGCCACGCCGAGAGCCGCGAGAAGGAGAAGCGCCCGGACGGGGCGGCAAGGGCCGACCGCACCGGCGCGGCGCAGGCGCTCATCCCCGTGCGACATGCTCCGATCCGTCTGCCCGGGTCGAATGATCGCTCGCTTCATGCTTCCTGCCCCCGTCATGGCGCCGTCCTCGTCTGAAGGTCTTGTTGCCCCTTTTCCGCCCCTTTCTCAAGTCTCGCGACGGCACGGGCGCGACCCGGCGGCGCGGCCGCGGGCGCTGGAAGAGCGGGCAGGGACGCAGACATGCCGCTCCTCCGCTCCGCGGAGCCCTTCGGACGTCAGCCGCCTTGGCTCTTGCTCCCGGCCGGAGACGGGACATCGGCAGGGGCGCCCGGTTCGGCGCCGAGAGCCGTCAGAAGCTGGGAGGCGCGCTGGCGGGTGCCGGGCGGGCTCTCGGGCGCGACCAGCAATTCGCGCAACTGCGCGACGGCGCCGGCCCGATCGCCCGCATCGAGCTTCGCCCAGGCGATCTGCTCGAGCGCGAGCGGCCGGTAGGGCGCGCCGGGCGCCGCCAGCGGCGTGAAGGCCGCGATCCGCGCCTCGGGGGTCTTCTCGAGCATGGCGGCCTTGAGGCGCGCCAGATCCTGCCAATGGGGACCGGCCTCGGACACGGCCGCCGCCTTCGCGAAAGCCGCCTGCGCCTCATCGGTCCTGCCGAGCGCAACGAGGGCGTTGCCTTCGAGCATGGCGACGAGAGCCGCGGCCGGCCCTTCGGCCCGGATGGCGCGGATCGCCTCGAGCCGCCCGGCCGGATCCTCGATCTCGGTGGCGGCAACCAGACTGTCGCCCAGGGCCCGGGCCCGCTTCTCGGCCTCGGCCTTGCGCCATTCGTTCCAGGCGGCCCCGCCGACGAGGAGCACGATCGCGAGAATGACGATCCAGCCATATTTGCGCATGAGGGCGAAGAGCCTGTCCCGGCGGACCTCTTCCGTCACTTCCTCGATGAAGGAATCGACATCGCTCATCTTCCGGCTCCCGTCCTGCTGCGGCCGCCCGAGGGGCCCCGATTGCCGTGGTCATAGCCGCTTGCAGACGGGCTGCCAAGGGCTTGCGGCGCACCACCCTGCCGGGCGAAAGTCACGAAACCGGCAAGAGGGGGAACCGGCCGCCCTCTCCCGGACCGGCGCCTCCATCGCACCACCGGATGCGACCGTGCCCTTGCGTCACGAGAGCACGAGCATGCGGGCCTTTGCCCTCGCGCGCCGTCTCTCTCTCCAGGAGAAGACATGTTCTTCAGGAGGAGGCGTGCGAAGCAGCGTCGCGGGTCTTGCATGTCGTCCTGTAGTGGACTAACTGGTCCAGAACCGGACAACGCGCGAACACGCGAACAAAGGTGCAGACATGCGGATCGGCCCCCTCATCACGGCAGCGGTGATCGCCGCCTTCGTCTATTTTGCCGTCTTCGAGCGCGACACGCTGCGCAAGCTCGCGGGCATCGACACCGCGTCGCGGAGCGAGAAGACCGCCGGCGCGGCCGCCGGTGCCGCCCCGGATGCGGCGGCCGGGCGCGCCGGAGCCAGGGCACGGCCCGTGCCGGTGCTGGTGCGCCGTTCGCAGGCGGCCGACGTGCCCCAGGGCATCCTCCTGCGCGGCGAGACCCAGGCGGTGCGCAAGGTGCAGGTCAAGGCCGAGACCCAGGGCAAGGTGATCTCCGAACGTCGGCTCAAGGGGGCGCGAGTGGCGGCGGGCGATGTGCTCTGCCGGCTCGATCCGGGCACGCGCCCTGCCCTTCTCAAGGAGGCCGTTGCGCGACTCAAGGAAGCCGAGACCGGCTTGCGCAACACCCGTGCCCTGCACGAGAAGGGCGTCGCTTCCGATACCCGCCTGATCGCGGCGGAGGCCCGCTTCGAGGCGGCGCAGGCGGCGGTCGAGCGGGTGCGGACCGACATCGCCCGGCTCGAGATCCGCGCTCCCTTCTCCGGCCGGCTCGAGAGCGACACCGCCGAGCTCGGCGCTCTTCTCATGCCCGGCATGCCCTGCTCCACCATCGTCAGGATCGACCCGATCCGCCTCGTCGGCTTCGTGCCCGAGGTCGATGTCGAGCGGCTGAAGGAGGGCGCGGAGGCCACGGCCACGCTCTCGACCGGGGAGAAGGTCGCCGGCAAGGTCAGCTATGTCGCCCTCACCGCCGATCCGCTCACCCGCACCTTCCGGGTCGAGGTCGAGGTGCCGAACCCGGACGACCGGATCCGCGAAGGGCTGACGGCCGAGATCTTCATCCGCACCGCCGCCGCCCTCGGCCACCTCCTGCCCCGGGCCGCGCTCACCCTCGACGATGACGGCCGGCTCGGCGTGCGCATCGTCGCCGGGGACGGCACCGCCCGCTTCGTGCCCGTCACCGTGCTGCGGGACACGCCCGAAGGCGTGTGGCTCGCCGGTCTGCCCGAGAAGGCGACGGTGATCGTCATCGGGCAGGAATATGTCACCGACGGACAGAAGGTGACCCCTCACGAGACACGCGAGACCTTCGAGGCCGTCCTCGGCCGCGAGGCGATGGAGGCGCTGGCGGGGCTTGGCGCCGCCACGGATGGCGGTGCCTCCGCCACCGGCGAAGCGGACCGGCCCGCTGTGCCCGCTGGCGGGGAGGCCGTCCGATGACCGGGCTCGTCGATTGGGCGGTGCGCCATGCGCGCATGGTGCTGGCCATGGTCGTCATGTCGGTGGTGGCCGGGGCCTGGGCCTATGTCTCGCTGCCCAAGCAGGGCGCGCCCGACATCGACATTCCCGCCGTCTTCATCTCGGTCCCCTTCCCCGGCATCTCGGCCGAGGATTCGGAGAAGCTTCTCGTCAAGCCGATGGAGAAGTATCTCAAGGAGATCGAGGGGGTGAAATCGCTCTACGGCACCGCCGCGGAAGGCTATGCCGGCATGGTGCTGGAGTTCGAGTTCAACTGGAACAAGACCGAGGCCCTCGCCGCCATTCGCGACAAGATGAACCGGGCCGAGGCCGAGTTCCCCGACGGGGCGAAGAAATACACCATTTCCGAGATCAACTTCTCCCAGTTCCCGGTGATCGTCGTCTCGCTCTCGGGGGAGGTGCCCGAACGCACGCTCCTGCGCCTCGCCCGCGCCATGCAGGACGAATACGAGGCGATGCCCGAGGTGCTCGAGGCCAAGCTCACCGGCTACCGCAAGGAAATGGTCGAGGTCGTCATCGACCCGCTGCGCCTCGAAGCCTACAACGTCACCGCCGGGGAGCTGATCTCGGTCGTGACCAACAACAACCGGCTGATCGCGGCCGGCGAGATCGAGAGCCGCGACGGCGCCTTCGCCATCAAGATCCCCGCCTCCTTCAACGATGTCGAGGACATCTATCGCCTGCCGGTGAAGGTGAACGGTGACCGTATCGTCACGCTCGGGGATCTCGCCGAGATCCGCCTCACCTTCGAGGACCGCAAGGGCACCGCCCGCTTCAACGGTCAGCCGACCGTGGCGCTCCAGATCGTCAAGCGCAAGGGCGCCAACATCATCGACACGGTGAGGAAGGTCCGCGTGAAGACCGCCGAGCTTGCCGCTGCCTGGCCCGCCCCGCTGCGCCAGGCGGTCAATCTCGATGTCTCGATGGACCTCTCGCGCGAGGTCCGAAGCATGGTTTCGCAGCTCGAGGGCTCGGTGCTCTCGGCGATCGCACTGGTGATGATCGTGGTGCTGGCCTCGCTCGGGCTGCGCTCGGCGCTGCTCGTGGGCTTCGCGATCCCGACCTCCTTCTTCCTCACCTTCGCCCTTCTTGCCATGCTCGGCATCCCGGTTTCGAACGTGGTGATGTTCGGGCTCATCCTCGCGGTCGGCATGCTGGTGGACGGGGCGATCGTGGTGGTCGAATACGCCGATCGCAAGATCGCCGACGGCATCGGCCCGATGCGGGCCTACGCCATGGCGGCGCGGCGGATGTTCTGGCCGATCGTCTCATCGACCGCCACCACCCTTGCCGCCTTCCTGCCGATGCTGTTCTGGCCCGGCGTGCCCGGGGAGTTCATGGGCATGCTGCCGGTGACGCTGATCTTCGTGCTCACGGCCTCGCTCGTGGTGGCGCTGATCTACCTGCCGGTGATCGGCGGACTGGCGGGGCGGCTCTCGCGTCTCCTCGAGCGGCGGGCGGCGCGGCTGAGGCGGCGCGGCTGGGTCCTCCGTCTCCTCCTGTTCATCGCCGCGGGCGCCGTGCTCTACGCCGGCATCATGGGCTTTCTCAACCCCTCCTGGCTACCCGAACATCTGCCGGCTCTGCCGCCGCTTCCCGAAGGTGCCGCACTCGCTCTTTCGGGAGTGCTCTTCCTCGCCGGCGGTCTGGGACTCTCGGTGACGAGCGCAGCGCTGCGCCCCCGGCCGCGCAATCGCCGCATCCGTGCCGGTTACCGCCGTTCGCCCTTCGGCCGCCTCATGGCCTTCATCGTCGGCAATCCGGTGATGCCGGTAGTGACGGTGATCCTGGTCGGGCTCTTCGTCGCCTTCTCCTTCGCGCTCTACCAGAAGCACGGCAAGGGAGTGGAATTCTTCGTCGATACCGACCCCGAGCGGGCCATCGTCTATGTGATGGCCCGCGGCAATCTCTCGATCGAGCAGAAGGACGCCCTCGTGCGCATGGCCGAACGGCGGGTGCGTGCGGTGCCGGGGATCGATGCGGTCTTCTCCTTCGCCGGCGGAAAAGGACTCAACCGTTTCACCGGCAAGGCCGGCCCGCCGCGCGACACGATCGGCCAGATCCAGATCGAGCTGGTGCCGTGGGAAGAGCGCAAGAACGGCCCGACCGGCAAGGAGATCCTCGCCCGCGTGGCCGAACGGCTGGCGGACCTGCCCGGCATCCGCACCGAGATCCGCAAGGAATCCCACGGTCCCGGCGGCGGCAAGCCGGTGCAGCTCCGACTCGAGGGCGACGATTTCGCCGCGCTGAAGAAGGCGGTCGAAATCGTCCGGCGGCACATGGCGGAGATCCCCGCCCTCGTCGATGTCGAGGATACCCGCCCGCTGCCCGGCATCGACTGGCGGGTGGATGTCGATGTCGAGAAGGCGGGCCGCTTCGGCGCCGACGTCACCACCGCCGGGGCGATGATCCAGCTCGTCACCCGCGGCCTCCTCCTCGACACGATGCGCGTCGAGAGCTCCGACGACGAGATCGACATTCGCGTGCGGGTGCCGAAGAAGGACCGGCTGCTGTCCACCCTCGACACGCTCCGCGTCCGCACCCGTGACGGGCTGGTGCCGCTGGCGAACTTCCTCAGCCGCAAGCCGGTCGCCCAGCTGGCGCAGATCAACCGTGTGGGGGGCAAGCGCTTCTTCGACATCAAGGCCAACATCGACAAGAGCGTGATGCTCGAGATCCGCGACGCCGCCGGCAATGTCCGCACCATTCCGGCCAACGCCACCGCCATCATCGACCGGCTCACGAAATGGCTCGAGGAGACGCACCCCCTGCCCCCCGGCGTCTCCTGGGAGTGGAAGGGCGACCGGGAAGACCAGAAGGAGAGCGCGGCCTTCCTTTCCAAGGCCTTCCTCGCCGCGCTCGGACTGATGTTCCTCATCCTTCTGGCGCAGTTCAACTCCTTCTACCAGTCGGTGCTGGTGCTGGTGGCGGTGGTGCTCTCCACCGCCGGCGTGCTGATCGGCATGGTGGTGATGGGGCAACCCTTCTCGGTGATCATGACGGGCACGGGCATCGTCGCGCTGGCCGGCATCGTGGTGAACAACAACATCGTGCTGATCGACACCTATCAGGAATATTCCCGCACCATGGAGCCGATCGAGGCGGTGATCCGCACCGCCGAGGCGCGGCTCCGGCCGGTCTTCCTCACCACCGTCACCACCATGGCCGGCCTCACCCCGATGATGCTCGGCATCTCGATCGATTTCATCGGCGGCGGCTACACGGTCGATGCGCCGACGGCGCTGTGGTGGAAGCCGCTGGCGACAGCCGTGGTCTTCGGACTGGGCATCGCCACCATGCTGACGCTGGTGCTCACCCCCTCGCTGCTGGCGATCCCGGTCTGGCTGCGACGGATCGGCCGCGGCCTCGCGCTGCGCCTCTCGGCCGTTCGCTCGCCGCGCGCGGCCGAGGCGCTCGTGCTCTCGGGCGATCGCTGGCATCGCGGCCTCCGCGAGATCGACTGGGGCACGCTCGAGGCGCTCTACGCCGAGACGCCCGCCGCCGATGCATCCGACATGCGGGAGGAGGCGGGAAAGCAGGACAAGCCGTCCCGGCCGCCGAGGACCGAAACCGCCCGACCGGACGAAGCGGAAGTGCCGCCGGTACGGGCGGCGGAATGACCGGCGGAGCGCGCCCTTGCGGCCGCCGCTGGCCGGCAGGAGGGTGGCGCGCGCCGCCCTCCCCCCGCCAGCCGCGATTCCCGTTTGCCCCCGCCAGCGGATGCTGGCATGATGCCTCCGTGGACTGATCATGGCGACGCCGCTCCGACGCTCCGGGGGCACCCCGGACAGGATGCGGCGAAAGGCGGGCGGTGTGCCGCTGCTGCATGGCGCCGGCGGCGAAAGACACGACCATGACCGGGCCTCGGCAGGCCGCAAGCGGCTGTCGTGCCCGGAGCCCGACAGTGCCAAACACGAAGCGCCGAACATGGACGCCGGATGCGCCGGACACAAGGCCCCAGTGCAAGGCGGTCCGCCATCCCCTGCCGTGGCCCAGCGTGATGCGCAAGGCCGCAACGGCACGATCGGCGCGCTTGTGCTGCGTCCGGTGTTGACGAAACCGTGAAACTTCGCGACGCTTTCGAAGGAAAGAAAATGCTTGAATGCCCGCGCCACACACCGATCTTTAACACATGCGGGCCAGCATCGATCCACGGGATCGACTCACGAGGGGCAGGACCCGACCAGGAATGACGACCCGCGCGCGGGGTCGCGCGCACGAAACCGAGGACGAGGAGCGTAAAGGTGCCTTCCTTCACCAAGACCCTTGAAAACGCGATCCATTCGGCACTGGCCATGGCCAATGCCCGCCGGCACGAGCTGGCCACGCTCGAGCATCTCCTGCTCGCGCTCATCGACGAGCCCGATGCCGCGCGCGTGATGCGGGCCTGCGGCGTCGATCTAGAGGCGCTGCGCAAGACGCTGCTCGACTACATCGACGAGGAGCTTTCCACGCTCATCTCCGAGGTCGATGGTATCGAGGCCTCGCCCACCACCGCCTTCCAGCGGGTGATCCAGCGCGCGGCGATCCATGTGCAGAGTTCGGGCAAGCAGGAGGTGACGGGAGCGAACGTGCTCGTCGCCATCTTCGCCGAACGCGAATCGAACGCCGCCTACTTCCTGCAGGAACAGGACATGACCCGCTACGACGCGGTCAACTTCATCGCCCATGGCGTGGCCAAGAACCCCGCCTTCCGCGAGGAACGGCCGGTGCGGGGCGCGGAGGAGCAGGAAGAAACGATGTCGGGCCGCCAGGGTGGCAACGAGCGCGAATCGGCGCTCGAGAAATATTGCGTCGATCTCAACCGCAAGGCCGCCGAGGGCGAGATCGACCCGATCATCGGCCGCGAGCACGAGATCGAACGCTGCATCCAGGTGCTGTGCCGCCGGCGCAAGAACAACCCGCTGCTGGTGGGCGATCCCGGCGTCGGCAAGACCGCCATTGCCGAGGGCATCGCCTGGAAGATCGTGCAGGGCGGCACTCCCGAGGTGTTGAAGAACGCCACCATCTATTCGCTCGACATGGGGGCGCTTCTGGCCGGCACCCGCTACCGCGGTGATTTCGAGGAGCGCCTCAAGGCGGTGATGAAGGAGCTCGAGGAACACGACGACGCGATCCTGTTCATCGACGAGATCCACACCGTGATCGGCGCCGGCGCCACCTCGGGCGGGGCGATGGACGCCTCGAACCTGCTCAAGCCCGCGCTCCAGTCGGGCAAGCTGCGCTGCATGGGCTCGACCACCTACAAGGAGTTCCGCCAGCATTTCGAGAAGGATCGGGCGCTGAGCCGCCGCTTCCAGAAGATCGACGTCAACGAACCCTCGATCGAGGACGCGATCAAGATCCTCAAGGGCCTCAAGCCCTATTTCGAGGAGCATCACGGCGTGAAATACACCGCGGACGCGATCAAGGCGGCGGTCGAGCTGTCGGCGCGCTACGTCCACGACCGCAAGCTGCCCGACAAGGCGATCGACGTGATCGACGAGGCCGGCGCCGCCCAGCACCTGCTGCCCGAGAGCCGCCGGCGCAAGACCATCGGCGCCCGCGAGGTCGAGGGGGTGGTGGCGAAGATCGCCCGCATCCCGCCGAAGAAGATGACCAAGAGCGATACCGAGACCCTGCGCGATCTCGAAAAGCGCCTCAAGCGCGTGGTCTTCGGTCAGGACGAGGCGATCGGGGCGCTGGTTTCGGCCATCAAGCTGTCGCGGGCCGGGCTGCGCGAGCCCGAAAAGCCGATCGGCAACTACCTATTCGCCGGGCCGACCGGCGTCGGCAAGACCGAGGTGGCCCGCCAGCTGGCCGACTCGCTCGGCATCGAACTGCTGCGCTTCGACATGTCGGAATATATGGAGAAACACGCCGTCTCGCGCCTCATCGGCGCGCCGCCGGGCTATGTCGGCTTCGATCAGGGCGGCCTTCTGACCGACGGCGTCGATCAGCATCCCCATTGCGTGCTGCTGCTCGACGAGATCGAGAAGGCCCACCCGGACGTGTTCAACATCCTGCTGCAGGTGATGGATCACGGCAAGCTGACCGATCACAACGGCAAGCAGATCGATTTCCGCAACGTGATCCTGATCATGACATCGAATGCCGGCGCCGCCGAGCAGGCCAGGGCGGCCATCGGCTTCGGCCGCGAGCGGCGGGAAGGCGAGGACAAGGCGGCGATCGAAAAGCTGTTCACGCCCGAATTCCGCAATCGGCTCGATGCCATCATCTCCTTCGCGCCACTGTCGAAGGAAGTGATCCTGAAGGTCGTCGAGAAGTTCGTGCTCCAGCTCGAGGCGCAGCTGATGGAACGGAACGTCACCATCGAGCTGACGCCCGAGGCGGCCGAGTGGCTGGCCGAGAAGGGCTATGACGACAAGATGGGCGCCCGCCCCCTCGGCCGGGTGATCCAGGAGCACATCAAGAAACCGCTGGCCGAGGAGCTGCTCTTCGGCCGGCTCGCCAAGGGCGGCGTGGTCGAGGTCCGGCGCAAGGAGGACGGGCTCGACCTGCGGATCCTGCCGGCCGCAAAACGCGCGATCCCGGCCGGGCGTCGCCCGCCGCTGCTGACGGCTGACTGAGCCGGGCGCGCCCCGCCCCGCAGGAGCGGCACGCTCCTTGCAGGGACGCTCGCGGCGTCGCCGTCGCGCCGCACCCTGCCCGCCGCCCCGGCATTGCCGACGGGCGGCGGGCAGGGCCAATCGACATCCGCCTGCCTCGCAGGGAAGGGCAGCGCCGGTCGGGCGCGCATCGAGAACCGGCCATCCGCGGAAGGGGGGCGACACCTTCAGCCCCGACAGGCCCGCATCGGCCGAAACGCGCCCGATGGCGCATCCCCCGCCGAAAGGCGGGGGGACGGGCGCGAACCGTCCACCTCGGAAAAGCGCGCATGGAGAGCTCCGCGTCGAGACAGGCGGACAATGTCTTGCCTCCCCCTCGAGATCGACGTCGCGTGACCGAAAGCAACGCGCCCGTGTCCTGTACCCTCTTGCCGCCAGCCGCCTCGCCCTTCCGGCGATGGCGAGTGCCATGCAGGCATCCCTCCGCATCCCGCCACATGATCGGCCCTCTCCCGAAAGCGGCTGCCTTCAGGGCGGCTGCCTTCCTTCCCCCCATGCTCCGAATATCCCTCGCCGGCGTGGTATCCGGGAACGCCGGTTCGCCATGCCGCATGTCCTTCCCGGCCTTGCCGCCCGCAAGGATCAGGCGCCTCTTCCCCGCACGCGACGTGGCTGCCCGCGGCGTTCAACTTCTCGCGCGCGGCTGTTGCACGGGCCGCCCGGCGCGGGAAGAATGCCGAACCGGAGGTCGGATCAGGCCGGGAAGACCACATCGCGTCGCCGGGAGTCACGGGGACGGTGCACCCTTCCGCACGGAAAGCCCGGCATCTTCCATCGAGACGGGTGCGAAACAGGTGAACAAGAGCCCGAGAATGGCGGACAGTCGAGGCAGACGGCAAGGGCCGGGCGCCCCCTCACGGGCGAAGACGGCCCCCTTTTCCCGGCGTCGTGTCCGGTGGCGGCCGTTCGCTCCGCTTGCGCTGATCCTCGCCGCCCTCCCGCTGCCGATCGTGGCCGAACCCCTGATCGCGCCGACCGACACCGCGCTGCCGCCGCCCCTTCTCTTCCCTCTCGATTGCAGCCTCGGCGAAAGCTGTTTCCTGCAGAACCTCGTCGATCGCGAACCCGGCCCCGGCATCCGCGATGCCGCCTGCGGCATAGCGAGCTATGACGGCCATCGCGGCACCGATCTGCGGATCGGCGATCCGGCGCTTTTCCGCAGCGGGGTGATGGTGCGGGCGGCCGCGCCCGGCACCGTCGTCGCCCTGCGCAACGATGCGCCCGAGCGCCTGCGCGCTCCCGGCACGCCCTGGCCCGAAGGCGGCGGCCAATGCGGCAACGGGGTCGCCATCCGCACCGAGAGCGGCTGGGTCATGCGCTACTGCCACATGCGCCGCGGTTCGGTGCGGGTGCGCCGCGGCCAGAGACTGGCGGCCGGCACCCCGCTCGGCATCGTCGGCCTTTCGGGGGACACCACCTTCCCGCATCTTCATTTCGACATCCGCCGCAAGGGCCGGGTGCTCGATCCGTTCGACATCCGCCCCGTCCCCTGCCCCGCCGCACCGCACCGGCAACTGTGGCGACACCCGCTGCCGCTCGCGACCAGCCGGCTGATCCATGCCGCCCTGTTCGATCGCCTGCCCGACCGGGCAACGCTCGTCCTGACGCCGCCCTCCCGCCTCGCGGCCGACCCGCCGCGCCTCGTCGGCGGCATCCTCGCCATCAACCTTGCGCCGGGCGACCGGATCGATCTGCGTCTCGAGGGCCCCGACGGCGCGATTCTCGCCAAGGAGGTCCGCCGCCTCAGGCAGCGACGGGCCGAGCTGCGCCTTGCCCTCGGCGTGCAGCGGCCGGCGGCGGGCTGGCAGGCGGGCGATTACCGCATCATTGCCGAATTGCGCCGCGACGGCCGCCTGCTCGACCGGATTTCCCGCATGACGGCGCTCGGCGGCGCCCCGCGCGAATAGACCGGCCCGAACTGGTTGCCGGCGCCCCGGCCTCACCGGCATGGCCATCGCCGCTGCCCGGAAGGGCGCACCGCCAGGCGCCGGAGAGCCCCCGGCAGGCTCCCGCCCCTCTGGTGTCAGCGTCTCAGCGTTCGGTGAGCTTGAGCTCGATGCGGCGGTTCTTCGCCCGGGCCTCGGGAACCGGCCGCGGATCGACCGGGTGGAACTCGCCGAAGCCGGTCGGCGCCAGCCGCTCGGGCGGCAGGCCGAGCGCGTCGATCATGTAGCGGACGACGGCCAGCGCCCGCGCCTGGCTGAGCTCCCAGTTGTCGCGCCACCGGGCACCGGGCCGGAGGGGGGTGTCGTCGGTATGCCCATCCACCCGCAGGACCCAGTCGATATCCGGCGGGATCTGCCGCGCCGCCTGTTTCAGCACCTCGACGACCTTGGCGATCTCGTGCTTGCCGGCTTCCGTCAGCTCGTCCGACCCCGGATCGAAGAGCACGGCCGAATCGAACACGAATCGGTCACCGACGATGCGGACCCCGGGCTGGCCGGCGAAGATGTCGCGCAGCCGACCGAAGAAATCGGACCGGTATTTCTCGAGCTGGCGCGTCCGCTCCTCGAGAAGGCGCAGCTTCTCCTTCTCGAGCGCGGCGATGCGTTCGGCCTGAAGCCGGCGCTTGCGCTCCTCGGCGGCCTTCTGCGCCAGAGCCTGGTTGAGCTGCTGGCCGAGATTGCGGATCTGCACCGCTTTCCTGGCGTCGGCCGCCTGGGTCGCCTCGAGGGTTTCCTGCAATGCGGCAAGGCGCCGATCGAGCCGGGCGATCTGCCGATTGAGAAGGGCAATCCGCCGCTCCGCCGCAAGGCTGCGCTTCTTCTCGGCCGCAAGCAGCGCTTTCGCCTCGGCCAGAAGGGCCGCCTGACGTGCCTTTTCGTCCGTGGCGGCGACGGCCCGGGCCTCGGCGGCTTTCTTCTCGCTGCGGCTCTTCGTCAGGGCGTCGGCAAGGCGGGCAAGTTCGGCCGCAAGGCGCATGCGATCATCCGCCACCCGGCTGCGCTCGGCCGCGAGCCGCCCCTTCTCGGCCTCGAGCGCGGCGAGCCTCTGCCGCAAGGCGGCGTTCTCGGACTCGAGACGGGCAAGGGCGGACGCCTTTTCCGTCAACGCCGCCGCCGTCTTCCTTCTCTCGTCCTCGCTCGCAGAGAGCTTCTGCTCGAGCTTCCTTTCCCGCGTCGCCAGCGCCGCGCGCGCGGCCTCGATTCCGGCGAGCTTCCCGGCCAGCGCCTTGCGCGCCTGCTCGGCCGCGGCCAGCAGGGTCAGCGTCTCCTCGGCGCGGCGGCGCTCCTCCTCGAGCCTGAGTTCGAGGGCCGTCATCTCCGCATCGGCATCGGCCAGCCGCTTGCGCAACGCCTCCGCCGCGGCCGCCTCGGCCAGCCGCGCCTTCTCGGCCTCGGAAAGCGCAGCCTCCCGCTCCGCAAGGCGCTGCCGCAGCGCCTCCGCCGCGGCTGCCTCGGCCAGCCGCGCCTTCTCGGCCGCATCGAGCTTTTCGGCAAGGGCCGTCGCCCTGTCCGTGGCAGCGGCCAGGCGCTCCCGGGCGGCGGCAAGCGCGCTCTCGACCCCCGCCTTTTCCTTGCGGGCCTTCTCGAGCGCGGCAAGAAGATCGGCGAGGCGTGCGGCCTGATCGCCGTTCCGCCGCTCGAGATCGGCGACAAGCGCCTTGAGCGCATCGGCTCTTGCCGCCGCAAGCCGCGCCGCTTCCTCTTCCCGGCTGATCTCGTTGCGCGCCCGTGCCAGCGCAAGACGCAGCGCGGCGCCCGCATCGATCAGCCGCTCCCGTTCACCGGTGAGCCGCTCGATCTCCCCCTCGGCAGCGGCGATCTTCTGTCGCGCGGCGGCAAGATCGGCCCGCGTGGCGGCGAGATCCCGCGAAAGCGCCGCCGTCCGCGCCTCGAGAGCGGCCTTGTCGTCCTTCAGCCGTGCCCCCTCGGCCCGGGCGGCGGCAAGCGCGGCGTCGAGCGCGTCCCGTTTGGCGACGAGGGTGCGCACCTCTTTCTCGAGCCGCCCCTTCTCGGCCAGGAGCGCGGCCCTATCGGCCCTCAGGGCGTCGCGCTCGCCCAGAAGATCGGTGATCCGGGCCTCGATGTCGCGGATCCGGCCCTGCTGATCGGCGATGCGGGCCTCGCGATCGGCCAGCGCCGCCTCGAGGGTGGCGATGACGTCGGCCCGGTCGGCGGCTTCGGCGCGGGCGGCGGCCAGATCCTGCGACAGCCGGTCGGCCCGGGCACGGCTCGCCCCGAGCGCCTGCGAAAGGCTCGCCACCTCGGCCGAAAGCGCCTCGAGCTCCCCGGCCTGGCTGTCGATCCGCCGGGACTGGACGAACTGCACGATCATGAAGATCGAGATGACGAAGGTCAGCACCAGGAGAAGCCCGGTCATGGCATCGACGAAGCCGGGCCAGATATTGGGCCGGAAACGCTGGGGAGTGCGGCGCGAGAGGCTCATCGCGGTGCCTCTTCGGCAGGGTTCTCGAGGGAAAGCGCCGCCTCGCCGCCCGAACCGCGGGCCGCGAGCAGGCGGGCAAGGGCGGCGATCTCGGCGCGGATCTCGGCCACGCTCTCGATCCGCCCGGCCGCCATCTCCTCGTGCAGCCGCAGGATGCCGGTATTGATCGAACGCAGAAGCCGCCTCGTCTCGACATCGGGCGTGTCATCGACGGTCAGGCGGCGGATCTCGTCGAGAAGACTCGACTGACCTTCCGAAATCCGCTCGAGCGTCTTCACCAGAGCGGCCGTCCCGTCCGCCGCGTCGGCCTCGCGCGCCTGCCGCTCGGCGCGGATCTCGGCCCCGAGCGCCTCGACGGCCCCGGCCAGCGCGGCGATCTTCTCGTTGCCCTCGTGGCGGGAGATGTCGCTCTGCACGAGGCTGTCGGCCAGGGCGTCGATCTGGCGCGAAAGCCCGAGCAGGATCTCCGCGAGCCAGCCGCTTTCGCCACCCGCCCCGGCCTCGGCATGGAAGCTCGTCATGCTGGTGAGCCATTCCTCGAGCTCGCGATAGAAGCGGTTCTGGCCATGGGTGGCGAAAAGCTCCAGAAGGCCGATGACGAGCGATCCGGCAAGACCGAGCAGCGAGGAGGAGAAGGCCGTGCCCATGCCGCCGAGCTGGTTCTCGAGCCCGTGCATCAGCCGCTGGAAGATGGTGGCCGCATCCTCGCCCGCCGACGGGCTCAGCGAACGGATGGTCTCGACCACGGCCGGAACGGTAATGGCCAACCCGTAGAAGGTACCGAGAAGGCCGAGAAAGATCAGCACGTTGGCGATGTAGCGGGTGATGTCGCGCGCTTCCTCGATCCGCATCGCCACCGCATCGAGCACCGAACGCGCCGAAACCGGGGAAAGGTGCAACCCGCCATTCCCTTCGCGAAAGAGCGCTGCGAGCGGCGCCAGCAGCGCCGGGGGCGCCGCCCCCTCCTCCGCCCCGCCCGCCGGCACATGGCGGCGCAGCCAGCGCACGGCCCGCATGAGAAGCGCCATCTGCCAGAAGGTGGCGAGCACGCCGATGCCGAAGACACCGAGGATCACCCCGTTCAGAAACGGGTTGGCGGTGATGATGTGTTCGATCCGCGGCAACGCGATCCAGCTGCCGACGCCGACGAGCGCGAGAACGACGATCATCGTCAGGAGCTGCCGGGTCGGCTGGGAAAACCGCGGTTGTGCCGAAAGATCGGGCCTCGTCATGCACACTCCTCGGGCGGCCCCGGCCGGGGGCACGACCTCATGTCCTTGCGCGAAAAGGATTACCGCGCCTCGAGTGCCGACACAACACGGGGGCGGCGCGAGGCGCAGGAATTTCACGCGGATGTGGCCGTTCGGTCGTTGCAGACCATTGCCGACCGTTGCAGCGCGCAGCGCGCCCTGCCCCGACGCGGCCGGCGGCCGGCAGGATCTCCGCTCGTCCGGGGCAGACGCCCCCGCCCTCGCACCGGATCGCGCTCGTGCCGGCGCAAGACAAGCCCCTGCCCCCGCCGGCCTCGCTCCGCCGAGCGCTCGCTGCACCGGCAACCGAGCCCCGCGTGCCGGACCTCAGCCGCCTTCCGCCTCCTTACTCCTCTTCGTGCCCGAACCGCCGGACCGCCGCCGACAGGGCGGCAAGGGCGGGGTCCGCGATACCGAGCCGCCCCAGATGGGCAAGGGTGTTGGCGAGGTAGTCGCCATTTGCGCCGCGCGCTCCGCGGGCCCGGGCGATGATCCGGGCCTTTTCGTCGGGCGAAAGGCCGGTCGCGTGCTGCGGATGACCCGCCCGCACCACATAGGCCAGTGCTTCGACGCGCCGCCCGTCCGCAAGCTCGAGCGTCACCAGGCGTTCGGCATAGGCGTAGGAGACGAGTTCACGCCGCCGCAACCCGGCGATGATGGCGGCGCGCCCCTCCTCGGGCAGACGCAGCGCCATGCCCGGGCATGCGGCCCCCTCCGCCGGCTCGAGCGCGAGCACGAGGCCCGGGAGATCGGGCGTGCCGCGGTAGTGGTGCGACCAGAGGGCGAAATCCCGCCGATACCCCGCAAGCCAGGCGCGCACCGCCTCGGCCGGCACGAATCCCGGATCCCACATCAGCGATCCGTAGGCAAAGACCCACTCGATCCGTTCATCGGGCACGAGGACGGGGCCGAAACCGTCCACCGCGCCCCTGGAGAAGCGACCGGCGGCCGCCCCGGAAATGGCGGCATCGGCCCGCGTACCGGAGCGAGAGGCGCCCCCGTCTTCCGGGTTTTCTTTCTCCCCGCCTCCGCTCGCCATGCTTCCGCTCGCCGCACATTCCGCTTCCGTACGCCCGATGCCCGCATCCGCTGCCGGCCGGTCCGCCCCCTTCATCATGCCACCTCCCATGCGTTGCATGCGGCTGTGACCCCGCGCCCTGTGGTCTTGCCCCCGCGGGGGATATATACCGCCCCCGCAGGGTTTGAAAACGCGCCTGAAGAAAGGCGAAGGACATGCGCTTTGTCGTCGGCACCATCATTCTCGCCGTCATCGGATGGATCGGCTACTGGTTCTACGCATCGGGCCTCGAGAGGGATGCGATCGGGCAGGAGATCGCCCGTCTGCGGGACGCAGGATACGAGGTCGGTTGGGAAAAGAGCGATTTCGACGGTTTTCCCTATCGTTTCGACATCCATCTCACGCAGCCGCGCCTCGCCACCCCCGACGGCAGCTGGGGCTGGCAGGGCGACGAATTCTATTCGGTGCAACTCGCCTACAAGCCCTGGCATCTGATCCTCGCCTGGCCGGGGCGCCATGTGTTCGCGACGCCGGCCGGCCCCTTCACCATCGAGGGGGAACGGATCTGGGGCAGTCTCAAGTTTGGCCGCCGGATGCCGCCGCGCCTGCGCTCCGGGCGGCTCGAGATCACCCATGGCAGGCTGGCCCTGCCTTCGGGCGACGAAATTCGCGCCGGCAAGGCCCTCGTCGCCCTTGCCCACCCCGTGGCTTCGCAGGCGGCCGCCGCAGGGCCGGGAGCCGCCGGAGCCAAGGCGGAAGACGCGCCGCGCGATGCGCTGGCCGAAAAGATCGCCACCGCCGCCGCCGATGCCGACGAAGACGGCTATCTGCGGCTGGTCTCCCTCTCTCTGCCCGAACAGCTCCGCGCGCGCCTCGCCCTGCCGCCGGATCTGCCGCCGACCATCGAGCGGATCGAGCTCGATCTTTCCTATGGCGTCGCCGGCGAAGCGGACCGCCCCCTGCCGATCGACCCGGCCCGGCCGATCGCCATTCGCAAGGCGGTCATCGCCTGGGGGGATGTGCGCCTCGAAGGCCGGGGGGTCCTGCGGCGGAACGAGACGGGGCGGCTGGCCGGCCGCTTCGAGATCGTCACCGCCGATCTGCCGGCCCTGCTCGACCATCTCGAAAAGGCGGGGTGGATCGAGAGCCGGCAGGCCGCGCTCATCGCCCGTCTCGGGGAGGAGCTGGCGCGCCAGCAGGCCGCGGCGCGTGCGCAGGCCGGGGAACGGTCCCACGCCGGGGAACGGAAGGCACTGCGCCTGCCGCTTTCCTTCGAGGGCGGGCGCATGCGCCTTCTGGGCCTTCCCCTCGGCCCGGCACCCGCGCTCTGACGGCCACGCGCCCCGCCCGGCATTTTGCGCCTGCCGCGTTCTCTGCACCGCCTGCCACCCGGCACCTGCGCCGCCCGCCGGATTGCATGGAAGGCGAGAATTCCCGCTTGACCTTCCAGTTGCAGGAAGCACGAAGATCCGACTCGACAATGGGCGATTCGCCCCGAGCGTGAAAACTTGCCTATCGGACAACCCATTTCCATCGACTTGGCCGCAGGAAACGGCAGGAGAAACCACCATGAAGCAAACACCACATGACCACACGGGCCGACCCGCCGAGAGGCGGCCGGCCCCTGTCGGCAACGCCCTGCCCGGGGCGCGCATCGGCCCTGCCACGACCAGCCGACGCGACCTCCTCGCAGCCGGAGCCGCCCTCCTCGCCGCGCCCTTCGTCCTGCACAGCGGGCGGGCCGCGGCGGCCGAGCGGCCCGCCCTGCCGATCCCGCCGCTCGACAACGGGCACATCGAGGGCGGCGTGCGCGTCTTCGATCTCGAGGTGCGCCGCGGCACGCATGGCTTCTTCCCCGGTATCGGAACCCGCACGATCGGCATCAATGCCGACTATCTCGGCCCGATGCTGCGGATGAAGCGGGGCGAGACGGTGCGTTTCAACGTCACCAATCGCATCGGCGAGAACATGACGCTGCACTGGCACGGCTTCGAACTGCCGGCCTGGTGCGATGGCGGCCCTCATCAGGTGATCGCCCCGAACGCGACCTGGCGGCCCGAATTCGAGGTGCTCCAGCGCGCCGGCAGCTACTGGGCCCACGGCCACCAGCTGCACAAGACCGCCGAGCATGTCTGGGCCGGCATGGCCGTGCTCATGCGCGTCGAGGAAGAGGACGGGCCGGAGCTACCCTCCGAATACGGGGTTGACGACCTGCCGGTCGCGCTTCAGGAGCGGCGCTTCACCGCGTCGGGGCAGATGCCCTACAACCCGTCGATGCCCGACGTGATGATGGGCATGGCCGGCGACGTGCCCCTCGTCAACGGCGCGATCTCGCCGCGAGCGGAAGTGCCGGCGGGCCTGGTGCGGCTTCGGATCTGGAACGCATCGAACGCCTCCGTCTATCGTCTCGCCTTCGACGACGGGCGGCCCTTTGCCATGGTGGCTTCCGACGGCGGGCTTCTCGAAGAACCGGTGACGATGAGAAGTCTCGTCCTCGCCTCGGCGGAACGGGCCGAGATCGTGGTCGATCTTTCCGACGGAGCGCCGGTGCGCCTTGTCGCCGACACCATCCCCATCGCCGTCGGCATGATGGGCGGCATGGGCCGCGGCATGATGGGTGGCATGATGGGCGGGCCGATGGGCGAAAGCGCTCGGCGTTTCGATTTCCTCGAACTCGTGCCGAGGGGACGCGGCCGCGCCACGGCGCTTCCGTCGCGCCTTGCCTCGCTGCCTCCGGCCACGCGCGACATGGCCCGCTCCGTCCGCCCCTTCGAGCTCCAGATGCGGATGGGGCCGGCCATGATGATGGGCCGCGGTTTCGCCATCAACGGCCGCTCGATGGACCCGCGGGTGATCGACGAGCGCGTGCCGGCCGCCACGGCCGAGATCTGGCGCATCACCAACGCTTCGCCGATGATGCACCCCTTCCACATCCACGACACCCAGTTCCGCATCCTCTCGCGCGGAGGCCGGCCGCCTGCGGCGCATGAACGGGGTTTCAAGGACACGGTTCTGGTGATGCCGGGCGAACCGGTGGAAGTGCTCGTCACCTTTCCCGACTATCGCGACCCCGAATTGCCCTACATGTATCACTGCCACATTCTCGAACACGAGGATGCCGGCATGATGGGCCAGTTCGTCACCGTCTGAGCGGTGCGAAGCGGGAAAGACCTTTCCCGAGCGGCAAGGGAGGCGGCGCGCATCGTGCGGGCCGCCTCTCCGGCTCGGCCCGCCTTCAGGCGAGGCACCTGCACCCGACAGGCGGCAGCGCCTTCATTCCTGCCCTGATGCGGGCGTGGCGGGCCGCTCCCTACCCGGTGCCCCTCCGGCGGAGAAGGATGCGACGGGGAGTGCAGCCCTCCCCCTGCCCGCCGGTTTCACTGATCGGGATAGATCGGATACGCCTTGAGGAAATCGCGCACCTCGGCCGCCACCTTTTCCTCGACCGCGGCGTTGCCTTCGGGGCCGTTCGCGGCCAGCCCGTCGATCACCTCGACGATCCAGCGGCCGATCCGGCGGAAGGCCGCCTCGTCGAAACCGCGGGTGGTTCCGGCCGGCGTGCCGAGGCGGATTCCCGAGGTGACGGTCGGCTTCTCCGGGTCGAAGGGGATCCCGTTCTTGTTGCAGGTGATATGCGCCCGCTCGAGGCTTTTTTCGGTGATGTTGCCGGTCACGCCCTTCGGCCGCAGATCGACCAGCATCACATGGGTGTCGGTGCCGCCGGTGACGATGTCGAGCCCGCCCTTCACCAGCTCGTCGGCCAGCGCCCGGGCGTTCGCGACCACCTGCGCGGCATAATCGCGGAATTCGGGGCGCAGCGCCTCGCCGAAGGCCACGGCCTTGGCGGCGATCACATGCATCAGCGGCCCGCCCTGAAGGCCGGGGAAGATGGCGGAGTTGACCTTCTTCGCGATCTCGGGATCGTTGGTCAGGATCATGCCGCCCCGGGGGCCGCGCAGCGTCTTGTGGGTGGTGGTGGTGACCACATGGGCATGGGGGAAGGGCGACGGGTGCACCCCGCCGGCCACGAGCCCGGCGAAATGGGCCATGTCCACCATCAGGAAGGCGCCGACGGCGTCGGCGATCTCGCGGAAGCGGGCGAAGTCGATCTGCCGCGGAATGGCGGAGCCGCCGGCGATGATGAGCTTCGGCCGGTGCTCCTCCGCCAGGCGCGCCACCTCGTCGAAATCGATGCGGCTGTCCTGCCGACGCACACCGTATTGCACGGCGTTGAACCACTTGCCCGAGACATTGGGCCGGGCGCCGTGGGTCAGATGCCCGCCCGAGGCGAGGTTCATCCCCAGAATGGTGTCGCCGGGCCTGAGCAGGGCGAGGAACACGCCCTGATTGGCCTGGGATCCCGAATGGGGCTGCACATTGGCGAATTCGCAGCCGAAGAGCGACTTCGCCCGTTCGATGGCCAGCGTCTCGACCACATCGGCCCATTCGCAGCCGCCATAATAGCGCCGCCCCGGATAGCCTTCGGCATACTTGTTGGTGAAGACCGAGCCCTGGGCCTCGAGCACCGCCTTCGAGACGATGTTCTCCGAGGCGATGAGCTCGATCTCGTCGCGCTCGCGCTCGAGTTCGCCGCGGATGGCGGCAAAGACCTCAGGGTCGCGTTCCATGAGCGGTTCGGTGAAGAAAGGGCTGCTGTCGGCCATGTCCTGTCCCCCGTGATGATGCCTGCGGCGTGGCGGCCGCTGGCTGCTGTCTAGCCGATGGAGCGGCGGGAGCAAGGGGCGATATGCCCCGGCCGCGACATTCGGTCAGGCTTTCGCCGCGGTGCTCCGCCGCGACATTCGGCCTCCGGTCGCCCGGAAAGCGGCTTCCGGCCGATTCGCCTCTTGCCCAGGCGCGCGATTGCCCCTATAGGGCCGCTTCATGCGGGCATACACCCTGGAGGATGCCCGCCCAGCAGACAGGAGAAGAACCATGGCTCGCACCATTCCCGATTTCAATGCCATGGCACGCGCGAGGACGGGCAAGGGAGCCGCTCGCCAGGCCCGCCGTCAGGGGCTCGTGCCGGGTGTCGTCTATGGCGGCGGCAAGGATCCGCAGCCGATCAATGTGCCCTTCAACCGGCTGATGAAATATCTGCGCGCCGGCCATTTCCTCTCGACGCTCTTCCGCCTCAAGATCGACGGAGTCGGCGAGGAGCTCGTCATCGCCCGCGAGGTGCAGCGTGACGTGGTGAAGGACCTGCCGATCCATGTCGATTTCATGCGCCTGAAGGAGAGCGACCGGATCGAGCTCGAAATTCCCGTCGAGTTCGTGGGCGAGGAAGAGGCGCCCGGCCTCAAGCGCGGCGGCACGCTGGTCGTCGTCCGGCCCGAAGTCGAGCTCGAGGTGACGGCCGGCAACATTCCCGACAAGATCGTGGTCGATCTCTCGGGCTATGACATCGGCGACGTCATCACCATCTCCAAGGTCACCCTGCCCGAAGGAACGGAACCAACCATCAAGGACCGCGATTTCGTCATCGCCAACATCTCGGCGCCGTCGGGCTTTGCCGAGGCCGCCGCGAGCGAAGGCGAGGAAGGGGAAGCCGGGGAAGAGAGCGAAGGCTGATCCTTTCTCGACGCCGTGCATGCGGGGCGGCTTCGGCCGCCCCTTTTGCGTGGCCGCTTCCGTCGCTTCCTTCATCCGGTTCGCGCGCGGCGCCATGCGGGCCCGTGCCGGCGGGTGCGTCAGGCGCGGCGTTCCCGCTCCCCGGCTGCCGGCAGGTCCTTCCGCCTTCCGCCGGAACGCCCCTCAGCCGAGCCGCTCGAAACCGACCACCGCGCCGCGCGAGACATCGGGGCGGTAGGCATAGCCGCCCGCGAGCATGTCGCCGAAGATCCGGGCGATGCCCGGAAGGCCGTATCGTTGCCGGTGCAGCTCCATCAGCACGAAACGCGGCCCGAACGCCGCCAGCGGGGCCGCGAGCTCGATCTCCATGCCCTCGACATCGAGGGCGACGAGTTCGGGGCGGATTTCCGCCAGAAGCGTCTCGATGCCGAAGGCCGGCACCTCCAGCCTCTCCCCCTCTCCCTCCGCCTCTTCCGGCGCCGCCGACGACCAGAAGGCCCGGCCGCGCCGGAAGGCGATGCGTCCCCGGCCCTTCCCGGCGATCACGGCCCCCGTCCGCACGCGCACGCCGGCCTGTCCGTTGAGCGCCAGATTGTGGCGGATGACGGCGGCCATCTGCGGATCGGGCTCGAAGATGGTCACCTGCCCGGCTCCGAGATGACGGGCGAGGACGATACCCGTCGCCCCGGCCCCGCCGCCGATGTCGAGTGCCGGCCCGTCGCATTCGGCGGCCAGCCGCGCCAGCATCTGCCGCTCGAGCCGCTCGTAGCGGCCCGAACGCAGTGCCTGGCGCAACCGCGGGGTAAGGCGGTCGGCGGGCAGATCGAGCCGCATGTCGCCCAGGGCGAAGCGGAGCCAGCCCGCCGGTGGGTCGGACGCGGGGGAAGGGGCGGGCTCGTCCATTGCACTTCTCATCCGCCTTGCCTAATGCTCATCGGGCATCCTAACGCGGAGGAGCGGCACATGAAACTCCTCGTCGGCCTCGGCAACCCGGGGCGGGAACACGAAAATCAGCGCCACAATGTCGGATTCATGGCCGTGGACCGGATCCGCGAAACGGCGGGTTTCGGGCCCTGGCGGCGGAAGTTCCGCTCCCTCGCCTCCGAGGGACGGATTGACGGCGAAAAGGTGCTGCTCCTCAAGCCCCAGACCTGGATGAACCGTTCGGGCGATGCGGTGGCCGAGGCGGTCCGCTTCTACAAGCTCGCCCCCGAGGAGGTGATCGTCTTCCATGACGAGCTCGATCTCGCCCCGGGCAGGCTCCGAGTGAAGCGGGGCGGCGGCCATGCCGGCCATAACGGGTTGCGCTCGATCCAGTCCCATATCGGGGCCGATTTCTGGCGCGTGCGCATCGGCATCGGTCACCCGGGGGACAAGGCCCGGGTGGTCGGCTGGGTGCTGGGCGATTTCACCAGGGCCGATGCCGAGTGGCGCGAACCCCTGCTCGAAGCCGTCGCCGCCGAAGCGCCGCGGCTCGTCGCGGGCGACATGGCCGGGTTCATGAATGCCGTGGCCGCCCGCACGGCCGGCACCATGCCCGGCAGGCGAGAGAAGAAACCGCCGAAGACGCCCCCTGCCGGTCAGGCCCGGAAGAAAGAGGCTCCGCGCATGAAAGGTGCCGAAGCCGGAGAGGAAGACGCCCCCGCCACGAGCCCGCTCGAAAGGCTCGTCCGTCGCTTCTCCCGCTGAAGCCGACCGGCTGCCCGGCCTGCGGAAAGGGGCCGCGCGCGAACGGCCACCCGGCAAGCGGTGACGACCTTTTCGCCCCGTCCCGGACCGCGCATCCCGGCCGACATTCCCTCACAAGAGCCCTGCCCCCGCCCGGTCGTCCGCCGCGCGATCACGGGACGGGGAAAGCCTGTCGCGCCAAGAGGCCCCGATCTGCGGGCAAGCCCCCGTCTCGCGCCGCCGTTTCCCGCCATCCGCGCAACACGCACCGTCCCGTGCGGCGCCCTGCGCCTGCCTCGTTCCCGCCGGTCGAACACATACCCTCGGAGCGCCCTGTCATCTCCGGCCGGCGACCGCGACCCGCCGCCCTTCCTGCGGCTCTTCCGCCCCTTCCCCGGCGGCTGTCGCGGCATCCTGCATCCGTTCGCCGACCGAGCCCTCGAGCAGTTCCTCGACGAAGATACCCAGCAGCTGCGCCCGGCTCGAGACACCGGCCTTGCGGTAGATCGCGTTCGTCTGGGCCTTCACCGTGCCTTCCGAGGTGCGCCGCAGGGCGGCGATCTCCTTCGTCGTCAGCCCCTTGATGGCGAACAGGGCCACGTCCCGCTCGGCCGGGGTCAGGCCCCAGCCGTCGAAGCGCTCGCGGATGATCTCCTCGAGCGCGCCGGCGGCGATCCGCAGCTGGTCCTCGAGCCGCCGGGTGCGACGGCTCATGTGCGACAGCACGGCCACCCCGAGAACCACGCCGACGACCAGCGACACCGCTGCACCGATCTCGATCATCTCCCGCATCTCCCACGGGATCGGGCGGCGGTGGATGCCGAGCATCGTCAGAAGGATGTCGCCCACGAAGAAGGTCGTGGCCAGGAGCTGGAGAAGTACGAGAAAGCCGACGATCCAGCGATAGGGCACCCTCATCCTGCGCGTCCTCCCGCACCGGCTGCGAAGGGGACATGACATTCTTCATGGCAAGGGCGAACCGACGCGCTCCGTTCTCCGCCGGACCTTCCCGCGGCAGGCGCCGTTCCCTGCCCGCGCATGGCCCCGGCACGCCCGAACGGATCGCTCCGGGGCGCGAGAGACGCGCGAGCGCCCCCCCCTCGCATGCGGGGGCC